>JBIJAM010000077.1:0-3251 GCA_044345755.1 Polynucleobacter sp. | reverse complement strand
CGATTAGATCCTTCTGCCCATTACGTATTATTTTCAGAACTCTGCATGGTCATTAGTTGCGGCGTGATATTTTTAGTGAATATTAACGTTGCGCCTGTTAATGCGATTACGATTGGAATTCCAAATTTAGCAGCTCTAGTATCTGAGGCGGCCATCTTATACAGCACGCTTTGCATCACCAAGAAGATGGATAAAAAGTGGCTTATATTAGGAGTGGCTGCGCTTGGCGCACTTACGATAATTGCCGAAATACATCGCGATGAATCCAACTACCGCTGGATCATCTTTGCTAATACGCTCATTTTGACAAGCCTATTTATAGCGAATTATTGGGCATATAAACATGCGTTGTTACCAAAATTTCCCAATAATCAGTTTGTTCAATTTCTGAAGTGGATCGCATTTGGATTGATTTGTTTTGGACTCATTCGGATAATCGCCACCTTTACAAGCGCCCCTATTATTCCCAGAGGAGAGCCAAGCACAATGGCGGTCATCGCCTTTACGCTATTCATGATATTGGGTAGCTTTCGCTATTTAACCTACATAGGCTTTCGGATTACTTGGGTCGATCAATCCAATCCAACCGAAAACATCCTGAATCAACCCCTCGTCAAAGCCATTGAAGAGAAAAATCAGTTTTTGCGAGGCTTGATTGCCTCAAACCGATTTATCGGGATTAGCGCACTTGCTAGTTCGCTGGCACATCAATTAAGTCAGCCATTAACTACGATTGCCATTCGAGCAGAAACGGCGCGTCGCGATTTATCACCTTCCGATAACAATACGCGCACTATTACTTCTTTAGATGAAATCTGCACCCAATCGAATCAATTATCGAGCTTGGTACAAAATTTAAGGCAGCTCTTTGGATCTAAGATTGAAAAATTTGAGCCAACTAATTTGCAAAAAATCTGCAACGAAGTCCTTGAGATTATCAAACCAACGCTGCAATCGAAACGGATTACTCTGCTGAAGCAATATGAAACCAATCCCATTGTTTTCGGTGATGGCGTTCAACTACAACAAGTACTCATTAACTTGTTTAACAATGCGATCGATGCAATTAACGAGAGTAATTCCGAGGTTCAAGAAATTGTGATTACCATTAGCAATAATGAGTCCTACGCCTACCTTTCTGTAATGGATAGTGGCTTGGGCATCAATCCTCTAGCCTCTGAATCCTTATTTGAGCTCTACAAAACAAGCAAACCAAACGGGCTCGGTGTGGGTCTGTGGTTAAGCAAAACCATCATCGAACGGCATCAGGGAAAAATTGCCGCATCGAATCATGAACGGGGTGGAGCATGCTTCGAGATCCAAATTCCTTTAAACGAAACGGTAAGCATCAAATGAAGCCATTTCGGGTGATTCTGGTTGAGGACGATGCAGCCCTTAGGGCTAGTTTGACGGACTGGCTATCCAAAGAATATTTAGTTACCCAGTTTGAATCGGCCGAGGATTTACTAGAAGCCCTAAAGAACTTTGAACTTGAGGATGGGGTTCCCACTTGCATCCTGCTGGATTTCCAAATGCCGGGTATGAATGGGATTGAGCTACAAACTACGTTAAAGGAAATGAATATCGAATTCCCGATCATCTTTACAAGTGGTAATGCCCAACAGGCCGATATTATTGATGCGTGGCATGGCGGTGCCAATGATTTTTTGCTCAAACCATTTACGGGAGAGAAGGTTAGTCAAGTCCTTAAGGCTCTATTTCAAGAATCCAGCGCAATTAAACTAGCGTCGGCCTCGATGCCAATTAGTAAGCGTGAGGCTCAAGTTCTAATGCTGATCGGCAATGGTTATCGACAACATGAAATTGCTGATTTATTAAACATCACCCTACGTACTGTGAAATGGCATCGGACGAGTATCAAAAATAAGCTCGGTTTAAATACACTCGTTGAAATTGCAAGGTATTGTGATCAGAACAAATCCTTGCTGGAAAAAGCCTCCCAAGGTCATAGTAGTTAAAGAAAAACCACCCGAAGGTGGCTTCTGTAAAACTGATTACCCGAATAAATAGTCGGTTTACGATGAATCTAGTTCTTGGGGCATCGATTCTCTAGCGGCTTTCCAGCAACCCGATCTTTAACCCAGGTCAGATACATCGGAGCTGAAACGCCGGGGGTTGAGAAATGGGTTTGCTCACCAGGCAACTGAATACGCTCAATATTGCCACCCATGGCACACATCTGCTTTTGATAAAGCTGGTGCATGATCGGAGGTACCGCCGTGTCTTTTGTGCCCCAATAAATCACCACCGGTGCGACCGGCTTTACAGGCAAAACTCCGCCATCAATTAGGGCTTTTACCCAGGGCATGGTATTGACAGGCTTATCACGCAAGAGTGTTTTGAACTGATTTCCATAGGTGTAATTGAGCGTATCAGCAACCACGTGCATGCATTTGTTCAAGAGCACTTGATCGAGTACTTTGGAGCCTTGATCTGTAAACAGATCAGTGAGCTTTAGATTGGAATAAGCCGCTTGAGTACCCCACATCGTCATCGCAAAATGGGAGAAGTTAAATACATTATCGGAAAACAACTGAATGAGTCCATTAACCGCCTTATCAGCAGACGCCTGATCTTTGGTGGCACCCTGAATCATTACAGCAGCATCATCGGGAGCCATGGCAACAAATCCCAGCACCTGTAAATCATCGGTCACGGCACCCTTCTTGTTGAGGTAGTCGCCTAGGCTAGCGGCAGCAATCGTTGCCCCGCCACCCTGAGACCAGCCATAGAAAATAGTGCGCTTACTGGCGCCAGTATCTTTCATGGAAATTACCGCACGCGCCGAATTAATTAAATCACGGCCGTTTGTTCCAGCAACAGCATACTGGTGTTTACCGCCACTTCCTTGACCTTGATAGTCGGTAGCAACAATGACATAACCCTCTTTAATAAACTCTTCTAAGTTTGGAATACCATAGTCTGTCCACGAATTACCCCCTACTAAGAAATACTGGTTCAATGGAACTGCGGGATTAGTTATCTGCGAAGGTCCACAATTTTGAGCTGTACCTGTTGTTCCATGGGCCCATGCCAATACAGGACGCCCCCCTTTGGGGGCTTGCCCAACGGGTGCCACCACTAGGCCAGTAGAAATGGTTGCCCGCCCAGCAACATCCGATGAAATATAGGCAATCTTCCAGGCCTGTGCCCCCTTGACTGGGGTGGTAATTTTTTCTTGTTTGATGACTTGACCCAATTTGCCCTCTGGCGTCATTTTCATGACATCG
>JBIJAM010000045.1:0-11069 GCA_044345755.1 Polynucleobacter sp. | reverse complement strand
TCGCCTGACGGTCGGTCTTACCGTCCGCACCCTGATAATGTGTCGCTATCGAGCACGATTCGTGGGCCATTGATTAAGGCCTTACTGGTCTTTGCTTTGGCGGGCGGGGTGATGGTAACGATGTTGATTGCCTACGCATTCATTATCGCCATTCCGAATTTGCCCCCAATATCGGCCTTGGTCGACTACAAACCGAAAGAGCCGCTGCGTGTTTTTACGGCCGATAAAGTATTAATTGGGGAGTTCGGTGAAGAGCGCCGCACGGTAGTCCCTTTGTCTGAGATTCCCTTGCAGATGCGTAATGCCGTATTGGCAATTGAAGACGATCGCTTCTATTCCCATGGCGGCGTCGACTATTTGGGTGTTTTGCGGGCAAGCTTGGCGAATTTACGGGGTCGCCTTTCTCAGGGCGCATCCACCATCACCATGCAGGTGGCGCGCAATTTCTTTTTAGGCAATGAAAAAACATTTAGCCGAAAGATCTATGAAGTGTTGCTGGCCTGGGAGATTGAATCCAAGTTATCGAAAGATAAGATTCTAGAAATCTACATGAATCAGATTTTTTTGGGTCAGCGGGCATATGGATTTTCAAGTGCAGCGCAAATTTACTTTGGTAAAGACCTAAAAAGTTTGAGCATTGCGGAGTCTGCCATGTTGGCCGGTTTACCTAAGGCACCGTCGGCTTATAACCCCGTCAGTAATTTCCGACGCGCCAAGATTCGTCAAGAATACATTTTGCAGCGCATGCGTGATTTGGCTTACATTACACCAGAGCAATATCAGGTCGCAATGGCAGAGCAGTTACGGGTGCGCGGCCTTGGTAATGAGTTCTCAACACGGGCAGACTTTGCTGCAGAGATGGTCCGCCAATTATTGTTTAGTCAATATGGCGAAGCCATTTACTCACAAGGCTTGAGTGTTTACACCACCTTGATTAAAGCGGATCAGGATGCGGCGTATGCAGCGGTACGCCGCGGTATTTTTGATTATGACTTGCGGCATGCTTACCGGGGCCCAGAGGGCTTCATTGATTTACCTGAAGATGAACTCAAGCGGCAGCGCGCAATCGACATAGCTCTACTGGATTACCCCCCATTGGATGAGTTGCAATCGGGTGTCGTATTGGAAGTGAAACCCAAAGAGTTACAGGTCATGATTGCAACTGGTGATGTGATCTCCATTAAAGGCGATGGTTTAAAGTTGGCGTCGGCATCATTAACCGACAGCTCACAACCTAAAAAACGTTTACGTCCTGGCGCGGTAGTCCGCCTCCTTTCTGACAGTGGCATCTGGAAGTTAGCCCAGCTACCCCAAGTCGAGGCAGCGTTTGTTGCTTTAGATCCCGAGAGTGGCGCGATTCTCTCCTTGGTTGGTGGATTTGATTTTCGTCGCAATCAATTCAATCACGTTACCCAGGCGCAACGCCAACCCGGCTCCGCTTTTAAGCCCTTCATATACGCCGCCGCAATTGAAAAAGGATTCACCCCCAGTACTTCGGTCAATGATGCGCCTTTATCCATTGGCAGTTTAGAGACTGGCAGTCAAGCATGGGAACCAAAAAACTACGATGGTAAGTTCGACGGTTTTATGCCGCTGCGAACGGCGCTCGCTAAGTCTAAAAACTTAGTGTCGGTACGGGTGATACGCAAAATTGGTCCATCGTATGCACAAGACTTTATTCAGCGATTTGGGTTTGAGCCAGAGAAGCATCCACCCTATTTAACAATGGCGCTAGGCGCTGGATCGGTCACGCCCTTACAAATGGCAACAGCGTATAGCGTGTTTGCTAATGGCGGATACCGCGTGGATCCCTTCCTGATAAGTAAGATGGTTGATTCCAAGGGTGCCGTTCTCTTTGAGGCACAGCCAGTGCGTGCAAGCATCGATGCTACCCGAGTACTCGATGCGCGCACGGCCTTTGTCATGGATAGCATGTTGCAAGAAGTAACGAAAACGGGCACGGCGATCAGTGCAAGAAGCAAATTAGGTCGTAATGATTTGGCTGGCAAGACCGGAACTACGAATGACTCGCATGATGCGTGGTTTGCAGGCTACAACTCGGATGTGGTTGCAGTGGCGTGGATTGGGTTTGATCGGCCGCGCAGCCTTGGCGATCGTGAAACGGGTGGTGGATTGGCGCTGCCGGTATGGACCTCATTTATGGCAACCGCTTTAAAGGGGAGGCCTGAACAATCTAAATTAGTTCCTGCGGGCGTAGTGCAGTCCGGTGGGGATTGGTTTATTCCTGACTTTGCCCCGCCGGGTGGTTTAAGTACGGTTAACTAGGGAGGCCGGCGTAATGGCTCGCCAGGCGCGCATTGTTATTCCCGGTCAGGCAATGCATGTGTTGGTGCGTGGAAACAATCGCGAGACCCTGTTTTTTGTGCCTGCAGATTACGCCATTTACCTCGATTGGCTACGTACCGCAGCCGCTCAATTTTCAGTAGCGGTTCATGCTTACGCGCTGATGCCCAATCATGTGCATTTACTCCTTAGCCCCAAAGAGCCCCAGTCGCTAGCGAAGTTAATGCAATCCTTAGGGCGGCGCTATGCGCAATTCTTTAATCAAAAGCATGGCCGTACCGGAACAATTTGGGAGGGCCGTTATCGCTCATCCTTAATTGACCCTGACTACCTTCTGCGTTGCCAGCGTTACATTGAGTTAAATCCGGTCCGCAGCAGTCCAGAATCCCGACCTGCTGACTACCCTTGGACGAGTTATGCGAGTCACATTGGCGGAAAAGCAGAAGCCTGGTTGCAAGACCACCCGCGGTTTTGGGATCTCGGAAACACCCCATTTGAACGTCAAATGGCTTGGGCAAACTGGGTAAAAGAGGGCGCCCCCCATTGGGAGGACCTTGCAATCACGGAAGCCTTGCTTCGGTCAAAGCCATGGGTGAGCCCAGAATATGCAAAAACCCTCTTTAAGGGCAATTTAGACGCAATGCAGATTCGCCCGCGCGGACGGCCGATAAAAAATCCCCTTCCGGTAGTACATCCTAGCTAAACAATAGGGGAAGTTAGGAAGGGCGGTGTAAAGACTGACTCTGTCCCTATTTATACATTTATTCTTATGGGCCTGCCTATATAAACGGGACAGAGTCAATTAAAAAGATTGCACTTGAAGGGGTATTCCCCTATATTTGATCTCCCACGCGCCTAAGCGCCTTTTTTGCGTCGTTATCGAGACACATTATGAATAGCCAAATTACCCAAATTAATTCAGATACTCAGCCAGTAGAGGCTGAAACATTACGCCCCATTGCACAGGGTTTATACGATCCGGCGAATGAGCACGATGCATGTGGGGTCGGTTTTATAGCGCACATTAAAGGTAAAAAATCCCATGCGATTGTGACGCAGGGTTTGCAAATATTAGAAAACTTAGATCACCGCGGCGCCGTTGGTGCTGACCCCCTAATGGGTGATGGTGCCGGTATTTTGATTCAAGTACCCGATCTTTTGTATCGCGAGGAAATGGCTAAGCAAGGAATCACACTGCCGCCGTTTGGCGAATACGGCGTGGGCATGATCTTTTTGCCAAAAGAGAGCGCATCGCGTTTGGCTTGTGAACAAGAGCTTGAAAGAACGGTTCGCCTAGAAGGTCAGGTCGTGCTGGGATGGCGCGATGTACCGATTGATACGAAATTACCGATGTCGCCAACAGTACAAAAGACCGAGCCATTCATTCGCCAAATTTTCATTGGGCGCGGCCGAGACATCATGACAACCGATGCCTTGGAGCGCAAGCTATACGTCATCCGAAAAACAGCCAGTCACGCCATTCAAGATTTGCATTTGAAGCATGGCAAGGAATATTTTGTTGCATCGATGTCGGCACGCACGATTGTGTATAAAGGGCTGCTACTTGCAAATCAAGTTGGCGCTTACTATTTAGACTTACAAGACCAGCGTTGTGTTTCCGCCTTGGCTTTAGTACATCAGCGTTTTTCGACCAATACGTTCCCAGCATGGGAGTTGGCGCACCCGTATCGCATGATTGCGCACAACGGCGAAATCAATACCGTTAAAGGCAACGTCAATTGGGTCAATGCACGTACAGGCGCAATTAGCTCACCAGTATTAGGTGATGATTTACAAAAATTATGGCCATTGATTTACCCAGGCCAATCCGATACAGCCTGCTTTGATAACTGCTTAGAGCTACTCGTCATGGCGGGATATCCATTAGCGCAAGCCATGATGATGATGATTCCAGAGGCATGGGAACAACATACCTTGATGGATGAGAATCGCCGCGCGTTTTATGAATACCATGCAGCGATGATGGAGCCATGGGATGGCCCTGCCGCCATGGCGTTTACCGATGGCCGTCAGATTGGGGCTACGCTTGATCGCAATGGCTTGCGTCCAGCACGCTATTACGTCACCGATGATGATCTGGTGATCATGGGTTCTGAGGCGGGAGTACTACCAGTGCCAGAAAATAAGATCGTGCAAAAGTGGCGCTTGCAACCTGGCAAGATGTTCATGATTGATATGGAGCAAGGCCGCATCATTGATGATGTTGAACTCAAAAATGCGGTATCAAAAGCCAAGCCATACAAGAGCTGGATTGATGCGGTACGTGTCAAGTTAGATGAAGTGGATTTGTCCAAGAAAGACAGTGTGGACGAGCAGGCCCACATTCGGCCAGCGGCAAAATTACTAGATCGTCAGCAGGCATTTGGCTACAGCCAAGAAGACCTCAAGTATTTAATGGCGCCAATGGCATTGGCCGGCGAAGAGGCTATTGGATCGATGGGTAACGATAGCCCCTTGGCTGTTTTATCAAATAAAGATAAATCCCTTTACAACTACTTTAAGCAATTGTTTGCACAGGTTACAAACCCCCCAATTGATCCGATTCGGGAAAACATGGTGATGTCTTTGGTCTCGTTTGTCGGACCAAAACCCAACTTGCTCGATACCAACAACATCAATCCGCCGATGCGCTTAGAAGTAAGCCAGCCCATTCTGGATTTTGAGGAAATGGCGAAGATACGCCACATTGAGCACTACACCAATGGCAAGTTCCGCACCTACGAATTAGATATCTGTTATCCCGCAGCCTGGGGCAAAGAGGGCATTGAGGCGCGCTTAGCATCCTTGTGTGCGGAAGCTGCTGATGCCGTTAGTTTGGGCTTCAATATTGTTTTGATCAGTGATCGTCAAGTCGATGAGAAGCACGTTGCCATCCCCGCACTTTTAGCGACCTCTGCAATACATCAGCATTTGGTTGCCAAAGGCTTGCGTACCAGTGTTGGTTTAGTTGTAGAGACCGGTAGCGCACGCGAGACCCACCACTTTGCATTGCTCGCGGGCTATGGTGCAGAAGCGATTCACCCTTTCTTGGCAATGGAGACCTTAGCGGAAATGGCAAAAGGTTTGCCCGGTGATTTATCGCCAGAAAAAGCCATCAAGAATTACGTTAAAGCGGTAGGCAAGGGCTTGCAAAAAGTCATGTCAAAAATGGGCATCTCTACCTATATGTCCTATACCGGCTCGCAAATTTTTGAAGCCATTGGACTCAATCAAGAAGTGATTCAGAAATATTTCAAAAATACGCCATCGAATGTGGGCGGTATTGGCGTGTTTGAAATTGCCGAAGAGGCGCTGCACATGCACCAGCAGGCATTTGGAAACGATCCTGTGTTGACCAATATGCTCGAAGCAGGCGGTGAGTATGCCTATCGTGTTCGCGGTGAAAACCACATGTGGACGCCCGATACCATTGCAAAGTTGCAACACGCAACCCGCACTGGCTCTGACAAGGGCTACCAGACATACAAAGAGTACGCTAACATCATCAATGATCAAAGCAAGCGTCAGATGACCTTGCGTGGTTTATTTGAGTTTAAAGTTGACCCCGTTAAAGCCATTCCACTGGATGAAGTAGAGTCTGCTAAAGAGATCGTGAAGCGCTTTGCAACCGGCGCGATGTCCTTGGGCTCCATCTCGACCGAAGCGCATGCAACCTTAGCAATTGCCATGAACCGCATTGGTGGTAAGTCCAATACAGGAGAGGGCGGCGAAGATCCCAATCGCTACAAAAACGAACTCAAAGGTATTCCGATTCGAAAAGGCGAAAGTCTCGCAAGTATTTTGGGTAGTGATGTGGTGGAAGCCAATATCCCATTAGAAGATGGCGATTCCTTGCGCTCAAAAATCAAGCAGGTAGCATCGGGTCGCTTTGGTGTAACGACCGAGTACCTGCGCTCAGCCGATCAGTTGCAAATCAAAATGGCGCAGGGTGCAAAACCCGGCGAGGGCGGTCAGCTGCCTGGTAGCAAGGTATCGGACTACATTGGTAAGTTACGTTTCTCGGTACCGGGCGTGGGTTTGATTTCTCCGCCGCCGCACCATGATATTTATTCGATTGAAGACATTGCGCAATTGATTCACGATCTCAAGAACGTCAATCCAGCTGCTGATGTATCCGTCAAGCTTGTATCCGAAGTGGGTGTGGGTACGGTTGCTGCTGGCGTTGCAAAAGCCAAAGCAGATCACGTGGTGATCGCGGGCCATGATGGCGGTACCGGCGCATCCCCCTTGTCGTCAATTAAGCATGCCGGTTCCCCATGGGAGCTTGGCCTTGCTGAAACCCAGCAAACCTTGGTACTCAATCGTTTACGTAGCCGTATTCGGGTGCAGGCCGACGGTCAAATGAAAACCGGTCGTGATGTGGTGATTGGTGCCTTACTTGGCGCGGATGAATTTGGTTTTGCTACTGCACCACTAGTAGTGGAAGGTTGCATCATGATGCGTAAGTGTCATTTAAACACCTGCCCAGTTGGCGTAGCCACGCAAGATCCAGAGCTGCGTAAAAAGTTTGCTGGCAAACCCGAGCACGTGGTTAATTTCTTCTTCTTTGTTGCAGAAGAGGCACGTGAAATCATGGCGCAATTAGGTATACGTAAGTTTGACGATCTGATTGGCCGCGTTGACTTGCTCGATACCCGTAAGGGCATTGATAACTGGAAAACCCATGGACTGGACTTCAGCAAGATTTTTGCAGCCCCTGCTGTACCAGCTGATGTGCCGCGTTATCAAGTGCTCACGCAGGATCACGGCCTCGGCACTGCTTTAGACCATATTCTGATTGAAAAGAGCGAGCCTGCATTGGATCGTGGCGAGAAAGTGTCCTTCATTGTTCCTGTGAAGAACGTGAACCGTACGGTAGGCGCAATGCTCTCCGGTGAAATCGCGCAGCGCTATGGCCATGCTGGCTTGCCAGATGACACCATTCACATCCAGTTAAATGGCACAGCCGGTCAAAGTTTTGCTGCATTTTTGGCCCATGGCGTTACCTTGGATTTGGTTGGCGACGCCAACGATTATGTTGGTAAAGGCCTTTCGGGTGGGCGTGTCATCGTGCGCGCACCGCATGAGTTCCGCGGCGATACTGCGAAGAACATCATTGTTGGCAATACCGTCTTGTATGGTGCGATTGGCGGCGAAGCTTTCTTTAATGGCGTGGCTGGTGAGCGTTTTGCAGTACGCAACTCCGGCGCTACCGCAGTCGTCGAAGGTACGGGCGATCACGGTTGTGAATACATGACGGGTGGTACGGTGGTTGTTCTGGGTGAAACCGGACGCAACTTTGCAGCCGGCATGAGCGGCGGTATCGCTTATGTCTATGACGAAGATGGATTGTTTGCAAAGCGCTGCAATACCAGCATGGCTACTTTAGAAAAAGTACTTCCCCATGCAGAGCAGGTTGCGAGTATTCCTGAAGCCCAATGGCATGCACCGATCGATGTGAAGGATGGCGGTCAGCGCCTGAGCGATGAGCATATTTTAAAAGCCTTAATTGAGCGTCATTTCCGGCATACCGGATCTGAGCGTGCGAAGGCCTTGCTAGCCGACTGGGATCAGGCACGTACCCGCTTTATCAAAGTACACCCCACCGAATACAAACGCGCCTTGGGTGAGCTTTGGGAAAAAGCACAAAAAAATGCAAAAGCGATTGCTTAAGTAACAACACGATATTGAAGGAGTAGTTGAGATGGGTAAGGTCACTGGATTTATGGAGTTTGAGCGCGTCAAGGAAACCTACGAGGCTCCTGTAACGCGCCTGCACCATTACAAAGAATTCATTACGGCGCTGAGCGATGACGAGGCCAAGGTCCAAAGTGCACGCTGCATGGACTGCGGTATTCCGTTTTGCAATAACGGTTGTCCAGTTAACAACATCATTCCGGACTTTAATGAGCTGGTATTTCAGGGCGACTGGAAAAACGCCATTGAGGTATTGCACTCCACGAACAACTTTCCAGAATTTACCGGCCGTATTTGCCCGGCGCCATGCGAGTCTGCTTGCACACTGGGCATTAATCGCGATGCGGTTGGCATCAAGTCGATTGAGCACGCCATTATTGATCGGGCCTGGGAAAGTGGTTGGGTTAAACCCATGCCATCCAAAACCAAAACCGGTAAAAAAGTAGCCATCGTTGGGTCGGGCCCTGCTGGTATGGCGGCAGCGCAGCAATTAGCGCGCGTCGGTCATGATGTCACCGTATATGAGAAGAACGATCGGGTTGGTGGCTTACTACGTTATGGTATTCCTGATTTCAAGATGGAAAAGTGGTTGATTGATCGCCGCGTGGAACAAATGCAAGCCGAAGGCGTTATCTTTGCTACCGGCGTTTATGTTGGCAAAGAGGCGGTTGGCGCAGAAGTAAAAAACTATTCCAATAAGACAGTCACGCCAGAGCAATTAATGAAGGACTTTGATGCCGTCATTATTAGTGGCGGCGCAGAGCAGCCGCGCGATTTGCCAGTGCCCGGACGCGAACTGGAAGGCATTCATTACGCTTTGGAATTCTTGATTCCGCAAAATAAAGAAGTCGCAGGCGATTCACAAAATGGCATTCGCGCAACGGATAAGCACGTTGTTGTAATTGGCGGCGGCGATACAGGATCTGATTGCGTTGGCACATCGAATCGCCACGGCGCGAATCACGTTACCCAATTTGAGTTGCTACCCCAGCCACCCGAGGAAGAAAACAAACCCTTGGTTTGGCCGTATTGGCCTACCAAGTTGCGCACGTCGTCATCGCATGAAGAAGGCTGTGAGCGGGATTGGTCGGTAGGCACTAAACGCTTTGAGGGCAAAAACGGCAAGGTTGAAAAACTCATTGGTGTTCGTTTGGAGTGGCAAGGCGGCAAGATGGCGGAAGTGCCAAACTCGGAGTTTGAGATCAAGGCTGACCTTGTTTTATTGGCCATGGGTTTTGTATCTCCTGCTCAGCAGGTATTGAATGCATTTGGCGTCGATAAAGATGCGCGCGGTAATGCGAAGGCCCATGTTGAAGGTCAAAAGGCCTACCAAACCAATGTAGCCAAGGTATTTGCTGCCGGCGATATGCGTCGAGGTCAGTCCTTGGTAGTTTGGGCGATTCGGGAAGGCCGCCAGTGTGCGCATGCAGTCGATTCATATTTGATGGGTTCATCGGTATTGCCGCTTTAAAATCAAGTAATTGATCTCCATTTATAAAGACACGCATTGAATCAATCTGAATTTCCGCAAAGCCAGACCAGCAAAGAGGATGTTGTTGTCTCGATTCAGGACGTTAACTTTTCCTATGCGCCGGGTGAGCGCCAGATTCTGTCGGGCCTCAATATGGAGTTTCGTCGCGGTAAGGTAGTCGCCGTGATGGGCGGCTCGGGTTGTGGAAAAACGACCGTCCTGCGATTAATTGGCGGTCAAGTTACGACAACTGAGGGTAAGGTTTTATTTGAAGGCAGCAATGTCGGTCAAATGAGTAGTGCGGAGTTAATGCGGGCGCGCCGGCGTATGGGCATGCTGTTTCAGTTTGGCGCCCTGTTTACCGACCTTAGCGTTTTTGAAAATGTCGCCTTTCCGCTGCGGGAGCATACCAACCTCAGCGAAGATTTGTTACGCAGCCTGGTGCTCATGAAACTCAATGCAGTCGGTTTGCGTGGCGCCCGCGATTTGATGCCCGGGCAAATCTCGGGCGGTATGGCAAGGCGGGTAGCACTCGCGCGCGCGATTGCACTCGATCCACCACTCATCATGTATGACGAGCCGTTTGCCGGCTTAGACCCAATTGCGCTTGGCATTACAGCGCGCTTAATACGTGATCTGAATACCGCGCTTGGCGCCACTAGTATTTTGGTGACCCACGATGTCGAAGAAACCTTTGCGATTGCAGATTACGTGTACTTCATTGCTAATGGACGCATTGGCGCCCAAGGCACGCCCGATGAGCTCAATCGCTCCAGTGATCCATTTGTGCGCCAGTTCTTGGATGCCTCACCCGATGGACCGGTGCCATTTCATTATCCTGGCGCAGACCTCATAGATGATTTTGCTGTTGAGATGGATGCGCGATGATCATACGTAAAACCATCGATTTGCTTGGTGATCTTGGATTTTTTATCCGCAGCAATATTGTGAGCTTGGGGCATGCAACGCGCATGTTTATTGCCGTCATGCTGCGCTCCGCTCCGCTGTTAAAGCGCCCACGCTTGGTTTCGGATCAAATCCTATTTATTGGCAATCACTCCTTTGTGATTATTGCGGTCTCTGGTTTATTTGTTGGCTTTGTATTGGGCCTACAGGGCTACTACACCTTGAATCGCTATGGCTCAGAACAAGCATTGGGTTTATTGGTTGCCTTGTCGCTCACGCGTGAGTTGGGACCCGTCATTACTGCTCTCCTGTTTGCGGGCAGGGCAGGCACTTCGCTGACCGCAGAAATTGGTCTGATGAAGGCGGGCGAGCAGCTGAGTGCAATGGAGATGATGGCGGTTGATCCTTTAAGCCGTGTGGTGGCCCCGCGCCTATGGGCTGGCATTATTTCCATGCCGATTTTGGCAACCATCTTTACTGCGGTTGGTGTGGTTGGCGGTTACTTTGTAGGCGTTCCATTAATTGGCGTTGACTCGGGTGCGTTTTGGTCACAAATGCAGGGTGGCGTTGATCTCTTCTCCGATATTGGCAACGGTTTAATTAAGAGTGTTGTATTTGGTGTTGTGGTGACGTTTATCGCCCTCTATCAAGGGTTTGAGGCCAAACCAACGCCAGAAGGGGTGTCCCAGGC
>JBIJAM010000020.1:0-35343 GCA_044345755.1 Polynucleobacter sp. | reverse complement strand
TCGCGACGCTGTGCGCGACTGGCGCGTAACTTTTCCAAGCGAGCGATCCGGCCAACGCTGCGCGTACGCCTAGCCTCAACCCCTTTACGTATCCACACCTCTTCTTGCGCTAGCAGTTTATCGGCTCTTGCATTAGCTAAGGATTCCGCATTGAGCTCTTGGTCTTTTAAGACCTCGTAAGCAGAAAAATTACCAGGATAGCCGCGCAGAATACCGCGATCCAGTTCCACGATTTGGGTACAAACCGCATCCAAGAATGCGCGGTCATGGGTAATTAATACGACAGAGCCTTGATACTCTTTTAATAACTCCTCTAGCCACGCGATGGAGTCCAAGTCTAAATGGTTGGTTGGTTCATCCAGCAGCAGTACGTCTGGAACCGCAACCAAGGCTTGGGCTAAGGCGACGCGCTTTTTAGTGCCGCCCGATAATGCGGTGATTTTCATCTCGGCTTGGAGATGCAAGCGATCGAGGGTCTCGTGGACGCGCTGCTCCCAATTCCAGCCGCTAACAGCCTCTAAGGCCGATTGCAGCTCATCGAGTCGCTGATGGGATGCATCATCCCAATCGCCTACGCTCAGGGCCTCGTACTCCTCCCGCAAGGATTTTGCTTGGGATACGCCTTTCGAGACGGCATCGAATACGGTTTCAGTCGCCTCAAAGATCGGCTCTTGGGGCACGTAGGCAATACGCAAGCCTTGTTGGTATTGCAATAAGCCGTCATCCAGCTTTTCCATGCCAGCCAGAATTTTCAGAAGGGATGATTTGCCAGTGCCATTGCGACCAATTAAGCCAACGCGCTCACCGGATTCAAGTGTAAAGGCCGTGTTAGCGAGTAAGTCAACGTGGCCAAAAGCCAGTTTTGCATCTGTAAGTACGATTAAAGCCATGCCGCATTATCGTCTGTTCTGAAAACCCAGGCCGATAAACGCCATGGTTAAGCCTATCCCTAGTTGGAGTGCTGGTCTAAATAAGCCAACGCCAGGGCCTCGGCGACTTTGATGCCATCAATTCCGGCGGACATAATGCCGCCAGCGTAGCCTGCGCCCTCTCCCGCGGGATAAAGGCCTTTGATATTCAAGCTTTGGTAATTTGCGCCGCGCGTGATCCGCAAAGGCGATGAGGTACGGGTTTCAACGCCAGTCAGCACGGCATCGCTCATTGAAAAACCGGGGATCTGTTTTTCAAACGCAGGAATCGCTTCTCGAATGGCCTCAATCGCATAGTCGGGCAAGCTGCTAGCCAGATCCGTTAAATGCACACCGGGTTTATAGGATGGCAATACCGCACCAAAATGAGTGGAGGGCCGTTGCGCCAGAAAATCCCCAACCAATTGACCGGGGGCTTCGTAATTTTTACCGCCGAGCTCAAATGCCTTGGATTCAATGGCGCGCTGAAATTCAATTCCAGCCATTGGGCCGCCCGGATAATCTTCTGGGGTAATGCCCACCACGATGCCGGCATTCGCATTGCGCTCATTGCGCGAATACTGACTCATGCCATTGGTCACTACACGGTTCGGCTCGGAAGTGGCGGCTACTACCGTGCCACCAGGGCACATGCAAAAGCTATAGACGGAACGCCCATTTTTGGCATGGTGTACTAATTTGTAATCGGCTGCGCCAATCAACGCATTACCCGCATGCGGACCCAGGCGTGCCTTATCGATCATCGACTGGGGATGCTCAATCCGAAATCCAATGGAAAATGGCTTTGACTCTAAATACACACCAGCGTCATGTAAGGCCTGAAAGGTATCGCGCGCACTGTGACCCAAAGCCAATATGACCTGGTCGGCAACAATATGCTCGCCATTCTCTAGCCGAACACCACGAATCTGCTGGTCCTCAATATCAAAGCCCGTTACTTTTTGGGAGAAGCGAATTTCACCACCCAGCGTAATGATCTCTTGGCGCATTTTTTCAACCACGCCGACTAAGCGAAAGGTACCGATGTGGGGTTTGGCAACGTACAAAATTTCTTCAGGGGCACCCGCCTTAACAAACTCATGCAATACCTTGCGTCCGTAAAACTTCGGATCTTTAACCTGGCTCCACAATTTGCCATCGGAAAAGGTGCCGGCACCGCCTTCGCCAAATTGCACATTGGACTCTGGATTGAGGGTGCTCTTGCGCCACAAGCCCCACGTATCTTGGGTGCGCTCACGCACTGCTTTTCCACGCTCCAAGACAATCGGCTTAAAGCCCATTTGCGCAAGCAGTAGTGCTGCAAAAATACCGCAGGGACCAAAGCCGATGACGACTGGCCGCTGCTCCATTTTTTGAGGTGCTTTCGCTATAAAGTGATATCGGGTATCGGGCGATGGTCGCACATGGACGCTACCAGAAAATCGCGTTAATACCTGCACCTCGTCTTTCACTGAAACATCGACGGTATAGATGAATGCCAAGGCTACGTTTTTACGTGCGTCATAGCTGCGCTTAAATACCTCAAAGGAGATCACGTCTTTTGGGGTAATTTTAAGAAAGCGCACGATTGCCTCCTCCAGCGCTTCTGGGGCATGGTCAATCGCAAGGCGCAGCTCGGTAATTCGAATCATAGGGCTATACGATACACAGTCTTGGGTGGTAAGTAATCATCTGCTACGACGGCTATTTTTTGGTTATATTAGATGCCATGCAATCCACACCCCTGTTTCAATCTCGCATCGGCCTAGGTACATGGCAAATGGGCGAAGATCCCAGTCAGGCAAAAGTGGAGTGCACAGCCATTGCCCATGCCCTAGAGGTGGGATACCGGCTAATTGATACCGCAGAGATGTACGCCAATGGCGTTGCCGAATCACTAGTCGGTAAGGCGCTAGGCCCCTTCGCCTCCAGTCGCCGTACTGAAGTGACTTTAGTCTCCAAGGTACTGCCACACAACGCTAGTAAGAATGGCACGATTAAAGCCTGCGAAGCCAGTTTGCGGCGCATGCAATGCGACTACCTGGATCACTACCTCTTGCACTGGCAAGGTAGCCATTCTTACGAGAGCACAATCGAAGGCTTTTTAACCCTTCAAGAGCGCGGGCTGATTCGCCATTTTGGTGTGAGCAACTTTAATCAAGAAGCACTTCAGTCCTGGCGCAAAGCAGAAGAGAATGTCGGTGCTCCCTCTGGTTGCAAAAGTAATCAGGTGTATTACGCCCTTAATGAGCGCGGCATTGAGTTTGATTTGCTGCCCGCCATGAATACGCTAAATGTCGCGCTCATGGCGTACTCGCCATTGGGTACCGGCAATCTCGCACAGCACGCCGGCTTATCATTACTCGCTGCTGAGCATGGCTTTACTTCCGCCCAGATGGCACTGGCGTGGATTTTGCGCCACCCCCATGCCGTCGCCATTCCGAAATCAACCCATATCGCCCGCGTTGAAGAAAACTGGCAGGCAAGTCAAATCCAATTGAGTGCTGCCACCTTGACTCAATTGGACGCCCTCTTTCCATCGCCGACGCGGGCCAGCCGATTGGCCATCATTTAAATCTGTACGCACATGATTGCAATTGAAACCCAGTCTTGGTTGGCAGCGCGCGATGCGGCATACGCCATTCGCTATGCGGTTTTTGTCGAAGAACAAGGCATTCCTGCCGAATTGGAAATTGACGACTATGATCCGATTGCCGAGCATGTACTGGCCTTCGTCGACGACCAGTGCGTTGCTACCGCACGAATCTATCTAGACGAGCAGGATCCCAGTAAAGCCAAGATTGGACGCATGGCGGTGCTAAAAGACTTTCGTGGACAAGGTATTGGAACGGCCTTGCTCGGCGAGGCGATCCGCGCCGGCATGATGCAAGGCGCAAGTATATTTGAGCTCCATGCACAGCAAAGTGCGGCGCCTTTCTACGCCAAACTGCAATTTAAACCGGATGGTGCCATCTTTGACGAAGTGGGCATTCCCCATCAGTGCATGCGGCTGGTTCTGGGCGCTCCAGCGCCCTAATACCCCAAGGGGATTATGATGGTCTGTTTTCTGCGGCCAATTAGGGCAAACAGCGGATTAATCTAGGGATCTTTTCATGGCATTGCGCGCAACCATTCATAAAGCAGAGCTCCATATATCCGATGGCGATCGCCATTACTATGCCAGCCACCCCTTAACCATTGCAAAGCATCCGTCTGAGACTGATGAGCGCATGATGATTCGCATCATTGCCTTTGCGCTCAATGCCCAAGAGCATTTGGTTTTTACCAAAGGGTTAAGCGATACCGACGAGCCTGATATTTGGGTGAAAGACCTGACCGGCGCCATCAATCTGTGGATTGATATTGGTCAACCCGACGAGCGGCGTATTCTGAAAGCCTGTGGTCGATCAGACCAAGTAGCAGTCTATTGCTATGCCGGCAATACCAGCAAACTCTGGTGGGATGGCATCAAAAATAAGTTAGAGCGCGCCCGTAATTTAAGTATTGTCGCAATACCCGAAGAGCAGTCGAAGGCTTTAATTGCATTAGTGGAACGCAGCATGATCATTCACATCAATATTCAAGATGGCGAGATGCTGGTCTCGGCAGATCAAGGTCAAGTCACCGTGGTTCCCGAGATCTGGAAAGCATCTGCTAACTAAGGTATTTACTAAAAAAGTGAATACTGTCTTGGCTGATCTAAAACCGCGCTTGGTGCTGGACACCAATGTCATTTTGGATCTACTGGTGTTTAAAGACCCCAGTGCTGAGCCGATTCGGCTGCTACTTGATGCCAGGTTAGTCGATGCAGTAAGAACGCCAGCGTCGATGGCAGAACTGATCGACGTCATTGGGCGTCCGACTTTCAAGCTAAACCGAGAAGATCAAGCAACCATTGTGCAGGCATGGGAGACTAGCTCTAGACTGCTTGAGGATATGGCGATTGAGCCGGCCCCATTTACGTGCCGCGACCCTGATGATCAAGTCTTTATCGATATGGCCTACAGTATTCGTCCAGCTTTACTATTGAGCAAGGATTTGCGCGTATTGGAGTTAGGTGCCATTGCGAAGCTTCACGGCGTTGAGATTAGCAATCAGTACGATTGCCTTCAGGTACTACTTAGCTAGCGCTTGCCAGAACATCAGACTCCAAACTATGAATCACTTCGGCTGCAATCTGAAACGAGCGCAGGCGCGCCGCATGGTCGTAAATTTGACCTGCAACTAAAACCTCATCGGCCCCACTGATTTCCAATAAGCGTTGTAATCCATGGCGTATGGTTTTTGGTGAGCCAACTACCGAGCAGGCTAAGGATCGCATCACGCCGGCCTTTTCATGGGGCTCCCAAAATGAATCAATGTCCGCAATGGGCGGCGGCAACTGCCCACGGGTATTGCGCCGTGCCCGCGTGTAATGCTGCTGCAGGGTGGTAAACAAATACTGCGCCTCTTCGTCGGTATCGGCCGCAATCACATTTACCCCAAATACAGCATAGGGCTTACTGAGTTGTGCCGATGGACGGAAGTGCGTGCGGTAGGTCTGGATGGCCTCTTGCAAATAATCGGGCGCAAAGTGCGATGCAAAGGCATAAGGCAGGCCGTACTCTGCGGCTAATTGCGCGCCATATAAGCTAGAACCAAGTATCCAGATGGGCAGCTCTAAACCGACTCCCGGAATGGCGCGCACGTGCTGACCTGCTTGATCGGGCGCAAAGTATTGCTGCAGTTCTTGTACGTCTTGTGAAAACGCATGATCACTGCCCTGCAAATCACGGCGCAGCGCCTGGGCCGTCATCTGATCGGTGCCTGGCGCCCTGCCAAGCCCGAGCTCAATTCGGCCAGGATAAAGAGATGCCAGTGTGCCAAATTGTTCAGCGATCACCAAAGGGGCATGATTGGGTAACATGATGCCGCCCGAGCCAATACGAATCGTCTTTGTGCCCTCGGCAATGTATCCAATCAATACTGCCGTAGCCGAGCTCGCATTGCCGGTCATATTGTGGTGCTCAGCCACCCAGTAGCGCGAATACCCCCACTCTTCCGCATGCTGCGCTAAATCACGCGAGTTACGGAGCGCATCAGCCGCGGTTCCACCCTCGGGAATCGGGGATAAATCGAGAATCGAATAGGGAATCGACATGGCTGGCTTTATAAGGAAAAGGTATTCTGCTAATCAATGCATGCTGTAATGTGACTTGATCATAAAAGAAAGTATGTGATGACGCAAAAACCCCGCATGGCACAAGCATCCGATGGACGCTTTGCGCCCAATACCCAACTCAGGCATGTGAAGACTGGCGGCTTCTATCGGGTAGTGTGTTTAGCTAATATCGAAGCCGACTTAGCGCCCGCCTATGTGTATGAATCCCTGCAAACCCATGATTTTTGGATTCGGCCTCAAGCTGAAATGGAAGATGGCCGCTTTGTAGTGGTGGCCCAAACCAATTAGGAGGCGATGCCATGTCAAACGAAGAACGCATTACCAATGTAGAAGTGAAGCTCAGTTTTGCAGAGGACTTGATTGAGAACCTGAATCAGACCATCTATAAACAACAGCAGCAAATTGAATATTTGTACCGCGAGATCAAGTCACTGAAGGAGCAGATGAGCGCAAGCGGCTCTGAAGGACTGGGTGGCGGTAGCGACGCTAGAGACCTGCGCGACGAAATACCGCCCCACTACTAAACCGCAATTAGGCTGCTACAGCAGCCACCGACTGAATCTGGTCCATGGCTTTTTCAAGATGGGCCACAGTGCGATCCACGTGCGTCAATTTCTCTAAACCAAATAAACCGATGCGGAAGGTTCTAAAGTCTGGGCGCTCGTCGCACTGCAAGGGCACGCCCGCAGCGGTTTGCAAGCCCAAGGCAATGAATTTCTTGCCGGTCTGAATATCCGGATCTTCGGTGTAGCTCACCACCACACCAGCCGCCTGGAATCCCGGAGCAGCCACTGATGGGTAGCCACGCTCAACCAACATCGCACGTACTTTTTTACCCAGCTCGATTTGCTGTTCGCGCAAGTGAGCAAAGCCCAAGGCTTGAGTCTCTTGCATCACATTACGTAAAATCTTCAAGGCATCGGTAGGCATCGTGGTGTGGTACACGTGACCACCGTTTTCATAGGTTTCCATGATCTGCAACCACTTTTTCAGATCCGTTGAAAAGCTGGTGCTCTGGGTGCTGTCGATCTTGGTGCGTGCCCGTGCGCTCAGGCCAATTAAGGCACAGCATGGCGAACTGCTCCAACCCTTTTGCGGCGCGCTGATTACAACGTCTACCTTGCAGGCCTTCATGTCAACCCACATCGCTCCAGAGGCGATGCAATCGAGTACAAATAAGCCACCAACCGATTCCACTGCATCACCGACTGCGCGCAGGTAATCCGCTGGCAAGATGATGCCAGCTGAGGTTTCTACGTGCGGGGCAAAGACAACGGCTGGCTTCTCTTTTTTAATGTAGGCCACCACCTCTTCAATCGGGGCGGGTGCATACGGCGCCTGAGTCGCGTTTTCGACTTGCTTACCCTTAATCACATGAATGTCTTGGGTGATATTGGCCATATCGAAAATTTGCGTCCAGCGGTAGCTAAACCAACCGTTACGTAATACCAAGATCTTTTCTTGGTTTGCAAATTGACGTGCCACTGCTTCCATACCAAATGTGCCACTACCGGGAACAACAATCGCCGAGCTAGCCTGATAGGCATCTTTCAGTACGCTGGAGATATCCACCATGACTTTTTTGAACTCTTCGGACATGTGGTTGAGCGAGCGGTCGGTATAGACCACTGAAAACTCGAGCAGTCCATCGGGATCAACGTTTGGAAGCAAGCTAGGCATGCTATCTCCTTAGTAATGTAAGCAATAACCCACAATGATACTGGTCATCGGGAAACTGTGTGTTTCTAGCGATAAGGCCGGGTAGCCGTTTCCAGGGCAACCGATTGGCCTTTTTCTGCCATGTGGTGGAGTTTGGCTAGTAACTCCTTAATCTCCCGATCACTCAATGGGGCCAGTTTTTCGGGGATTAAGCCGTAATTTTCGACCATCAGGCGGATTGCGCTACGGCGACCTAGGATCTTAATTAAGAGATATAAGCCCAATAAAACGGCTAAAGCAATGGCGAGAATGGACATAAATTGAGGGTCAAAAATTGATTAGGGCGGCGAAATAAGCCTGAATCTTAGCAAACCCAGCTGGCTTAGCTGACAAACGGCAATTCATCCCAGCAAGTGGTGTAATGGGGCGAGCGATTCTCCGAACGCATAGCCCAGCCCGTGGTATTGCCCATTGCCGCAGAATGCACGGTCTTTTTTCCAAAACGGGTATTAAGGGTGTCCATTACCTTCATCAACTCGGCTGATTTGTGATTCCAGCTACGGTCATCAAATAAGCTCGGTTGCTGCTGCGCCTTTTCTGAAATCCCGCTCAGCACAACGCCGGCTTTTTTATAGCGATAGCCAGCTTTAAAAATCCGCCGCAAACCGGTCAGCGCGGCATCCGTCAATACCAGCGTGTCGTCGCATGCTTCCACTAGCCCAATCGCAATGCTCGGACTGTATTGCGGCTCACCCGGCTTAAATCGATTGGTGCGTACAAATACTTGAATCATCGCTGCCACCGACGATTGCGCACGCAACTTTTCGCAGGCCCTAGCCATGTGCGTCGCGACTGATTCCTCAAGCTCTACTCGGCTGGTCACCGCCCTACCAAAACTACGTGACGCAATAATTTGTTGCTTTGCTGGCAGCACTTCCTCAAGCTCTAAACACGATATGCCATTGAGCTCACTGCACGTACGCTCCATCACCACACCAAAATGAGTACGCAGGGTTTTTGGTGAGGTGCAGCGCAAATCCCATACCGTCTGAATACCCATCGCCTGCAGGCGTAAGGAAATTTGACGGCCCACTCCCCACACCTCACCGACTTCAGTGATTGATAGCCAATGCGCTAGCTCTTTAGCTGTTAGCCTATTTAGATCACACACCCCATTGAATACCGGATTTTTTTTGGCCAGATGATTGGCTAACTTAGCCAAGGTTTTAGAAGCGCCCATGCCCACGCACACCGGCAATCCAGTCCATTGCCGAATACGACTGCGCATGATCTCTCCCATTGCAATTGAGCTTGGATAAAGATGGGTGACGGCATCGATGCGCAAGAAGCTTTCGTCAATGCTATAGACCTCCATGTCTGGCGAAAAGTCCCGCAAGATCGAAACCACGCGCTCACTCATATCACCGTATAAGGTGTAGTTTGACGATAAGGCTTGTATGCCATGCTGGGCAGCTAAGTCCTTGAGTAAAAACCAGGGCGTTGCCATCTTCACACCCAAGGCTTTGACTTCGCTGCTGCGCGCTACGGCGCAGCCATCATTATTGGATAACACCACCAGCGGCACTCGCTCTAGGCGCGGCTGAAATACCCGCTCACATGAAACGTAAAAGTTATTGACGTCCACTAAAGCAAAATGCGCTGCGCGTGACGCTACCCCCATCGCTGCCTCCATCATCCAGAATGGCTAATATCGTGCTGCTCAGCATGCAGCACTTTTTTATTACTGTACTTACGCACTACGCCAATCACCACACCCCAGACTTGCAACTCAGCACCATCCGTAAATGTGATTGCGGGGTAATTGGGATTTTCGGGGCGCAGCTCAATCGTGCCGCGGTATTTATACAAGCGCTTAATGGTGTAGTCGCCATTGACAACGGCGACAACGATGTCTTGGTGCTTAGGCTTGAGGGCTCGGTCCACCACCACCTTATCGCCGTCTTCAATGCTGGCGCCCATCATCGAATCGCCGCGCACCGTAAACAAAAAGGTGGCAGGCTTATTCTGAATCAAGTACTGATTGAGGTCGAGCGCATCCTCGACATAATCCCCTGCAGGTGAGGGAAAGCCGGCAGATAAGCCATGCACCAGTAGGCGCAACTCGGCGGGTGGCGCATCAAAGGCAAAGCGTTCGGGGGTTTGGCTCAGCCCCAACTCAGAAATAGCCTGAATCGGTCTTAAAACGGGGGAATTCATGGTGGCTTTTCGTTAAAGTACTGTATAAAAACACAGTATAAACACCCCATCCTAAAAATGCCAAATTTACTAAAGGAATTGGCTTTTTAATGCGGATGGAGGCGATTTCAGGCACCTTCGACTGGTAAGATCAATTGCACCCCTATCCAGAAAGCGCCTCACTATGCCAAACCTCCTCCCCTTTTTCGCGCAATGGGGCCTAACCGCCCTCTCTCTGTGGGTGACGAGTTTTATTTTTGATGGCATTCAGTTTGATGGCGCAGCCGCACTCATTGTTGCTGCCCTGGTATTGGGCTTTGCCAATGCGATTGTGAAACCCATCCTCATTTTGCTCACGTTGCCACTCACAGCATTAACGATGGGCCTCTTCTTGCTGGTGATTAATGCACTCGTCTTAATGCTGGTCTCAACCGTGGTGAGTGGCTTTACGATCTCCAGCTTTTGGACCGCATTCTTTGCGGGAATCTTTATTTCTGTATTTAGTCTTTTTATTGGCGCCAGCGTTTTCAAAACCCAAGTGCGTTACGAGCGTCGTTAAATACGATCCCAACTGTGCATAGCCTCACGGCAGGGATGGGGTTTATGCATTACCCCTTCCGCATTCTGAGCGACGATTGATGCGCCGCCCGTTAAAAATCCGAGGCCCAGCGCCAAGGCTTGATGCACTGCCGCCTCCTTGTTGATCCCAACCTGTGGCTTGACCAAGCTACCCTGTAAACGCACTAGACTAGCCAAATCAAGGCCTGCGGTTAGTCCTGATTTTTCTTTGGGGTAAAACGCTAAATTAATCTGTTCGCTGTTCAGATTAACGGATCCATTTAAAACAATATTTAAACGGTCGGTTTCAACGCCGATGGAATCCCGAACGGTAACCACCCCGTTTTTGACTGGCAAATAGGCTACTGCGCACTCGAGGGTTGTTTGATTGCTCTTCTTGCGCATCGGATTAATCGCATCAAACAGCGTAATGAATACATCACCACCTTGATTCATGAAGCTTGACGCAAGGCGCGCGCTGCCAATCGTAATCTGGCTTTGGCCATTTAAGCTAGAGGCAATTTGGTGCAGACTTTTACCGCTGCTGGTCAGATTAAATGCAGCGCGCATATCACCGCCACTCACTTTTCCTTTGGAATCGGTTGAGGCCAGCAATTGCTCTAAGGTAAAGCCACTAGCCCGGCCTTTGAATGACCAGTTAGGCGAACTCTGTGTATTAGCAATACGCGCAGAACCATCAAACTGGCCATTGCCGAGCTGAAATGCCGCCTTGGGAACATCGATCTGCTGCGGACTTAGGCGAACCAACATGACTACTTTTTTGAGCACCACTTTGCTGGGAAGTACTAACTGAGCAATATCCACATTCAGTGTGCCATTGCCGTTGGGCAGATCATCGAGCAGCAATGGCGTATCGCTAAAAAAACGCTCGGCAACACGCGCTGCCGCTGGAGTCTGGCTAACTGGGGCGATGGTATTGAGTACTTTGGTAGCAGACGTATTTGTGCTGGATGCTGCAAGCGTTGGCTTAGCAGGTGCTGATGTTGTAGGTGATGGGGGGGAGGCAAATGCTGGGATAGCGGACAAATCCAGCTCGCCTGCTTTAAACGAAACATCAAACTGACTAGGATTGCTTGGATTGAGCGCCGCCGTTCCCTTGAGTTGTGTTGGCTTACCGCCCAGCGCCACTTCAAAATCAAAATTAACGTCGATTGCTTCCGCCCCTATGCTGCGCATGACCTCTCGTATCGAGGTCATCTTGCCTTTAATGGCAATCGCAAGCGTATCCTGCTTTACATCCGCGCTGATCACGGTATCGCTGCCGCTCTTTTGCATCGACAAACGTGAAATCCCATAGCTAGTAACAGCAGCGCCACTGGCTTGGTAACGGATCTGGCCATTGATCAAATTGAGGTTCTCAATTAACACTGTATTGCGGTCTGCCGCATCGGCGTCGCTGGATACTTTTGGAGGATTGGCTTGCGGTGCACCAGTCGAGGATGAGGCTGCTATGCCATTGGGCGAAGCAAGGTTGCCCATCGCCCAATTGCCATCGCCCTTTGCATTGGTTTCTAAGTTCAGAGTCAATCCCGCCAATTGAATGCTGTTTACTTCAATGCGGCCGCTCAGTAATGGTAAAAGGCTGATTTCTAAAGCGACTTTTTCTAGGCTTGCCATTTGTGGACTCTTAGCCCAGGCCGCATTGCTTAAGCTGACTTGCTCTGCCGACACCGCAATCTTCGGAAAAAATCCCAAACGCACAGGCCCTGCGATTGTTAGCTCACGCCCCGTTGCTTCACGCACCTCCATTACTAGCAGCTGCGTTAACTTAGTGGGGCTAATGAGGGTGCTCAGATACGCAATCCCAATCAGTAAGGCGGCTATCAGCGCGCCAAGCCCAATCAGCACTCTTTTTAATGAACGACTCATCTTGCTTTGCGTGTTTTTTTGCCCATACATCAATATAGCGTAATCGTCTTGGCATGGTCACAATCGAAAGGTATAAAGTATTGGTATGAAGACAACCAACACAACCACGTACCTCCTAAGTCGATCGCTGATCGCTGCACTTTGCATCAGTTTTAGTGCATGGGTGCCGCTGGCATCGGCTCAAGCCCAATCCAGCGATACATCGCCTGCACCACTCGAATCGATTGCCTCACTGGACGTGCCGCGATACATGGGCACATGGTACGAAGTGGCCAAGTATCCCAATTGGTTTCAGAAGCGCTGCATCGCGAATACCAGTGCAACGTATGCCGTTCAGCCTAATGGCATGCTACAAGTTCTCAACCGCTGCGAAAAAGAAGATGGCTCGATGACCGATGCACTTGGTGAAGCTAAACAAGTGGGGGATGCAAACTCGCCCAAATTAAAAGTTCGCTTTGCGCCATCCTGGCTCTCCTTTCTGCCCTTTGTCTGGGGTAATTATTGGGTGATTTATTTGGATCCGCAGTACCAGCTCGCCGCTGTCAGTGAGCCAACCCGCAAATACCTGTGGATTTTGTCGCGCAGCAAAACCGTTGAGCCTAAAGCTTACGAAGCGCTATTGCAGCGTTTAAAGCAACAAGGGTTTAATCTTGATGCGATTGAAATCTCCAAACAAACTACTGAAAAACCCCTTACGCAATAAGCCATGAGTACGATCACCCGCATTTGTTTTGCCCGCCATGGTGAAACCGACTGGAATGCCGAGCGCCGCATGCAAGGCCACATTGATATCCCACTCAATAGCCATGGACAAGCGCAGGCCCAGCTTTTGGCGCAATCACTCCAGCGTGCGGGCCATGCCTTTGATCACCTCTACTCCAGTGATTTAGAGCGCGCTGCCGATACTGCCAAACAAGTATCGAGCGCATTGGGGCTTGGCATCACCATTAATCCCATCTTTCGAGAGCGCCATGTTGGAGTGTTACAGGGTCTGCGTTTAGATGATGCGCCGAATGCAGTGCCTGAAGTATGGCAAGCACACCTGGCACGAAATATCGAGCACGACTTAGGCGGCGGTGAAAGCATTCAGCAGTTTCATGAACGGGCTCAGCAGGCCTTGGCAATGCTAGTGGCCGCACATCCAGGTAAAACTATTTTGGTGGTGAGCCACGGCGGAACCCTCGACATGATGTACCGCATTGCTACTAAACAAGCATTGGAACAGGCGCGGGTAGCGATCGTCCCCAATACATCCTTAAATTGGATTGCCTTCGATGGGGAGACTTGGTCGGTCGAGCGCTGGGCCGATACGGATCACCTCAATACGCTCGCTCTGGATAATGTAGACCTTTAACTGCGGTCTAGATCGACAGTAGATACTGTTTTACTTTGCAAGCTTCGTAATCTTGTTGCCCTGAATGCCGATACCGGCCATGGCGCCTTTTTGCTCAGTAATGAAGGCATAAATATCGTTTTGGGCAGTAATCGTGGTTGTCGAAGTAGCTACGCCTTGATCTACCAGTACAACGCTGGGGCCTACCCCCACCTCAAAACCTTGGGTTGAATCCAGAGCGCTGAGAGCAGCCTCTTTCATAAAGAACAGCACGTAGCCAAATTGCTGAGCCCCTGCCTGTAAACCATATGATCCGCCCGCAGTGTTGTAGTAGGCTGCCGGTCTACCTTGTTTAAATAAAACCCCATCGCCGTATTGGCCACCCACAATAAAACCAGCCTTGGTCACCACTGGAAATACCAAGATAGCAACCGCTTTCTCGCTCAGCTTTTTGGCATTGGCATTACTGGCAACCAGTTGGTTGAGTACGGTTCGTGCGCTACGGTCAAGATCTGCCCTGCTTTCAGCATGGGCAAAGCTGACACAAAGAGATAGAGATACCAGTAATAGGCCGATACTGCGACGAGCTACATTCATGGTCAGCGTCCAAATGGATTAAGTTGCTTACATGATAATGGTTAACGGGGCGGATACCACCCCCACAATGATCGCCAATAATACTAAGTTGACGCTAAAAACGTCCGAAGGTGATGTTGGTGTTCTTGGTAGCCAGGAGCTGAATCGATCAGGGCCGAGGATGTTTGATCCTGCCTCTAGACTACTTCCAGCTAAGATTTAATTTCTTATGAGAAGCAGCGCAATCGCGTAAATAAAGATTGATAAGGCTTTGGTAAGGTATGCCAACCTCTTCAGATACTGATTTGAAGTAGGCCACCGAATCCTCATCTAATCTAATAGTAATAGGCTTTTTAAGCATCGAAGCATATGGATTTTTACGGGCTTTTGAGAAATCATATTCTTTACGCATCTTCATCACCTTTAATAAGCTTTTGACTCATTTGGACTTGCCTTGCGAGCCGAAATAATACGAATGACATTACCCTTACTTCGATAACAATGACAAACCAAAATCACACGAAGAGAATGACTTACCCCGAGCAAAATAAATCTGTCTTCATCTTCCGAATGATCGGGATCAGAAATTAACTTCGCGCTTTCATCATAAAAAACGGATTTTGCCTCTTCAAACGAAATGCCGTGTTTTTTCAAATTGGCCGAAGCTTTTCTGGGTTCCCATTCAAATTTCAGAGAATTCATATGTACATTGTACATATGCCAAATGGAAGAAGCAAGTCCGCTCGACCAAAAGAAAATACCCCGCATATAGCGGGGCATTTTTTACGACTAGGCACATAGCAAGTACTTTATGCTGCTTTACTTGGAGATACATGGCGGAGAGGGTGGGATTCGAACCCACGGTACCTTTGACAGTACGCCTGATTTCGAGTCAGGTACATTCGACCACTCTGCCACCTCTCCGAACCGAAACGCAATTATAGCGTTGTGAGTCTATGCCTTCGGCTTTAGGCTGGTGATACCGCCCATATAGGGCTGCAAGGCTTTTGGTATGCGGATACTGCCATCTTCTTGCTGGAAATTCTCAAGCAGGGCAACACCCGTTCTGCCTACCGCTAAACCCGAGCCATTTAATGTATGCAGCAGCTCAGGTTTGTTGTTACCGACCTTGTACCGTGCCTGCATACGCCTCGCCTGAAAGTCACCCATATTGGAGCATGAGCTGATTTCACGGTAGGCATTTTGTGACGGAATCCACACTTCAAGGTCGTACGTTTTAGTACTACCAAAGCCCATATCGCCAGTACAAAGCAATACACGCCGGTAGGGTAACTCGAGCATCTCCAGAATGGTTTCAGCATGCCGGGTTAATTCTTCTAGCAGTTGCATGGATTCGTCGGGTTTGGCGATTTGCACCAGCTCCACTTTTTCAAACTGGTGCTGGCGAATCATGCCGCGCACATCACGGCCATAACTGCCGGCCTCTGACCGAAAGCACGGGGTATGGGCAACGTACTTCAGTGGCAAGGCTTCTGCTGCGGTAATGGTGTCGCGTACTAAATTCGTGACCGGCACTTCCGCCGTAGGAATTAAATAGAAGTTTTCAATCCGCTCTTGGCTACCCTCTTCACCCTCGCCCATTTTGCGCGGCACCTTAAACAGATCTTCTTCAAACTTAGGTAACTGGCCGGTGCCCCGCATCGAAGCGGCATTGACCATGAAGGGAACGTATAACTCTTCGTAGGCATGCTGCCCGGTGTGCACGTCCAGCATAAATTGAGCTAAAGCGCGGTGCAGTTTTGCAAGCTGGCCTTTTAGAACTACAAAGCGTGAGCCACTGATCTTCGCGGCGGATTCAAAATCGAGGCCGAGGGGGGCGCCCAAATCAACGTGGTCTTTAACTGTAAATGCAAAAGTCGGAATAGTGCCCCACTGCTTAATTTCCAGGTTATCTTTTTCGTCTTTGCCAACAGGAACAGATTCATCGGGCAGATTCGGAATACCCGCTACAAAATCAGCGATCTCAGTCTGTAAAACGGTCAAGCGATTCGCGCCCGCCTCCATATCGCTATTAACCTGAACAGCTTCGGCCATTTCTGCGGCAGCATCCTCACCTTTGGCTTTTTTCATGCCAACGGTTTTGGAGAGTTGGTTGCGCTTAGCCTGCAACTCTTCTGTGCGCGACTGTAACTGCTTACGCTCCGCCTCTAGAGCCTTGAATTGCTCAACCGGCAGAATAAATTTACGGGTAGCCAGGCGGGCTGCTACCGCAGTGATGTCTTTACGAAGAAGTTGGGGGTCGATCATGGTTTTTTACTTTTGTGCGAATCGTTATTTTAAGCGCAAGACTTCAGCGCCAGCAGGCGGTGTGAAGGTAAAGGTGCCTGCAGGCAAAGCAATATTGAGCTGAATTTGCGTTAGGCTTAGCTGCACCACGCTACCCAAGCCATCCATCAACTCCAAAGCCCGAGGCAGACCGCCGCTCATGCCAATGGCAATCGACGTATAGGGCAAGTCATTACTTCCGGCCGATGGCTTCGCCTTAGGCTTGAGATTGGCCCAGCGCAGTCCAGAGCGTTCAGCACCCTCTTCCAGATCAAAGTGTTGCTCTAGCGCCCCTTCACCAAACAAGATGGCGGCCGGGGTCGATGCTAAAACCTGTCCAGCAGGCCGAAAGGTCGCTTGATTTAAATCCTTGTCCCACATAATGAGCTGCTTGCCATCGGCAATCAAACGCTGCTCAAAGGGCTTTTTGGTATCCCATACAAAGCGGCCAGGACGCTGGAATATAAAACGCCCTTCCGTTTTGCGGATGACTTTGAGGCCTTTATCTTGTGGCTCATTTGGTTTTGGAGCGCGCAACTGCTGCTGCACAAATTCCCCTTCAGCAGTTTTAGAAATCCGCACGAATTGCCTTAATTGCTCAACGCCGCTTTGCGCATCTTGTGCGAATGACGTGCTTGGTATGGCGATGAGGGCGGCACAGAAGGCGCCACTTAAAAAACGCATCAGCATCATTGGACTTATTCGGAACCGCGGACAAGGATTTCGCGATTACCGCTACCGCTCATTTTGGAGACCATGCCGGCTTTTTCCATATCCTCTAGTAAACGGGCTGCACGGTTATAGCCAATGCGCAGGTGGCGCTGTACTAAGGAAATAGAAGCGCGCCTGTGCTCGAGTACTACTGCGACCGCCTGATCGTAGAGTGGATCGGCTTCACCACTACCGCCGCCACTAAGCACATCTATATTCGACTCATCAGCGCCTTCCAGCACACCCTCAATGTAGTTGGCTTCACTTTTCTCCTTGAGCCACTCCACTACGCGGTGGACTTCATCGTCCGACACAAAAGCCCCGTGGACACGAACTGGTAAGCCAGTACCCGGTGCCATATAGAGCATGTCACCCATACCCAAGAGGGCTTCTGCACCCTGTTGATCGAGGATGGTACGGCTGTCAATTTTGCTGCTCACCTGAAAGGAAATCCGCGTTGGTACGTTGGCTTTAATCAAACCGGTAATGACGTCTACGCTGGGGCGTTGTGTAGCGAGGACTAAATGGATTCCCGCTGCGCGCGCTTTTTGTGCAATCCGTGCAATGAGTTCTTCGATCTTTTTGCCAGACACCATCATCAGGTCGGCGAGCTCATCGATCACAATCACAATCACGGGGGCTTTGTAGATTGGCTCAGGATCATCTGGCGTGAGACTAAATGGATTGGTAAGTTTTTCACCCTTCTCTTCTGCCTCGAGAATCTTTTTATTAAAGCCCGCTAAATTACGCACACCAAACTTGCTCATGAGTTTGTAACGGCGTTCCATCTCATTCACCGCCCAATTGAGGGCGTTGAAAGCCTGCTTCATGTCGGTCACCACTGGGCATAGCAAATGCGGAATCTTGTCGTACATCGCCATTTCTAACATCTTGGGATCAATCATGATGAGGCGCACTTCATCGGGCTTGGCTTTAAACAAGATCGATAAAATCATGGCGTTAATGCCGACCGATTTACCAGCGCCTGTGGTACCCGCTACTAAGCAATGTGGCATCTTGGCTAAATCAGCCACCATGGGACTACCCGAAATATCTTTACCTAAGGCCAGAGTGAGTAGCGAATGGTTGTCGTTATATACCTGTGAGCTGAGAATTTCGGAAAGGTAAACCGATTGGCGGCTAGGGTTAGGCAGCTCCAAAGCCATACAGGTTTTACCAGGAATGGTCTCCACTACGCGTAAGCTCACTAGGCCTAATGAGCGCGATAGATCGCGCGACAAATTGACAATCTGACTACCCTTTACACCAATGGCGGGCTCGATTTCATAGCGGGTTACTACTGGGCCTGGGTAGGCTGCAATGACTTTGACTTCCACACCGAATTCGTCGAGCTTGCGCTCAATCAGACGCGAGGTAAATTCCAATATATCGGCAGAAATGGTTTCCTTCGCTTCAGGTACCTCGTCCAATAAAGATAAGGGTGGTAATTCTGAATCTGGAATATCTACAAACAAGGGTTGCTGTTTCTCGCGCTCAACCCGCACACTCTTGGCAATCTGCAAAGGAGCTCGCACAATTTGGACTGCAGGAGCAATCTCAACCCGGCCGCGCACTTCTTCGACAAACTCTTCACGCTCTTCCGCCGCTTGCTCGCCAATCTTCAAGTCCTCAACCCGTTCACGGCGCTCCCGCAGGCGACGATACGCAAGTTCTAAAGATCGCCCGACCTGCTCGGCAACGTTCAGCCAAGAGAAGCGCAAAAACAAGGAGAGGCCGGCAAAGAGGCCAAACAGCAGCAATACGGTGGATCCGGTAAAGCCGAGGGCCATCGCCAGGGGATCGCCAATTAACTCGCCCAAGATACCGCCAGGAGGCCTCGGCAAGGGAATTGCCAAGGAATGCAAGCGAATCGACTCAAGGCCCATGCTCGAGCACAGGGTTAATCCAAAACCAAGCCAACGTACGAACAGCGAGTCGGGCTTGGCGTCTAGGTCGGGCGGCAACGGAACACTCCACAGCTCACGCCAACCGGTGATCACGCGGCGCCCAAAGAGCACGATCCACCAAAAGGCAGACACCCCAAAAATATAGAGCAATAAATCTGCAGTCCATGCGCCAAAACGACCACCAATATTGCTGGGCGCCTCAAAACTGGCATGCGACCAGGCGGGATCGGACTTGGAATAGGTTACCAAGACTGCGAGCAAGCCTAGGCATAGACCCAGGGTCAAAAACCAGCGGATTTCAAGAAAAAGGCGGGGCATTCGTCCCTGCCCGCTATTCTGGGGCGGTAGCTTGGATTTACTGGGGGATTGGATCGATTTAGCCATGTTCCCTGATTGTAATCAAGCAATCCTATAATTAGGGTATGACTACTACTCCGAAACACAGCAAAGTCCTGATTCTGGGCTCTGGCCCCGCAGGCTACAGCGCCGCAGTCTATGCTGCCCGCGCCAATTTACAACCCACCCTCATTACAGGGATGGCCCAAGGCGGTCAATTGATGACCACCACCGATGTGGAAAACTGGCCTGCCGACCCGGATGGCGTTCAAGGGCCTGAGCTGATGGAGCGTTTTTTAAAGCACGCAGAGCGCTTCAATACTGAAATCATTTTCGATCACATCCATACCGCAGCCCTCTCCGAAAAACCCATTCGCCTCGTCGGCGACTCGGGAACGTATACCTGCGATGCCTTAATTATTTCTACTGGGGCATCGGCGCAATACCTCGGCTTACCCAGCGAAGAGGCCTTTATGGGTCGCGGGGTTTCTGGCTGCGCCACCTGCGATGGTTTCTTTTACCGCAACCAAGACGTGTGCGTGGTTGGTGGCGGTAACACTGCCGTAGAAGAAGCGCTCTACCTTACTGGCATTGCCCGCAAGGTCACAGTGATTCATCGCCGCGATAAATTCCGCTCCGAACCGATTTTGATTGATCGCTTGATGGCTAAAGTAGCCGAGGGCAAAGTCGAGCTCAAACTGAACGCCACCTTAGACGAAGTATTAGGTGACGAAAAAGGCGTTACCGGCGTTCGCATTGCCAAGCAGGACGGCAGCAAAGAAGACATCCCTGTCATGGGTGCATTTATTGCAATCGGTCATAAGCCCAATACGGAACTGTTCGTGGGCCAGCTGGACATGGAAGGCGGTTACATTAAAACCCAATCCGGATTGGCCGGCAACGCAACCGCCACCAATATTCAAGGCGTATTTGCTGCGGGCGATGTGCAAGACCACATTTACCGCCAAGCTATTACTAGCGCAGGTACTGGCTGTATGGCTGCACTAGATGCGCAGCGCTATTTAGAAACACTAGAATAATTTGCAAGCAGTCGATCCAAAAAAAACGCCCACATCATGGGCGTTTTTTCTTTAGGGCTCTTTCATTTCGGCTTTTTATTTGCCGATCATTCGGGCGCTTACCCCATCACTGGGAGTAATGGAACGATTAATAAAGCAACAATGTTAATAATCTTAATGAGCGGATTAATCGCCGGTCCAGCCGTATCTTTGTAGGGGTCTCCCACTGTATCGCCCGTTACTGCAGCTTTGTGGGCCTCGGATCCTTTACCGCCGTGATGGCCTTCCTCAATGTACTTTTTGGCGTTATCCCAAGCACCGCCACCAGTACACATCGAAATAGCTACAAACAAGCCCGTCACAATCGTACCCATGAGTAAGCCGCCAAGTGCCGCAGGGCCCAGCAATAATCCCACCAAGATCGGAATAATGACCGGCAACAGCGAGGGAATAATCATTTCTTTAATTGCAGCTGTGGTCAGCATGTCTACTGCTGTTCCGTATTCAGGCTTGCCTGTACCGTCCATGATTCCTGGAATATCGCGGAACTGACGGCGCACCTCTTCTACCACTGCTCCTGCGCAGCGGCCGACGGCTTCCATTGCCATTGCGCCAAACAGAAATGGAATCATGCCTCCAATAAATAATCCAATAATGACCATGTGATTCGAGAGATCGAAACTGACACTCTGGCCACTTAAGGCAAGTGCATTGGTGTAATCAGCAAAGAGCACGAGCGCGGCTAAACCGGCTGAGCCGATGGCATATCCCTTGGTCACTGCTTTCGTTGTATTGCCCACCGCATCCAATGGATCGGTAATGTCGCGAACAGACTGCGGCATACCAGCCATCTCCGCAATACCGCCCGCATTATCTGTAATGGGTCCATAGGCATCTAAAGCCACCACAATTCCAGCCATGGATAGCATTGCTGTTGCAGCGACGGCAATTCCGTAAATGCCAGCAAACCAATAGGCAAGGTAAATAGCGGCGCAAACGAATAAGACCGGATAGGCAGTCGACCGCATCGAAACGCCCAAGCCAGCGATGATGTTCGTGCCATGGCCTTTTGTTGAAGCCTCAGCGATATGCTTCACAGGTGCAAATTGCGTACCGGTGTAGTACTCGGTAATCCAAACTAAACCGGCCGTTAAGGCAAGTCCTACTACGGTTGATGCGAATAGGCGCCACTGACTACCTGGCATTCCCAAGGCATCATCTGGAATGATCCAGTTCGTCGCAAAGTAAAAGGCCACTAAAGAAAGCCCGCCTGCAATCACTAATCCTTTGTATAAGGCTGGCATGACATTTTTCATACCAGGAGTGGCTTTGACAAACGAGCAACCCACAATGGATGCCAGAATAGAGATGCCACCCAGAACCAATGGATAAATTACCGCTTCGATGGGGGCGCCAGTCACTACGATGGCGCCAAGCACCATCGTGGCGATCAAGGTCACTGCGTAGGTCTCAAATAAGTCGGCTGCCATACCAGCGCAATCGCCCACGTTATCGCCTACGTTGTCTGCGATCACTGCAGGATTTCTAGGGTCATCTTCAGGAATGCCTGCCTCTACTTTGCCAACCAAGTCGGCACCTACATCAGCCCCTTTAGTGAAAATACCACCACCAAGACGAGCAAAAATGGAGATCAAGGACGAGCCAAAAGCCAAGCCAATGAGTGGATGCAACACATCTGAGAGTTCACGGACATCGCCGGTCGACGCTAAAACCCAGAAAAAGACACCGACACCTAGCAAGCCCAAGCCAACGACCAGCATTCCGGTAATAGCGCCACCCTTAAACGCCACATTCAGCGCTTCATTCATACCAATGGTGGCGGCTTGTGCAGTTCGTACGTTGGCTTTGACCGAAACATTCATCCCAATAAAGCCGCAGGCGCCAGACAAAACCGACCCAATGACAAAACCAACGGCCGTTGCGATATCCAAAAAGAGGCCAATTAATATAGTCAGGATTAAACCGACTACCGCGATTGTTTTGTACTGGCGAGATAAATAGGCGGCTGCGCCCTGCTCGATTGCCTGAGCAATTTCGACCATTTTGGCATTCCCAGTGCTTTGCTTTAAGATCCAGCTGCGCACACCAAACCCGTAAATTACGGCAACTAAGCCGCATGCCAAGGCAAAGTAAAGACCGAGCGTTGCATTATCCATCCTGAAATCCCTTTGTTTATACGACGTTAATTTGCACCTTTGATTACCCAATGGCCTCTAAATTCTTAGAGCCATCGAATCAAAATGCATAACAAATAGTATGTAACAGAAAGAGTGCTTTGTCTCTTTGTTAAGATTAGGGTATCTACTAATAATTAATTGGAGTTTGTATGAGTCTTGACAACGTAAAACCAGGCAAAAATATACCCGAGAATTTCAATGTAATTATTGAAATTCCAATGAACGCGGATCCGATCAAGTACGAAGTAGATAAAGAAACGGGCGCTATTTTTGTCGATCGTTTTATGGGAACAGCCATGCACTACCCATGTAATTATGGTTACATTCCGAGAACCATTGCTGGTGATGGTGACCCTGTCGATGTTTTGGTTGTCACTCCCTTTCCACTCATACCAGGGGTGGTAGTAAGCTGCCGTGCGATTGGCGTTTTACAAATGGAAGACGACGGCGGTGAAGACGCTAAATTGTTGGCCGTGCCTGAAGATCGCATTTTGTCTATCTACACCCACTGGCAAAAAATCGAGGATATCAATCCCCTGCGCCGCAATCAAATTCAACACTTTTTTGAGCACTACAAAGACCTTGAGCCGGGAAAATGGGTAAAGGTTCGCGGTTGGGGCGGCATTGCTGATGCTCATAAAGAAATCCTCGAAGGCATTGAACGCTACAACAAGGAAAAGGCATAAGCCTTGACCCCATTTCAGATTGCTCTTGCTCAAATCAACCCCGTAGTGGGGGATTTGAGCGGCAATGCGACGTTAATTCGTGATGCGGCTGAAGTCGCGCACCGCTCTGGCGCTAAATTACTAATTACCCCTGAGTTAGCCCTCACGGGCTACCCCCCAGAAGACTTATTACTGCGCCCTGCTTTTATTGAGGCGGCGGCAGATACCTTGGATCAACTGCGCACTGCTTTGGCGGCCTACCCGGGTTTGGCGGTCGTAGTCGGCCACCCCCTAAAAACTGCACAGGGATTACACAATGCTGCATCGGTGTTGCGGGATGGCCAATGCATTTCGAGCTATGCCAAGCACGAACTTCCCAACAATGAAGTCTTTGATGAAGTGCGTTACTTCACGCCCGGTCATGCGCCCTGCGTTTTTGATATTGAGGGCTGCGCAATTGGTGTGATCATTTGTGAAGATGCGTGGCATACCGGTCCTGCTACCCAAGCCAAAGCAGCTGGCGCCCAGGTATTGATTTCGCTCAATGCATCGCCGTACCATTTACATAAAGAAAATTTACGCTTAGAGGTGCTGCGCAAGGTCATTAGTAAAACTGGTTTACCTTTGATTTATGTGAACGCCGTTGGCGGTCAAGATGAATTGGTCTTTGATGGCGGTTCTTTTGCCTTCGATGCCAGCGGTTTGGTGGTGACTGCAATGCCCCAATTTGAAAGCGGTGTTGGCGTAGTGAACATAGGTCAAGATGGCCAGCCTGAGCTGGGGGCGATTGCCCCATCGCAAAGCGTCGAGTCACAAGCCTATTCCGCCCTAGTGCTGGGTGTGCGTGACTATGTGCACAAGAACGGATTTCCGGGCGTCATCATTGGTTTGTCTGGCGGGGTTGATTCCGCTTTGGTGCTAGCCATAGCAGTCGACGCCTTGGGCGCTGATCATGTCCGCGCAGTGATGATGCAGTCGCCCTACACCGCCGAAATATCGTGGGTGGATGCGCGCGCTTTAGCGAGCAATCTCGGCGTGCAATACGATGAAATTCCGATTGGCTCGGCAGTAGAGGCGCTAGAGAGTGCCCTTGCAAATCAGTTTGCTGGCCTCGCGCTAGACACCACTGAAGAAAACATTCAGGCCCGCGTGCGTGGCACCCTCTTGATGGCGCTGTCGAATAAAACCGGTCGCCTGGTTTTAACCACCGGCAACAAAAGTGAAATGGCCGTCGGCTATTGCACGCTATACGGTGATATGGCCGGTGGCTTTGCAGTCATTAAGGACATTCCTAAAACGGTGGTCTATAAACTCTGCGCCTATCGTAATAGCGTGGCGCCAGTTATTCCGGAGCGGATCCTAACGCGCGCCCCTTCTGCTGAATTGCGTCCCGACCAAACCGATCAAGATAGCCTGCCGCCATATGAGTTGCTCGATGCCATCGTCGAGGGCTATATGGAGCAAAACCAGTCGATCGCATCCTTAATTGAGCGCGGCTATGATGAGGCCAGCGTACGCAAGATAACCCGCCTGATTAAGCTCAATGAATACAAGCGACGTCAGGCGCCGCCCGGTGTCCGCGTTACGACCCGTGCCTTTGGTCGGGATTGGCGTTACCCCATTACCTCTCGGTTTTTGGCCTAGCACCACAGACCTTAGGTCTATTGGTTTGCTAAGACGAGTCGGTGGGTTTTGGGTATGATTACTGCAACAGAGGAATTTTATGAAATTAATTACATCCATCATTAAGCCGTTCAAACTCGACGAAGTCCGTGAAGCACTTGCTGAAGTCGGCGTTACCGGCCTCACAGTCACTGAAGTCAAAGGCTTTGGTCGTCAAAAAGGCCATACCGAGCTTTATCGTGGCGCCGAATACGTCGTTGACTTTTTACCCAAGGTCAAGGTGGAGGTTGTGGTTGCGAGTGATCGCGTTGAAAGCGTAATCGAGGCCATTACCAAAGCCGCGCGCACTGGCAAGATTGGCGATGGCAAGATTTTTGTAAGCCCAATCGAGCAAGCAATCCGCATCCGAACCGGTGAAGCCAACGAGGACGCAGTTTAAAGCTGCAAGAATCCCATCTGAAGTACTACTAGTCAGCCTGTACTAGCAGTATGCTTTTTGAGTCTGCATTACTTGGGCGAACTCTGTAGCCTTGAAAAAACACCTCCGCAGACGATAGTCCGGAGGTCGTTAGCTTAAATGGCGGCTTGCCGTAAAAAGAGTGGCCAAGGCCGGGCTCCATTGCTTTACTTTGTACCTTCCCATCCCCATCCACCACGCAGATCACTTGTGCTGTCGGCATTTTGACGTAAACCATATTGCCAGGCTTGCTTGCAGCGGGTGGCTTGTAGTTTTCAATAGAAGCATCTTGCAATGGGCAGGCTGGATTGGCCGCCACTGCTACGGCAGGGCTTGGAGTAACCGCAGGGGCGACTTGCGGTGTCGCCGCTGTAGGCGCGCTGACTGGCTCAGCTGGTGGAGGGCTGGCTGGCGCAGCATCCTCCGGCGCTACGGTTAATGCAGTTGCCTCTACTGGCTTTGGAGTAACCATCAAGGCATCAAGCTGATCCACCAATAGGGACTGAAATTGCACGAATGCCAATGCAAGCGCGCCTACTGGCAGCAACCAAACCCATTTTTTACTGGATTGCTTTTGCTCACGCGCAGCAAAAAGAACCCGCTTATTCGGTTCTGGATTTGGCTCCACCAAAACAGGCTTCGTATTTGGCTCATTGGAAGCTGGAGACGCTAGGTCACTTTTTCTTTTTTTGCCAGTTGTTTTCTTTACTGGATTTAGCTCATCACCTGTTGCTTGCACTGCTTCAGCTGCATTCTCGGGCGATGCGGGCTTAGATGCATCACTTTGCTCTGCGACTTTTGCTTCGTCGAGCAGGGGCTTTGACACGACTACAGGTGATTCACTCTGAGTTAACTCGCTTGTTTGGGTTAAAGCTAACTCCGCTTGCGGCCCAAAATCAAATGCGTCTTTTTCGTCGAGCTGGATTAGCTTGGCTACTTTTCTAGCTGCAACCAATTTAATTGCTGGCGAGTAAAAACTATTACTCTGCCCGTTCTCGATCTGCTGAATTTGCTTCTTTGAGAGGCAAGCCAGGTGCGCCAATTCCTCGACCGATAATGCACACTTTTCCCGTGCCGCACTAAATGCTGCTGAGCGTATTTCGGGGGTAGGCTGTCTGTTTGTCATCTAGTAAGGCTCCTTCCTAGCGAGTTGGGAGCGCCTCCTCAAGGGATGCCTCTAAATAAGACTTCACCAAAGCCTGCAATGAATCTGCCCGCATTTTTTCCATTACGCGTGCCTTATGCACTTTGATCGTGGCATCGGTGGTACCAAGCCTCACTGCAATGTCTTTATTCAAGAGGCCTTGAACCAGCAGGTGGCAAACCTCTTTTTCACGGGGAGTCAGGGTGGCGAAGTAGCGCTTTACCTCAACGTCTTTCGAGACACGCTTAAGCTGGCGGCGATCAAACTCGATTGCATCGGCTACGGAATTTAATAAATCTTCTAAGTTAAAGGGCTTAAATAAAAAATCCATAGCCCCTTTTTTAAGGCTCTTTACAATCTGCTGCGGATGGCTTTGACCACTAATGAAGACGATTGGCGTTTTACGGCCGATTCGAGCCAACTCTTCCTGTAAGTCCAGGCCCGTCATATCTGGCATCTGCAAATCAAGCAGAATGACTGCCGGCGAAATAGGGACCGAATGCTCGATAAAGTCTTTCGCACTCGCAAAATCATGCACGTTGTAGCCTAATTCCCGCAACATCCGACATAAAGAAGTGCGCATTGACGCGTCATCGTCAACCAAATACACGTGACCCGATTTATTCATCTATCCATCCTAAATTGCTAATAAAGCAAATGTAATAGAAGTGCTGTACTTTAGATATTAGCCTAATGGCTAACTTTTAATGCCTAACATACTGGTTTTATTATGCTTTTTAATTATTGCAGCGCAGCAATATATTTCCCTAGAATTACCCGTACATCGCTCCATCCCTGCTCATTGCACAATAGAGGCTTTTCCCCAATTACAGATGGAGTCCGCCGCATGAAACGCCTCAATGAACGCTCAAGAATGGTCACCGAAGGTGTTGCACGCGCACCCAACCGCTCCATGTATTACGCCATGGGATACAAGGATGGGGATTTCACCAAACCCATGGTGGGCGTGGCCAATGGCCACTCCACTGTAACGCCTTGCAATAGCGGCTTACAAAAATTAGCCGATGCTGCCATTGAGGCACTCGAGGCTGTCGGCGCTAAAGCCCAGGTATTTGGTACGCCAACGATTTCCGATGGCATTGGCATGGGAACCGAGGGGATGAAGTACTCCCTGGTATCGCGCGAAGTCATTGCGGATAGCATTGAATGCTGTGTGAACGGCTTATGGCAAGACGGTGTGGTGGTCATTGGCGGCTGCGACAAGAATATGCCTGGCGGCATGATGGCCATGGTGCGCACGAATGTACCCAGTATCTATGTGTATGGCGGCACCATTCAGCCAGGCCACTATAAAGGCAAAGAGCTCAATATTGTTTCTGCTTTTGAAGCAGTCGGTGAATTTACATCCGGCCGATTGAGTGAGGAAGACTTTAAGGGCATCGAACAGAATGCCTGCCCAAGCAGCGGTTCCTGCGGCGGCATGTATACCGCCAATACCATGAGCTCCTCATTCGAAGCCCTGGGCATGAGTCTGCCCTACTCGTCAACCATGTCCAATGTGGATGAAGAGAAAGTCGCCAGCGCTGCGGATTCAGCGCGCGCGGTAGTCGAGGCAGTGAAAAATAATTTGCGCCCCCGCGACATTGTTACCAAAAAATCGATTGAGAATGCCGTGAGCGTCATCATGGCCGTTGGCGGCTCAACCAATGCGGTATTGCATTTCTTGGCCATTACGAGCGCTGCTGATATTGACTGGACTATTGATGATTTTGAACGGATTCGCAAACGTGTTCCCGTGATTGCCGACATGAAACCATCGGGCACCTACTTGGCAACGGATTTACACCAAGCTGGCGGCATTCCGCAGATCATGAAAATCTTGCTCGACGGCGGTTTGCTGCATGGCGATTGCATGACCATCACTGGCAAGACCATTGCGGAGGTTCTCAAAGACGTTCCATCCGTACCTCGTGCAGATCAAAAAGTTATTCGCACCTTAGATAACCCCATGTATGCCGAGGGGCACCTGGCCATCCTCAAGGGCAACATCTCGCCCGAGGGTTGCGTTGCCAAGATCACCGGCCTTAAAAATCCATCGATTACCGGTCCAGCACGCGTCTTTGATTCTGAAGATTTAGCCATGGAAGCCATCATGGCAAACAAAATTAAGGCGGGCGACATTGTGGTAATTCGTTACGAAGGTCCAAAGGGTGGTCCTGGCATGCGTGAGATGCTTTCGCCGACCTCCGCCCTCGTTGGTCAGGGTTTAGGTGAAAGTGTGGGTCTCATTACCGACGGTCGTTTTTCCGGTGGCACCTGGGGCATGGTCGTGGGCCACGTTGCACCTGAAGCCTATGTTGGCGGCACGATTGCGCTGATCAACGAAGGGGACTCCGTCACCATCGATGCCCATAAGTTATTGATTCAGCTCAATGTTGCAGACGAGGAAATTGCCAAACGGCGTGCGGCCTGGAAGCAGCCTAAGCCACGCTACACCCGTGGCTTGCTCGCAAAGTATGCCAGTACAGCGAGTAGCGCAAGTAAGGGAGCGGTAACGGACTTGGATTTAAAAATCTAGCCAATTTTGCTGAATACCCCCCTCGGCCTCGATCTGAGGGGATCCGTTAAAATAGAGGGTTACCTTATTTCTCATCTTTACCCATGCAGCTGATTTGGATCTCGGGATCAACCTCCCAATTTAAAAAAATCAATATAACGTCGCGCGGCATAGCAAAGCTTGCGGTAGCGACGTCACTCATCGCCATCATGCTTGGGGTGATGATCCATTTTCTTGGATTTCAAGTGGCGATTCAATACAACCCCGAGTTGGCCCGCAATGTAAGCGGGATCATTACAACCCAAGAAAAAGATGCGATTGAGGCGCACTATCGGCAACACTTTAATCAGCTTCAGTCACAGCTGGCGAACTTGAGTGAGCGTATTTTAGAAATAAAACGCTATAAGGAAGGTGTTACTGAACTTGTTACACCATTCCCTCTAAAGAACCAAATGGTGAGTAGTAGCAATAAGGGCGGTCCATACCAACCCATCCTATTTAATCCCACCACCGAGGGTCGACTGATAGAGGATCTGAGCCTCGCTTTAAATAACAGCGCATTACTCAATCAAGGTATTAAAAAACTAGAAGAAACATGGCGCGATCAACATCAATGGCTTCGCCAGCTTCCGACCGGCTCGCCCATCATTAACCAAATTGGACTTTCGAGTAATTATGGAACCCGAATTGATCCGTTTACCAATTTACTGGCCCAGCACCCCGGCGTCGATTTTTCTGCGCCGACTGGCACACCGATTCTTGCGGCGGGAGATGGCCTTGTGTTGCGCGCTGAATACGATAGCGCCTACGGTAACTTTATTGAAATTGCGCATGCCGATCAATTTGTTTCCAAATACGCGCATGCAAGTAAGATGCACGTTAAAGCCGGTCAGCGCATTCAACGTGGCCAAGTGATTGCTGAAGTAGGAAATACTGGAAGATCCACTGGCCCGCATTTGCATTATGAAATCAGCCATCAAGGCAAGATGATTAATCCGATGCAAATTCTTAGAGCACAAAACATTAAGCTAGCGGCGCAGTAAAACACCGGACTTCTCTGTCGGTTGATACTCCGAGCAAATATAAAAGGGCGCCGCAGCGCCCTTTTTAAGCAATGGCAGTAGTTATTTAGTGCTTAGGTCCATGTCCATGACTGCCGGGTGCATTGACTGGCATTTTGACTTCCACTTCACCTGCCTTCGCAAACTTGAGTTTGACGGGCACAGTCTCACCCGCCTTCAGGGGCCCTTTGATATTCATAAACATGATGTGCAAACCGCCTGGCTTGAGTTCGACAGCGCCGTTGGCTGGCACATCAATTTGCTTTACCTCACGCATGCGCATCACGTTGCCATCCATGGTCATGGTGTGCAACTGTACATCATCCGAGACGGTAGAAGTTGCAGAGATCAATTGATCGGCAGCCCCATTGCTCGTTATTTTCATGAAGCCACCCGCTGCCGCTTGGCCTGGAACGGTAGCACGGGTGTAAGCGCCATTGACGGCAATGCTGCCTACTTTTGCATCCTGGGCATAAGCAGCCGAATGCATTCCGCAAGTAAAAAGTCCTGCGGCAATAATTCCACTCAATTTATAACTTGTCATGGTTGTGATTTCCTTTTTAAAAATTTAATTTAGGTACATCTTGAGTTCTTTCTCAAACTGAGGAAGATTATCTCGGTTTACAAAAATACCAATCGGCATTTCTTGATCGGCGTGTTTGAGAACTAAACGATACAAATGTTTTTCTGTTCGGCTAATTCGAGCCCATACGGTATTAAGTTCTTTTCTTTCCAGCTTACCGCCCCAGCTTTTTTCAATCGTCATGTTTTTGCCATCGATCGTGATCTTTTCATAATCGAGGGCATGGCGACTATATATGTATAGGGCAATGGTCAAAGCGGTGATTTCAATGCAGGTAAAAATCAAAACCATCCAAACACCCATGAGCAGAAACGAGCCGGCCACTAAGAGCGAAAAAAAGACAATCGAGGCATAGAAATACCCCACCTGCTTCGGTGAAAAGGAACAGTTTCGTTTCATAAGCCAAACGTGCATGGCAATACTGTACTACCAGCTCAAGGTCTTTGTATTTGGCTTAAACAAGGCTTCGCCAGTTACCTTTGCGCCCCCTAATTTGATGCCCGGCAATAAATCCGCCTCAGCAAAACCATGATGCCGCAAGCAAGGTGGGCACATAATGACCAGACCCCCTTTAGCAATGATGTCGGAAAGCATTTTCTGCTGAGCTGGGTACTTTTCAGCCCCCGATTTCACCCCCAAAAATACCCCCTTATCGCTCAAAAATATGCTGAGCGGATGCCCAGCATCGGCCATATGGCCCCCTAAATTTAATGCCATGGTGGCCCGGTGTGGCTCATCATTCGTTAGGCTAACAAAAAGTGGGTCATTGGGCCCAGCATTTACAGACAGCGAGAGCGTTGCCAGAATAGCAAGCAGTGTTGTTTTAATAGAACGATAGATCATGGTCTTCCTTTGGTGAATAAGTAATGGGTATGGGTTGATTAAATGGTTTCGTTGCATTTGCATGAGGGGATGACCATCAATGGCGCGGCAGTTTGAGTTTTAGAAATGCCTTGTTGTGGATGCATAGTTAGATAGAAAAATGCCCATCCAACCCAAAACATAATCAACAAAAAAGCCAATTGAGTACCTTGTTTGAGCCCTTTTAAAGCAATGGCATTCATTTGCCCACCTCGCCCACAGATTCAACGGTAGGGCTGCTTCCAGAGAGAGGATAGTTAGGCGCTAGCGCAATTGGGTTCATGTTGCTGTATGCCAAATAGGCAAAAATACCCAATGCGGCACCTAAATTAATCTGGGTAAGCCAAAACAAAACGCGTATTACAGTATGCACAAGTCCTCCTGAGTCCATGCTGGAGCTGCCAAGGTGGGCAGTACTCCAGCCAAAAAAGTGATTTGATTAAAGATTGATCGCCTAACCTACATCAAAAGCTAGTTGATAAGCCAATCGATCCCCAAGTCCCTGGCATTGGATACCCCTGACGATAGCTGTACTGTTGATTGAAGATGTTCTCAACTATCACAAAAACCTCGCCCTTTTTTCCCAGTGCTGGTATTGGATATGACACGCGAGCATTGGCAACCGTGAAACCATTTACTAAAGTGGTGTTGGTAGATCCAGTATTGCGACTTAAAGTCTGGGAATAAAAGGATGTTTGATATTGGGCATCAACAGATAACCTGAGTTTTCCTACATATCCAGTCAATGCAGCATTAAATGCATTTTGAGGGACATAAGGTAAGTTCGCAACGCTATTGTTATTTAGATAAGTCCATCCTCCAAATAATGTCAACTCAGGAATGATCTCCCGTTGGGCTGATAACTCCACACCCTGCATAGTGTATTCGCCGAAAGTGCTCCATGTTGCACTTGGAGGGAATGGAGGTCCGCTTGCAATTGTAAAAACAGACCGATTCTTAATCGTGTCTTGGAAAAGGCTAGCATCAAGTCTTGTTTTCTTATCAATAAAGAATTTTCCACCAACCTCAATATGGCTCATTTCCTCAGCAGATAGCTTCTTCCATGACTGATTAGCCCAATTAACTGGGATTGAGGCTTGTAAGGCTGGTCCTTCCATGCCTGGATAGTTGACTCCCTGAGAAGCATTAAAGAAGATGGTTGCAACATCTGAAACCAAAGAAATACCACCGTAAGGAGCGGTCTTGGAGGCGTATTGATTATTCTGGTAATTTCGCACTCCAGCCGATGGCACCAAAGACCACTTATTACTCAACATGAAGCTATGGCTTATGCCCATGTATGGAGAGGTTAATTTATATGTTGGTAATGTTGTCTTGGTGATGTTCCCAGTAAGAGCTCCATTAAAAGCAGGGTTACTTGTTACGCTGCCCGTCGAAGAATCATAGTCAAGGCCAAACAAGATATTGCCTCCCTGCCATGGAGTTATAGACTCCTTCCAGCGCAAGCCCTGCATACTAAAGTTGTTGTAACTATTTCCCCAGCCGCCAGATACTAAATCATTATTCAAATTACCATTTCCTGTATTTGAATAAACTCTTATTTCACCCTCAACCGCATCGTAACTATGCTTTGCAAAAGCAGTTACCATCTGCGCCGCACTATCATATGTCGGGGCTATCGCTGGAGCAGGTAAGGTATTGTTCCCGGGATCTTTGGCAGTATTGTTGAGAGCCATTCCGCTGATACCAATCTTCCAGTTTTGATCAATCTTAAATCCGGCGGAACCCATAATGTTGGCTAACTGCCCACTACCGTTTGCCCTTGCGCCATTGGATCTGGAAAATCCTTGCGCCAAAGAGAAATCAATATCATTGCTGCGACCAGCTAAATCAACCTGTTCAATGACGGTGTTGTAAGAACCATAGGAGACTCGTGCATTACCAGATACACCATTATTAGGCCCCGCAGTTTTAGTATTTAGATTTATAGAGGCAAAATTATTTCCGCTAACTTGGGGTTGAGGGCTTTTGTAAATAGTAATGTCCTTCATGCCATTCACAGGGAGCAGATCCAGTAAGGCATGCCCCCAGACCGGCATATACATGGGCACGTTATCTATGTAGGTTTTAATCTCGCTACCGGGGCGACTCAAGCCCATGCCGCGAATAAAAACCGATCCACCCTGATCCCCACCAAATGATCCCACTGGGTTGTACCGGGTAATTTGTGTTCCCGGGGTATTGCGTAAAGCAGATGATAGATCTGCGGCATGAAGGTCTCTGATAGTTTCTTCCGTGATCACCGCAGATGTACTTGAGAATCGGTCGATCTCAATTTCTGCAATATCAGGTTTTGCCGTTACAACCAGGTTAGGCATACTTTGCGCATGTGCTTGGCCAACAACCAAGAGAGATGCAACAACGGCTATTTTTGATTTTATTAATTTCATTTTTTTCTCAAGTTCGTTATATGCATTAAATTAATGGCGCGAGCTGCGACCCATAGTCACAACGCCATCGAATGAATCCAACTGTTTAATTTTTTGTGGGGGTAACTTTGCTTCTGCAGTCTTTAGCTTTTCTGTGATGTTGTTGGCTATTCTTTTCGAAATACCAGCCGCTGCTATGACAGCCGGATCTTTAAATCCAGCACCACCACAAGCAATAATTTCCCAATCAACATGCTTTCTGGTGAGAAGTGCGCGGCCGCCCTTTTCCCCTTGAATCCAATCAGCAATTGCAACCTTTCCCTCAATCACGATTGGATCGCTTTGCACCTTTAAATCAGGTCGGTCAAAAGTCTTTGAAATGAGCTTCTGGATTCGCTCTCGAGACTCTTCCTCCGTTTGGGGATGGGCTATTGCATTCGAAAATAGGCATGTAGCTGCCACAAATACCAGTGCAAAATGCCCAAAAGAGGGTCTATATTTAAGAATTGAAGCCATTACTACTCCACACATCAAGGCGGCAATGAGATTGCCAACTGCATAGCAGGTGCTATGCCCTAATTACTAAATTAGGCGGATGCTGGAGGAGCTGCCGAGGGTGGCATTACCCAAACCGCAAGTGGCTTGGGTGATTGATAGAACAACGCCGGAAAGAAGGCGAAGTGCTGAGGGTCTTGAAAACGCAGCTGGTTTTCAAAGACTAGATTAAAGCTGGCCTGTGCCTGGCAATATGGGCAGGGATTACTCTCTGCAGATTCGGTTTGTACTCCATCGAGGACCGTTATTTCAGTCTTGCTGCCATCGGCAGAACAGACCTCCATTGCAAAACCTTGGCCATTTTGAGCCACGGACACGGCTTGGGAAACCGCTGGCGCAATTGCGCTCATTAGGATGGATGCAGCAGCAATCCAGTGAATGAGTCGAGAGGCCTTAAACATGATGGAGAGATTTTAGCAGTTTTAGATATTTACTTGCTGTGGATAGCAACTCTTCCAAGTACAGAAATGCAAATGGGGGCTTGCGCCCCCATTTGGATCATGCGTACTGCAAAACAGGCTTATGCTGCTTTTGCCTTCTTGCCGGTGAACTTGCCAATCAGTGGCCAGAACAACAGGACCAAAGCCAAGGTGGTGATGGCGCCCACCAAGTAGTTCGAGAAGAATACATCGACACTACCTTGTGAAATCAACATCGACTGGCGGAAGGAGTCTTCAGCACGGTCACCGAGAACTAAAGCCAAGACCATTGGTGCCATTGGGTAATCGAGTTTCTTGAATACATACCC
>JBIJAM010000002.1:0-112235 GCA_044345755.1 Polynucleobacter sp. | reverse complement strand
AATAGCAGTGATCCGAATTTATCAAATCGCATTGAGCCCATTTTTTGGCTCTCAATGCAAGTTCGAGCCTAGCTGTTCTCAATACGCATGCGATTGTTTTAAAGCCCACGGCAGTGCTAAAAGTACCAGACTGATCGTCTGGCGGCTATTGCGCTGCAACCCTTGGAGTCATGGTGGCTATGACCCAGCAATTAACCCACGCAAGATAAAAGAATAAATACATGGATACGAAAAGAACCATCCTCTGGGCTGTTTTCTCAATCGCAGGACTGCTCCTTTACAACAACTGGTTGGCATACGAAGGCAGAACACCGCTGTTTGGCCCTCAAAGCATGAGCAAGCAAGAAAGCGCACCCATAAGCGACGAAAAAAAGAGCGATGTCCCGGTATCGACAGCCACCAGCACCAACACCGCACCAGTGCTTGCCCCCAAAGCAATTCCAGCGAGCATGGCACAACTAGCAAACAAAGAGCGCTACACATTACAAAACGACGTGCTAGCAATTGAAGTTAGTGCAGATGGTGCAAACGTAGTGAGTGCCACCCTATTAAAAGAACTGGAAGCCGACAAAAAACCAATGCGGCTGATGCAAGTAACACCAAGCCACCAATATTTTGCGCGCTCCGGATTGATTGCCGCAGGCAGCGCAGAGCTGCCCAATCACACCAGTGAATACAAGTTGCAAAGCAGCGGCAAAGATGGGTCAGGACGCCCCTTCTTGGTTGTTGCCAGTGAGCGTAACGGCGTAACCCTTGAAAAAACCTTTATCTTAAATGCCGATAGTTACGTAATTGATGTGATGCACCGCGTAACTAAAAATAATGGGGCAATAGGCCCATTGGTTTTATATACCGAACTAGTGCGCGACGGCAGCAAGCTAGAAGAAAGTCAGTTTTACAGCACGTTTACAGGCCCAGCGGTTTATACCGATAAAGAGAAATTTAATAAGCTTGAATTTACCGACATTGAAAAAAATAAAATCACCATACCAAAACAGGTACCGGCTGGAGACCCAGCATGGGTGGCAATGGTTCAGCACTACTATGCGAGTGCATGGATACCCAGTGATAAATTAAACCGCGATATTTACGCTGGAAAAATAGATACCAATGTGTATCGCGTTGGCATACAAACACCACTCGAAGATATTGCAGTGGGCAAAACAACCACTGAAGCCGCACGTTTATTTGTGGGACCGCAACAAGAAAGCACGCTAGAAGCAATTGCGCCTGGACTGGAGCTGCTTAAGGACTATGGATACTTAACCATCCTTGCAAAGCCCATCTTCTGGACCTTGGAGCGGATTTATGAATACGTAAACAATTGGGGATGGTCAATCGTCATATTGACTTTCTTAATTAAGCTCTTGTTCTACCCACTATCTGCCGCAAGTTACAAATCAATGGCGCGCATGAAGGAAGTGCAGCCACGTGTGATGGCAATGCGAGAGGCCAACAAAGGCAATCCGCAAAAAATGAATCAAGAAATGATGGCCTTGTATAAGAAGGAAAAGATTAATCCACTTGGCGGCTGTTTGCCAATGTTGATTCAGATACCTGTATTTATTTCCTTATATTGGGTTTTGCTATCCTCGGTTGAAATTCGCAATGCACCTTGGATTCTTTGGATTCATGATTTAGCAGTACCAGATCCCTATTACATATTGCCGGTCATTATGGCGGTATCCATGTGGGTTCAAACCAAATTGAACCCAACACCACCAGACCCAATTCAGGCAAAAGTGATGCTCTATATGCCAATCATTTTTTCCATCATGTTCTTTTTCTTCCCAGCCGGACTCGTTTTGTACTGGGTGGTAAATAACATTTTGTCGATTGCGCAGCAGTGGCAGATCAACAAGATGATTATTAAACGAGCAATGTAGTACCACCTTCAGTATCACTATGTCAGCCATGGGGCCTGAATCCAGAAAAATCCCCATTGTTGCTATTGCTACCGCGCCTGGCAAAGCCGGGGTGGGCATTATCCGCATCAGTGGCGAAGGTTTGCAAGAGCTTGCCTTTGCCATTGCCAATACACGACTGCAACCCCGCAAAGCCACACTGGTTGAGTTGCGCAATCAAGATGGCCGGATCATTGACTCCTGCCTCGCAATTTACTTTTTAGCGCCCCACTCGTTTACAGGTGAAGACGTTCTAGAGCTGCAGTGCCATGGTGGACCGCAACTTCTGGATTTGGTCGTGCAGCGCTGCTTGCAGCTGGGCCAGCAAAAGGGGTTGGCGATAGCAGAGCCCGGCGAGTTTTCACTACGCGCTTTTTTAAATGGAAAAATTGATTTAGCCCAGGCGGAGGCCATTGCTGATTTAATCGATGCGCAATCGCACGCCGCTGTTATGGGCGCGGCACGCTCGCTGCAGGGCGCCTTCTCAGACGACATTCATCATTTAGTGGGGGCCTTAACGCAATTGCGCATTTTGGTGGAGTCCACCCTTGATTTTCCGGAAGAAGAAATTGAATTTTTAGAAAATGCTCAAGCGCGCGAACAATTGATGGAAATTCAAGAACACACCCAGCGTTTACTTGCTGCCGCCAAACAAGGACAAATATTACGAGATGGCGTGCAGCTGGTATTGGTAGGGGCGCCCAATGTGGGCAAAAGCTCTTTGTTAAATTGCCTGGCTGGTGAAGAGATTGCCATTGTTACTGCGGTAGCTGGAACAACACGAGACAGGGTAAAACAAAGCATCACCCTTGATGGCGTACCCATACACATCATTGATACCGCTGGCTTACGGCAGACGAAGGATGAAGTCGAGGCGATTGGGATTGAGCGCACCTGGGCGTCGATACGCACAGCCGATTTGCTTCTGTATATAGAGGCCCCGGATGCACAAACGGCCGACGAGGCACTTTATGCACAAGTAGTTGCGGCACTGCCTGCTGGTTGTACGTCTTTGCGATTGGTCAATAAAGCGGACTTACTTGGTGCGGCCAATAGTGCCACAGAGCCAGAGACACTTTTTATCTCTGCCAAAACGGGCGCTGGTATTCCAGATTTAAAAAAGGTCATCTTGTCACGCATTGGCTGGCGGGCCGGGCAAGAAGACGTGCTCATTTCGCGCCAACGCCACATCGATTGTTTGATGCATGCCGAAGCAGCATTAGATAAGGCCGGTCTTTATGCGCTTCAAGGAAATCGCACATTAGACCTCTTTGCGGAAGAGCTCCGCCTGGCACAAGAGCATCTTGGCCAAATCACCGGCCGACTATTGCCAGATGATTTGCTGGGAAAAATATTTAGCCAATTTTGCATCGGAAAATAACAGCGACATTACCCATTTTTTTCCTGGACATTTCTTCTTCAGCTAGTAAAAACAAGGGCTTGCGGCTACTTAGGCGATGAAAAGCGCCCTCAGGAAAATGCTAAAATCGTTACATCCAAAATATTAAAAATGCGAGGGCTTTACATGAACCAACCATTAACGCACGCTGCTATTTCAGTTACCGCACCAGAGTATGTGAAAAACCAAAAACTCATTCAATGGGTTGCAGAAGTGGCTGCGCTAACCAAGCCGGACAACATTCATTGGTGCGATGGTTCGCAAGCCGAATATGACCGACTGTGCGATCTCATGGTGGCGGCTGGTTCATTCAAGCGTTTAAATCCGGCCAAGCGGAAGAATTCATTTTTAGCAATATCCGACCCTCAAGACGTCGCCCGTGTAGAAGACCGTACCTTTATTTGCTCAAAGAATAAGGATGACGCTGGCCCTACCAATAACTGGATGGCGCCTGATGAAATGCGCGCAACGCTGAAGCCTTTGTTTGCGGGCTGCATGCGCGGCAGAACGATGTATGTGGTTCCCTTTTCCATGGGCCCCATTGGCTCGCCAATCGCGCACATTGGTGTAGAGCTATCGGACAGTCCTTATGTGGCGATCAATATGCGCATCATGACCCGCATGGGGCGTGCCGTGATTGATCAGCTCGGTAGCGGCGGGGAATTTGTACCTTGCATTCATACAGTAGGCAAGCCCTTAGAGGCTGGCGAAAAGGATGTTGTCTGGCCCAATAACCCAACCAAATACATTGTTCACTACCCTGAGACGCGGGAGATTTGGTCTTTCGGTTCGGGCTATGGCGGCAATGCCTTGCTAGGCAAGAAATGCTTTGCCTTACGCATTGCCTCGACCATGGGACGAGATCAAGGCTGGTTTGCAGAGCACATGCTCATTCTCGGCGTTGCCTCGCCACAAGGAAAAAAATACCACATCGCGGCTGCATTCCCATCGGCGTGCGGCAAAACCAACTTCTCCATGATGATTCCGCCTAAAGGATTTGAGGGTTGGAAAGTGACCACCATTGGCGACGATATCGCCTGGATTAAGCCGCGCAAAGATGCTGCGACTGGTAGGACACGTTTTTACGCGATCAATCCAGAGTCGGGTTACTTTGGTGTTGCGCCAGGCACTAACCTCAAAACAAACCCCAATTGCATAGACTCACTCAACCAAGACGTTATCTTTACTAACGTGGCATTGACCGATGATGGTGATGTGTGGTGGGAGGGCTTGACCGAAACACCGCCGGCGCATTTAATTGACTGGCAAGGAAAAGACTGGACTCCAGCGGACGGAGCGGCGGGCAGAAAGGCGGCCCACCCCAATTCGCGTTTCACCATGGCGGCAACCAATAATCCAGCGGTTGATCCGAATTGGAATGATCCGGACGGCGTACCGATTGACGCCTTCTTGTTTGGCGGTCGCCGCTCTACCACCGTACCGTTGGTGAGCGAAGCCCGAGACTGGGAAGAGGGCGTTTACATGGCTGCCACGATGGGCTCGGAAACCACCGCCGCTATCACTGGCCAAGTCGGCGTTGTGCGCCGCGATCCATTTGCGATGCTCGCATTTGCGGGCTATAACATGAGCGATTATTTTCAGCATTGGCTTAGCCTTGGCAAAAAATTAATGGCGTCGGGCGCAGAGCTACCGAAAATTTATTGCGTCAACTGGTTCCGTAAAGATGAAGCTGGCCAGTTTGTATGGCCCGGCTTTGGCGAAAACATGCGCGTATTGGCATGGATTCTTGAGCGCGTGGAAGGCAAAGCAAAGGGCAAAGAAACCATTTTTGGTATCTGCCCGGAGTACACAGACCTTCATTGGGATGGCCTTGATTTTTCAGCCGAGCAATTCAATGACGTCATGTCAGTAAGTAAATCAGACTGGCAGGCCGAAGTGAAGTTGCATTCGGAGCTATTTGAGCAGTTAAAGCACCGCTTGCCAGCCGAGCTCTTGGCAACGCGCAGCAAAATTGAGCAACGCATAGGAAGCTAATTCCCGCTCAGCATATGATCGCCCCCCAGCACCATGGCATCGTGGTGATTGGGGCTGGCATCGCAGGCGCAAGCATTGCGCACGAAATCATTTCGCGCGGTCATGCAGTATGTGTGGTTGAGGCCGAAAGTGGTCTTGCTACAGCATGCTCAAGCCACGCCTATGCCATTGCGCATCCGCACATTACTAGGGGTTCCGCAAAATTACTGCAGTTAACCCGCATTGCATTTGAGCTGGCATTGGCCCGCTGGGGTAATCACTGGGTACATCGCGGCGCACTGCAGCCCATAAAAAATGGCGTTGATTTTGATCGTGATGCCATAGCCCTTCAATTAAATGAGCTTGGTCTAAGCCCTGAAATAGCGCGCCCTGTTTCCGCAGAGGAGGCAAGTCAGTTGGCGGGCGTAGCTAGGGCGGGCGTTTGGTTTGCGAACGCTGGAATGCTGAGCCTAGAAAAAACAACACATGAACTACTGCACCCTTGCGCGCACTTAACGCAGATGAATAAGGTACAGATAGACGCCTTGGTGCGCGAGGGCAATCGCTGGGTGTTGACCGATGCGTCAAAAAATAGAATTCTAAGCGCAGATAAGGTCATTGTTGCGGCTGGCTTAGCATCCAAAAAAATACTGAGTAGCATTCAAATCAAGTTACCGCTGAAGCCAGTACGCGGTCAGCTGAGTTTTTTTAGAATTAGGCCCAATAGCAACTGGACGGTCCGTTTACCCCACGCGATTATCTGTGGTGACGGTTACTGCATACCGGCGAGTCAATTAGAAAATGGCGATATGCGCTGGATTGTGGGCTCAAGTTTTGATGAAAACGAAACCGACAACCAAGCTCGCTACGAAAGTGATCGCTTTAATCAAGAACAGGCGGCCGGCTTACTAAACTTCACTGAAGGCGATCAAGAAGAATTAATCCCAGATGGACAGTTTGTCGGCATTCGCTGTGTTGCGGGGGATCGGCTGCCCATCATCGGCGCGCTGCCGCAGCGACCCGGCATCTTTATCGCTACTGCCCTTGGGTCGCGTGGTATTTTGTGGTCTGCATTGGCAGCAAAACTAATTGCAGATCAAGTCTTGGCGGGCGACTTTGCTTTGCTAACGCGCTTGGGCTTTACCTCCGCCTTGGCTACAGCACTCGCGCCCGACCGTTTTTTGGCAGGTGTCGTGCCCCCTGCTTTGGGGGCCTTGGCTTCAAACTCAAATCCAATTTTGCCGCCCTCACCAAGAGCCAAATAAGCCTTAAAGCCGCGCCCAGTACGATTGGATTTAAAGTTGGTTAATAGATCCGTCTTGCCGGTAGTTAGCAACTTCTGGACCTGCTCCGTTGATATCTCTTGCTGCAACACGACCTTGCCTGTTTTGAAATCACAGGTTTTGCTAGGCCCCGTATTGCGTTCACAAACATAGCGCATGCCATCTTCATAGATTGCGCCGGAGCATTTTGGACAAACGCCCAAGGCAGTGCGACCAGTAAAGTCGATGGCTTCTGCCTCATCATCATCGGCGTTACCGAAATCAAACTCCAGCTTGAAGCCGGCATTGGGATAGTCTTTGTCGTCTTCCGGAATTTCAGTTAGCTGAATGATGGCTGCAAACGGGCGGCCGATCTTGCTACGAAATCCCTGTAAGGGCCCGATGGTCTTGTCGCGCAACAGCGTTTCAACTTCGTCATATTCAAATGCCCGCCCACCAGGTGTTTTGCTAATCGTGAAGCCACATTTCTCGCAGGCAAAGCGCCGATAGTTTTCTTTAACGGACCCTTTGCAATGGGGGCAGGGTGTAGTGAGGGTCGCGTAGTCGCCAGGAATGGTATCGCTGTCGTATTCTTTGGCGCGCTTCACAATGCGCTGCGTCATCTGCGCAATTTCTTGCATAAATGCATCGCGCCTCATCTTTCCTTGCTCAATCAGCGAGAGCTTGTTTTCCCAATTGCCGGTGAGATCGGGGCGCGTTAGCTCTTCCACGTCCAGACCACGCAATAAGGTCATGAGCTGGAATGCTTTGGCGGTTGGTATGAGCTCCCTCGCCTCGCGCACCATGTACTTTTCTGCCAGCAATCCTTCGATGATGGCGGCGCGGGTGGCGGGAGTGCCAAGACCCTTTTCAGCCATCGCTTCACGCATGTCATCATCATCAACCCACTTGCCGGCACTTTCCATGGCGGAGAGCAGGGTTGCTTCACTGTAGCGGGCTGGCGGCTTTGTTTTTAAAGCAAGCGCCTCAATCGTATCGCTCTGCACCGTCTCATTTTCTTGTACGGCAACCAGCTCGTCGTCTGCTTGATTGCTGCGGCCATAGACGGCGAGCCAGCCTGGGTGAACTAAGACGCGCCCTTCCGTTTTAAAGTGGTGGCCCGAACATTCCGTTATGCGCGTGGTGACGCGGAACTCTGCGGCAGGAAAAAACACCGCCAAGAATCGCCGTACAACCAAATCGTAGAGTTTTTGTTCCGGCTCGCTAAGGGTTTTAGGCGACTCCAGCGTTGGAATAATGGCGAAGTGGTCTGATATTTTGGAGTTATCAAAAATCCGCTTATTGGGTTTAATCCAGCCATACCCTTTCGTTTTTGCTGCGCTATCTTTTCCATCACCCTTCAGTATTGCGTTGGCATGGGGGCGGTATTCATTGGAATTCGCAGCCAGATTTTCAACGGTCTGCTTTACGGTTTCCAAATAGTCTTCTGGCAACGCCCTTGAGTCGGTTCTTGGGTAGGTGAGCACCTTGTGGCGCTCGTATAAAGCTTGGGCAAGTCCCAAGGTATTTTTTGCCGAAAAGCCAAAGCGTGCGTTTGCCTCGCGTTGGAGGCTGGTTAAATCAAATAGCTGAGGTGCTAGCTGTGTTGCGGGTTTTGCCTCTTCACGAACGGTAGCCTTTTTGTTGCGGCATGCCGCAACAATGCTGTTGGCCGCAGCCTCGCTCCACAGTCGGTTCTCACGCAAATCCGGCTCTGCGGCATCCTTCTTAAACTTGGGATCAAACCAGCGGCCCTCATAAACGCCGGCCGAAGCCAGAAAATCAGCCTTCACTTCCCAGTAATCTTTAGAAATAAACTTACGAATGAGCTCTTCGCGCTCTACGACAATCGACAGGGTTGGTGTTTGTACGCGCCCCACCGTCGTCAGAAAGAAGCCACCACTTTTACTATTAAACGCCGTCATGGCGCGGGTGCCATTGATGCCAACCAGCCAGTCGGCCTCGGAGCGGCAGCGGGCAGCATCCGCTAAGGGCTGCATATCCGCATCAGAGCGTAGTGCGCTAAACCCTTCGCGAATCGCGTTGGGCGTCATGGATTGAAGCCATAGGCGTTTGATGGGTTGACTTGCTTTGGCGTGTTGTGCAATCAGCCGAAAAATCAGTTCGCCCTCGCGACCCGCGTCACATGCGTTGACGAGTTCAGCGATGTCTTTGCGCTTGATGAGTTTTTGCAATACCTTGAGCCGCGATTCGGTTTTTACAATCGGCCGCAAATCAAAATGGGGAGGAACCACAGGTAAATTGGCAAACGACCATTTTCCGCGCTTGACGTCATATTCTTCGGGGGCAGCAATTTCCAAAAGATGGCCCACAGCTGAAGAAACGACATACTGGTCGTTTTCAAAGTAATCATCGAATTTAGTAAAGCCGCCCAGGGCCTTGGCAATGTCGCTGGCAACCGACGGTTTTTCTGCAATGATCAGTGTTTTGGGCGTGCTGCCTGCAGTCGATTTGGATGCGGTTTTGGTAGTTGCTTTAGCCACGCGTGAACCTAAATTAAGTACAGATTAGTCAAATGAAAGCCATCTATGCGGCGCTGATTTGCGGCGCACTTCCTTTTTTATTATTAACCGATAAATCAAGAGCTGTCCAAAATGCCGACTTTTCCCTGCATTTCCGGCTGATTTATATCCTTTATATTGGGCTGGACCCCCTATAAATTCGGGCCCTGAGGCAGTTCAGCCAAAATATCCCCCAAGGTATGGACCAACTTGGCGCCGTTTTGAATCAGGCTGTGGCACCCTTCTGAGTAGCCCCCAAGGATCGAGCCAGGCACTGCAAACACCTCTCGGCCCAGCTCTGCAGCAAGGCGTGCGGTGATCAGCGACCCCGATCGCTTGCTGGCCTCCACGACCACTACGCCTAGGGCAAGGGCGGCAATGAGGCGGTTGCGCCTCGGGAAATGAAACGGCCGCGGGCCCACCCCAGGGGGGAATTCCGATATGAGAAGGCCGGAATGGGCTACGGCCTGTGCGAGCGCAAGGTGCTCATAGGGGTAGACGCGATCAAGCCCAGTGCCACAAATAGCACTGGTTTTGCCAAGGGGCAACTTCAGGGCCGCGCGGTGTGCCGCCCCATCAATCCCCCGCGCCAAGCCAGAAACGATCAAAAAGCCAGCCTCTACTAGCCCTTTTGACAACTCGGATGCAATATACAGGCCTTGAAGGCTGGCATTACGTGATCCCACAACGGCTATGGCCGGCCGACGAAGCAAAGCGGCGTCACCGCATATATATAGAGGGTTAGGCGGATCGCTTAAATCAAGCAGGCGCTTTGGATAGTCCGGTGAGTCGGGGCAAAGCAATTGCATGGGTGGGTGATTTCGCATAAACCAATTGTTGAGCACGGGCTTTTGTTTGCCAATCAGCCCAGCCTGATTAGTCTGTAAGATAATTCCCATATGACGTTGTTAACCGTTCTCCATTACCCTGATCCCCGATTGCACAAGGTAGCAAAGCCCGTAGCAGTCGTGGATGCGCGTGTGCGCAAGATCGTTGCCGATATGGCGGAGACGATGTACGAGGCCCCCGGCGTTGGTCTGGCCGCGACCCAGGTGGATATACATGAGCGCATCATCGTGATTGACGTATCCGAGGAACAAAACCAACTGATGGTCTTCATCAACCCAGAGCTCGTCTGGGCAAGTCCGGAGAAAAAAGCATGGCGTGAAGGATGCTTGTCAGTGCCCGAGTTTTTTGATGAAGTAGAGCGACCCGATCAAATTCGGGTGAAGGCGCTGGACGTTAACGGCAAACCATTTGAAATCAAGGCAGACGGCCTGCTTTCAGTTTGCTTGCAACACGAAATGGATCACTTGCTCGGAAAGGTCTTTGTTGAATACCTCTCTTTTCTAAAGCGCAATCGCATTTCCCTCAAAATGAAAAAGCGTGCCAAAGAGTTGGTAGGCCAACGCTGAGGGATCGCCCATTATGAGGGTCATTTTTGCTGGCACCCCGGATTTTGCGGCGCTTGCCTTGGAGGCAATTGAGGCGGCGGGGCACACGATTGCATTGGTGCTGACCCAGCCCGATCGGCGTGCTGGCCGAGGAATGCATTTGCAAGCCAGCCCCGTTAAGCAATTTGCGCTGGACAAGGGCATCCCATTCCTACAGCCCGCATCTCTCAACATCAATAGCCTGGACGAGGCAAAAAGAGTCGAAGCAATCGCTGCCTTGCATGCCATCAGCCAAACGCAGTTTGATGCCATGGTGGTGGTTGCTTACGGGCTGATTGTTCCGCAGGCAATATTGGACCTGGCTGAGCGGCCTGGACGGCATGGCGCATTCAACATTCATGGCTCACTATTGCCGCGTTGGCGTGGCGCCGCACCGATTCAGCGGGCAATTGCTGCAGGGGATGAGCGTACGGGCATCACTATCATGCAAATGAATGCAGGGTTGGATACGGGCGATATGGTGATGAGCGAAGCGATTGATATCGGGCCGGATGAGACCAGCAACAGTTTGCACGACCGCCTTGCCGAATTAGGAGCTAGGCTGATGGTGCGCTGCCTAGCAATGCTGGATGCACAGGAAGAAGCAACGCGAACCCCGCAGAGTGAAAAGGGGGTATGTTACGCCGAGAAAATACATAAAACCGAGGCTGAAATAGATTGGTCCCAAAACGCAGTAACAATTGATCGCATGATTCGGGCATTTAATCCATTTCCTGTCGCCAGCTCTACTTTGAATGGTCAATGCTTAAAGCTTTGGCGTGCCCGTCCTTTGGCGAAACAGCTAGCAGACCAATACCCAGGAAGCCATCGACCCGGATTGATTGTGGGCAAAAGTAAAGATGGATTTGTGGTGTGGTGTAAGGACGGCGCACTGGAGGTATTGGAGATACAAAAGCCAGGCGGTAGACGTACATCTGCAGCGCAATGGATTCAATCCGAAAAGCTAGCGGGCGCACTGCAATTTACTAAAGCGACTACATAAGCTGTGAATAAAAAAATGAGGAAGTGGTGATGGCATCAACAGCGCCGCCCCAAAATTTGCCCTTATCGCAGGCGATCACGATTGCAGCACAAGCGATTGGCGAAGTCATATCAGGTAGATCCTTGACCCACGTTTTAGAAGAATTAGAGCCGCAGGAGCGGCCCATCGTTCAAAGCATAACGTTTGATACCTTTCGTCGCTGGACGCATTCACATGCGTTGATAAAAGAGTTCGTGCCAAAGCCACCTAGCAAACCCGTGGAGCATGTTTTGGCAGTAGCAATTACGCTGTTGCTAGATCGCACGGATGTGGCAAAAAAAGGCTATGCAACCCACACCATCGTTAATGAGTCCGTAAGCGCATGCGGGCAATACGATGAAACGATTTATGCCAAAGGTTTGATGAATGCCGTGCTGCGAAAAGTCAGCGCCGCCCTTGATGCGCAGGGCGTAAAACGACCAGACCATAACAGCGTCGGTGAGTCGTATTTTCCGCCCTGGTGGATTGCTAATCTGAGAAAAAATTACCCAAAGAGCTGGCAATCCATTTGTTTGCAGCAATCGCAGCGCCCACCATTAACTCTGCGCGTCAATCGGCGCGCAATTTCCCTGGTCGACTACGCTGCCGTATTGCGGGCTGCACAGATCGAAGCCCAACCAATAGAGCAAGTTGCCAATACCTTACTAGATGCCGCTTTGGTAATCAAAGAGCCCATACCCGTTGCGAGCATCCTGGGATTTTTTGATGGACTGGTTTCAGTACAGGATGCAGGAGCGCAGCTTGCAGCCAAGCTACTTTGTCCGACGGCAGGCGAACGCGTGCTGGATATGTGTGCGGCTCCTGGCGGCAAGGCCGCCCATTTGCTCGAGTGTGCAGATATCGATCTAGTCGCAATTGACGTAGATCGAGAGCGACTAAAGCGCGTCAGCGAGACCTTCAGCCGCTTGAAGCTGAGCGCTGCGCCCGGACAAACGATCGAATGCGTTGCCGCCGACGCTGCGCTGCTCGCCTGGTGGGATCAAAAGCCTTTTGACAAAATACTAATTGATGCGCCGTGCTCGGCTTCCGGGATCGTGAGTCGGCATCCCGACATTCCTTTTTTGCGCCGTGCAGATGACGTTGCCGATTTACAAGCTCGCCAGCGCGCTCTATTGGAGGCCGGTTGGCGTGTATTGAAGGAGGGCGGGTTGCTGCTCTATATCACCTGCTCTATTTTTCCAGAAGAAGGTAAAGACCAGGCAGAGTGGTTTATGGCAGGGCATCAGAATGCGTTACGATTAGATGCGCCCGGACAAATACTGCCCGGCCCCCTGCACGACGGTTTTTACTATGCTCTCTTTAAAAAGAATGGGCCATGACCCAGCGCCTTAAGCAACTCCTTCTATCTGCAATGCTGCTGATGGGTCTTGTGCTGGCACCCGCTGCAAATGCTGAGGGCATTAAGGTCAAGTTTTTTGAGCTTGAGCGCGTAGAGTCTGAATGGTTTTTAAACGCAGCCTTTCAGATTGAGCTATCGCCCGGGCTGGAGGATGCCATTCAAAAAGGAGTGGTGCTGCACTTTCAGACCGAATTTGAATTAACCCGATCACGCTGGTATTGGTTTGATGAGCGACCTGTTTTAGCGCTGCGACAAACGAGGCTCTCCTATCAGCCCTTAACGAAGCAGTTCCGCATTGCCTCTGGCGGCCTTACTTTCACAGCGCAAACCATTGCGGAGGCATTGCAAGTGGTTGGGAGCATTGGCGGCTGGCGTGTGATTGATGGCCCAGGCGTTGACCCCAGCAAACCGTATTCTGCGGCACTGCGCATGAGCCTTGATTTGAGTAAGCTACCCAAGCCATTTCAGGTCAACGCACTCAACAATAAAACCTGGAATGTCTCTAGCGATTGGACCCGCTTTACATTTACGCCAGATGCGCAGTCTGTATTAAAGCGCCAAGAGTGAGCATCTAAAGATGAGCTTATTTCGTTTTGATAGGTCTGCTTGGAAGCGACGGGCACTGCCAATAGCCACTGCCGTCACGGGCATCTTTGCGCTTGCCTTGTTGGTGCTGCTATCCACTGCTACTTCAAACACCACCTTTTTCGATAATTACTTTATTTGGCTTTACGCCGCCAATGTGGTGGTTGGTATTTGTTTACTAATGGTGATCGTGACTTTAGTCGTCGTGATTACCATTCGCTGGAAAAAAGGCCGTTTCGGTACGCGCTTAATTGCCAAGCTTGCGATGATTTTTGGTCTCGTGGGCGTAGTCCCCGGCCTGATTCTGTATGGCGTCTCCTTGCAGTTCGTGTCGCGCAGTATTGATACGTGGTTTGATGTGAAGGTGGAGTCAGCCCTAGAGGCTGGACTCGAGCTTGGGCGCGCGACATTAAGTGCTTCATTACAAGAGCTACAAGATGAGGGCCGCATTGTTGCTGATCAAGTGCAGCGCATTCCAAATCAAGCAAGCCCAGCAGAGCTAACCTTATTGCTTTCCCGCATGCGCGATCAGTTTGGCATTCAAGAAATTACGATTTTCAATGCGCGGCAAGCTGTAGTTGCTACAGCATCATCCAGCGTCGCATCGAGTATGGCAGTGGCGCCAAGCGCAGAAATGATGAGCCAGGCCAACAAGGTCAATGGCGTTGGTTTTATAGAAGAGCTGCAGGGCACTCAAGACTATCGATTAAAAGCGGTCATTCCGCTCGTAAAAGAAAAGTTGGGTAGCGGCCAAGGCTTTGGTCTTAGCTTGCAGTATCAGCGCGAACTTTGGTACTTGCAGCTGATTAAACGGGTACCAGACGAGATTACAAAAAACACGCTCGCTGTGCAGGCGGCGTATAGCGATTACCAAGAAAAATCCTTAGGCCGAACGGGTCTGCGCCAAATGTACATCGGCACCCTCACGCTCACCCTCTTTTTTGCTTTATTTGTGGCGGTTACCTTGGCCCTGTTGCTGGGCAGGCAGTTGGCGCGCCCACTGCTCATGTTGCTGCGCGGTACACAGGCCGTTGCGCAGGGCGATCTTTCTCCTAAGCCGGAACTGGATACGGGCGATGAATTAGGAATGTTGACGCGCCAATTTAATGTGATGACGCGGCAGCTAGCCGATACCCGAACCTCGCTGCAGGAATCCAAGTCGTTTTTGGAGACCGTATTAAGCAATTTGACGGCTGGAGTATGTATTTTTGATGAGGGTTTTAAACTGGTTTCGAGCAATGCTGGCGCCGACGCTATTTTTAGGCATGACCTAACCCAGCTCTCTGGCAAGGTGCTGGGCCAAATTCCTGCTTTGGCTGAATTTGAGGCGGCAGTAAAGGAGGGGTTCGCTGCCATGCAAATGACGGTGGGACCGGGGGCGGCCAGGGATTTACCCGCCACAGACAAAGCACCCCAGATTGGCGCTCGGGTATGGCAAAAACAGATTCAGCTGCATGCAAGCAGTGAGTTTGACCAAGAGCTTGGCGTCACTATTTTTGTGCGCGGCACAGAGCTTGCGCCAGGGCTCAATATGATTGTGTTTGACGATATTACTGACGTGGTTACGGCGCAGCGCTCAATAGCATGGAGCGAGGTTGCGCGCCGGTTGGCCCATGAAATTAAAAATCCACTGACCCCAATACAGCTCTCTGCTGAGCGGCTTCAGCAAAAGCTGGCAGGGAAGGTGAGCCCTGAGCAGGAAGAAATAATGAACCGGAGCACCGCCACCATCATTGGCCAAGTAGAGGCAATGAAGCAGATGGTGAATGATTTTCGGGACTTCGCAAAGACGCCGGCGCCTCAGTTGCGGGCGGTTTCGATTAATCAGCTAATACAAGAAATTCTGGTGTTGTATGAGGGTAGCCCCATGGAGGTATCGCTGGACTTGGCTTGCCCAGACATATTGGGCGATCCCACACAACTGCGCCAAGTGATTCATAATCTCTTGCAGAATGCGCAAGACTCTACCTTAGAGGGCCAACGCACTGGGGCGTCCGTCGCCATTACAACCGAAGCAGTACCCTACAAACAGGCGAATGGCGTGATGCAAAAAGCGGTGCGATTTAGTATTGCTGACTCGGGAACCGGATTTCCAGCTAAGATACTAGCAAGAGCATTCGAGCCTTACGTCACAACAAAAACGAAGGGCACGGGTTTAGGCCTGGCGGTGGTGAAGAAAATTGTGGATGATCATGGTGCAAAAATTGAGATTCGGAATCGAATGCAAGGGGATGCGGTAGTGGGCGCACAAGTGTCTATTTTGTTTATGAATCTAGCGAAAGAGGCAGCTTAGCCATGGCGAGTATTTTGGTGGTCGACGATGAAATGGGCATTCGTGAGCTTCTCAATGAGATTCTGACGGATGAAGGCCACACCGTGTATGCAGCAGAAAGCGCGATACAGGCGCGAACAGTGCGGGAGCAAATGCGGCCTGATTTGGTTCTCTTGGATATTTGGATGCCCGATACGGACGGCATTACCCTGCTTAAAGAATGGTCCAATAGCGGACAGCTCACCATGCCAGTAGTAATGATGTCGGGGCATGCCACGATTGATACTGCAGTAGAGGCCACCCGCATTGGCGCCCTTAACTTTTTAGAAAAGCCAATTGCACTGCAAAAACTGCTAAAGACAGTGAACAAGGCGCTTGAAAGTGCGCCAAAACAGATACAGACCGAAGAGGCGGCCGCAATATTGCCATCGTCAAGACCTACCGCTGAAACAAAGCCGTCAGGCGCAGTAGTAGCGACGCCGCCAGGCGAATACATTAGTGGCATAGCGAAGATGTATTTTGATCTACCCCTGCGCGAGGCGCGAGACCTCTTTGAAAAAGCCTATTTTGAGCATCAGATGCAAATCATGGGTGGGAGCATGACTCGCATTTCAGAATACACCGGGCTTGAGCGCACGCACTTGTATCGCAAACTCAAGGCGCTTGGCGTGGATGCCACCAAAAGTAAAGGCGAAGTAGTGCCAGAGCCCCCGCCAGTCAAGCCGTAACTCAGCCTCATTCAGTCGGCAATTAAAGCGGTGTACTGTGCATAAAATGCAAGCAAGACCTCTCTAGAAAATAATGCAGGATAAAAACAGGCTAGTAATTATTGGTGATGGTTTTGCCGCTGCAGTAACGGCCATTCATCTTTTGCGCAAAGGCGTCGCGGCAGATTCGCTCACCATCATCGGTCCCGGACCTTTAGGCAAAGGCAATGCCTATGGTTGTGTAAGCCCATTCTTTCGGCTTAATGTGCGCGAAGATTTGCCCATTGTGTTCTCAGAAGACCCCTTGCATTTTGCGCGCTGGGCCGAGGCAAACATAGATGATCCCGAAGCAAAAACCAGCGCGGGATTTTTTTATCGTCGCGCCGATTTTGGGCGCTATATTTCTGAGCTGATTACCGCAGAAGTAGGGTTCGATAAAATTAAACGCATACAAAGCAAAGTATCCGCGCTCAATCAAGAGCACGGCTTATGGAAGCTGGACACTGAAGATCGGGGCCTTATCTATGCAGAGAAGGCCATTATTGCAACGGGTAATTCGCCGCCAAGCTGGCCATGCCGTATTCAGAGTGAGATCAACGAACAAGCGTCTGCACGAATGATTGAAAACCCATGGACGGGACAGTACCTCACTGCCATTAACGCAGAAGAGCATGTTGTGCTACTCGGAGGGGGCCTCACAGCATTGGATGCAATTTACGCATTGGCATCTCAAGGACATCGCGGCCCGATTACGGTAGTGGGACCAAGACCATTATTCCCCCCAACACAGGCGCCATGGACCAGGCAAAAACAGCCAAATTGGCCGGAGAAATTAAGCCCAGCAAGGCTACTCCGATTTATGCGCCAACACCTGCCACCACTATCAACAACAAGTACAGAATGGCAAAGCGCTTGGGAAGAGTTGAGACCGAACCTAAACTCGATTTGGCAGCAATTTACACAGCATCAGCGTCAAATAGTGTTTAAGCGTTTGGGATGGGCATGGTCTTTGTATCGGTTTCGCGCCTCCCCGCAAACCATAAAAGCATATGAACAGCTCAAAGCAAATCATCAAATCCAGTTTGCCGTGGGGCGGGCAAAGCAAGTAGAGTGCTCGGACAGCGCAATAACCGTACAACTGAATAACGGCCAAGGCATAGAGGCCGATCGAATTATCAACTGCACTGGTGTTGGAACAGATTTATTTCTCAACAAACTGATCGCCGACGCGATTGCGATCCCAGATCCTCTAGGCAAGGCTCCAGTCGTTGATACAAACCTCAAAGTAGTGAAGCCAAATCTGCAGCCCTGGAATAATCTATGGATGCTGGGCCCAGCAACGATGGGTAGTTTAGGCGACGTCGTTGCTGCTAGTGCAATTTCAAAGCAAGCGGAGGATCTGGCCACACAAATTCAAGCTAAGGCAAGCATCTGAAAAAGGTAATGCAATAAGAAACCGGGCGATTAATCCGCCGCCTCAGCCCACTTTGAGCAAAATGACACCAAGCAAGATCAAAGCAGCGCCAAGCCAGCGGATGGGAATATTGGGGTCACCAAAAACGAGTACGCCAAGAGCAAAGGTACCAACAGCCCCAATCGACGTCCACACCGCATAGGCCGTGCCAATGGGGATACCTTTTAATGAATACCAAAGCAAAAAACCACTCATTGCCATGCTCCCGCCAGCTAAAGCAAGCCCCCAGATTTTCATAGTTGGGTTGCCCGACAGCTTTAGGCCAAGTGGCCAGCCAATTTCGAAAACGCCTGCCAATAATAGAGATAACCAGTACATGTTGAGCTAAGAAGAAATAGAAAAAGCCACTGTATCAAAGTATTCAAACTACCGACAGGAGGCGAATTTTTTATGCTGATAGGGTTTATGGGCTTTTATCCCGGGACCAGACAAAGCTAAGCACAAAAAAACCGTAGCGCAGTTTTCAAACGCACCGCAGAACGGAACCCTCACCAGTTTTAATCTAACACCCCACAATCAACCCTTTAAATGCGAAATGTGCGTTTTGACGCAAAAAGCGTGGGATTTTGGCAATTTAATGAGTAATTTTTATGAATGAGGGGATGAGAGGTAAAGCGAGAATACTTTTAATGGGTAATGAGATGGGTTTAACAAAACGCAGGGTTTTATCATCACCCTATGTTGCTACAGAACAACACCAGAAGCCCAGCCAGCAAGGCTTAGGGGGGGGGGATGGACAACACCAAGCAAAAGGTAATTTGAAAACTTATAATTAATGACCTAACTTTTGGTATTTGTAATTAATTAAACAAGATTAACAACACAAGGAAATAAAGAATGAAAATTAAATTATTGGTGGCAGCTGCCGCAACAGTAGTAGCAAGCTCAGCAATGGCTCAGTCAGCATTTGAAGGCGCTTATGGACAGCTTGGTGTTGGCTATCAAAGCTCCAAGGCTAAATCTGATGTGCCCATTACTTTTGACTCAGCGAATGGCTTTGCTTCCGTGGTTGCTGCCGGCTACAATTTCTCTATCACCAAAGAATTCTTATTGGGCATTGGCGCCGAATATAGTTTTGTACCAACATCCGAAGCTAACTTAACATATACAGATAGTGATACAGGCTTACCAGCAACAGAAAAATATAAGAATCAAAACACATACAATATTTTCTTGAGCCCTGGCTATGCCATTTCAAAAGACTCATTAGCTTATGCTAAGGTAGGCTACACAGGTACTTCTTACAAATTCGCTACCAGCACCGAAAACCTTAGCGGATATTCACTCGGTTTAGGCTACAAGCAAATTATTAATGGCGGACTTTATGGCTTCGCTGAAGGAAACTACTTCAGTTATGGCAATAAAACTGCTGAAGGTGGTGTAAAGATAAACGGAAATTCTATGAATTTATTGGTTGGCGTAGGCTACAAGTTCTAAATAATCTTAGCCTCACATAAAGCCACTGCTTGCAGTGGCTTTTTTATTTACTATGAATGGTTTAAGTAAAAGCAGAGTTCTTGCTATGGGAGACAAGTACAAGTCCTCTACCCTTTAAACATCTACACGCACCGTCAGCAGGATTTAACATCCCCACCAAGCTAGGGTCCATATGGTTTAGGGCAGAGTTGGCTGCAGTAGGCACATTTACACAGCCCACTTCCAGTTTCATTTATAATTCCAGCTCTTGGCCTGGTAGCTCAGTCGGTAGAGCAGAGGATTGAAAATCCTTGTGTCGGTGGTTCGATTCCGCCCCGGGCCACCAAAAATCAAAAAGAGAGCTTCTAGCCCTCTTTTTTCATTCCAAGCCCCTAGCTTTACTCGAGTCACACGTTAAACATAAATTACCAGTAGAGTATCTAATTAACTTTAAAAGGAGATTCAAATGAGTCGTATTAAAACCGTATTAATTGGCTTGATCGCTACTGCTACATTAGCCGCGTGTGCGTCGATGAGCGGTGGGGCTATGGCTCCGTATACAAAAGTAAGCGATGGCATATTAGTGGGTAGTAACAACATGACCTTATATACCTTCGGCAAAGATACTGCTGGTTCGGGTAAGTCTGCGTGTAACGGACCGTGTGCCGCAAATTGGCCACCACTATTGGTCGACGGTAATCCAGCAGTTTCTAGTGATTATTCTGTAATCACTCGTGATGATGGCAAGAAGCAATTGGCCTATAAAGGCATGCCACTGTATTTCTGGATTAAAGACACTAAACCAGGAGATAAAACTGGTGACGGTTTCTTAAATGGTGCTTGGAAAATTGTGAAGATGTAATTCAAGCCAAGCAGGATTAGGCATGCTAGGCCCTGGTTCGATTCCGCCCCGGGCCACCAAGAATTTCAATAGCCCACTTGTTGGGCTATTTTCATTTGGGCTTGCAGGCAGGGCTAACTGCCATTAGACTTTTTAATCATTTGGTTGCGAAGCAGAATAACTGCCGAGCAGTTTGGCTAATGTAAGCAGTGTCAAGTGATCTAAGCAAGATTAGAGCCGAGAATAGTTTATGCTCGCTCATGCCACTGTCGCGAAAACTGCGGTGATGTAAGGATGCTAATATAGTTAATATAATCAGGTTCATATTGGAGAATTAGAGCGTGAAAAAATTTTTAAAGGTCGGAGCTGTAATTGTTGGCGCAGCATTTATTTTGATACTCGTTTTGGGATATCTCTCTTTAGATGAAGACGCCTCCCAACAATCGAATGCGAGCGACAGATCTAGCAAATCAAATTCGTTGTCTCAAACTAAAACACTTCCTAAAGTAGTGCTCTCTTGCAGAAGTACAAGAAGTGGCTCTTCCGAATCAATCATCGTAGCCTTATTTAATGCTGAGGCAGATGTGATTTTCTTTGGTCAAAATGGGATTTGGACGGATGGATCAGGGCTAAAGCTCCCGCTCGAGGCAACGGATTTTTCCTATAAGGTTGCCCATCCCTATTTCAACAATAAGTTCTCTATCAACAGAACATCACTCGAACTGGTGATATCAACAAGAACCAAAAGTATCTTCACCGGGGAGGATAACAGCATATTCTACAAGTACTCCTGCATGGTTGATTCAACCGATACATACACGAAAGCCCTAGACAAATATAGTTCTAACGTCGAGAGTCTGAGATTAAAGGAGAACAAAGAGCTTAATGATTTAAAGTCAAACCGAAAAATTTGAATGCTTTGGTATTCGCTAGCTAAGTAGACTTGTTGTATCAGCGTTCTGTGCAATTGGCTTGTAATGTCGTTTAAAACGACAGTCTATAAATAGAGTCAGACATCCTCGGCCCTGGTTCGATTCCGCCCCGTGTCACCAAGAAACACAATAGCCCACTTGTTGGGCTATTTTCTTTTCTGGCTTAGCAGGGTTAACTGCTATTAATCTCGGATATCGCTATATAGAGTTGTCCCTTAAAAAGGACAAATCCATTAGACATCCCTGCGTCAGTCGATGTCGTTTAAAACGACAAAACATTCCAACAGTTGAATTTCAAAGTTTTTCATGAACAAGGCAAAAAGTCCAATGGTCGCAGGTTCGAATCGTTCTTGGCAGGCCAAATCAATGGGGCATCTAAATTTCGCGGACCATGTGCAACTGCAGTTAAGATATAAGCAAAAAAATGCATATTGAATAATTACTTTTTGCACACGATGATGAAAGCTGAATCAACACTTGGCCAATCAATATGCGCCTTTTAAAATCGTTTCGAACTATCAGTCTTCTCTCATTACTCATGTATGGAACTTACGTGCAAGCACAATCCAATCCAAAAGCAGAAGCAATTTATGGCGATGGTGCTAATAGTTTTAGTCTTGCTACCGGCAGCCCTGGTGAACTGGGCTTACTTCAGGCCTTAGGAGAAGAGTTTGGAAAGCGTGAGAATGCAAAAATGGTGTGGATTAAAGCCGGTAGTGGCGCATCCTTAAATCAATTAAAAAATAAGCAAGTTGACATGATCATGGTGCATGCTCCTGCGGCGGTTGCAAACGCAATAGCAGATGGCTGGGCAACTAAACGAACCCTGATTGGATCAAATGAGTTTTACATTGTTGGGCCTAAATCGGATCCAGCCAATATCAAATCTGCCACCAGCGGAGCCGATGCCTATGCCCGGATTGCTAAGGCGAAAGCAAACTTTGTTACCCGCGGCGATAACTCCGGCACACACGTAAAAGAAATGGATATCTGGAAACAAGCGGGAGTGGTGCCTGAAGGTGCGTGGTACATCGTGACCAAAGATTTTATGACGGCATCGCTCAAGCGTGCCAATGCCGAAAATGCGTATTTCATGAGCGATAGCAGTACTTGGGTTGCTGAAAAGTCCATCGCCCCGAACTTACAAGTGCTCTATCGTGGCGATAAGTTCTTGGTCAATACCTACGACGCCTTGGTAGCGCCAGTGGGGACCACCCCAGGTCAAGTAACTGCAGCGAAGTTCATTGATTATGTGGCTTCTGACTCTGGGCAGAAAATCATGCGTGACTATGGCAAAAATAAGTATTCAGAGCCGCTTTATAATGATGCTTCCTACGCAAGGAAGTACGTTTATTAAAGGATAGAACAATGAAACTCAATGTCGCATTAAGTGCACGCAATCAAATTCCCGGAACCCTCAAAGAGATTAAAAAGGGTCAAACCACCAGCCATCTTAAGGTTGATATTGGCGGTGGTCACATTGTCACTGCTTCGATTACCAATGAGGCCGTGGATGAGCTAGAGCTCAAAATCGGTGATTCGGTATGGGCAATTGTTAAAGCCTCTGATGTAATGATTGCCAAATAATCAACCATGCGTCGTACCTTGATTGCAATATGTGCTGGATTGTGGATGAGTACTGTAGCGGCACAAACGTGCCCAGTTGATCCGAGCATTACTTACAATGATCGAGAGGTATTGGCACTACGTCTATTTGCTATTCGGCCAATGCTATTTGATCTGAACAAACTCAATCAGCTGCCACAAACCCAAATTGTTAGCGAGCGTCGCAATCAAGTATCGGGCTCTACTAGTTCAGTGGATTCGCAAGCGACCACTTGGGGCGGAGTATTACTAAGGGACTTCTTATTAAAGAATGGCCTTGAATCTGTTTCCAGTAGAGCGCTACGCAATACTCGAATTGAAGTTGTGGCTACCGATGGCTACCGAGCAAGCTTTAGTTGGGGTGAGGTATTTAATAGTCCCACCGGATCACAGATCCTCATCATCACCAAGCAAGATGGTAAAGCTTTGGATCCCCAAGAGGGACCAGTATCTTTTCGTGCATTAAGTGATATTCGACCGGGAGCAAGGCATGTTCGGAATGTCTGTGCAATTTCGGTGATGCATTAGAGCTATTTTGTCGTTTAAAACGACAGCGTAGAACTAGAGTCAGGCATCCTCGGCCCTGGTTCGATTCCGCCCCGGGCCACCAAGAAACACCAAAACCACCTTCGGGTGGTTTTTTATTTATATAGATTGCTTCGGCATGTTACCGTGGGTAATTCTGTTGATGAAGGTTAAAAATGCTGATTCAAAAAATTAAGGTATTTTTAACCCCATTTTGCGAAGCAACGCCTGCCTGCCTTTTAGTTATGGTCCAAGGCAATATTTGGTTGGCAACCCTGGGCCACCTTCAAAAGGCAGTAGAGACAGGATTTATTACTGGTATTGGTGTTCTTATCCTTTCGCTGTTTACCCATCGATGGTTGGGTAATAAATACCTGGTAGCTGGAATTACTGGCGGCATGTGCTTTATTGCTGACTTATTGATCCACCCAACACACTTCGGTAGCTACACAACGGAAGCAATTGTGACCGGAACCTTCGCCGCTATTATTTCTTTAGTAGTGAACGTTGTTGGTAAGAAACTTTTTATACACGGAAAGGCCAGCTTAAATAAAGGGCAAATCAAGGATTGAACATCTTAGACTCTGGCTTATTCCGCCCCGGGCCACCAAGAAATACCAAAACCACCTTCGGGTGGTTTTTTCTTTTGTAAGAGCAAGTCTTTAGTCTAATATTGAAGAATTCAACTTTAGTAATTAGGACATATAGTGGATTTTCAATTCAATAGATATTTCTTAATATCAGGCTTATTGATGCTGATGTGTGGATTATTGGTGCCAATTTACTCACCTTACGCAATTGCCCAAATTGGAATATTACAAGCCCATTTAATTGGCGTCGTTCAGGCACTTGTATTCTTTGCATTTGCTTGGATGTGGCCACAATTAACGTTGCCAGTTCTTTCAAAAAAGATTGCCACGATCTCTCTCTACATTTCACTATGGGCTAATTGGCTAGGCACTTTTTTTGTAGGTGTTTTTGGTGCTGGTAAGGAGCAATATATTGTTCACCAAGATTTAGTGCCAGGAGCGACAGGATTGTGGAATGTTGCAACCCTATTGCTGATCAATCTATCTCTTTTAGCGGTACTTGCGACTCTATTGGCTATCGCGGGCTTTCTAAAATATGACTGTTTAGTTCGTCGGGTTAAGACAGTGAATTTTGCTTCATTAGTATTATTCTCGGCTTGTATTGGAATTGCCTTATTTCAAACTTTTAATCCGGAGTATTCGAACGGATAGGCCCAGCTTTGGGCCTTAGTCGGTTCCGCCCCGGGCCACCAAGAATCTTAATAGCCCACTTGTTGGGCTATTTTTAATTGGCGGCCTCGTATAGAGTAGATGAAGTATTGATTAATATGCCAATTATGACCCTCCTATTTGAGCGCCCTAAATGCTAAAGCCGATTAAATCACTCGTTGCCGTAATCATCTGTATGTATAGCATGATGGTTCCGACTGCGGCAATGGGAATCGAGATTGGCCAAACATTGCCATTTGAAAAGATTCAAACTTTAGATGGCAGCTATTTTGAAATCCCCAAAAACAATACAAAAAACACACTGATTCAAGTATGGGCATCTTGGTGCCCATTTTGTAAGCGCCAAAATAATTACCTAGAGGGCTTTTCTAAGCGTATACCGCCTGGATCAATGAATATTGTGACCATTTCCGTAGATAAAACACCCGCCATTGCCAAAGAATATATGCGGCAAAATCACTATAGTTTTCCAGCAGCAATGATTACGCCAGAACTGAAACAAACTATCGGGAAAATTCGTGGGGTTCCTGTGCTATTGATTATTGATGCAAAAAATAAGTTGATTTATAAAGAGGTCGGCGAGGTTTTTGAAGAGGATTATGTGGAATTAATTAAATACGCTAGATGACTATTGTAGCGGCCCGAAGTTTGTGGTGGAATTTCCATTGGCGGTCTAGAGGCAGGATCAGAATTCCTAATGGTCTCGTAGATTCCGCCCCATAAGCAAATCACCAATGAGGGCCCGCCAGGGGCGATCATCTATTACTTGGAGCTAACTAAATTGCCACTAAGTACGAAACAAATGACGCGTTATCTTAATATGATCAATTAAGACTTCTAATTATGCTCAGCTTCATGACGCTAAGGCCTAGTATCGAGCGCGGCTCCTAAGGCCCATAGATTTCCATTCACGAGGTAAACAACGCTACACCTAACCATCGCTGGTAATTGCAAGCTCGCCCCACATCACAATATCGACATCCACCAGCTGCCATCCTTTGTGCTGAAAGCCAATATCAAAGTCATCTGTAGTTTTGCTGTTGTTAAAGATGAGAGATAAGGCATCTTGTTCTGCTTTTGGGATCGTCTCTGAATAGTAGATGAGCTTGTTGCCTTCGTCCGAAAGACGAACCTCTGAATAGTCTTGGTCGCCCACGCTAATCCCTATGTGTTGTTCGTATTCGTTTAGGAAATTAGGCGGTACATCGATCAGGAATGAACCATTTTTCCAAAGAAATCCACAATTAATTTCTTTATTCTCTTTGCGGTAAGTCATCCGTTCCGAGATATGAAAATCGCTTTTGGGGCTAATCTTAAATGCCATGGCTACTCCTTTTAGGAATGACAGCGTCAAGATAACTTATCAGATTCAGGGATAAATGGGAATAAATTAGTAAATCGAGTGGTATTAGAAAAAAAGTACGCAGTTTTCCGGTCTAGAAAGCGCTATTTCATATAAAAACGCTGTATTCACCCAACAGCCAATAGAGTTGCGGGCGCTTCAAATCTAGAATCAGAAGAGATAAAAAACATCCATTCGCAACTTAAATTAAACAAAGAAGGCGAATGGGTTTTAATAAATAAAGCAGTGGAGTGAGTACGTATGTATAAAAAAACTACAAAATTAACAGCGCACAAAAATATTAAATACACCAATGAAATTGGTGCTGGCTCAAGCATTCTTGGAAATCTTGAGGGAGTAGGCAACTATAAAATTGCTGGCGGTTTATTGGGGAACATTTCTGAGACCTCATCGGCAGGTGCAACATTGGTCATTGACCAAGATGGATACATCCAAGGCGACATTCAGTACTCCAACTTGATCGTTATCGGAACGGTGGATGGCTCGATCGACGTAAGTGGCCGAATTGAGGTTTATCCCAGTGCTGTCATACGTGGGAATATTAAATACAAGCAATTGAACATCCATCCTGATGCCAAAGTAAACGGCAGAATCACTTGCTCGAATTTGCGGGACAAAGACCAGGATTTAGCTGAAGTAATCAATATAAGCGCTGCGTCAAAAACGGGCACTTAAGCCAACAATTACAGATTAAATCTTGTCTAGTGTAGTTCGAGTAAATTGCCAACACCTCGTTTGCCTTAAGGTCAAAGAAAAACGAACTCAGCCAAATGCCTGCATTCATCAAAAAATAGACCGAAGCACTCCGTCATCGAGTGTTAACTGGGCAATCCGTTAAGAAAATAATACCCTGCTATATGCAGAATATTCTCTGGGCCTGACTTATTATTAAAGCGATCTTCGCTTGATGTTATGGTTTTGGGATGAACTGTAAAAAATGTAAATTCTTCTACATTACGTGGGACAAGAGGTTTCCCTACGGCTGTAAGCTTTATGAAATTAAATCCAAGACAACGCCAGACGCGCAAGTTTTAATAAATACCGGCATTTCTTGCCTAGGCTATCAACCGAAAATCACACCGAATCACTAGTGCTCGGTTGATCTCAAGATACATCGCCTCGGATGTTCCGATGAAGAAGTGTTCATTAAAGGCGGTATTCCCATTTTGTTTGATCCAAATCAACTGCGGACGCGCTTATTACTTTAATTACGGAAAAGGGATCTAAATCGGGCGCATACTGAAAGAAATAAACGAGGTACCGCATCATGATTAAAAAAGCATTCTTAGTTTTAGCGATGATGGGTTTAGTAAAGGCGGCATTCTCTGCGACACCTCAAGAATTGCTGACGGGCTACGAAGCATCATCAGGTAAGGCATCATCAGCCCGCGGGGAACAATTTTTTAATGCGAAGCATGGTAAGGAATGGAGCTGCGCTTCATGCCATGAAAATCCCCCCAACCACGATACGAAGCACATTGTTACTGGCAAAGTCATTAAGCCTCTATCCCCCAATGCAAATCCTGAGCGTTTTGTTGATCAAGCTAAAGCCGACAAGTGGTTTAAGCGCAATTGCAATGATGTCTTGGCGCGTGAATGTACGGCCCAAGAAAAAGCAGATGTACTTGCTTGGTTAATGACGGTTAAATAAGGCTTATATGAAAATGTACTTTCTTATGCCGTTCTTGGCTCTTTTGGCAATGCCAGTATCTGCCGCAAAATGACCATGCCACCCGATGCCCCCAAGTCTTTTGACGCCGAATGTGCAAGTTGTCACATGGCATATCCGCCAGGATTATTGGGTCAAAAAAATTGGCAAAGCATTATGTCGGGACTTGATAAACACTTTGGTACAGATGCGAGCCTTGACGCAAAAACACAAGCGGAGATTTCCCAGTGGCTGATAAAAAATGCGGCTACCAGGGAAAAGTATGCTGCTTTTGCTCCAGAGAATCGAATTACTAAAACAGCGTGGTTTATTCGTAAGCACGATGAAGTAAGGGTCGATGTATGGAAAAGGGCTGGAGTAAAGAGCCCAGCAAACTGCTCTGATTGCCATGCGGATGCCGTCAAGGGCGATTTCGAGGACCGTGTGCGGATACCAGCAAAATGAATACCTCAAATAAAAAACAAGCCATTCTCGTGTGGGACTTCCCCGTCCGGGTTTTTCATTGGCTTTTAGTGCTTTCTTTTGCGGGCGCTTGGCTCACCGCAGAGGGAGAAGCACTACAGCTGATTCACTATGCATTTGGGTATTCGGCTTGCGCCATCATTCTCTTCAGAATAGTTTGGGGAATAGTAGGCACTCGGTATGCCCGGTTTGCCCAGTTTGTTAAAGGCCCAGCAGAAACATGGAAGCACATCAAATCCTTATTAGTGGGAAAGCGTACTCTGGGTCCCGGGCACAATCCTGCGGGCGCTTTGGTAATGATTTCGTTGGTGATTTTGATCTTGCTAATTGACTTGACTGGCTATTGGATCGTTAAGGATGTTCTTGGGGGGCTGATGAGCGGTGCGCATGAAGCAATCGCCAATCTAGCATTCGGGCTCGTATTAATTCACGTTGCTGCTGCAATCATCATGAGCTTTTTACAAAAAGAAAATTTAGTGAAATCCATGTTTACCGGCATGAAACAAGGACCCCTAGAGCAAGCAATTCGCTATCCAATGACTTTTGTTGGTATAGGCTTGGCCATTGCTTATGTGTATTTATTTTACTTAGTAGCTAGCGGCTCTTTACCAAGCCTAACGCAGTAAACTAGGTCAAACAAAGTCAGCCGATGGCCGGCACCACCCCGGTCATCACAATATAAAAGAGGGCTTCCGGCTCTCTTTGCGTTTCTACGCCTGCCATAACGCATGAAAATCCACCGGATTTTCTAAGAGTAGTAGTATTTAAACCTATGAAATACGCCAATGAAATATTCTTCTTTGTTGTTGCTCTAATCGCATGGGGATTGCTTTACGGCTCGCGGTTTATATTAACGCTGGGCAATGCAAGTCAAGCTGAAAAATTGTGGTTAATCGCCCTTACGCTGACTGCCTCTTCATTTACGATCTTCGCAGCAGCATCAACCCTGTCATTGTCCTTGCTGACATTAGCAAACACCTTTTTTATTGCGAGCTTTATTTACTTTGGCTTATTTTGCCGATCGCTAAACGGCCCGATAACGAAAAATGTGCATTTTGTTGTTGTTGTAGGCCTCTTGGTCTTCGCTGTTCTATTTGAATACTTAAGGCAAAAGGGATTATTTATAGAAAGGGTTGGTTTGATTAGCCTTATAGGAGCATCTTGTTTTGTATGGGAGCTAAAGGAGTTAAGGCAGTTTAAAGGAACTCAATCTACTCAACTCCGGTTTTTGGTTTACACCATTGCGATCGAATTGACGCTTACCATTGCCAGGCTTGTCGCTTTGTACATTGATGGTGGGCTAAATACTCCGAACTTATATCAAGAGGGTGTCATTAGCTCCTCTATTCGGTGGGCGTGGCTTGGTATAACAATCCTGTCACATGTTGCAGTTCTTGGTTACTGGCTAGAAAAAATAAGCCTTGAAAAGACCCAAGCAATACAAGAGAGCTCCAGAATTACTGCACTATTAAAAGAAAAAGAGCGCCTTATCTACGGCCTACTAAAGGCAAATAAGACAGCGGCCACGGGCGCCTTGTCAGCGTCGATTGCGCATGAACTCAATCAGCCGCTTGGGGCATCTAATCTCAATATTCAGTTTCTTAAAATGAAATTAGAAAAAGGCATCCTCAATCCGGAGCTAGGCAAGGAGATTCTAGATTCCTTAGAGGCCGACAACCGGCGTGCGGCATCGATTGTTAAATCACTAAGGTCAATATTTATTGAAGGTGAGTCAAATGCCGAAGAAGTTCGAATGGCCGATTTGATATCCAATGTATTGGATGTTATTAAGCCAGAGCTAAAGTCAAAAAATATCCAAATCCAACTTCAAGTGGATGATCGATTGAAGATCAAGGCTAATCCAGCCGAAATTGAACAAGTAATATTGAACTTGCTGAACAACGCTATACAGTCCTTGGCGAACTCAGGAACATTACTGCGCCGCATTGCCATCGAAGCTGCTCAATCTGGCGAGTTAGTGCGCCTGAGAATTTCTGATAATGGGGGTGGCGTTTCGGCTGAATTTAGGCCCCACCTATTTGAATTGCTCAGTACCACCAAACAATCCGGCATGGGTCTGGGTCTGTGGCTTTGCAAGCACATTGTCACTCGATATGGAGGCTCAATTCATTACGAGGATGTCCCTGGAGACAGCGCTACATTTGTATTTGAATTGCCTTTAGCATCCTAAAAGAACGTCCCACTAGGAAGCACCAAAAGCGTTAAGTAGCTTTTCATTTGCTTAAGCCGCTAATGATTTTGTAGAATAGGCTAATGACAAACCTCAATCAGCTGCCTAGCGATTTACCCATTCCGCACGATGACGGCTCAACCAATCATTTAAAGGGAATGAAGCTACCCCCTGTTTCTTTAAAAGCCACCAATGGGAAGGTCATTGATCTTGGCGATATCAATGGGAAATTGGTTATCTACTGCTATCCCATGACGGGCCAACCCAATGTTGCTTTACCGGACGGTTGGGATCAAATTCCGGGGGCAAGGGGGTGTACTCCCCAAAGTTGTTCCTATCGCGATCACTATCAAGAACTTAAAGCATTGGGCGCAGAAGTGGTGGGCCTGAGTGTTCAGTCTACTGACTATCAAAAAGAGATGGCCGATCGACTTCACTTGCCATTTCCTGTGCTGAGTGATGCGAACTATCAATTTCAAAAGGCATTGAATATGCCAACTTTTGTGGCTGCCGGCATGACACTATTAAAGCGAGTCACGCTCATTGCCAATCATGGCATGATTGAAGCAGTTCATTACCCCATTTTCCCAAGCGATAGTGACGCGGCCTGGGTTATTGGCTATTTAAAAACCCATTCAGCTGCTTAGCCTAGGGCAACAGTCGACCGATTGCTAAGCTCTGGTGAGGGCTCGTATTGACTCAATGTGTTTCTCGGATGTTCCGTAGCGATCCAGAAGCAGTTGCCGCTGCCCCATTTCAAACTCGGTAAATGTAAATGCGGGCCCGACAACACAGCTGACCAAGCAAAAAGACGCCGCATGCACCGGTTTTGCTGCAAACCAAGTGCCGGCTGGGACCGTAGTTTGAAGCTGCATGGACTCTAGGCCAATCTGAGTCGCGACCAGCTCATTCTTCGAATCAAAGGAGTGGATAGCAATATCGCAGCCCAAATGAAAGAACCAGGTTTCATCGGACTGAATGCGGTGCCATGCCGAAAAATCATGCCCCGATAAAAGGTAGTAAATGCTGGAATAGGCATTCTTACTATTGCCATTGGCCTCCTTTACAAGGGCGTTTGCCCGATGCATTTCACGGTAGAAACCGCCTTCTGGGTGGGGCTCAAGCTCAAGCGAGTCAATCACAGCCTTGATGTTCTGCATAAAGGGGTGCCTTTTCTATATACACAATTTGATAAAAGTACGATAAACTAATTACAAGCAGGAGAGTGAGGCTATGCCTCCACCGAAGGCGCAAACTCCCATGAACGCTCAGGTATCCACCCGGAAGGTACTGCTTATCCTAAATAGCCGTCTGGAGAGTCGCCATCCTATGGCGCACCGAAGGAGCAAATACTAAGCTGGGCTTAGTGTGAATCTCTCAGGTATCAGGGACAGGGGGAGCGGCAAGCTTGTGATCAGCCAGTCTGATTGCGTGCCGCTATTAGGAGCCCTGCAATGACACGTTATTCCGGTTAACTCAGTGAATTGATTTTTTGGAACATTGGCCATCCATTTGGTCACCATTACAACCCACTGAATGAAAGCAATTCCCATGTCGAATCCATATGCACACGAAGCTCCTTACCATCCAGGTTATGAGGATGCCTCATTTAAAAACGAAGTATCCCCGCAAATTGCAGAGTTAAACGAGTACCGCAAAATGAGTGCCCGGCACTTGCAGTTCTCCAATACCATCGTGCAGTTCTGTAAGTCTAATTTAAACCACCACGCCCAACAAAGGCAGGCAAGAAACTAAGTAAGACAGTAAACCAGGGAATGGACTAAGACCACCTACGGGTGGTTTTTTCATGGCGATGTACTATAGCAATTGATCACTTCTTAGGGCGCCGCATGCTTATCGTCACCACATTGATTGCCTGTATTTTGGCCACCCTCTTTATTCGCCTATCCCTTGGCGTTATTCGTCTGCGACGACAGCATAAAGTTGGCTTGGGTAGCGGCGGCGTTGACGATTTGGAGCGCGCCATTCGTGCCCAAGCTAACTTTGCTGAATACGTTCCAATCGCCTTAATACTGATGGCTTGCCTCGAGTTCAACCGTGCGCCGCCGTGGATGATTGCCATTCTTGGCATTGCCTTCGTGGCTGGCCGAGTGATTCACGCCAAAGGAATGAACCAACCGCCGCCACACTTTAGCAATCGTGTCATCGGCATGAAATTTACGATCACGACCCTCATTATGTTGGTGATATTCAATTTAGCCTGGTTGTTGTTGCAGCTCTGGTCATAGGAAAAGATATGCAAACGAAGCGTCATTACTTGGTCATAGCATGTTGTGTTGCGCTCCCACTTTTATACGGGTGTGCAACTACCAACTATGGCGATAAACAATTTAATCTCAGCATGGCGAGCGCTGGCAAAGACGTCATGTGGGTGCCAACCAAAGTAGAAATGGCCGATCAAATGCTCACACTTGCACAAGTGCGCCAAGGTGATCGAGTTTATGATCTGGGCTCTGGAGACGGCGTCATTCCGATTGAGGCAGCAAAAAAATACCAGGTGCGTGCAGTTGGCATTGAATATAACCCCGATTTAGTCAAGCTATCCCAGCGCAATGCAGAGCGGGCTAAGGTCCAAAACCTAGTGACATTTAAGCAGGGCGATATTTTTGTGGAAGATTTTTCACAAGCTACTGTGCTGACCCTGTATCTCGGCGAAAATCTCAACACCAAGCTGATGCCGACTATTCTAAAAATGCAAGCCGGTACGCGGGTGGTATCCAACACATTTCGCATGGAGGGGTGGGTAGCAGATCAGGAGGTGCGTATTTCTAATGGAGAAATGGCCTATCTATGGATAGTCCCGGTCAATATCGATGGAAGCTGGCAATGGAATGGCCCCTCTGGACTGAGCAATCTTCGCCTCGTGATACGTCAGAAGAAACAATTCTTTGACGGCACTTTGTATCAGGGCGATAAGCGAGTAGCGCACTTTGAAGACGGCCGCATTCGAGGGTCTGATCTGGAGTTTGCATTTACATACCAAAAGATGAATTACGTTTTCAAGGGCCGCATCAATGGACCTAGTATGACGGGCAATCTGAACAATAACCCCGCATTGGCCGTTAGCGGCAAACGCTAAGGGCAGGCTTAGCCGTGTTTAACTTCACTCAATTAGTACTACCAGTGATTCAGGCCCCAATGGCTGGCGGAATTACTACGCCGCAATTGGTGGCGTCAGTAGCAAATCATGGCGGTGTTGGCAGCTTTGGTTTTGCATACAGTACGCCAGAAAAAATTCATGCGGATTTAGCGGCAGCACAGGCACTGACAAGCGGGCCTATTAATGCCAATTTTTTTGTGTTCAGCCCGGTTCGCTTACCAAGCGAACAGAAGCAAAAAAAGGCCATGCAGGCGTTGCGTTCGTTGGGCGTAGACGGAGTTCAATCGCTCACCATTCCAGCAGAGCCCTTCTATCCCAATTTAATAGAGCAGCTAGAACCCATTTGGAAAGCTCGACCAGCAATCCTCAGTTTTCATTTCGGCTTACCGCCAGAGGGCGTTATTGAAAAAGCCCATGCCCTCGGAATTGCAGTCGGCATCAGCGCCACCAGTCTTGCCGAAGCCTTAGCCATTGTATCGGCCCATGCTGATTTTATTGTTGCACAGGGAATTGAAGCCGGCGGGCATCGAGGGCAATTTGATATACAGGCAAAAGATGAGGCACTGAGCACCTTAAATCTTACGGCACAACTAACCAAGCATTGCCGTATTCCAATCGTTGCTGCTGGCGGCATCATGAATGGGGCCCATATACAAAATGCACTGGCAAAAGGTGCGCAGGCAGTGCAAATGGGAACAGCATTTTTATGCTGCGATGAGTCAGGGACTCCGCCCAGTTATCGCCACTATTTATTGCACAAACAAGACAGGCCAACGACGCTGACAAAAGCATTTTCCGGACGACTAGCACGCGGCTTAGAAAACACCTTCATACGGACCATGCAAGATCAAGCTACCTTGCCCTTTCCTATCCAAAATACATTGACGGGGCCTCTGCGGCAGTGGGCTGTGGCACAGAACGATGCCGAGTACCAGAGCCTATGGGCGGGTAAGGCCTATGCACAGGTGCGGAGCATGTCTACAAAAGACATGATGGAGCAGTTACGCAATGAGATCGAAGCAGAACAATAAAACTCGAATGCACAAAATATGAAACAGATTATTGGATTACACCATGCCCATGAGCAGCATTGGGTAGGCGATGGATTCCCAGTACGGACTTTGTTTTCGTATCAGTCTATGGGCGAAGAGCTGAGCCCATTTTTAATGCTGGATTATGCAAGCCCAACGGCATTTGCTCCGAGTGCTGCAGCCAGAGGCGTTGGCCCACATCCGCACCGTGGCTTTGAGACGGTCACGATTGTCTATGAAGGAGAACTTGCGCATAAAGACTCGGCTGGCAACAGTGGCACGATTGGCTCGGGTGACGTGCAATGGATGACGGCCGGCGCTGGAATTTTGCACGAAGAAATGCATTCAAAGCAATTCACGCAGCAGGGCGGCATGCTCAGCATGGCGCAGCTCTGGGTTAACTTGCCAGCAAAACAGAAGATGACGCCGCCAAGCTACCAAGCAATCGAAAATCAAACCATCCCGACAATCCATTTAGAAGATGATCAGGGCACGGTACGCTTGATTGCAGGGAGTTATGCCGGATTTTCCGGGCCAGCGAAAACCCATACAGCCATGCAGGTTTGGGATCTGCAGATTAAAAAAGGAGCAGTGATTTCACTGCCCGCGCCTAATCATTGGAGTGCTGCGCTGGCCATATTGCAAGGTCAAGTCGAGACTGACAGGGGGGCTGCAAGAGATGCTAGTCTGATCGTCTTTAGTCGGGCGGGCGATGGCATTGAGCTTAGCGCTAGCGAAGATACCCACGCCCTCTTTTTAAGCGGAGAGCCGATTCCAGAGCCAGTCGTGGGCTATGGTCCATTTGTTATGAATACAAAGGCAGAAATTGCCAAAGCGATTGACGACTTTAATGGCGGCCAATTTGGCCGGCTGGGCTGACCTAGAAGCTTGCAGCCAATCCAATCGAAGTGCCGCGTACGTTTTGTCCAAACTGATAACGAAACACAATTCGCACTCGACTAAAGAGAGGCTCCGATTGGCTGCGATCAAACTCGATACCACCACCTAGCGATGACAAGGAATTAAAGCCGAGCGCACCGCGCAGATCGCCTAAAAACTCCGTGTGTGCCAATTCCATGACGGCGCGAATTGGCATCGTAAAAAAAGTAAGTGGTGTTGGTACTCGATTACGAGCCCACAAACTCACGCTTTGGGAGTTGGCTGAGCCCTGAACTGCCTTAGAGGTATCAAAGGTATTCATTTCAATATTGGTATAGCGTAATTCAATATCAATTTCACGTTCTGGCTTGTAATTCTCGTAGTCCAGCATCAGCGACCCGCCTAGACCGTAGGTATTCATGCGCCCTTTCTGTAAAAACTGGATATCAGCACCCGTTTGATTTTCAATGACCCGCGATGCGATCGACAGATCGCTTTCTAGATGGCCCAGCATGACGTTAGCAATCGGCCGAATCCTTAGTTCATTGGTGAGTGGAAAATCCCAACCCACACCACCGGTGCCGGTGATGCTATTCCAATGAACGGGAATATCAACACTGGTATTGCCCACGCTCCCTACAAAACTGGGGTTGTATCGATTAATCGCGAGGGTGCCCTCAAGATAAAGTGGCACATTTCTACTTAGGCGATCTCCCCCGCCCAAGGAAATCATTTGTAAGTTGGGATTGTTGCCGCTGCGATCGGTAATCGATAAAGATCCAGTAGTGACGTCAGGCGTTAAAGAATAACCAGTAATCACCATGAAGGCATCTGCCCGCTTTTTTAAAAAGGAATTGAGGGCATCGGCACCTTGTGCATGCGCGCCCGAAATCAATGCGCACCAAAACACAATGAGGCAAATCAGGCGGCTTCGAAAGGGGTATGGCATCGGTGTGGCGCTTAGCAGGTAGGACTGAGAAGTTATGGCATGTGCGGGCTGAATAATGAACCCACAAGATTACCGAAATTATAAGGGTGCTAGGCCGCATGGCAACCCGTTATCATATGGATGTGAATAACTTTCTTGATCCCGCCATCCTCTTTTTTGTGTTTGGTGCTTTTGCTGGCCTGATTAAGTCCAATTTAGAGATTCCGCAACCGATTGCGCGTTTTCTGTCGCTGTATTTGTTAATGGCCTTAGGGCTAAAGGGCGGCTTTGCACTGCAGAAGTCGGGTTTTACCCAGGAGATTGGCTTAGCACTGGGCCTCGCTATCTTTTTAGCAATCATCATTCCAATCATTGCTTATGCGGTGCTGCGAACCCGGCTAAACAATTATGACTCTGCCGCTATTGCAGCAACATACGGCTCCGTCAGTGCGGTCACTTTTATTACAGCAACTCAATTTTTGAGTAACCAAGATATTCCATACGGCGGACACATGGCGGCAGCGATGGCGCTAATGGAGTCACCCGCTATTATTTTGGCAATCGTATTAGCCAATAAAGCCCGTGTGAGCAGTACAAGCAAAGCTCAGTCCATTGGTTTGTCGAAGGTATTGCATGAATCGTTTACCGATGGTGCGCAGCTTTTATTGCTCGGATCCATGGCGGTTGGCATGCTCAGCGGCGAAGATGGTCAGCGCATCATGGCGCCATTCTCAATCGATTTATTTAAGGGAATGTTGGCGTTCTTCTTATTAGATATGGGGCTGATGGCAGCAAAAAATTTCAGCGGCATTAAAGGCAAGCCCCTGATCGTATTGATTTATGCGCTGGTTGCGCCTTTAGTGCACGCGGGCATTGCTTTAGTCCTCTGCACACTATTGCAATTGCCATTGGGCGATACGATCCTATTAATGGTGCTCGCTGCTAGCGCATCGTATATTGCAGTGCCGGCGGTATTGCGCCATGCCCTGCCCGAAGTGAACCCAGCTCTCTATATGGGCATGTCCTTGGGCATCACCTTCCCCTTCAATATCATTATCGGCATACCGCTGTACTCATATGTGGCGCAACTCTTGCGATAGCACGTTTTAATACTAAGGCCTCTTGACTTGGTATAGTGATTGATCCATTAACTAAAGGACTGATATGACCCACCACGAAAAACTGATTGCTGCGTTTGAGGCTTACAAAGAAGAGAATGCCAAGTTTCAGGAAAAGGGCGTGAAAGCCTCTGCTGCACGCGCACGCAAAGCGCTTCAGGAAATTGCTGGGTCATGCAAAGAGCGCCGCAAAGAAATTACGGCAGAAAAAGAAATGCTTGAGGGCAAAAAAGGCGAAGGCATGTCACAAGATGCTGCCCGTCATGCCCACGTTCGTAAGTAATTAATACGCACCTAATTGGTGCTGCTTCAAGAAAGCGACTGGCTTCGGCGTATTAATATTTGAATGTAGTCGATTTATTCATTTTTACCCTCCATGCGCATTCTTTGGCCATCCCTTGGGATGGCCTTTTCTTTTTGAAGGTGTTTATTTCATTGCGGTTGGCGTTGGGTTGGCCGAGACTTCCATGGCCAACTTAACGGCGCGCTTGGCCATTTCCTCAAAGGAGGCAATGGAGCCCGAGCCGGTTCTGAAGGTTTCACCCTCTAGGGTAATGACGCCACCACCAATAAAGTCTTTGGACTGACTATCAGTAATTTTGCTCTCGATGACTAGAGCCGGTGTTTTGGAGTTAACGCCAGAAGCATAGGCTGCTGCATTCGCGGCAAGACCGATTGGCGTAAAGTTCCACGGTTTTAGACCGTCTGCAGAAACTTCGGCGCCGGTAATGCCGACCGATATGCGCGCCACACCAGGTCCGGGTTGCGTAACGATGCGTAAACCGCGGCGATCTTCTACCGCCTCGCGCATCGATATCTCTAGGGCGCGTTTTGCTTGCGCAACCACTTGAGGAGTGATTTCGCTCGTGAATTGCGATTGATTCAGATAAATGGGATCCAAAATAATGGCAGTGTAAGCATTGGGATTAACACCCGCCTTGCGATAGCGCCAAATGCGCGTTCCATCTGGGGTATTTGTAACCGGCTGCAATAAGCGATAGTTGGGTAAAAAACCAGACTCTGGCATGGCGGTCGTAGACATAATTTTGGGCCCACCGCTACAGGCTGCCAAAGCGCTTAAAAGCGGCGCCATTATGAGGAGTGCAACTAATGTTCTGCGCTTCATGAATAGATCCCTTTGATGTCATGCGGCACATGATGTACATTCATTCTACGGTTAATTTGATTGAAGTACCCGCAGCAGAAGCAAGTACGTTAAATAAACATAAAAAAGGTAAAAAGATGGCAAAAAGCGATCGATTTGAAAAAGGAATGGCAGTACGCCGAAAAGTATTGGGCGATGCCTATGTCGACCAAGCCATGCAGAAGGCAGATGATTTCTCAATGCCACTGCAGGATTTTGTCACTGAAAATGCCTGGGGCACGGTGTGGGTTCGAGACGGCCTAACGCTCAAGCAGCGCAGCTTAGTTACGGTATCAGCGATCATTGCTATGAACCGACCACATGAGCTGAAGTTGCACATACGTGGCGCACTCAACAATGGCGTAACAAAGGAAGAGCTGCGCGAAGTCTTTTTGCACTGCGGCGCCTACTGCGGCGCGCCCGCTGTGGTCGATTCGTTTCGGATCGCGCGTGAAGTATTTGCGGAAGACGCTAAAGCAGCAGGCTAGTACGTACCTGGATACAAAATATCTTTCGTCACGTTTTGGATATCGCGGTGACCTGTAAAGGCCATCGTAATGTCGAGCTCTTTGTGAATAATCTCGAGGCATTTTGTAACACCGGCCTCACCCATGGCGCCTAGGCCGTACAAGAATGGGCGACCAATCAGGGTGCCGCGTGCACCGAGAGCCCAGGCTTTTAAAACATCTTGACCAGAACGAATGCCGCCGTCCATCCAGACCTCAATGTCTTTGCCAACGGCATTAACGATGCCGGGCAGGGCATGAATGCTCGACACAGCACCGTCCAGTTGACGGCCTCCATGGTTTGAGACGATCAGCGCATCCGCCCCGGAGTCTGCTGCGAGGCGTGCGTCGCCCTCATCCAATATTCCCTTAATAATGAGCTTTCCGCCCCAGCGTTTTTTGATCCATTCCACATCACCCCAATTCAGGCCCGGATCAAACTGCTCGGCAGTCCATGAAGACAGGGACGACATATTACCTACGCCAGTAGCGTGACCCACAATGTTACGAAAGGTTCTGCGCTGCGTCATCGCCATACCAAGGCACCAACGGGGCTTAGTCATCATGTTAATAATGTTCGGGATGGTGAGCTTGGGCGGAGCGCTCAAACCATTTTTTAGATCTTTGTGGCGCTGACCCAAAATTTGTAGATCCAAAGTAAGCATGAGGGCGGAACATTTGGCGACGCGCGCGCGCTCAATCAAGCGCTCAATGAAGGCACGGTCCTTCATGACATACAGCTGAAACCAAAATGGTTTTGTGGTGTGCTCGGCAACATCTTCAATTGAACAAATACTCATCGTTGATAAACAGAAGGGCACGCCAAACTTTTCTGCTGCTTTGGCTGCCAAAATTTCCCCGTCGGCACATTGCATGCCGGTTAGCCCGGTTGGAGCCAAGGCAACGGGCATGGCAACTTCTTCGCCAATCATGGTGGTTTTGGTGGTGCGGTTCACCATGTTGACAGCAACGCGCTGACGTAATTTGATTTTCTGAAAATCCGATTCATTGGCGCGGTAGGTGGATTCAGTCCACGAGCCCGAATCCGCATAGTCATAAAACATCTTCGGCGTGCGTTTTTGGTGCAGTACGCGCAAGTCTTCAATATTAGTAATAACGGGCATGAATAATCCTTATTAATTCGGCTCTGAATGAGGCTATTGTATGGTCTCTAGTCTAGCCTTGAATTCCTGCACGAGCAAAGCGTAGTTACCCTCGGAGATTAGGCGCTAGGAAGCATACTGAACAAGGTTAACTGCATGGCCTGATTGCGAATCGGCAGCAAGGCTAGGTATTCTGGGCTGGCGGCCCAGCGCTGGGCATCGATTGAAGCGGGAAATTCGAGTTGTACGTAGGCAGAGAACGGCCTGCATTCGAGCTCATTCCAAAAAACGTCGCCACGTACCCCGCGTTGCGTAATTCGTCCGCCATATTGCTCAACCGTAGCGCCAACCTGCGCGCGGTATTCCTCAAACGCCGATGCGTCCTTTAGTTCGATTAAGCCAAGTACGTGCACAGCCATTGAGTTGCTCCGGTTCTAGTATTGCTCTGAATGGAAGTTAGATAGGTATAGTACTGAATACACACAAGGGAATCCAGTGAAGAGTGATACGAGGGGCATGTTGATCGGGTTTGGTGGCATAGTCATCTTTAGCTTGACCTTGCCCGTGAGCAAAATAGCAGTTCAAGTCCTGGACCCGTATTTCATTGTGTTTGGTCGGGCGGCCTTGGCGGGATTAGTTGCCTTGGCATACCTTGTCGTGATTCGAGCGCCCTTGCCGGGTCGCGCTACCCTGTCAGGATTTGCATGGATTGCCTTAGGGGCAGTGTTTGGATTTCCGTTGTTTATTACGATCGCCATGACGCAAGGCCCTTCGTCCAATGGCGCAGTAATCTTGGGCATCTTACCTTTGGTCACTACCGTGCTGGGGGCCGTACGCTTTAAAGAGCGTCCATCCATCGGGTTTTGGTTGAGCTCACTTGTTGGTACTGGATTAGTCTTGCTATACGCGCTGATGCAAGGCGCGGGACAGTTTTCTTTTTTCGATGGCCTGCTCATGGCAGCTTGTGTTTGCGCTGCGGTCGGCTATGTCGAGGGCGCCAAGTTATCGGCCATTATGAAACCGAAAATCGTTATCTCATGGGCGCTGGTTTTTTCACTACCCATCAGCCTACTTTTCAGCGCCCTGAGCTACCAGACAGACTACCTATATGCAGGCCTTGATATTTGGGTTAGCTTTGCCTACCTCGGTATTTTTTCCATGTTTGTAGGCTTCTTTTTTTGGTACGAGGGCTTGCGGATTGGCGGCATTGCGCGCGTTAGCCAAGTTCAGTTACTTCAGCCCTTTTGTACCCTGCTTGCGTCCAGCGCCCTATTGGGCGAACCCTTGACCCTACTTAATTTGGTGTTTGCCGCCCTGGTTGTTTCCACCGTCATGGTAGGCAAGCGCATGCTAATCAAGGCCCCAGAGCCAACACCGCCGCTGTAAGTGCCTATTTTTAAGGGGCATTAATCCAAGGTAGATTTGCCATTTTTATTGGATAATCATGGGCTAAATATATAAAGAGTGAGACACACACCATGTTGAAATTAGATGCACACGCTTCAGGACGCCATTTTTTACATATTCCTGGGCCAAGCCCGGTTCCTTCTCGGGTTCTGCGCGCCATTAGCTATCAAACCATCGATCACCGTGGCCCTGAGTTTGGCCAGCTTGGTCTAAAGCTGCTCGAGGACATTAAGCGTGTTTTTAAAACCAAACACCCCGTGATTATTTATTCCTCATCGGGAACGGGTGCATGGGAAGCTGCTTTAGTAAACACCCTCTCGGCTGGTGACCATGTTTTGATGTATGAAACCGGTCAGTTTGCAACCCTGTGGAAAAACATGGCGGACAAGCTTGGCATTCATGCCGAGTTCTTGGGTAAGCCTGGGCTTGAGGGCTGGCGTAGGGGGGTCGATGCGAAGCTAATTGAAGAGCGCCTCAAAAAAGATACCGAGCACAAAATTAAAGCGGTCTGTGTAGTGCACAACGAAACCTCTACTGGCGTTACCTCGAATATTGCTGCCGTGCGCAAAGCAATGGACGATGCCAAGCATCCCGCATTGCTGATGGTAGATACCATTTCCGGTTTAGCGTCGGCAGACTATTGCCACGATGCCTGGGGCGTCGACGTGACCGTAAGCGGATCCCAAAAAGGCTTGATGTTGCCGCCTGGCTTGGGCTTTAATGCCTTGTCGCCCAAAGCGATCGAAGCCAATAAAAAAGCAACACTGCCTAAGGCCTTTTGGGCCTGGGATGAGATTCTGGTTTCCAATAAAACCGGGTACTGGCCAACCACACCATCGACCAACTTGCTTTATGGCCTCCATGAAGCCATTGCGATGATTGAGTCAGAGGGCTTGGACGCCGTGTTCGCCCGGCACCAGCGTTTGGCCAAGGCCTGCCGAGCCGCAGTGACTGCGTGGGGCCTCGAAATTCTCTGCCAAGAGCCTGAAGTATATTCGCCTGTCTTGACTGGCGTAATGCTGCCCGAGGGCTTTGATGCAGATGCATTGCGTAAGCTAATTCAGGAACGCTATAACTTATCCTTGGGCACCGGCCTTGGCAAGCTAAAGGGCCGCGCGTTCCGAATTGGTCACTTGGGCGACTGCAATGAACTCAGCCTCTTGGCAGCGTTGAGTGGCTGCGAAATGGGCATGACCGCGTTTGGCGTTCCACTCAAAGGCAGTGGTGTTTTGGCAGCCCAAGAGTTGCTGCGCTAGACAGCTTTCAAGCACATGTGAAAAAGCCGCCATGGTATTGGCGGCTTTTTTATTTCCAGAAGAACGGGCTGCTTTACTAACAAACCCTCAAAAGCCTGGATTATGCTGGCGCAGCAGCCGGGGCGCGCTTACTCAGCTCGCGTCGCACTTTATCTTTGATTTTTGGCTTGGTTGCAGACTCCATTAATTTAGTCAGTTGAGCTACATTAAGTGGCCCCAGGCGTGCTTTGCCTGTTTTCGTAAGCATAGGATCGTTTTTGCGATTGCGCTGATTTTGACCTGCGGCCATAGGTAACCTTTATAAGATTCAATGGCGCAAGGGGGGAAATAATTTCGCCCAGTTAACCCCCCAATTAGGGCACAAAATAGTGATTAAATTCAGAATAACAGCAATTTTTCGCTAAAAAAATGTATATTTTCTGAAATCTGCTATAAATATTTGTAGTATTAACGAAGTATTAGCAGTGCAGCACCCCAATTTAGATCAGAACAACGTAAAGCAAAGGAAGATCATGTCATCACACGAAACAATCATCGCTGCGTATGAAACTTATCTGGCTGAAAATGAAAAGTTCAAAGTAAAGGGAGTTAAGGCATCTGCTGCTCGAGCGCGCAAAGCGTTACAAGATATTGCTGCTGCATGCAAAGAACGCCGCAAAGAAATCTCTGCCGAAAAAGAAGCGCTGGCATAAAGTACGAATGCCGCACCTTATGCGAATCAAATTGATTGGCATGAGCGCGGCGCGGCGTTTTTTTAAGCTCGGAATAGCGCTGCTGATGGGCTTGCAATTATCGGCATGCGCAACCATCTATACCGATGCATCGGATGCAAACAAGGTTACGTTTTTAAACTCGACCAATGAGTCACGTGCAGACTTGCAAAGTAAAGCACAGGCTTACTGCATGCAGTACGGAAAAAAAGCAGTGTACCGAGAGACTGACGGCGGCGTGGTAACCGTCTTTGACTGCAGGCCGTAGCTAGCCGGCAAGCTCCGATTGATAGATCAGGCCAGCATGCTCACGTAAGGCATGAAACTCAATGCTTTCCCAGCGCTGCTGGGCCACATCCAGTTCCGATTTATGGGTTGCTAAAAATACTGCAGCACCGACAACGTCTTCCGCCATGCGGTGAATATTTTCTTGCGTAAACTTTTTAAGGGCAATCGGATCCGTCGAGCTGACCCAGCGGGCTAGGCTATAGCGGGCTGGCAATAGGCGCACTTCGGCGCCGTATTCGCTCTTGAGGCGATGTGCAACGACTTCAAATTGCAGCTGACCAAATGCGCCGAGTAGCATGATGCCTCCCGCCATTGGCCTAAATACTTGAATCGCCCCCTCTTCACCGAGCTGCATGAGACCCGTACGCAATTGCTTGGAGCGTAGCGGATCGGCGGACTCAACTAATTTGAAAATTTCAGGGGCAAAAAAAGGCAGGCCTGTAAATTGGAGTTGCTCGCCTTCCGTGAGCGTATCGCCTAAGCGAAGTAAACCATGATTAGGCAGACCAATGATGTCGCCAGGGAATGCCTCATCCAGAATATCGCGTCGTTGCGATAAAAAAGACAGCGCATTGTTGGTGCGGACTTCTTTACCGTTACGGCAAATCTTCAGACGCATGCCGCGCTGAAAGTGCCCAGAACAAATTCGCAGGAATGCAACGCGATCGCGGTGAGCCGGATCCATGTTGGCTTGAATTTTAAAAACCACTGCAGAAAACTTGCCTTCAGACGGCAGTACTTCACGCTGAAGGGCTTTGCGCGAACCCGGTGGCGGGGCAAGCTCAACTAAAGTGTTGAGAATTTCACGTACGCCAAAATTATTAATGGCGGAGCCAAAGAAGACGGGAGATTGCTTGCCAGCTAAAAATGCCTCTAGATTAAATTCGGGCATGGCGTTTCGAACTAAATCAACCTCCGTTAGTGCCTCTTTCAGATCAGAGCCAAGCCGTTCTTGCAGGGCTGAATCATGTATATCAATCAGCGTGTCAGAGCTATCGGAGACGCGATCTTCCCCGGCCTTAAAGAGACGCATCTTTGACTTAGCAATGTCAATCACGCCAGCAAAGGATTTGCCCATGCCTACGGGCCAGGTAAATGGCACCACTTCCATCCCAAGGGCATTTTCAATTTCATCCATTAGCTCAAGGGGTCGCTTGACTTCACGATCCATCTTGTTAATGAAGGTAATCAGTGGCGTATTGCGGGCGCGGCATACCTCTAAGAGGCGCAAGGTCTGTGATTCCACGCCGTTAGCCGCATCAATCACCATGAGCGCGGAGTCGACTGCCGTGAGTACGCGGTAAGTGTCTTCAGAAAAGTCTTGGTGACCTGGCGTATCTAACAAATTAATGATGCAATCGCGGTATTCCATTTGCATTACCGAGCTGGCAACGGAGATGCCGCGTTGCTTTTCGATTTCCATCCAGTCCGATGTTGCGTGGCGGCTCGCCTTACGGGCCTTGACGCTCCCCGCAATTTGGATTGCCCCAGCGTATAGCAATAGCTTTTCGGTCAGCGTCGTTTTGCCAGCATCTGGGTGGGAGATGATGGCAAAGCTGCGGCGACGAAGGACTTCTTGGCCTGGGGATTGGGACTGCTGTGGATCGATGGCTGTTCTACTTATGGTCTAGATTCAGACGCAATTATAAGGGGCGGCGTTTGTGGGCTCTGTTAGAAGCGCTCTTCTGGGCGTAAAAATCGCCACTGACCAGCAGGTAGCGGGCCTAAGGAAATGCGGCCCATGCGTACGCGTTTTAAACCTAAGACCCGAAGGCCTACGAGCTCACACATTCTGCGGATTTGGCGTTTGCGGCCTTCACGCAATACGAAGCGCAATTGATCTTCATTCTGCCAACTGACCTTGGCGGGCTTGAGTTCTTGATCATCGAGGATCAGCCCGTGCCGAAGCAAATCAAGGTCGTCAAACGAAAGCTTACCTTCCACTCGCACTAAGTATTCTTTTTCAATGGGGCTATTTTCGCCAATCAACAGTTTGGCTATGCGCCCATCTTGCGTTAAAACCAGCATACCGCTGGAATCGATGTCTAGCCGCCCTGCAGGTGCTAATCCTTTGGTATTAAAGCGGCCAGTATGTTTAGAGTCACCTGAAAAAAAGTTTTCAGGGGTAATCAGCGATGCCGCCGGCTGGTACTCTTGATCATCATCCCGATGGGAGATATAGCCAACCGGCTTATTGAGGATGACGGTGACGCGGGCAGCCTGCTGTTTCTGGGCATCTAAGCGCAATTCAATTTTTTGGCTGCGGTATGCGCGTGAGCCGAGTTCGGACACCACCTTGCCATCCACCGTAACAAGGCCTTGCTCAATGTAGGAGTCAGCCTCGCGCCGCGAGCACAGGCCAAGTTCAGAAAGCAGTTTAGAGACGCGAAATTGTTCCATCACGCTATTATGAATTAGGCTGAGCCTTGCTAAACTGAATTCAGAATGAATGCGACCAAAAAAAAGCCCAAAATGAAGGCAGATCCAATAAAACTGCCGGGTGATCGGAAGTCAAGCTTGGATTTACAAGCAATTATCCTAATAACGGGGTGTTGCTTGATTTGGGGCTATCAACAGATCGCCATTCAGGCAATCGCAGACGAAGTGCCTCTACTCATGCAATTAACCATTCGTTCGATTATTGCCACGGCGTGCGTATGGGTCTGGATGATGTTTAAAGGAATTAAGCCGTTTCAGGCGGACCGCACATTCATGCCAGGCCTGATTGCAGGCCTCCTATTTTTTGCTGAGTTTGTCTTGCTGTATTCGGCGCTAGAACACACCAATACATCGCGTGCCATCACCTTTTTGTATTTAGCCCCGTTTATCGTGGCATTAGTGCTACCCATTTTTATACCGGCAGAGCGCCTGAACGTGCTGCAGTCAAGCGGTTTGCTCATTGCGTTTAGTGGATTGGCATTCGCCTTTCACGATGGATTTTCAAGTGGCGCCGCCCACTTTTGGTTGGGCGATATTGCTGTTATTGGTGCCGCTATGGCATGGGCATTGACAACCATTGTGGTGCGCACCACCACCCTTGGCCAAATTCAGCCAGAGCGCACTCTGTTCTTCCAGTTGTTTTTCTCGTCCATCGCCTTAATTGCGCTTTGTATTGCATATGGAGTTCCGCTACCCGATGCGCTGTCAATAAAAGCAATGGCTTCGTTATTTCTCCAGTCCGTGATTATTGCGGCTGCCAGCTATTTATTCTGGTTTTGGCTTTTACGCCATTACCTTGCAACTAAAGTGTCTGCGTTTAGTTTTCTCACGCCAATGTTTGGGCTACTCTTCGGTTTTTTTCTCGCAGGCGATCCAATCAGCAGCAGCCTGATCGCTGCTTTTATTTCAATTGTGCTGGGCATTTATTTGGTCAATCGCCGGCAAGGTATCTAAATCTAGATTGCAGCAAAGCCAACTCAGTAGGGGCTGGCTTGCCCGTCTGGCCGATTCTTAAAGCGCTTATGTACCCAGTAGTACTCCGCAACATGCTGGCGGATCTCGGCTTCGTATATAGCGTTTAACCTTGCCGTATCGGCAATAGGATCATCGCTTGGAAAGCCATCAATGGGTTTGCTGATAACACTGCAGTAGCGCGAACGGTCTGGCAGCAAAGTGGTAACCATCATGCACACTTCTGCTTGAGCAATTGAGGCAAGGCGAGACACGGCGGTAATGGTGTTGGTCTGGACGCCAAAAAAAGGCACGAACACTGAATCGCGGAGACCAAGATCTAAATCAGGCGCAATGATGATGAGATTGCCTTTGCGAATTTCACGAATCAGCGGTAGTAAGTTGCCTTGGCGATCAATGGCGTTTCCGCCAAAGCGATTGCGCCATCGAATGATCCGCTCATTGAAAAACGAATTTTTCATGCGCTGAAAGAGTCCCGATGTTCGAGGCCAGCCCCGCTGCTCTGCAAGGGCGCTAATCACAATGCTGCCTTCGATGCCGGTAAAGTGCATATTAACTAGAATGCGGGGTTTTTGATCGCCCAGGTCCACCGCAGACCGCACCTCAATCATCTTAGACACAGCTTGCGCACTGCCCAGCCAAATAATTCCACGCTCTGCAATGCTGCGACCCAATAGCTTCCAGTGCTCGCTCGCAATACCATCGATTTCGGAATCGCTTAGCTGTGGAAAGCACAGCCGTAAATTGGTTTTAACAACCCGGTTGCGTTTCCCAGGTATGCGGGCCGCGATTGCGCCGAGCCCATATCCAAATAACACCACCAGGCGGTAAGGTAAAACCGATAGCAGCGCCAAAAAGCCTACGCTTACATAATTAAGCGCCGCTTTAATCAAGATTGGCTTTGTTGTACCGAAGTAGGCTTTGGCCAGTGAGTGATTTAATGTCATCAGTCGGCCCAACCGTCATGCCAAGATCATGGAGTCCGCCATCCTCAAGACGGTATACCCAGCCATGTATGGTGAGATCTTGGCCGCGTGACCAAGCGTCTTGGACAATAGTGGTTTCACACACATTGGTGACTTGTTCGATTACATTGAGTTCACAGAGGCGCTCTTGGCGTTCGTGTTTAGGTAAGGCCTCACCCAAATAACGCTCATGCTTTTGATGGACGTCTTTTACATGCCTGAGCCAATTATCAGCAAGGCCTACGCGCTTGTCGCCCAGGGCGGCGTGCACACCGGAGCAGCCATAGTGGCCGCAGACAATCACGTGTTTTACCTTTAAAAGATCAATCGCAAATTGCAATACAGAAAGGCAGTTCAGGTCAGTATGGACCACCACATTAGCGATATTGCGATGAACAAAGAGTTCTCCGGGTAAAAGGCCAACGATAGCATTCGCAGGAACCCGGCTATCGGCACAGCCAATCCATAAAAACTCAGGAGCCTGTTGTGATACAAGGCGCGTAAAAAAATCGGGATCTGCTTCAACCATAGAACTAGCCCATTCGCGATTCTTTGCAAAAAGGTGTTCCAATACATTGGCCGAATTGGGTATAGTCATGGTTTGATTTTAAAGTAGATTGATGACGCCACACTGGTTAAAACAAACGGATGTCGGAATAGAGCTGAGTATCTATTGCCAGCCTGGCGCCAAGGTCAACAAAATTGTGGGCACGCACGATGGGCATTTAAAGGTATCGCTGCAGCAGCCAGCGATGGATAACCGTGCAAATGAAGCCCTGCTGCAGTGGTTATCAAAGCAGCTGCGCATTCCGCAGCGGCAGATTCACCTTATTTCTGGTCAAGCGAGCAAAGTAAAGCGCATTGAGTTATGGGCACCTATTTCTAAGGAGCACGTACTGGAAAGTCTCAAGCCCTAGGCATTTACCAAAAGAGTAGCCAAAGAATGCCCAGAATCAACACCCATTTACCGATGTAGTAAACGCTACGCTGCTTTGCTTTAAGTTGTTTTGCCTTGCTGCGCAAATGGTAAACATAGGAAAATAGAACATTTACAAAGCCGACTTCCTCTGAGTCGACGTTTTTCGATGCGGCGGCACTCATCACGTGCCTTCCAAACCAACGATTAAATGCTTGCACTACTTTGGTATACACCGGACGTTCAATATCGCAGAATAGAACGATGCGCTGGTGATCGGTTTTATTGGCAGCGTAATGAATGTAGGTCTCGTCAAACATCACGGCCTCACCGTCTTTCCAGTAGTAGCGTTCACCATCCACATCAATAAAACAATCGGGACTATTCGGGGTGACTAATCCCAGGTGGTAACGCAGTGAGCCGGCATAGGGATCGCGATGCCGTACTAAGGTTGCTTCTGGGGGAAGTGATGCAAACATCGCTGCTTTCACCGACGGAATGGATTTAAGTAGGGCCACGGTTTTGGGGCAGGCAGCTTCTGCGGAAGCTAAATCTTTGCCATACCAGTAAAGATGAAAGCGTTTCCAGCCGGTTCGAAAAAAGGAGTTAAAACCAATGTCGTTGTAACCGGTTGCGGCCGCGATGGAGCCGCCCTCATTTAAGGCTAGGGCCTCAGCACGAATGACTTCCCAGTTATCTTGCAATTTTTTTAATTCAGGGAATTCCGTCACAGGAATGTATGCTCCCGCCTTCACTTTAGAAAAAAGATAGAGTAGAGAATTGATTGGCGCCAATAGAACAACATAGTCTGTGAGTGAGCGCATGACGCCAAAGCGAACGCGGCCCCTAAAATACACATAGAGTGCAGAGCTCACAAAGATCAACAGAATAGCGTGGCGAATTTCCATAACAGCAGCGTTTACTTTCAACAAAAAGGGAGTGCCGTTTAAAACAAGGCAAAATAAACCATTACCCATTTTAAGTGAGCCAATCGCTTTCGTGCAGCATAAATGGCGATCTCAATCGGAGTTTTTATGTCTTTGTATAAAAAATTACAACAAAGGGCCCATGATTCCAAGCCAATTCGGATTGCATTGATTGGCGCGGGTAAATTTGGATCCATGTATTTATCCCAAATACCGCGCACGCCGGGTATTCATTTAGTCGGGATTGCCGATCTGTCGCCGGATCGTGCGAAGGCGGCTTTGCGGCGCGTAGGGTGGCAGGACGATCAGTTTAAGGCGGCCTCGGTTGCTGAAGCGGTGAGCAAGGGCACTACCTATATTACCGACGATGCCAGCAGACTGATTGATGACGACGCCATTGAGTTGGTAATTGAGGCAACAGGCGTGCCCGCTGCTGGAATAGAACATGCCCTGCGCTGCATTCAGAATGGCAAGCACATCGTTATGGTGAATGTCGAAGCAGATGTATTGGCGGGCCCGTATTTGGCAAGGCGAGCAGCCGAGGCCGGTGTTATCTATTCGATGGCCTCAGGAGATCAGCCCGCTTTAATTGCGGAAATGGTTGATTGGGCCCGAACAATTGGCCTAGAAGTAGTGTGTGCTGGTAAAGGCACAAAATACTTGCCGGCATACCATGCATCGACCCCCAAAACCGTATGGGGCCATTATGGGTTTAGTGAGGAACAAGTTGCTGGCGGTGACTTTAATGCACAAATGTTCAATTCATTTTTGGACGGGACAAAGTCGGCGCTAGAAATGGCCGCGGTTGCCAATGCCTGTGATTTACAAGTCCCTGAGCACGGCTTAGGTTTTCCGGCATGTGGTGTTGATGACTTGCCAGCCCTGCTAAAGCCCGCTGAGGATGGCGGCCTGTTGCCACGCAAGGGGATGGTTGAGGTAGTGTCATCGGTCGAGCGAGATGGCCGCCCAGTGTTTCGTGATTTGCGCTGGGGAGTATATGCGGTATTCCATGCGCCAAGCAGCTATGTCAGAGACTGCTTTTTGCAATACGGTTTAAAGACGGATGCTTCCGGATGGTATGCCGCGATGTATAAGCCGTATCACTTGATTGGCCTTGAGTTGGGGATTTCGGTAGCGAGTGTGGCCTTACGTAAGGAAGCGACGGGGGCGACGGGCGCTTTTATTGGCGATGTTCTTGCTTGCGCTAAACGGGATTTAAAGGCAGGTGAAGTGCTGGATGGTGAAGGCGGTTTTACCGTCTACGGTAAGTTAATGCCGGCTGCCGAATCGCTGCGCATGAGTGCATTGCCGATTGGATTGGCGCATCGCCTGACTTTACGCAACGGCATTCGAGCCGGACAGATTGTGACCTGGAATGATGTGGATTACGATGCCACTCAATCTGCGATACGCATTCGGCGACTGATGGAGGCCGAGTTTAAATAAGGGCACTGAAATAAAAGGTAAATCACCCTTATTTTTTCTTGGCGCTTTCACGCTTAGTAATTTCTGCGTTGATGCGCTCGAGTGTTTTGGCGTCTGGATTCTGCCAGTTGCCACCAGACTGATTCACCATAAAAACAAGTGAAGCAGCAAAATCAGCAACACTCAGATCGGCTTTCCCGCCTTTTGCCGGCATCCCCCGAACGCCAACATAGCCATGTGCAGTTAACTGGACTTGGCCTTCTTTAATTAAAGGAGCCCATTTAGCTTTATCACCCACCTTTGGTGCGCCAGCAATGCCATTTTGATGGCACACGGCACATACTTGTTTGTAAGTGTTTTCCCCAGTGGCGACGGCGCTTTGCGTATAAAAAATTAGACCAAGAGAAGCGAATAAAAAACGGAACATAAAGTACTCTCATAAAAAGTTACAAATACACCACAATGCGGCTTCGCAATATGAATGCAATGTTTGCAGGCTAACAGCGTTATGATAGATCTAGATGGGCACAGCAAGGTCATAATTTTGCGTAATGCCGAATGCATTGACGTGCATGTAACCCTGCCATGAGGCGCAGATTTAACGCAAAATGCGATCGAGAAAAAGCAATGAATGGATTTGTTAAAAGCCTAATAGGCCTTATATTACTTGGACTTACGCTTATTTCAGCCTATACCTGGGTGATGCTAAGTTGGAGTTATGCCGATGGAGAGCGCGCCGGTTATGTGCAGAAATTCTCAAGCAGGGGCTACCTATGCAAGACCTGGGAGGGTGAGCTGGCAATGGTCTCGATGCCTGGAACGATGTCTGAGAAATTCTTCTTTTCGGTGCGTGATGATGCTGTGGCGCAAAAAATTAATGCCAATTTAGGTAAAAAAGTCGCGCTAAAATATGAACAGCACATCGGCCTGCCAACCAGCTGTTTTGGGGAAACAGAGTACTTTGTGATTGATTTGCTTGTTTTGGATCAGTCTTAGTACGAATACGCAGTAGAAATAATTCAAACAACTTTATTTTTATTATTTTTTGTGTTTAAAATCATGTCAGCGCGTTGTGCGCCAACATACATACCAACAAGGAGCTTCACTTGAACAAAGCAGAACTTATCGCAGCGATTGCTGACGATGCTGAGATTTCAAAAGCCAAAGCAGAATTCGCACTGAATTCAGCTATTGAGCACATCATTAAAGCCGTTACCAAGGGTGACTCCGTTCAATTGATCGGTTTTGGTACATTCAGTTCAGGCAAGCGCGCTGCACGTATGGGCCGTAATCCTAAGACTGGCGAGCCACTCAAGATTGCTGCAGCGAAGACTGTGAAGTTTTCTGCTGGTAAAGCATTCAAAGACTCAGTCAACAAGCGCAAGAAGTAATTCGCGCAAGCTGAAACAAAAGCCCGGTTCTTCCGGGCTTTTTTATTGGCACTATTTAGCTTTGAACCAATCGTCGATGGCGGTGAATGCTCATCAAAATACCCGCCCCAAACCCTAAGGTAACGAGCGCAGTGCCGCCGTAGGTCATGAGCGGCAATGGCACACCTACGACTGGTAAGATGCCGCTCACCATGCCAATATTGACGAAGGCATAAGTGAAAAAAATCATGGTGATTGCGCCGCCCAATAATCGGGTAAACATGGTGGGCGCACCCGCCGCAATCGCAAGGCCGCGCCGAATTAAAGCAAAAAACAGGCCGAGCAATAAAAGGTTGCCCAGAAATCCAAATTCTTCGGAATAAACGGCAAAAACAAAATCCGTATGTTTCTCCGGAATAAATTCCAGGTGGGATTGCGTACCTTGACCCCAGCCTTTTCCAAAAAAACCACCGGAACCAATTGCAATTGCGGATTGAATCGTATGAAATCCTTTGCCCAGCGGATCAGAAGAGGGGTCTAGTAAGGTACACACCCGATTTTTTTGATAGCCGTGTAAAAGTGGCCAAGTCACATCGCTGGCACAGATGCTGCCGCGGAAAATAATCAGCAGCAATATTCCAACCCCAAGCAAACCAACCACAGGCAAGATCCAGCGCCAGGGTAGACCTGCAAAAATAATTACGTAGAGACCAGCAGCAAATACGAGTAAAGCCGTACCTAAGTCGGGCTGACGAGCAATCAGCATCACCGGGATGGCAAGAATGATTGCGGCAACTAAATAGTCCCAGCCATTCTGAATGCCTTCGCGTCGCTGAAAGTACCACGCTAACATCAGTGGCATCGCAATCTTCATTAGCTCAGATGGCTGAATAACAATGCCCACATTAACCCAGCGCCGCGCCCCTTTTTTAACCAGACCAAAAATGGCAACCGCAATAAGCAATACAACTCCAATCACATAAACCCAAACGGCTGCGGTTTCAAGCCACTTAGGCGGGATATAAGAGACGACCCACATTACTAAAAAAGCGAGGATGAGATTTCGTAATTGATCGCTGAGTTGTACGGGTGTATTTTGACTTGCCGATAAAAAAGTAATCGAACTCAAAATAGCGATACCTAAAAAAATAAGTCCGAGCTGGGGATCAAGCCCAGAAAAAAATTGGTAGATGCGTTTTTTTATGGCGCCCTTTTCCATTCCGGAATCTCCTTAGGCCATTTGCCACTAATGTAAAAGTCAAGCGCTTTGCGCGCAATCGGTGCAGCGTATTGTGCCCCGAAGCCGGCATTTTCCACAATCAAGGCAATCACTATCGTGGGCTTCTCTGCAGGTGCGAAGGCAACAAAAAGGGCGTGGTCACGCAAAAACTCAGGGGTAGTTGCATGGTTATATTCTTTCGCATTCAAGCTAAAGACTTGGGATGTGCCTGTTTTTCCAGCGTTGGTATACGGCGCATCCTTAAACGATCTCGCAGAGGTGCCAACTTGATTAACGGCGACCATCGATTTCTTGATGACTTCAATGTTTTCCGGCTTAAAGTTAAGGCGGTAACTTTCTTTTGGGGTTGTCAATTTTTGTTGGCGTGTAAATGGGTCCTCAACCGCTTTCACTAAATGCGGTTTCATCACTACACCTTCATTGACAACGTTTGCTAGGGCATGTGCGACTTGCAAAATGGTAAAGGAGTTATAGCCCTGCCCAATGCCCAGTGAAATCGTTTCACCCTCAAACCACTTTTGTTGCTCTGGTTTCTTAAAGTATTTTTTCTTCCACTCGGTAGAGGGCAAAATACCAGCGGCTTCGCCTTCAAGGTCTATGCCTGTTTTCTGACCAAAGCCCAGCGGGCCCATAAAGTCATGCATCATGTTGACGCCCATTTCCCTCGCCAGCAGGTAGTAATAGGTATCGCACGACTCCACAATGGATTTCTCCATGTCTACCATGCCATGCCCACCCTTCTTGTCATCGCGGAAGGTATGGGTGCCTAAGGTAAAGAATCCGGGGTCTGCAATCGCTTGAGAGGGCGTTCTAATGCCCAGCTCAAGAGCGGCTAATGCCATAAAGGGTTTGTAAGTCGAGGCGGGCGGATAAAGGCCTTTAAGCGGACGGTTGTAGAGCGGCCTGCTTTTGGATTCATTCAGCTCTTTCCAGGTTACGGCATCAATCCCCTCTACAAAGTCATTTGGATTGAAATTAGGCTTGGAGACAAATGCCAGTACATCGCCAGTAGCGGGTTCGATTGCAACAAAGGCGCCGCGGAAATTACCGTACAGCTGCTCTACCAAGTATTGCAATTTAATATCAACAGATAGGATGATATTTTTCCCAGGCGTTGAGGGGAAGCTGGAAAGCGTTCGAATCGGCCTGCCACCAGCAGTAATTTCTACTTGATCGTAGCCAGGCACTCCGCGCAGAACATGCTCATAGCTTTGTTCAATGCCAATCTTGCCAACGTATTGAATTCCAGGCAAAAAAGCATTTTTTAATCCACTCGTATCATCGGCTTCGGTCGCATTGCTAATCTCTGATTGCATCCGCTCTTTGTCTTTTTGGGATACGCGCCCGATATACCCAATCATGTGCGAGCCAAGTTCGTTGTAGGGATATTCCCGAAAATTACGTGAACGGATCTCAACCCCAGGAAAGCGATATCGGTTTGCCATAAAGCGTGCCGTCTCAACTTCAGTCAGCATCGATCGCAATGGAAAGGTACCCATATTGCGAGCATCTTCTAGGGAGCGCTTAAAGTTCCGGCGATCCCGTGGACTGATGGAAATGATTTCCGAAAGATCATCAATCAACTTGTCTACATTGCCTGAAATTTCACTGACGTTGACATCCAAGGTTAGGGCAGAATAATTTCGCCCAATCACAATACCGTTACGGTCAATCAAGAGGCCCCGCATCGCTGGAGCAGGAACAATCGCTATGCGATTATTTTCGGCTAAGGTGGAGTATTTGCTATGACTGATGAGTTGAAGCCAAACCAGTCGACTTAATAAGATGACAAAACAAACGGTGACAAAAATGACGGCAATTCGCGTGCGAGCTTGAAAGGAGGATAGGTCTGATTTTTTGAATGATGCCATTTAAATTAGCCTAGGCTCTATAGCGGACGATTGTGATCCACGTCAATCGGGCGCCTTTGTGGAGCAAGCAATATTTTCGTTGCCACAGGCCATAACGCGGCCTCAATGATGCCCTGTAGAACGCCCGCTAGACCCCACCAGTACATTGATTCTGTTAACAGCCAATGGACCAATACTGGAAAAATAGAAACCAACATAAAAATAGGCAATACATGCAGGGCCTGTGAGTAAACCTGCAGTGCACTAATGCGACGATGCCATGCCACTGCAAGATAGGCGACCAAGGCATAGCTGAAGGCGTGTAAACCAAGCAAGTCGGAGTTGTGCACATCCATCACTAGCCCAAGGAGGGATGCCCATACTACGCCAACATAGCGGTGCTGATGGATGTTCCAAAATACAATGCAGATGATGAGCCAATCCGGAACCCAGGGGTGATTACCCAGCGGCAATAAATTGAGGAGTAAGGCGCAAAACAAACTGACGAAGATAAAGACTGGATTAACCGGTCGCAGAATATATCCACTTTGAAAATCAATCATGGCATACCCCGCGTTCGCGTTTTGCGTCGACCCGGTGCATTTTCTGAATCGCCCGTGCTGGGTTTGGCATCCCACTGGGGGTCATACAAAAGCGCCAGCGCCTGACGGTGAGCATTAATTCTTGCCACTGGAGCACAAAAGACATTCGCCGTATTTTTATCAATATTGCGCTCGATGCGCGTAATCATGGCAACGGCAAAACCCGGTGGGTAGGTTCCATCTATTCCGGAAGTTAATAGCACGTCGCCCACTTCTAAATCACTCGCTACCGGCAGATAACGTAATTCCAATAAATTTCCGCGCCCAGTACCAAACACCGCTGCACGCAGGCCATTACGAGCAACTTGCACAGGAACGGCAAAATCCCGATCCTCCAGAAGCGAGACTTCAGCAGAGCCCGCATACAGACGTACAACCTGACCTAAAATGCCCGAGTCGCTGGCAATCGGATTGCCTAGCTTCAAACCATCTTTCGATCCGCGATCTATGACTACACGTTGTGATATCGGATTGCTGGGGTTGTATAGGATTTCAACGGGAATGGTTTCGTAGGCAACTTCCTTTTGTAGATTGAGAAGCTGACGTAAGTTTTGGTTTTCTACGCGCAACAGTTCGGACTGATTGGCAAGCAGCGTTAGTTCCATCTGCCGTTGCTTTAACTCGGCATTCTCAGTGGCCAAGGTAGATCGTGTAGTGAAGTAAGTATCGCTTGCAGTGAGCAGGTTGCGTGGTAGCTGCATGACATACTCCAATGGACGCAAGCCCAGATTGATGGAGTCACGCACGAGATCAATTGTTTTAAACCGGAAATCAATCAACATCAAGGCAGCACTGATGGACAGGCACACAATGAGCTTGACCAGGGCGGGTATGCCCTGTTTAAAAAGGGGTGGGGCGCTGTGTTGCAAGACCTTATCTGACTAAGGTCGACTTACTCTTGCGAGAAGACTCCACTTAGCTTGTCCATGCGTTCTAAGGCGATGCCACAACCACGAGCAACGCACGTTAATGGATCCTCGGCCACATGAATGGGCAGACCCGTCTCTTCCATTAACAGGCGATCGAGGTCGCGCAAGAGTGCGCCACCGCCAGTGAGCATAACGCCGCGCTCAGCAATATCAGAGGCCAACTCAGGCGGCGTTTGCTCTAAAGCAGCTTTGACGGCCGTCACGATTTGGTTGAGGGGATCAGTGAGGGCTTCGAGGATTTCATTGCTAGTTACGGTAAAACTACGCGGAATACCTTCAGCTAAGTTGCGGCCCTTGACTTCCATCTCACGCACTTCAGCTCCCGGGAATGCGGAGCCAATCGTTTTCTTGATGAGCTCGGCAGTTTGCTCGCCAATGAGCATTCCGTAGTTACGTCGAATGTAATTGGTAATGGCCTCGTCAAACTTATCGCCGCCAACGCGGACAGAACCTTTATAAACGGTGCCGCCTAAAGACATGACACCGACTTCAGTTGTGCCGCCACCGATATCCACCACCATCGAGCCAGCCGCTTCTGATACGGGCAGTCCAGCACCAATGGCTGCAGCCATTGGCTCTTCAATCAAAAATACTTGTGACGCACCCGCGCCCAAAGCGGATTCGCGAATGGCACGACGCTCAACTTGGGTTGAGCCACAGGGTACGCAAATGATGATGCGAGGACTGGGGCGCAGCAATTTACTTTCATGCACCATCCGGATGAACTGCTTGAGCATCTGCTCGGTAATCGTGAAGTCGGCAATAACGCCATCTTTCATGGGGCGAATGGCTTCAATATTGCCCGGAACACGCCCAAGCATGGCTTTGGCTTCGGTGCCCACTGCCAAAATGGTTTTTTTACCATTTGGACCGCCTTCTTGGCGAATTGCAACCACCGAGGGCTCATCAAGCACAATACCCCGGTCACGCATGTAAATTAAGGTGTTGGCAGTACCTAAGTCGATCGCCAGGTCGTTTGAAAAATAGTTGCGAAAAAAACCAAACATAATGGAAGTGGGAAAATAGTAGAGTTAATGAATTTACAGATCAATGATACCCTAGCGCCCCATGAAACTTGTTGATGTTCAGCGCATAGCGCACCTCTCCCGCCTGGAGTTAAGCCAAGCTGAAGCAGAGCTTGTTTTGCCCCAATTGCAGGCTATTTTTTCCTTGGTGGAGGAGATGCAGGCTGTCGATACCAGCAATTTCACCCCTTTAGCGCATCCGATTCTGTTTTTGCGTGATTTAGCACAGCCACTGCGCCCGGACCAGGTGACCGAGCAGAACAATCGAGAGCAGAATATGCAGTCTGCTCCGGCCCAGCAGGATGGCTATTTTCTGGTGCCAAGGGTGATTGAATGAGTTGGCATTTATCTTCCGTAGCCATGCTGGCTAAGGCTCTAGAGGCTAAAGCAGTCTCAAGCACTGAATTAGCAAGCTATTTTTTATCCCGTATTCAGGCGGGTACTCGTTGGAATGCCTTTCTGGATGTCAACCCAGACTTGACCTTGGAGCAAGCCGCTAGCGCGGATCGCATTCGGGCAGCCGGTAATGCCGGTAAGTTAACCGGTATCCCTTTGGCTCATAAGGATGTTTTTGTCACGCGCGGCTGGAAGTCAACCGCCGCTTCAAAGATGCTGCTCGGCTACCAAAGCCCATTTGATGCAGCAGTGGTTGAGCGATTGGGCATGCCCAGTGAGCAAAATCCAGACGGCGCTGGCATGGTTTGTTTGGGTAAAGCCAATATGGATGAGTTTGCAATGGGCTCCTCCAATGAAAATTCTGCCTTTGGTCCAGTTCTTAACCCATGGAACCCAGCATGTGTGGCTGGAGGCTCATCCGGCGGCTCTGCCGCTGCGGTCGCGGCTGGCTTGGCTCCAATTGCAACGGGTACCGATACGGGTGGTTCGATTCGTCAGCCAGCGGCCCTGTGTGGCCTTACCGGGATTAAGCCAAGTTATGGGCGGGTATCCCGCTACGGCATGATTGCTTACGCATCATCCTTGGATCAGGCGGGCCCAATTGGTAAAACCGCCGAAGACTGCGCTCTATTGCTAAGCGCAATGTCGCACCATGATCCACGGGATTCAACATCCTTAGCTGATTCGGGCGAGGACTATGGCCGGTATTTAAATGCAGTATGGGATACCGGTACCGCAGCAAAACCTTTGGCTGGATTGCGCGTAGGCTTGCCAATTGAATTTTTCTCCGAAGGTCTGGCAGATGGGGTCGCAACGTCCGTGCGCGAGGGCGCAAACCAATTGCAGGCCCTAGGCGCGACCTTGGTTGAAGTGAGCCTGCCAAAAACAAAGCTCTCGATTCCGGTTTATTACGTGCTGGCTCCAGCCGAGGCATCGAGTAATTTAAGTCGTTTTGACGGCGTTCGCTATGGCCATCGTACCAATGAATACCGCGATTTATCCGACATGTATAAAAAATCACGGACCGAAGGATTTGGATCTGAAGTCAAACGCCGCATCTTAATTGGCAGTTATGTTTTGTCACACGGCTACTACGACGCCTATTACTTACAAGCCCAGCGCATTCGCCGCATCATCGCTGCCGATTTTCAAACCGCGTTTGGCAAGTGCGACCTCATTCTGGGCCCGGTCACGCCAGACGTTGCTTGGAAGTTTGGTGAAAAATCAAACGACCCCTTGCAAATGTACCTGGCTGATATTTATACCTTGTCTACCAACTTGGCGGGCTTAGCAGCGATGAGCGTGCCGTGTGGATTTAGTCAGGACTTGCCGATTGGTATGCAGCTCATCGGAAATTATTTTTCAGAAGCGCGGCTCTTGCAAGTCGCGCATCAGTTTCAGCAGGCCACCGATTGGCACCTGCGCCAACCCAGCGAGGTGCTGTAATGCAGTGGGAGGTCGTGATTGGTCTGGAGACGCATACCCAACTGCGCACCGCATCCAAAATTTTCAGTGGCGCGAGCACGCAGTTTGGTGCTGACGTTAACACGCAAGCATGCCCCGTTGATTTGGCTTTGCCCGGTGTGCTACCGGTCTTAAATCGCCAAGCGGTCGAGCATGCAATTCGTTTCGGTTTGGCAATCGATGCAGTAATTGCGCCGATCAGTATCTTTGCGCGAAAAAATTATTTTTATCCGGATCTTCCTAAGGGCTACCAAATTAGCCAGTATGAAATTCCAGTCGTCTTGGGCGGTCACCTCGAAATAGTCGTTGGTGACACCACGAAAGTAATTGAGTTAACGCGCGCACATCTAGAAGAAGATGCCGGCAAATCAGTGCACGAGGATTTTATTGGCCCGCATGGCGAGCCCTCCAGCGGTATTGATTTAAATCGTGCTGGTACACCACTTTTGGAAATTGTGACCGAGCCAGTCATGCGCAGCGCTGCCGAGGCAGTGGCGTATGCAAAAACCCTGCATAGCCTGGTTGTGTGGCTTGGCGTATGCGATGGCAATATGCAAGAGGGCTCCTTTCGCTGCGATGCCAACGTATCGGTGCGCCCCCTTGGGCAGGAAGCATTTGGCACCCGTTGTGAAATTAAAAACTTAAACTCGTTCCGCTTTTTGGAAGAGGCCATTCAATACGAAGTCCGTCGGCAGATTGAGTTAATCGAAGACGGTGGCACCGTGGTGCAAGAAACGCGCTTGTATGATCCCGACAAGCAAGAGACCCGCAGCATGCGCAGCAAAGAGGACGCGCAAGATTACCGCTATTTCCCAGACCCCGATTTGTTGCCGCTCGTGATTGATGAGGCCTGGATTGAGTCCATTCGTTCTACTATGCCAGCCTTGCCTGCGCAGCTTAAACAGCAGTGGCAAGATGCATTTGGTTTGAGCCTCTACGATGCTGAGTTATTAACGCAAGATCGCGCTACAGCAGCACTCTTCGAAGAGCTGCTGTTGATGCTGGGTAAGCCCTTAGCAAAGGCAGTAGCCAACTGGATGACGGGTGACTTTGCATCGACCTTAAATCGGGCTGGCATGACGGCAGCCGACTCCCCTTTAAAGGCATCGCATTTAGCGCCGCTGCTTAGTCGTGTGGCTGACGGAACCATCTCCAATAAGATCGCGAAAGATATTTTTGCCGACTTATGGAACGAAGCGCTAGAGGGTCAGCTCAAGAGCACAGTGGATTCGATTATCGAATCAAAGGGCTTAAAGCAAATTAGCGATAGTGGCGAGCTAGGCGCTCTGATTGACCAAGTCATGCAGGCCAACAGCGCATTTGTTGACGAGTTTCGTGCCGGTAAGGAAAAAGCATTTAATGCACTGGTCGGGCAGGTGATGAAGGCCTCGCAAGGCAAGGCAAATCCACAGCAAGTCAATGCCTTGCTGCGTAAAAAATTGAGCTAGGAATAAGCATGAGTGAAATAGATTCAACCCAGGCAGAACACGAGGCGCTAGTGGCTGAATGGCTACGTGCAACCCCTGGATTTTTTGAGCGCTATGCCGACTTGTTAAATGACATCCGCTTAAAGCACCCACACGAGGACCGCGCCATCTCCTTACAGGAGCGCCAGATGTCCTTGTTGCGCAATCAAAACACCGAACTCAATCGTCGCCTGAGCGAAATGCTGCATTTTGGTAGTCGCAATGATAAAACCCAACAAGGCCTAGTAGCCTGGTTGCTGATGCTCATGAAAGCAAGCAATCAAGCGGATGTAGAGCATGCTGTTACCGCCGGTCTTGCAGCGGTATTTGAAGTCGATGCCGTGCGCATTCTGAGCCCGGATGCAGCCTATGCTCCTTGGGTTGCAAAGCCCTTATGCGGTCCACTTTCTGAATTACCCCAATCGAGTATCGATCTACTATCGCAGTCCGTTCCACTCGATGCCGCATGGCAAAGCATGGTGGCGATTGGCCTGCCCTTGCAGGGTCACCCGCCTGCTGTGCTGCTGCTAGCAAGTCACGATGCCACTCGTTTTACCGTGGATATGGGCGCGTTTTATCTGCAGCAGATTGCGCAGCTCACTGCCGCCGCCCTTGATAGGGTTGGAGCCTATGAAGCCCCCCTCGGCTGAGCTGCACCCCCAAGTGCAGGCGTATTTGCACGAGTTGCATGTCTTGCGGCAACTTTCGCCGCACACCATTAAGGCCTATCAGGCCGATTTATCCGAGTTGCAACAGTCTGCTCAAGTGGACGGCTTGGATTTAACTGCAGTTACCAATGGCCACATTCGTCGCTGGGCAGCCCGCCTGCATGCCAAAGGCAAATCACCCAGAACGATTGCGCGTACCTTGTCGGCGTGGCGGGGTTGGTACGATTGGCTATCCCAGAAGCAGGATCAGACCACTTTAAATGCAAATCCAGTGGACGATGTAAAGGCGCCTAAGCGGTCGCGTGCGCTACCCAAAGCCTTGTCCGTCGAGCAAGCACTGGCGTTAATCAATCAAGCAATCGAAGAGGCCAAGGCCAATCCAGGCTTAGAAACGGTCCGCGATGCCGCCATCATTGAGTTGCTGTATTCATCGGGCTTGCGCTTATCGGAGCTTTTAGGAATTGATGCGGCCCCCAGTCAGGATCGTGCGTACGAGTCTGCAGGTTGGTTGGATTGGGATTCTGCTGAGGTGACCGTCCTGGGTAAAGGCGGCAAGCGCAGGAGCGTTCCAGTTGGAACGGCTGCGATGACCTCCCTTAGGGCATGGTTAGAGATACGACAGCAGCTACAGCCTGCACAGGCTTTGCCAGCACTGTTTTTGAGTGGCAGCAACACGCGCCTATCGCCTAGAACCGTTCAGGCACGCTTGCGCAGCTTGGCGATCCGCGCCGGCTTACCAACCCATGTCCACCCACACATGATGCGGCATAGCTTTGCTAGCCACGTTCTACAGTCATCCCATGATCTTCGGGCAGTTCAGGAAATGCTGGGGCATGCCAGCATCGCCAGCACCCAAATTTATACTGCTTTGGATTTTCAGCACCTCGCGCAAGCCTATGATTTAGCGCATCCTCGTGCAAAGGCGGGGCAGGGAAAGTAAATCCAAGTCAAGAGGCTCGCGGAACTCGGTAAGATGATGGGTTAGTCACTATTCACTTACGCAAATCCACTTTTTACAACCGCATCCGACACAGCGAAAGCAACACCATCATGGCATTAATTCCCGTCACCATTCTGACCGGCTTCCTAGGAAGCGGCAAAACTACTCTTTTAAAGCACATCTTGACGGCGCAACACGGCAAAAAAATTGCGGTGATTGAAAACGAATTTGGTGAAGAGAATATCGATAACGATATCTTGGTCCAAGAAAGCCAAGAACAAATTGTGCAAATGAGCAATGGCTGCATTTGCTGCACGATTCGGGGCGATTTAGTGGAGGCCCTGAATCAGCTTTGGGAGCAGCGCCGCGACAAGAAAATTCAGTTTGAGCGGGTTGTGATTGAAACTACCGGGGTTGCTAATCCTGGTCCAGTGGCTCAAACCTTCTTTATGGACGACGACGTAGCGGATCACTATGTGCTCGATGCGATTGTTACCCTAGTCGATGCCAAGCATGGTCAGCAGCAACTCAGCGAGCACGAGGAAGCGCAGCGCCAAGTTGGCTTTGCCGACCAAATTTTTATTACTAAGACGGATCTCGTAACGGATGCTGAGGTCACAGCACTGCGCGCACGACTGATGCACATGAACCCCCGCGCGCCAATTAAGGCGATCACCAAAGGGGTGGTGCCACTCAATGAAGTCCTCGATCTCAAGGGATTCAACCTTAATGCTAAGTTAGACATTGACCCCCACTTTTTGGAGCAGGAGGACCACAATCACGACGATTGCGGGCATGACCATAGCCACGACCATGATCACGCCACCTGCGGACACGATCACAGCCACGATGCCCACCAACACCATGGGCACCACGGCCATACCGACCGCATTCAGTCATTTGTATTTAGGAGCGATCGCCCCTTTGATCACAAGAAATTAGAAGACTTCTTGGGCGGTATTTTGGAGGTTTTTGGTGAGAAGATGCTGCGCTATAAAGGGGTTCTTTACGTGAAAGGCAGTAACCGAAAAGTGGTGTTTCAGGGGGTGCATCAAATGATGGGCAGTGATATGGCCGGTCTTTGGGGCACGGAGCCCAAGCAAACCCGTATGGTCTTTATTGGCATTGATTTACCCAAAGATACCCTAATGGCTGGACTAGAAGGGTGTTTGGCGTAGTACAATCCGCCGCCACAGGGCAGTTTGCGCTTGTGTAACAAATTGGCAGTAAAACAGCATTGAATAGCAACAAAACTTTGGCAGAATGGGGCAATAGTGCTTCAAATCCATGGAAAGAATGACATGACGGTAAAAACACCCAGCTCGAAGAGCCCCAAGGCAGCGGCGGCCGCTAGCACGAAAACGGCTAGCAAATCGACGGCATCCTCAAAAGCGGTTCCAGTGACTGATGCGGAATTGCTCAAAATGGCTGAAAAAGACTATATGAATAAGGCCCAGCTCGCATTCTTTCGCTTAAAGTTGGTGACCTTGAAAGACGATTTACTCAAGAATGCCTCAGAAACTACCGAGCACTTGCGTGAGAACATTTTGGTTCCGGATCCAGCCGATCGCGCAACGATCGAAGAAGAACATGCGCTGGAATTGCGCACCCGTGATCGTGAGCGCAAGTTGCTCAAAAAAGTCGAGCAGGCATTGGCCCGCATTGAATCCGGCGAGTATGGTTGGTGCGAAGAGACCGGCGAGCCGATTGGCCTATCCCGCTTAATCGCACGCCCTACTGCCAACTTATCGCTCGAAGCCCAAGAGCGCCGCGAGCTGCGTCAAAAATTATTCGGCGATTAACTTTTATTACATTTTTAGTGGCCTCATTTCGGAATGACTAAACCAATGCCAACGATTGCGGATATTTCCCCCTTATTGAAAGCGGAAATATTGGCGGAAGCGCTGCCGTACATCCGTCAGTACCACGGTAAGACCATCGTAATTAAGTACGGCGGTAACGCCATGGTCGAGGAGCGACTGAAAGAAAGTTTTGCGCGCGACGTAATCTTGCTAAAGCTGGTTGGTATGAATCCAGTCGTCGTCCACGGCGGCGGGCCACAGATTGATGAGGCGCTAAAAAAGATTGGTAAGACCGGCACCTTTATTCAAGGCATGCGCGTGACCGATGAAGAAACCATGGAAGTCGTGGAGTGGGTTCTGGGTGGCGAAGTGCAGCAAGACATTGTGATGTTGATTAATCACTTTGGCGGTCAGGCGGTGGGCTTAACTGGCAAAGATGGCGGCTTGATTCATGCGCGCAAGATGTTGGTTCCGGACGAAAAAAAGCCAGGCGCGACCATCGACCTGGGTTTTGTGGGCGAAATCGAAGCCATCAATCCAGCCGTTGTAAAGGCGCTCCAAGACGATGCCTTCATTCCGGTTATCTCGCCGATTGGGTTTAGTGCGCAAGGCCAGGCATTCAACATCAATGCCGATCTCGTGGCCGGCAAAATGGCAGAAATACTGGGTGCCGAAAAATTGGTCATGATGACCAACATTCCCGGCGTCATGGATAAAAGCGGTAATTTGTTAACCGATTTAACTGCCCGCGAAATCGATGCCCTATTTGCTGATGGGACCATTTCAGGCGGAATGCTGCCGAAGATTTCATCGGCTTTAGATGCCGCCAAGAGCGGTGTGAACTCCGTACACATTATTGATGGCCGAATCGAACACTCCCTGCTGTTGGAAATTCTGACCGAGCAGGCCTTTGGTACGATGATTCGTTCCAGGTAAGTGGTACATTAAATAGCCATGAGCACAAAATCACCCAACGACGATGTGAGCGCAGACGCGCCAGCAGAAGAAAAGACGCGCAAGCGGCCGCGTCCGGGTGAACGTCGTTTGCAGATTTTGCAAGTGCTGGCAGAGATGCTGCAAAACCCGCGGGGTGAGCGTGTAACGACTGCCGCACTGGCAGCCAAAATCGATGTTTCTGAGGCTGCGCTGTATCGCCACTTTGCAAGTAAGGCGCAGATGTTTGAGGGCCTCATCGCTTTTATCGAGCAGACCGTGTTCGGTTTAATTAACCAGATCAATCAAAAAGAAGAGTCGGGCTTGGCGCAGACCAGAGGCATTCTGCAAATGCTCTTGGTATTCGCCGAAAAAAATCCAGGCATGACGCGGGTGTTGTTGGGTGATGCTTTGCTCCAAGAAGATGATCGCCTGCAGGATCGCATTTCCCAAGTGCTCGATCGAGTAGAGGCATCCCTAAAGCAATCCTTACGCATAGGCCAGTCGCAAAGCGGCGCCCCAGGAAATGCAGGCCAAGACGACGTTGCCATTCGTGCCGCTTTATTGATGAGCTTTGTGCTGGGTCGCTGGCATCGTTTTGCACGAAGCGGTTTTAAAAAGTTGCCAACTGAGGCATCCGAGATTAGCCTTCGTATCTTGCTTGCAGAATGAGTGATCTCCATCTCTCACGAAATACTATCCATTTTGCAGAATCACTTCCCTTACAAAGTGGAGCGGTTCTCAGCAATTACAACTTAGTTATTGAAACCTACGGCAAGCTCAATAGCGATAAGAGCAATGCCATTCTGATTTGCCATGCCCTCAACGCATCGCATCACGTAGCCGGCCCTGATCCAGATAAGCCATCCGACATCGGCTGGTGGGACAACATGATTGGGCCAGGAAAGCCAGTCGATACCAATCAATTTTTTGTTATTGGTGTAAATAACTTAGGCTCGTGTTTTGGTTCTACAGGACCCATGAGCCTAAACCCAGAAACCAACAAACCTTATGGGGCTGATTTTCCAGTAGTAACAGTGGAAGATTGGGTCAATACGCAAGCAAGACTGGCGGATAAATTAGGTATTCGCCGCTTTGCTGCCGTCATGGGCGGAAGCTTAGGCGGTATGCAAGCAATGGCATGGGCGATTCAGTTTCCCAAGCGCATAGCGCACTGCATCGTGATTGCATCGACACCTAAGCTGAGCGCCCAAAATATTGCATTTAATGAAGTAGCTCGGAATGCGATTTTGTCGGATCCCGATTTCCATGGCGGTAACTACTACGCGCATGGCGTGGTGCCCAAAAGTGGTTTGCGCCTAGCCCGTATGGTTGGCCACATCACCTATTTGTCGGACGACGACATGGCTGAAAAGTTTGGGCGCGAGTTGCAGCGCCCTGCTGGCGCATCCGATGAGTACCGCTTTAGTTTTGATGTGGAGTTTGAGGTTGAGAGTTATCTGCGGTATCAAGGCGACAAGTTTTCGAGTTACTTTGATGCCAACACTTATCTCCTCATCACGCGCGCTCTTGATTATTTTGATCCTGCGCGGCGCCACGGTGGCAGCCTAAGCCGCGCCTTGGCCGATGTGCAGGCCCAGTTTTTGATTGTCAGTTTTTCAACCGATTGGCGCTTTCCGCCCAATCGCAGTAGGGAAATCGTTGAGGCTTTGCTCAGCAATAAGCGTGAGGTCTCCTATGCCGAGATTGATGCGCCGCACGGCCACGATGCATTTTTGCTCGATGATGCTCGGTACCATAATCTAGTGCGGGCATACTTTAAAAAAATTGCTGAGGTATTGCCATGATGCGCGCTGATTTTGCCGCGATTGCCAATTGGGTTGCGCCGCAAAGCCAAGTGCTGGACTTGGGCTGTGGGGACGGAAGTTTTCTAGCCTTTTTACAAACCCAAAAACCGGTGCATGCCTACGGCGTCGAGATCGATGATCAGAGGGTATTAGCCTGCGTACAAAAAGGCATCAATGTGATTCAGCAGGATTTGGAAGGGGGCTTAGCCCTTTTTGAAGATAAAAGCTTTGACACGGTTGTGTTATCGCAAACCGTACAAACGATTCACCAGACCGAAAAAATTCTTTCTGAAATTGTTCGCGTCGGAAAAGAGTGCGTCATCTCCTTTCCTAACTTCGGCCATTGGTCGCATCGCCTCGCCGTTGCAATGGGCCACATGCCCGTATCAAAGTCGCTGCCTTATGCTTGGTTTGATACCCCCAATGTGCGTGTTCTAACCATTGCTGATTTTGAGGGGCTTGCACACCAACTCGGATTGGATATTTTGGATCGCGTTGTCTTGCACGAAGGCCGACCAATCACATGGGCTGCAAATCTATTGGGCAGCTTAGCCATATATCGCATTCGTGGTGCTTAATTCAATTCGTTCTTGGGCAAGTGATTTTCGGGTTTACCTGGAATGGCCTTGCCTGCGCATGCTGTTCTTGGGATTTTCAGCTGGACTTCCACTTTTACTGATCCTGGGTACGCTAAGTTTTTGGTTGCGAGAAGCCGGCATTGATCGCAGCACCATTGGTTACCTCACTTGGATTGGCCTTATTTATGCGGGCAAGTGGTTGTGGGCGCCATTAGTGGATCGGCTGCCCATTCCGTTTTTAGGTCAACTACTGGGGCGGCGTCGTAGTTGGTTGATTTTTGCCCAAGCCATTATTGTTCTTGGCTTATTGGGCATGGCTAGCCTAGACCCTAAGGTCGCAATTACCCCGGTGGTGTGGTGTGCATTGCTGGTTGCATTTGGCTCGGCGACGCAAGACATTGCGCTCGATGCATTTCGGATTGAGTCGGCTGACAGTGATCGACAGGCTGCACTTGCCGCAACCTATCAAACGGGGTATCGCCTCGCCTTGATTTGGTCGGGCGCAGGAGTGCTTTGGTTAGCAGCTCGAGTTGAGTCGGGCGCAGGATACGATGCCAGCGCATGGCAATTTGCTTATGTGGTCATGGCTTGCTCAATTGCAGTTGGCACAATCACAACCCTCTTAAGTAAGGAGCCGGCGCACATCGAGTTGGCCAAGGCCCGCAACGCAAAAGCATGGCTGCATCAAACGCTGATTGAACCTTTTTCTGAATTCATTACCCGCTACGGTTGGCATGCGATTGCCATCTTAGGGCTAATTGCAATCTATCGGATTAGTGACATTGTGATGGGCATTATGGCCAATCCATTCTATGTTGATATGGGCTATACCAAAGATGAGGTTGCTGCGGTTAGCAAAGTATTTGGAGTCATCATGACTTTGCTCGGTGCCTTCATTGGTGGCGTATTAGCCTTACGGTTTGGTGTCATGCGCATTTTGTTTTTGGGGGCTGCCTTATCTGCCGTCAGCAATCTACTTTTTGCTTGGCTTGCAACCCAAGGCCATGATTTGACCGGATTGGTTTGGGTGATTTCCGCAGACAATCTCAGCTCCGGAATTGCGACTGCCGCCTTTATTGCATTCCTCTCTTCGTTGACTAATATTCAGTATTCAGCAACGCAATACGCCTTGTTTAGCTCGATGATGCTCTTAGCGCCAAAGTGGCTGGCTGGATTTTCGGGAGTATTTGTGGACGCCTTTGGATACCAGGCCTTTTTTATCAGCACAGCCATTATTGGCGTGCCAGTACTTTTGCTAATCTGGCTGGTGATTCACTTCAACTTAGTGCAATTCAAAAAACAGGAATCGGCGACGATCCCCATCGACTAAATCGACCAGTCGTAGTCGACGACCAAGGGTGCATGATCAGAGAAGCGCTCTTGCTTGTAGATTGAAGTGGTTTTGGCTGAGCCCGCAATCTTCGCGGTAGCAATCTGGTAGTCAATCCGCCACCCGACGTTCTTGCTATAGGCTTGGCCGCGCTGACTCCACCAGGTGTAGCATGCATCGGTCGTCTCGGGCTCGAGCTTGCGATAGACATCAACATAGCCAATCTCACTGAAGAGGCGTGTTAACCAGGCGCGCTCCTCTGGTAAAAATCCGGAATTCTTGAGATTGCCTTTCCAATTCTTTAAATCCACTTCATGGTGCGCAATATTGACATCCCCGCACAGAACGATTTCACGGCCGCTGCGCTTAAGTTCAATCAGGTGAGGCATAAATGCCTCAAGATAGCGAAACTTGGCCTCCTGGCGCTCCGGCGAGCTGGAGCCCGAGGGCATGTACACCGAGATAACCGAGAGGGTTTTGTAGCGTGCCTCAACGTAACGTCCCTCAGCATCAAATTCAGGGTTACCAAAGCCGTAAATGATGTCATCCGGTTGGTGCGGGGTATAGATGCCGCAGCCGCTATAGCCTTTTTTCTCGGCACAGTGAAAAAAACCAAATAATCCGCCTGGGCGCAGCATGGCCTCATCCAGATCTGTCTCTTGGGCCTTGAGTTCTTGCATGCAAATAAAGTCAGCGTTTTGCTGAACTGCCCACGGAATAAAGCCTTTTTTGGCTGCGGAACGGATACCGTTGAGGTTCGCTGAAATGATGCGTAACATGGAGGCCTATGAACTCTAAAAATGTAAATCAATTCGACTTTATCCGCTTTGCCCTAGAGGCGCACGTTTTATCGTTTGGTGAGTTTAAAACCAAAGCCGGTCGTCAATCTCCTTATTTTTTTAATGCGGGCGGTTTTAGTGATGGCGCTTTACTCGGGGCCTTGGGCACCTATTACGCTAATGCCTTACTCCAGTCCGGTATTGTGTTCGATATGCTTTATGGCCCTGCATATAAAGGCATTACCTTGGCTGCCGCAACCGCAATTGCCTTAGCCCATCAGAATAGAAATGTGGCGTTTGCCTACAATCGCAAAGAGGCAAAAGACCATGGCGAGGGTGGCACATTAGTTGGCGCCCCGGTGAGGGGTAAGGTAGTCATTATTGATGATGTGATTTCAGCGGGCACATCCGTACGGGAGTCAGTTGAATTGATTCGGGCTGCTGGCGCAGAGCCCGCGGCCGTGTTGATTGCTCTGGATCGAATGGAGCGCTCAGGCAATGCAGTCGATATTGGCAGCCACTCTGCGGTGCAGAGTGTTGAGCAGGAGTTTGGTATCCCAGTGATTGCGATTGCCAATCTAAGCAATCTGATGGAATACCTCGATGCGTCCAAGGACCCTGCTTTGCAGCAATACCTTCCTGCGGTGACAGCCTACCGCAAGCAATACGGGATTAAGGCAGGGTAAATTCGCCTTCAAAGACGGTTGCTGCTGGTCCGGTCATGTTGACCGATTGCGCAACGCCATCACGAACCCCGGGCCACGCTATGGTTAGCTTTCCTCCACGCGTCACTACGCATACTGGCGAGTCAAGCAAGCCCCTACGAATGCCGGACACCACTGCAGCGCAAGCGCCGGTACCGCATGCCAAGGTTTCTCCCGCGCCGCGCTCATAGACACGCAGCTTGATGGCATTGCGATTCAATACTTGCATGAAGCCGGCATTCACGCGCTGTGGAAAGGTGGGGTGACTTTCAATGCGCGGGCCCTCTTGGGCGACGGGCGTACTATCCACATCCATCACAACCTGTACGGCGTGTGGATTACCCATCGACAGCACGCCAATCCAATCATCATGCCCGCCTGGATTTGAGCCAATGGGTAGGGCGTAGAGGGTTTCATGAAACTCTACTTTGCTTGCTAAATTTTCAGCTAGAAATGGAATGCGCTCGTGTTCAAAGATGGGCGCGCCCATGTCAACTTGTACTTGACCGTCTGCTAGCGCCTCGAGTGTCAAGACGGTATGTGCAACTTCCACCCGCATGGGATTTTTGCTCGATAGTTTTTTATCCAATACATAGCGCACAAAGCAGCGCGAACCATTGCCGCACTGCTCGACCTCGCCGCCATCCGAATTAAAAATGCGATACCGAAAGTCCGTATCAGGGCGCGTTGCTTTTTCAATCAACAGAATTTGATCTGCACCAATACCTAATTGGCGATGGGCTAGCTGACGCCATTGCTCTTTAGTAATGGTGCTTAGATCCTGATCGATGCCATTGAGCACAATAAAGTCATTGCCTGCTCCATGCATTTTGGTAAATCGCAGCGTACGTTTTAAAGCAGTACTCAAGTGGCATTCCATTTCGGACAGTTAATTAATACAAGCTGGCTTCGCCAGGAGGGCGATGCTTAAAGCGCTTATGTACCCAATAGTACTCTGCAGGCCTTTCGCGAACAAGCGCTTCAATGCATTGATTGAGGCGGGCAGCATCGTCGCTTGGATTATCGCTGGGGAGGTTTTCCAGCGGCGCACTGATGCGGCAGATATAGCCATTTCGATTGGCATTTACGGTAGTCGTCATCAAGCAGACCTCAGCACCGCTTAACAAGGCCAGGCGAGACACCGACGTAATGGTGCTGGTTTGAATGCCAAAAAAGGGAACAAATACGGAATCGCGGGGACCCAAATCAATATCTGGCGCAATGAAGATGAAATTCCCGGTTTGAATTTCTCGAATCAGGTCACGCAGGCGGCTTTGCCGTTCAATCGACTTTCCGCCAAAACGATTGCGCCACTCAATCATCTTTTGATTAAAAAATGGGTTCTTCATCTTTTGGTAAAGCCCTGCGCCGCCCATCCAGCCCCGTTCTTTTGCCATGACGGAGAGCGCCATAAAGCCCCCTTCTAAGCCAACAAAATGCGGATTGATTAATAACCTGGGCTTGCGATCACCTAGCGGTATTGCGGACTCAATTTCGACCATTGCCCGAATTTGCTCGCCAGTACCGAGCCAAATCCGGCTGCGTTCAATCACGCTACGGCCAAATAGTTTCCAGTGCTCGAGTGCAAGGGCATCAATTTCAGATTCCGTTAAGGACGGAAAGCAAAGTCGCAGATTGGTTTTGACGACGTGCGCACGCTCGTTCGGAATATGCGCCGCTAACCAGCCCAAACCGTAGCCAATAGGAACAATGATGGAATAGGGCAAAAAGGCAAACAAGCGCAAAAGGCTGAGCGCTAAAAAATTAAAGATGGTTTGGAGCCAGGTCATCTGAAATTTAATTTATTGTGGTGGTAGCTCTGCCCCAAGTGGGTGTTTAAAGCGGTTGTAGGCCCAGATAAACTGCCCAGGTGCAATCAAGATTGCCGCCTCAATCGCCTTGTTTAGCTCGTTACAGGATTTGCCTGGATCTTCCGAGAATGCATCAAGGCGGACTGCTTGCATTAGCCAGCCTTGGCCAAGCCCTTTGCGTTTCGCAGTAAACATCACCACAGGAGTGTGGCGCCGATTAGCAAGGCGCGCAGGCAGGGTGGTCGTATAGGCTGGACGACCAAAAAAAAGGGCCCACCTTCCATCCCCACCGCTGGGCACTTGGTCCGGCAGAATAGCAATGGCCTCGCCCCGCATCAGCGCGCGGGTCATTTCACGCACCCCTTGTAGATTCGTCGGTACAAAATGCATATTGGGATAGGCTCTGCCGTCCTCGATGACGGCATTGAGCCAGTCTTGCCGGGCTGGCCGGTACAAGATAGTGGCTGGAAAGTGCTGTGCGAGTACTCGGGGAATAATTTCAAAGCCGCCCAAATGGGGCGTCAGGATCACTAAGCCATGCCCCTCATTGATTGCAGCCTCAACCACCTCCCAGTTGTTAATTTCAGTCAAAGACAGGGCTTTCTTTGGGTTACGCCAAATCCATAAGCTATCTGAAAAGAGCATTCCGGAGGCGCAGGCAGCCGACCAAATGCGCACCGGGAAGTGATTTTGCGTCGCAGCAGAAAGGTAATGTTGCTTAAATAGGCTGCGATAGTGCCGAGATCCAATAAAGGCAAGTAAACCCAGTCCACCCCCAATAGCCTGTGCAAAGCCAAGCGGCAAGGCTGCAATGGTCTGGAGCATGAGTTTAAATAAAAAGGTAGGCACCCCATCATCATATTCAATCCCCTAAAGGATTGGGCTAATTCTGGATTTTGCCCAATTCACGAAGTTCGGATAAAATCCTTTCATCGCCGAGTTAAGACAACTTGCGGGGCGATTAAAAATTCTGCTAAAGCGTCGCCGTTGTGGTTCCTGGCACGTCGAGTTGTCCTACTGATCGTGTTCATTTTTTAAAGGAAAAACGCAATGGCAAATGATTATTTCTTCACCTCAGAATCGGTTTCTGAAGGCCACCCCGATAAAGTTGCAGACCAAATCTCCGATGCAATTTTGGACGCCATTTTGGCCCAAGATCCCAAGGCCCGAGTTGCGGCAGAAACCCTTTGCAACACCGGTTTGGTCGTGCTTGCGGGTGAGATTACAACCCACGCCAACGTCGATTACATCCAAGTAGCACGCAATACTTTGCGTGAAATCGGCTACGACAATACTGCGTATGGCATCGACTACAAAGGCTGCGCCGTCTTGGTGGCCTACGACAAGCAAAGCCCAGACATTGCACAGGGCGTAGACAAGGCGCATGACGACGGCTTAGATCAAGGCGCTGGCGACCAGGGCCTCATGTTTGGTTATGCCTGCGATGAAACGGCAGAGCTTATGCCATTACCAATTCACTTATCGCATCGCTTGGTGGAGCGCCAGTCGCAGCTTCGCCGCGATGGCCGTTTAACGTGGTTGCGCCCCGATGCAAAGTCACAAGTGACGCTGCGTTATGTCAACGGCAAGCCAGATTCAATCGACACCGTAGTTTTGTCAACGCAGCACGATGAAGACATTTCCCTCGAGAAATTACGGGAAGCAGTGATTGAAGAAATCATTAAGCCTGTCTTGCCAGCCCATCTCATCAAGGGCGACATTAAGTATTTGGTGAACCCGACTGGTCGCTTTGTGATTGGTGGACCGCAGGGCGATTGCGGATTAACGGGTCGGAAAATCATTGTGGATACCTACGGCGGTGCAGCACCCCATGGCGGTGGCGCATTCTCGGGCAAGGACCCATCAAAGGTAGACCGCTCTGCTGCCTATGCGGGTCGTTACGTCGCGAAAAACGTCGTGGCTGCTGGTTTAGCAACGCGTTGCTTGATTCAGATCTCTTATGCAATTGGTGTAGCAAAGCCAACATCCGTGATGGTCAGCACCTTTGGTACCGGGAAGATTTCCGATGAAAAGATTGCTGCATTGGTTGCAGAGCACTTTGATTTGCGTCCAAAAGGCATTGTCAAAATGCTGGACTTGCTTCGTCCGATTTACCGTAAAACCGCAGCATATGGCCACTTTGGACGTGAAGAGCCAGAATTTACCTGGGAGCAGTGCGATAAGGCGCCAGCCTTACGTGCAGCAGCAGGCCTCTAAGGACTTTAAACCCCTAGGAAGTAGTTGTTAGGCCGTATCTGGCGAAATTGATTACAATTTCGCCATACTCTCAAGGAGCGTTGCAAGGAACATTGCGAACCAATGATTCCCCAGGCTTGAGGGGGCAAGATCCGAACAGGAACTTGCTTTTTGCAACTGCGCTCGCTAACCCATGGCTCAATGGTTGGCGAGTTTTCTTGCCCCAGCATTGATCCGTCCTTAGCTGGAGCATGAATGAATACCGCATCTGATTTCAACTTAAATGATTTTGTAGCAAAACATTGCGCAATCGCAGACATCACCTTGGCTGATTTTGGCCGCAAAGAAATTGCCATTGCCGAAACCGAAATGCCCGGACTAGTTGCGATTCGCGATGAGTTCGCCGCAACGCAGCCACTGCGCGGAGCACGCATTACAGGCTCACTGCACATGACCATTCAAACGGCAGTACTGATTGAGACGCTCGAAGCATTGGGTGCCAAAGTCCAGTGGGCATCGTGCAATATTTTTTCAACGCAGGATCATGCGGCTGCAGCGATTGCTGCTAATGGAACTCCTGTATTCGCGATTAAGGGCGAAACCTTAGAGCAATATTGGGATTACACGCACCGCATTTTTGAGTGGGCGGATGGCGGCTTCACCAACATGATTTTGGATGACGGCGGCGATGCAACATTGCTGCTGCATTTGGGTACGAAGGCAGAAAAAGACCAGGCAGTCTTGAGCAATCCCAGCAGCGAAGAAGAAACCATTTTGTTTTCAACCATCAAAAGCAAGTTAGCGATTGATCCAAGCTGGTATTCCACACGCCTCGCCAAGGTTGAAGGCGTTACTGAAGAAACAACAACCGGCGTGCATCGTTTGTATCAAATGTTTGCTAAGGGTGAATTGGCTTTCCCTGCAATTAACGTCAACGATTCGGTTACCAAGAGCAAGTTTGATAACTTGTATGGCTGCCGTGAGTCATTGGTTGATGCGATTAAGCGCGCTACCGATGTCATGATCGCTGGAAAAGTTGCCGTGGTTGCTGGTTATGGTGACGTCGGCAAGGGCTCAGCACAAGCCTTACGTGCACTGTCTGCTCAAGTTTGGGTAACGGAAGTCGATCCGATTTGCGCATTGCAGGCAGCAATGGAAGGCTACCGCGTTGTCACGATGGACTACGCAGCAGACAAAGCCGATATTTTTGTATCGGCAACCGGCAATTACCACGTGATTACGCATGACCACATGGCGCGCATGAAAGACCAGGCCATTGTTTGCAACATCGGTCACTTTGATAATGAAATTGACATTGCAGGCGTTGAAAAATACCGTTGGGAAGAAATTAAGCCCCAAGTCGATCACGTCATTTTCCCTGCCATGAACGGCTTGCCTGAAAAGCGCATCATCATTTTGGCTAAAGGCCGTTTGGTTAACTTGGGCTGCGGTACGGGTCACCCATCCTATGTGATGAGCTCTTCGTTTGCGAACCAAGTGATTGCCCAAATTGAGTTGTGGGGCGCGGTAGGCACGAAGAAATACCCCGTCGGCGTCTATACCTTGCCTAAGCACTTGGATGAAAAAGTAGCGCGTTTGCAGCTGAAGAAATTGAATGCGCAATTAACTGAACTGAGCGATCAACAGGCTAGCTATATTGGCGTGACAAAGCAGGGCCCATATAAGCCAGAGCACTACCGTTATTAATCGCAGCTGTACTAGATAGGTCAAATGCAATGGAACTGAGCGTCGAATTTTTTCCGCCTAAAACACCTGAGGGAGAAAATAAACTCCGTTTGGTGCGTGAACGCTTTAGTGAATCGCTGAAGCCGGCGTTCTACTCCGTTACATTTGGCGCTGGTGGATCAACCCAGTCTGGTACCTTGCAGGTAGTAAGTGAAATTCATGCGGCAGGGGAGTCTGTGGCGCCTCATTTATCCTGCGTTGGCAGTTCGCGTGACAGTGTGCGCGTGATGCTGCATCAGTATCGTGATTTGGGTATTCGCCGTATCGTTGCATTGCGTGGGGATTTACCATCCGGCATGGGGCAGTATGGCGAGTTCTCGCATGCCAATCAATTGGTCGAGTTCATACGAGCAGAGACGGGCGATTGGTTTCATATTGATGTAGCAGCTTATCCAGAGACCCATCCACAGGCAAAGTCGCCTGCTTCCGATCTACAGTTTTTTGTAGAAAAAATGAAGGCGGGCGCTAACTCAGCTGTCACACAATACTTCTTTAATTCGGATGCGTACTTTCGCTTTGTAGAAGACGCCTATGACTTGGGCGTTACCCAGCCAATTATTGCGGGGATTATGCCGATTACCAATTGCAGTCAGTTATTACGCTTTTCGGATGCGTGTGGCGCCGAAGTACCGCGGTGGATTCGTTTGCGCTTACAGTCGTTTGGCGACGATACGGCATCCATCAAATCCTTTGGTGAGGATGTCGTAACCGACTTGTGTGACCAACTTCTCGTTACGGGCGCACCTGGTTTGCATTTTTATTCGTTGAATCAGGCTGATGCCGTATTGGCAATTGCCGAGAACTTAAACTTAGGCTCAAACTAGTCGCCCTTAAAGCGCAAACCAGATTCGGTCAGCATGGCATCGAGCGGCTCATCATGGGCCTCCGCTTGCCACTGAGTTGGGCTTAATTGCTGCCAGTCATACCCAACCCCAATACAGACGATGCTTGGCCTCTTGGCGCGTAAGCGGGCCAGTGTTCGGTCAAAATAACCACCGCCATAGCCAAGTCGCCAATAGTGCATTTGCAGGGAGTCTCTGTGGTTATTAACAGCCCATGACCAGCCCACACAGGGGATCAAAATACAGTCCGGCTCAATTGGTTGAACATTAGAATCCTTTGGATTCGGTTCTGAAATCCCATGGCGCTGGCTTATCAATGTGTCTCCATCCTGCCAGGCATAAAAATCAAGCTGTTTATCCGCACGCATGACAGGTAATGCCAACTGCCTGCCGTTCTTTGCTTTGGCCCAGCTGATTAAACATTGGCGCAAATCAATTTCCTGCTGAATGGGCCAATAGAGTGCAACCGATCGCAGTGATTGCAGCTCTGCTGTGAGCGCATGGCTTAACGCTGCTACCACTGCTTGGCTTACAGAAGAGCTGCTCGGGTCTTGCGCGTACGCAGTGCGTTCCAGTAACAGTCGATTTCGAAGGGCTTTTAAGTCTGGGTTCGGCATACGAAATAGTATCAAGCAAGAGTGCTATGAATGAAAAAACAAATAAAAGTTAGACTATAGGGATGAAGCCATTTATTTGTACTGATCGCCTTTTTACAGCGTCGCCCCTCATGCGCTCCCTCAGATGGATGCTAACAGCCATTCTGGTCTCGTTTGGGCTTTTCATAGCTCAGGAGAATGTAGAGGCAAAAAAACCTGCAAAACCAGCCAATACTCCGCTGGAACTGACCGAGGCAGACAGAACATTTATTGAGTTGCGGGAGGCTGCACGCAAAAATGATGCTGTGCGTGCCCAGCAGCTTGCTGCCAATTTGCCCAATTACATCATGGGTGATTACGTCGAGTACTTCAAGATCAAGCCCCAGCTCTTTGATGCTGGCGGCATGGCGCGTGCCGAGACAACGGCAGACAGTCAGGTGTTGGGGTTTTTAAGTAAGCATGAGGGTACTGCCTTGGCAGACCGCATGCGCAATGACTGGTTGTTAGTATTGGGAAAGCGCAAAGACTGGCGTGCGTTTGACGCGGAATACCCTAAATTTGCATTGGACGATGACACCTCAGTGAAATGCTACGCCCTGCAATCGCGTTTGGCCCAAGGCGAAATAGCAGCCAAGACGGCGCACGATGCAAGACTTGTCATGCTAGATCCCAAGTTTTATGGTCAGGGGTGTCAGGAATTGGTTCCGCTGTTGCTAAATGCCGGAGCTATTACGCCAGCCGAAGCAAAGGCCTATGGCCGTAGTGCTGCTGAAATGGGGCTCGAGACCATGGGCCGAAAAATGGCGGGAGAAGATCCCATTGGCGAGATTGTGAGGGCAGCCAGAGCCGACCCCGTAAAAGCCTATCGCGACTTTTCTCAGAGCGCAACGCGGTATAGCAAAGAAAACCAAGCAGCAGGCTGGGGTGTAATCGGTCAGTTTTTGGCCAAGCGCCAAGATCTCAGGGCAGATGATGTCTATCGGATGCAGCACGACCTGGGCTTTAGTGAATTGCTATCGACCGAGAGTCAGGAATGGAAGGTGCGAGCAGCATTGCGCGCTCAGGATTGGCCTTTGGTACGGGATGCCATTGAGACCATGAATCCTGCGTTACGGCAGAAAGATCCTGCGTGGACCTATTGGTACGGCCGGTCACTCGAGGCCACGGGTCAAAGCGCCAAAGGAAAAGAGCAGTATGAGCTCATTCATGAGCAATTCAATTTCTATGGGCAATTGGCGCGTGAAGAGCTTGGTAAGAAAACCCAAATTCCAGTTCGAGTTCGGGTAACGGATCAAGAAATCAAGCCCATGGCTGAGCGCAAAGGCTTTATGCGTGGCGAGCGTTTTTACGCCATGAACTTGCGCTTTGAGGGAAACCGCGAATGGAATTGGGAATTGCGCGGCATGAGCGATAAAGAGCTGTTAGCAGCAGCTGAATACGCAAAACGCATCCAGCTTTACGATCGGACCGTTAACACGGCAGATCGAACCAAAGCAGAGCATGATTTCACCTTGCGCTTTCCAACGCCGTATCGCGATGAGCTCACTCCCATCGCCCGTCAGATTGATCTCAATTTAGCCTGGGCTTATGGATTAATTCGGCAGGAGTCACGCTTCATCATGAATGCCACCTCTTCCGTGGGTGCATCGGGTTTGATGCAAGTTATGCCGAATACAGCGAAGTACGTTGCTAAGAAAATTGGTATGACCTCGTATACGCAGGAGAAATTGAAAGACACCAATACCAACTTAACCTTGGGAAGCAATTACCTCAATATGGTACTGGCCGACTTAGATGGATCGTGGGTATTGGCATCAGCCGCTTACAATGCAGGCCCATCTCGCTCTAAGTTATGGCGCGAACGCTTAAATACTCCGGTCGAGGGCGCTATTTTTGCAGAGACGATACCGTTTCATGAAACAAGAGTCTACGTTAAAAATGTATTGTCCAATGCCAGCTATTACTCGGGTGTGATGACTGGCCAAACTATTTCTTTAAAACAGCGCCTTGGCACTATTGCTCCCAAGGCTGCAATACAAAGTGAGTTGCCATGAAATACGACGTACTCGTCATTGGCGGTAATGGGTTTGTGGGCAGCGTGCTGGTGCGCAGACTGCAGCGTGACGGCTTTTCGGTATTGTTGCCAACGCGCCATTTGGCGGCAGCGCGGGATTTTCGTTTGCTGCCAAGCGTCCACCTAGTTCAAGCCGACGTGAATGATCAAACTACCCTAAATGACTTATGTAGTCAGGTTAAGCCAGGCGGCACCGTCATTAATTTAGTTGGTGTTTTGCATGATCGTCCAGCCAAGCCCTATGGCAAAGTGTTTGAGCGTGCCCACGTTTTGCTACCAACCCACTGCATCGCTGCAATGAAGGCCAATGGCATCAAGCGCTATTTGCACATGAGCGCTTTGGGCGCAGACTCGCACGGACCATCGATGTACCAACGCAGCAAAGGCGATGGTGAGGCTGCGGTCCGAGCCAGTGGACTGGATTGGACGATTTTTAGGCCATCCGTCATTTTTGGACAAGACGATCAATTCATTAATCTGTTTGCTAACTTGGCAAAAATATTTCCAGTCATTCCCTTGGCAAATTCGCAGGCACTGTTTCAGCCGGTGAGCGTCAATGATGTAGCTGCTGTATTTGTTGCCGCGATTACGATGAAGCAAACCATTCACCAAACCTATTCGTTAGTGGGCCCTGAAGTGCTTAGCATGGCAGAGTTAGTTCGTTTTGCTGCTTTAAAGGCGCAAACGACGACGCGTGTTATTCCGATGCCAGCCTTCGTAGGCTATCTACAAGCATTGATGTTCGAGTTCTTGCCCGTACCCACTTTGATGTCGCGCGATAATATTGCATCGATGCAGTTGCCCAATGTATTGCCGCCGACTGCAGCAGATGATCTGATCACGACCTTCGGCATATCGCGCCAATCCATTCGGAGTCTATTGGCTTGAACATATACGCCGTTGGCGGAGCAATACGGGATGCTGTTATGGGTATCCCGGTGAATGACATTGATTATGTGGTGGTCGGAAGTAGCGCTGAGGAGATGATTGCGCTGGGCTACCAGCCGGTTGGCAAAGACTTCCCAGTCTTTTTGCATCCTCAGACCCATGCCGAATATGCCTTGGCTCGGACTGAACGAAAAACGGGCGTCGGTTATCAGGGATTTCATTTTTATGCCGACCCTTCTGTCACCTTGGAGCAAGATTTACAGCGACGCGACCTCACTATTAATGCCATGGCGCAGCGCGTCGATGACTCCGGCGAGCAAGTAGGCCCCATCATCGATCCTTATGGCGGGCAAAACGACATAGCGGCCAAGGTATTTCGCCATGTTTCAGCTGCGTTTGCAGAAGACCCCTTGCGTTTATTGCGGATTGCTCGGTTTGCAGCGCGCTTTCCACAATTCACCATTGCACCCGAAACCCAAGAGGCGCTGCAGGCTATTGTGAAATCGGGTGAGTTGTCGGCGCTATCACCAGAGCGCGTATGGCAAGAGCTGGCTCGAGGCATGGGTTCAGCAGATCCGCTGCGCATGCTTGAAGTACTTTTAGAGGCTAGCGCTGCAGACCAATTCTTGCCGCAGCAGTTGATTGCAGTGTGCAGGAATCAGCCACTGAAAAAACAGCTGGCTACTAACCTCGACTTGTTGGCAGTGAAAAAGATAGCGGACGTCGATTTAGTTTGTGCAGTGTTGTTGGCTGATCTGAGCGAAGATGCGATTCGGCAATGGTCAGAAAAAATCCGCATGCCGCATGGCACCCGAGATTTTGCAGAGCTGTTTTCGGCGCTGCAAAAACGAGTGACACAGCAGGGCTATAGTGCAGTTGATATTCTGGCTTGGTTTAACCGAGCCGATGTTTGGCGTAAGCCCGAGCGTGCAGAGAAATTAATCGCACTGGCCGGTGTTTTGGGTTTCCATGTAGAGCGGATTAGCGCTGGCTTAGCAGCAGCGCTGGCCATCGATAGTCAGGCTGTTATTCAGAGTCTCTCTAGAGAAGACCAGCAACAGGGCGAACGCATTCGCTCCGCAATCGATACCGCACGATTACAGGCTGTGGAAGCGGTTACGGCCACCTAATCCTGGAAGCATGTCGAGCGAGAGTCCGGGCAGATTCTTTTTGAAGGCAAAGACTTTAAACAGCTCCCCCATCTCGGCTTCCGATAATAATTTTTGTAAGGCATTGGAGACTGGTAAAAAAGCAGTAGCGTTAGCTGGATCCATTTTTTCCAAAACCAAATCACCAATACCGGCTTCTAATAAGAAATTACCTTGATTGTTGAAATAGATTTCATCAGCCCCGGCAGCGAGGGCTGTGCTCGAAATCGAAGACCATTCCACATGACTCGTCAGATCGCATAGGCCCGGCAGATAGAGTGGATCGGTAATGGTATGGTGGCGGTGGTGGGCCATCAATGTTCCTTGTTCGCGCTGCGGATGAAAAAACTCGCTCGCCGGAAATCCGTAATCGAGTGTAATAAAGAGACCGCTCCTTAGCGCCTGCGTTAAGCCCCTAATCCACGCCACACTTTGTGGGTTGATTTCGGTGGTGTAGCCTTCAGCGAAGGAGTGGGCCAGGAGATAGTCTGGTAATAATTGCCGATCGACTACTGCCCCAACCTCTAAAGCAAGAGCGCCATTTTTAATGACCACCCCCTGCTGACGCCATTCTCCATTGACGTAAATAATGCGTTCGCACGGTATTGCATCTAATACTTCATTTGCAATGATGACGCCCTCAAATTCACTTGGAAGGGCGCTGAGCCAGTCGATTGCGGTTGAGCACTGCAGATCGTTTTTTGTTTCTTCTAACAAGGTACGCTGACGCTGCGCTAAATCGGGGGCGATTTCGAGAATGCCATAGTGATCTAAGGAAAAATTGAGCTCCTTTAAGCGATGAAGAATGGATGCGGCTAACTTACCTGTTCCAGCTCCAAACTCAAGAATGCGGGTTGGTTTGCCTCTCGACCGAAATCCCTCTAAGGCGGGCATGATGGCATTGGTCAGTGCCATACCAAAAAAAGGACTAATCTCTGGGGCGGTAGTGAAGTCGCCGCCGCTCCCTAATTTATGGGCGCCAGCACTGTAATAGCCACTGCCGGGCTGGTACAAAGCCATCTCCATGTAGCGGGAAAAAGGCAAGAAACCCCAGTGCGATGCTACTTCTAAGGCAATTTCTGTGCTTAAGCGTGCGCTATGCGCTTTTTCGGTGTCGGTCAAGGTAATATCCATAACTCGCTAGTCTAAGAGAAAAACGTGAATTCAAGCTCCTCCACCGCACCCAAGGCCAAAAAATGCGTTTTGGTCACCGGCGCTGCAAAGCGTGTGGGAAGGGCTATTGCTATCCATTTTGCAGAGCAAGGCTGGGATGTGGCTGTGCATTTTGGGCAGTCCAAAGCGGAGGCTGATGAAACGGTTGCTGCGATTCAGAAATTAGGTGCAAGGGCAATGGCGATCCAGGCTGATTTAGCCAGCGAGCCAGAAATTACCGCTCTTTTTCAGGCGGTCACAGCCAATCTGGGTAGTCTTGATTGCATCGTCAATAGTGCGTCACAGTTTGAGTACGACCGGGCTAGCGTAGAGCCTGAGCTCATTAACACGGCTTTTTTTCAGAAGATGATGCAGGTAAATGTTCTGGCGCCAGTGCTCTTGGCACAGCTGCTCTACCGACAGCAAAAATCCAAAGCAGCCAATTCCTTGCCCAATGGCGATATTCCAGTAGTCATACAACTGCTCGATCAGAAGCTCATCAATCTCAATCCCGACTATTTTTCATACACCCTATCGAAGGGTGCGCTGGAGTATGCGGGCCAAATGATGGCGATGGATTTCGCCCCCTATCTACGCGTGGTTGGATTGGCGCCTGGTATTTCACTTCCGTCCGGGCCGCAGTCTCAGGATAGCTTTAAGACGGCCCATACAATGACGCCATTAAAGCGCTCATCCACCCCAATCGATATTGCGAGAGCCGCAGTTTTTATTGCAGAGTCGAATGCAATTACGGGCACCACGATTTACGTCGATGGAGGGCAGCATTTAATGCCATCCTCACGCGATGTTATGTTTAAAACTGAATAGGCTTTATAGAATGCTAGATGCTATACCGCACCCCTCCCTGCTCGATTGCCGCCGTTTATTTTTGCGGGACTATGAGATTTACATCAATATTGGCGTACATGACTTTGAAAAAAAAGCAGAGCAGCGGGTGATTCTGAATATTGATCTGTACATTCCGTTTGCGCTCAACACGCCAACAAAAGATACCTTGGATGAAGTGCTCGATTACGACTTTATGCGCGAGACCATTCGGACTCGAGCACAAAAAGGCCACATCCATTTACAAGAAACCCTCTGCGACGATATTGTTGCGGCCATGCTGGCTCACCCCAATGTGCGGGCAGCCCGCGTTTCCACCGCCAAGCCAGACGTATATGCGGACTGCCACTCGGTGGGTGTTGAGGTGTTTCGTATTAAAGATTCGTTACGGTAAGGTAAGCCAGTGAACGATCCTCGCAAAGCAGCGTTTGAAGAAAACAAACTCGAGAAAAAACTGTCTCGCTTAGTTGGTCAGGCGATTGGTGACTTTGGCATGATTGAGGATGGCGACAAAGTCATGGTCTGTGTCTCTGGCGGAAAAGACAGCTACGCCATGCTCGATATTCTGCTCAAGCTGCGCGAGCGAGCGCCAATTCAGTTTGACATCGTTGCGGTGAATTTAGATCAGAAGCAACCCAACTTTCCAGCAGAAACATTGCCGAACTATTTAAGTTCTTTAGGCGTGCCCTTTCACATTGAAGAGCAAGACACCTACAGTATTGTGAAGCGCGTGATCCCGGAGGGTAAGACAACCTGCGGTTTATGCTCCCGTTTACGTCGCGGCATTTTGTACCGCGTTGCCGATGAATTGGGCGCAACGAAGATTGCCCTTGGCCATCACCGCGACGATATCCTCGAAACCCTATTACTTAATTTGTTTTATGCCGGCAAATTGAAGGGCATGCCACCGAAGCTTCGATCTGATGACGGTAAGCACATCGTGATTCGGCCGCTCGCCTATGTCCCTGAAAAACTACTCGAGCGGTACGCTGAAGATATGCAGTTCCCCATCATTCCATGCGATTTGTGTGGCAGCCAGCCCAACCTTCAGCGCGGCGCGATGAAGCAAATGCTGCGCGACTGGGAAAAGAAACACCCAGGCCGGGTAGAAAATCTCTTTCGGGCGATGCACCACATTGTGCCGTCCCATTTAATGGACCGCGAGGCATTTGATTTCACCAATTTAGAGATCGATGGCAGTAATGGTGGAGCCCTTGGTAATTTAGGGGCCAGATCTGCGGGTGATCGCGGAATTGATGAGTCTGAACTGGATGAATTAGCCTGCGGAACCCTAATTCGCGGCGTTTATAATTAATAGCATGAATATTGTCATACTGGCTGCAGGACAGGGAAAGCGGATGAAATCCGCTTTGCCGAAGGTCTTGCAAACTTTGGCCGGTAAACCCTTACTAGAGCATGTTCTCGTAACCGCCAATCAGCTCGTCGGTAAGGCTAAAACAAAACCCATCGTTGTGATTGGCCATGGCGCAAGTGCCATCACTGCTTACTTAGAGCAGATTCAAAAAGACCATCCAGGACTTGCTGATGCAGTGACGGTGATGCAAAAAGAGCAAAAAGGCACAGGCCATGCACTGTTGCAAGCGCTGCCCAAGCTTGATCTAGATGAGCCCACCTTGGTGCTTTATGGCGATGTTCCCTTAATTTCCAAAAAAACCCTGATGCGTTTAGTAACGTTGGCCGATGGTAAGCGCGGAAGTGATTCGGCCCTTGCTTTACTGACGCAGCAAATGGATAACCCAACCGGGTATGGCCGCATCCTGCGTGACGCTGAAGGTACTGTCACAAGCATCGTTGAGGAAAAGGATGCGGATCCCCAGCAAAAAAGTATTTCCGAGATTAATACCGGCATCATGGTGCTGCCAAGCAGCCGACTCAAGAAATGGCTTAAATCATTGCGGGCGAGTAATGCGCAAGGTGAGTATTACTTAACGGACGTGATTGCAATGGCTGCGCGAGATAATGTTCCCATTCGTACAGCCCAAGCGGACTTTGAGTGGGAAACAATTGGTGTCAATAGCCGCGATCAATTGGCAGCGTTAGAGTGCACCCATCAGCACGTGATTGCGATGCAATTAATGGAGGCGGGCGTTACTTTGCTTGATCCAGCACGGATTGATGTTCGCGGTAGCCTGAGCTGTGGCTCGGATGTAGTCATCGATGTCGGATGTGTTTTTGAGGGCAATGTCACGCTGGACTCCGGCACACGCGTCGGGCCCTATTGCATCATCCGTAATTGCGCAATTGGCAAACACGTTGCGATCCAAGCATTTAGCCATTTAGATGGCGCCGTGGTTGGAGCCAATTCGATTATTGGACCCTATGCCCGCTTACGTCCTGGCGCTGATTTAGCCAATGACGTACACATTGGTAATTTTGTCGAGGTTAAGAACAGCAAGATTAATTCCAATAGCAAAGCAAATCATTTGGCGTATGTTGGCGATTCCCTAGTGGGAGCGCGTGTCAATATTGGCGCTGGCACCATTACATGTAATTACGATGGCGTTAATAAACACCAAACCATTATTGAGGATGATGTCTTTATAGGTTCCGATACACAGCTTGTAGCCCCAGTTCGAGTGGGTCGTGGAGCGACCTTGGGTGCGGGTACAACCTTAACGAAAGATGCGCCTGCCAATCAGTTAACGGTATCGCGCGCAAAGCAACTATCGATACAGTGGCAGCGCCCCATTAAGCAAGACAAGAAAGCAGTTAGTAAAAAAGTGACCGTTAAAAAAGCAATTGCTAAAAAAACAAGCGCCAAAAAAACAGTAAAGGTCAAAAAATAATGTGCGGTATTGTTGGCGCGGCATCACGTAAAAACATCGTTCCCATCCTCATTGAAGGATTGCGCCGCTTAGAGTACCGTGGCTACGACTCGTGTGGATTTGCTGTGATTGATGCGGGAGATGCAAAGCACCCGATTGAGCGCGCCCGGACAACCGCACGCGTTGCTGAACTGGCTGAACAAGGCAATCAGTTTCATGGCACTTTGGGTATAGCCCATACACGCTGGGCAACCCACGGCAAGCCGGATACCCATAACGCCCATCCTCATATATCCAATCAGTTAATTGCAGTGGTGCATAACGGCATTATTGAAAACTACGATGTATTGCGCGCTGAACTGATAACTGCAGGCTATGTATTTGAGTCAGAGACTGATACTGAAGTCATTGCTCATTTAATTCACCAAACCTATATTGCACAATCCAGTCGTAACATTGCGCTTGCTGTACGTGCGGTATTGCCGCGTCTGCATGGCGCCTATGGCATTGGGGTGATTGCGCAAGACTGCCCTGACACTTTAATTGGAGCGCGTGTCGGCTCTCCACTGGTAGTTGCTTTTGGTGAGAATGAGCACTTTATTGCGTCGGATGCCTTGGCACTCGCAGGGCATGCAAAGACCATGCTGTATTTAGAAGAAGGTGATGTTGCGGTTTTAAAAGCCGATCAGGTCAGCATTACCGCTGGCAATGGTCAATTCGTTCAGCGCGTGCATAAACCAATGCCAGCCCAAGCGGGCTCCGTTGATTTAGGGCCATATCAGCATTACATGCAAAAAGAAATTTTTGAGCAGCCTACAGCCATTGCTAATACGCTTGCCAATGTTACGCATTTTGGACCCGATCTTTTTAATGCCGATCCACAGGCCTGGCAGGAGTTTGATCAGATTTTGATTTTGGCATGTGGTACTAGTTATTACTCGGCTTGCGTTGCCAAGTATTGGCTTGAATCGATTGCAGGAATGCCGACGCAAGTGGAAATTGCCAGCGAGTACCGCTACCGTACTTCAGTGCCCAATCCCAAGACACTGATTGTGGTGGTATCGCAGTCGGGCGAGACGGCGGATACTTTAGCTGCCCTGCGCCATGCTAAAGAACTCGGCCATACGATGACCTTGGCGATTTGCAATGTGGCCAGCAGCGCCATGATTCGTGAAACGAATTGGCGCTTTCTAACCAAGGCAGGGACTGAAATTGGAGTGGCTTCAACCAAAGCATTTACTACCCAATTGCTGGCACTCTACCTATTGACCATGTCGATTGCCAAACGCCAGGGCCGTATTGGTGAAGCAGAAGAAAAAAATGCACTAAAGGCATTGCGGCACTTGCCCAAGGCCTTGATTGCAGTCTTGGCCTTGGAGCCACAAATTATTGCCTGGAGCGCAGCCTTTGCTCAGTGTGAAAACGCGCTTTTCTTGGGCCGAGGTCTGCACTACCCCATTGCCCTTGAAGGCGCGTTAAAGCTCAAAGAGATTTCCTACATTCATGCAGAAGCCTATCCAGCCGGGGAGTTAAAGCATGGTCCATTGGCATTGGTTACTGAAAAAATGCCAGTAGTGACAGTAGCGCCAAACGATGCGCTACTTGAAAAACTCAAATCCAATATGCAAGAAGTGAAAGCCCGCGGCGGTCGCTTGTATGTATTTGCAGATCAAGATACCGAAATCGTTAGCAGTGATGGCATTGCTGTTATTCGTTTGCCCGAACACTATAGCGATTTATCACCCATTTTGCATGTGGTACCGCTGCAGTTGCTGGCGTATCACACGGCCTGTGCTCGCGAAACGGATGTGGATAAACCAAGAAACTTAGCTAAAAGTGTGACAGTCGAATAAGCCCCATTGCATTACAGCTGCAATAGCCTCGGAGAGGCTTAGGGTACTGAATAAAAGCCCTTATCTGTGTTCAAATAAGGGTTGCCATGAGCGAATCACTATTTAGCCCATCACCCTATATGCAAAGACGCACGCACTTCGTTCGGCGTGCATTAGTCGTACTCTTTGTGGCTAGCTTAGTCGCCTGTGCTGCAGGACCCGATTTCAAGGAGCCGAACGCCCCCAAAGTAGCCCGCTTTACCGAACAGCCGACTGTCACCACATTGGCGACTGCGCCGAATGTAGCTGGAGGAACAGAGCAGCAGATTATTCCAGATACGGATATTCCGGCGGAGTGGTGGACCTTATTTAAATCACCCGAGCTAGATAAGCTAATCAAAACAGCCTTGGAGCAAAATCCCAATCTGGCTGCGGCAGATGCAGCACTGCGGGTTGCTCAAGAAAACGTCAATGCACAAATTGGCGGCCAATATTTTCCAAGCATTGGATTGGGTGGTAGCGCAACGCGTCAACAGCAATCAATGGCGATGTTTGGTCTTCCTGGACAGAATATTTATAACGTGTACAACACGTCCGTTAACGTGGGCTACCGCTTGGATGTATTTGGCGCTGCGAGGCGAGCGGTAGAGAGTGCCCGTGCTCAAGCAGAGATTAGTCAATTTCAGCTTGAGGGGGCGTACCTTGCTTTAACTGCCAATATCGTGACAGCGGCAATTCGCGAGGCGGCACTGCGTGCCCAATACGCTGCCACATCCGAGATTCTAAAAGCCCAGCAAAATTTTGCTGATGTAACCGAGCGCCAGCTTGCCATTGGTACGGTATCGAGGGTAGATCTGACATCACAGCAAACCTTAGTCGCCAACTCCCAGGTCGATTTATTAGCCTATGAACGGAATCTTGCTTTTGCACGAAATCAGCTTGCCGTCTACACCGGGGCATTTCCGAGCAATGCGCAGATCGCTCAATTCGAGTTAGCCAATTTACATTTACCCGATAAGCTCCCGTTATCGCTGCCATCAAACTTAGTGCGGCAGCGCCCCGATATTCGGGCAGCAGAGGCCCTGCTCAAATCAACCAATGCTTTAGTGGGCGTGGCTACCGCCAATTTGTTGCCACAAATTAATTTGAGTGCTAGCGTAGGCTCGGTTGCACTTTCATCAGGAGCCTTGTTTGGACCATCTGCAGCAATATGGAGTGTTGCCGGCGGGGTGTTTCAGCCATTATTTCAGGGCGGACAACTTCTGGCGCAACGGCGCGGCGCTATTGCGGGTTATGAACAGGCAGTATTTCAGTATCAAGCCACCGTTCTGACTGCCTTCCAAGAGGTAGCCGATGCATTGCGTGCCTTAGAGACCGGCGCCCAGTCATTAAAGGCTGCTGCCGATGCCGAGCGTTTCTCTAAAGAAACTTTAGATTTAGTGCAAGAACAATATAAGTTGGGAACCAGTAGCTACTTAGCCGTGCTCTATTACCAAAACCTGTATCAGCAAGCCAAGGTCAAGTTTGTACAGGCTCAGGCAGTACGCTTTGCAGATACAACGGCGCTGTTCGCTGCACTGGGTGGAGGCTGGTGGAACCGAGATGGTCCAGCGTATCAATCGAATGTTGCAAGGAATGCGCAATGAAATCATTGCAGGAATTAATTCAAACACTGAAGTCCAAAGTACATGAGTGGAAACTAATGGAATATGTCAGCAAGGCATGGAATGCAATAAGTCAATTATTCGGTCGTATTGGCAATACGCTTCGTCTGCGTGCACGATTTAAGAATACAAAAACCTACGCCAAGCTCATGGCGATGACACCGTTGCGTCGCCGCATGACCGTTATGTTGATTTCGGTATTCATCCTGCTTGGACTGTTGGTTGGTTTTAATACCCTTAAGACCGCATTGATTACTTACTTTATCTCCAGTATGGGTTTGCCACCTGCAACGGTCTCTACGATGGTGGTAGAGGAAGATGAGTGGCAGCCGACCTTGAGTAGCGTCGGAAATATACGCGCTTTTCGTGGGGTTGATTTAAGTGCTGAGACTGGTGGCGCAGTATTAGATGTATTCGTTAAATCCGGAATGGATGTGAAGAAGGGCGATTTGTTAATTCAGCTCAATGACGCATCGGACATTGCTCAGCTGAATTCCTTTAAAGCAATGGCTGATTTAGCCAAGGTGATTAATGAGCGCGATAAACAGCAGCTAGCGATTCAGGCCATTAGTAAAAATGTCTTCGATACCAGCGCCGCGGATGCTAAGTCAAAAGCAGCTCAGGTTGAGCAGCAGGCTGCCCTCGTTGCAAAGAAAAGCCTCAAAGCACCCTTTAGTGGACGTGTCGGCATCATTGCAATTAACCCAGGTCAGTATGTCAATGCAGGGGATAAGATGTTGACCTTGCAAACGCTCGATCCGATTTTTGTAGATTTCACCTTGCCACAAAGTACGGCAGGCATGATTCAGGTGGGTCAAGCGATTGAAATGAAGACTGACGCATTTAAAGATGCCGGGTTCAAAGGCAAGATTACGGCAGTTAGCCCAAAGGTTGAGCTGAGCACACGCAATATGCAAATTGAAGCAATGGTGAGCAATCCGGATAAAAAGGTATTACCAGGGATGTTTGCAAACGTCACCATCAACTTAGGTGACCGCGTGAAATACCTCACCCTGCCCCAAACGGCGATTACTTACAATCCTTATGGCAGCACTGTGTTCATTGCGCGCAAAACCGATCGCATGGATAAGCAAGGCAAACCACTGATTGAGGCTGAGCAAGTATTTGTAACGACAGGTTTAACCCGTGGTGATCAGGTGGCGATTGTCAAAGGCCTTGAGCCAGGCGTGATGGTGGTCACTAGCGGACAGCTCAAATTAAAAAATGGCACGCCATTGATTATTAATAATCAGGTTCAGCCTGGTTTTAATCCCAACCCAAAGCCTCAAGAACAATAAATCGAGCGAACTGACTAATTTATGAAGTGGACTGATTTATTTATTCGCAGACCCGTTTTAGCGCTGGTTGTGAGTGCGCTCATTCTGGTGTTTGGACTGAAGTCTGCCAGCACCTTACCAGTCAACCAGTACCCGCAAACCCAAAATGCCATTGTGACCATCACGACTGCATATTTTGGCGCAGATCCTGAAACGATTGCCGGCTTTATTACGCAGCCTTTAGAGGCGGCGATTGCACAAGCCCAAGGAATTGATTACCTCTCATCGACCAGCATTAGCGGCATCTCCACCATTATTGCCACCTTGCAACTCAATTACGATGCCAATAAAGCGCTGACCCAAATTAATACGCAAATCAGTTCAGTGCGTAATCAATTGCCACCACAGGCGCAGCAGCCCATCTTAACGGTTCAAGTTGGCCAATCCACTGCAGCTATGTACCTGGGCTTTTACAGTGATGTTATTCCGAACAACAGCACAACCGATTATTTGTTGCGCGTAGTAAAGCCAAAGCTTGACTCGGTAGCCGGCGTTCAAAATGCCGAGATCTTGGGTGGCCGTAAGTTTGCGCTGCGTGCTTGGCTGGATCGCGATCGGATGGCTGGTGTTGGCGTAGGGGCGGATGATGTCTACAACGCGCTCGCAGCTAACAATTATCTCTCTGCCGTTGGTAGTACCAAAGGTGAAATGGTGGCTGTAGATTTGGTAGCGGGGACTGATCTGCATACCTTGGATGAATTCCGCAAATTGGTAGTGAAGCGCAATGGTGCGGATATTGTTTACTTGGATCAAGTCGCTACAGTCAGCCTGGGATCGGATGACTACAACACCAATGTGGCATTTAGCGGTAAGCAGTCGGTATTTATTGGTATTAAAGTGGCCCCCGATGCGAATTTGCTTGATGTTGCAGAACGCGTTCGCGCAGTTCTGCCGGATATTCAGAGGCAATTGCCAACCGGCTTAGTTGGCAACATTGTCTATGACTCCACCAAATTCATTACCACCTCAATCGATGAGGTGGTAGCTACCCTGCTTGAGGCGCTCCTGATTGTGACCGTGGTTATCTTCTTGTTCTTGGGAAGCTTTCGCGCAGTCGCGGTGCCTGTCATTGCGATGCCACTGTCGCTCATCGGTACTTTCTTCTTGATGCAAGTCCTGGGTTATTCGATTAATTTGCTAACGTTGCTTGCCTTGGTATTGGCGATCGGCTTGGTGGTGGATGACGCCATCATCGTGGTGGAAAACGTCGATCGCCACATGAAAGAGGGTAAATCACCCCTCGAAGCATCTTTAATTGCAGCGCGAGAACTCGGCAACCCAATCTTAGCAATGACGGTAGTGCTCATTGCGGTCTATATTCCCATTGGCTTTCAGGGCGGCCTTACCGGCGCGCTATTCACTGAGTTTGCATTTACCTTGGCCAGTGCAGTAGCGGTTTCTGGAGTAGTAGCCTTGACGCTATCGCCCATGATGTGTTCCCGTATTTTTACTGAAGGGCAAGAGACTACCCCCTTTGTCAAAAAGATCGATGCCATTTTTGAGCGAGTACACCACCGCTATCAAACCCTCTTACGGGACCTCTTAAGTACCTGGCAAGTCATTATTGTGATGGGCGTATTTTTATTGGGCGGGGTTGCATATTTATATGCAACTGCCCATTCTGAGTTGGCACCGATTGAAGACCAGGGCATTGTGCTCATGCAGGCCTCGGGACCGCCCAATGCTACGGTCAATCAAATGCAGACTTATGCCGACCAGATTCAGAAAATTGCTGCAGCCGAGCCTGAGTATTTGCAGATGTTTCAAATTACGAGTGCAACCAGTAGTTTCGGCGGCGTGCTGATGAAGGATTGGAATGAGCGCAGTCGCAGTGCCTCTGCTTTTCAGGAAGACATGCAGAATAAATGGAATAGCATCGCCGGCGTACGAGTTGCCGCTTTCCAGTTTCCTGCCTTGCCTGGTGCCCAAGGCTTACCAGTGCAGGTGGTTATTAATACCACCGAGTCATATGAGAACCTCAATGATGTATCGCAGGCTGTACTCGATAAAGCACGCAAGAGCGGTATGTTTTTCTTCGTTGATAGCGATTTAAAAATCGATAAACCACAAAATGTCTTAGAAATAGACCGCGAAAAAGTGGCAGCATTGGGCATGACGCAGCGTGATGTGGGTAATGCACTTTCAGCCGCTCTGGGTGGGGGGTTTGTAAACTACTTCTCAGTTGCCGGTAGATCGTATCGGGTGATTCCGCAGGTCAAGCAAGTCGATCGACTCAATCCAGATCAAATACTGGATTACTACATTCGTACGCCGAGCGGCGAGATGATTCAGGCGCGGACCATTGCCAGTATTAAGCAACGGGTAGTTCCGCAATCAATTAATCACTTTCAGCAGCTTAACTCTGCCACGATTATTGGCGTCAGTACCCCATTCGTATCCCAGGAAGAGGTGCTTAAGTTCATAGCACAGTCATTAAAAGAGGTGGCGCCGAATGGCTACTCAATCGATTACGCTGGACCATCACGGCAGTTTATGAATGAATCGGGCGGTTTCTTGGTCACGATGTTCTTTGCGATCCTGATTGTCTTTTTAGTATTGGCCGCTCAATTTGAAAGTTTCCGTGACCCAATCGTGATTTTAGTTTCGGTACCGCTGGCTTTATTTGGCGCACTGATATTTATCAATCTTGGCTTTACCACGCTGAATGTCTATACCCAGGTTGGTCTTGTTACCTTGATGGGTCTGATTAGCAAGCACGGTATTTTGATTGTGGAGTTCGCCAATGAGTTGCAGGCAGCAGGGCGAAGCAAGCTTGATGCGATTGTTGAAGCCAGTAGTGTTCGTTTGCGCCCGATTCTCATGACCACGGCAGCGATGGTACTGGGTGTGGTCCCGTTGGTGATTGCGTCGGGTGCAGGTGCTGCAGGGCGCCAATCCATGGGCATCGTGATTTTTACTGGCCTCTCGATCGGTACTTTGTTTACCCTGTTTGTGGTGCCGGCGATGTACCTCTTTATTGGCGCTGATCACCAAGCCAAGAAATTCAAGCAAGTGTAAGGACGATTTGCCCTTACTTAACTAGGCTACCGTGAGGTAGGCTGTTTCACTCTCTAGGCGCTTCATCCACATTTCAATCGCGGGATAGGATTTACGCTGACCCACTCGCTCAGGAAACTTCTCGGCCAGCATGATCCAGCGATTGACGCAGAGACCCAAGGCAATATCAGCAAGGCTAAAACGATTGCCAGCGCAATACAAATGGGATTCAAGGGCCTGGTTTAGGATCCTGAGTTGGTCGCTTGCAGTTTCATAGCCCTTGCGAATCAAATCGTAGTTGCGCTCATTTTCAGGGATTCGTGTCAGACCTAAAAATGCGGGACGTACGGCTGGCCAAAACGTAGTGAGTTGCCAGTCAAGCCATTTGTCTGCAGAGGCTTGACTATTGATGTCGGCTGGAAAGCGCCCATTCTGATCGTATTTCCGTACGAGGTAGCGCAAAATAGAATTGGATTCCCACAGAACGAAGGATTCGTCTTGTAGCGTTGGCACCAAACCATTGGGATTTAATGCCAAGAATTCCGGGGTGTTGACTACGCCAAATTGCAGGCCAGCATCGATGCGCTCATAGTCCGTGCCTTCCTTAAGCCCGAGCTCATTCAGGCACCATAGAATTTTTTGGACATTGATTGAACTGGCTCTACCCCAAAGACGCATCATACAAAATCCTTTATTCGGTTGGGGCGCCCTTAGGCAGGCTGAGCACCCATAAATTGACTACGTGAAAATACCAGTGGATCACGCTCTTCATGGTGTTGCATGTTGACGATGCGCGCAACAATAATGCGGTGGTCCCCGCCCGGATGAGCGGCGATGGTTTCGCACTCAAAGTAGGCGACACAATCCGGCAACATTGCTAGACCAGAGGGGGTAGTGACCAGATCGACCCCCGCAAATTGATCGCCAGTGCTTTTAGCAAAGCGCATGGCAATGTCTTCTTGCGATCGCTCTAGAACATGAATCAATTGCTTTTTTCCAACTGCAAAGGCATCCATGAATACGGAACGCTCAGACAGACTCCAAAGTACGAGGGGCGGATCTAAGGAAACCGTATTGAATGAGCTGATCGTGACACCAACCGCTTGACTATTGCTTCCAATGCCGGTGATGACCGTTACGCCCGTAGCGAAACTGGAAAATGCCTTACGTAATTCGGTGGGTGAGGCTGAACTCATGCAGGGCTTTATCTTTAAACTTATTTTGTGTTTGGTGTAATGCTAGTGCCTGGAATGGGTGTCAATATTTCATTTTCTTCTGCACGTACGCACTTGAAACGGTATTCGTTTGATGCTTTTGAGATGAAGCTAGCGCCCACGTAAAAGTCGGACTGACACGCTTTCATAGCAAAATTCATAACGTCTTGCGGCGCGGCAGAAGACTGGATTAGGCGCATATTCCCCATCGACATCTTGATGTCAGTAGACGAGCAACCGGACATAACTAAGGTAATCAGCCCAAGAGAGAGTAGAATTTTTTTCATGGAACGCTCCATAATTCGTAATGCTTGTTAGGATAAACGGTTTACGGCCTGCGGGTGAAAATTAGCGGTTAGGCTCTGTATTGAAAGGAAAACGATGTTTAAGGCAATTGTTATAAATAAAGACGACAAAGGCTACCGAGCGGAGCTGGGCCAGCTTGAGGAATCAGCACTTCCAGCGGGGGATGTGCGTGTTCGCGTGCAGTATTCCACGCTCAATTACAAAGATGGCTTGGCAATCACAGGCAAAGGCCCCGTGGTTCGAAGCTTTCCAATGGTTCCTGGGATCGATTTTGCTGGGGAGGTGCTGGAAAGTACGTCGCCTGAGTTTAAGGTGGGCGATGCCGTTTTGCTCAATGGCTGGGGCGTAGGTGAGGGGCATTGGGGTGGTTTGGCCCAGCAGGCAAGGGTAAAGGCAGAGTGGCTGATTCCATTGCCAAAGGGCTTTACTGCCAAACAGGCTCTGGCCATTGGAACTGCTGGATATACCGCCATGCTCTGTGTCATGGCGCTGCAAAAGCATGGCGTGAAGCCGGCCGATGGTGAGGTGCTGGTTACAGGCGCTGCAGGTGGTGTTGGTAGCTTTGCAATTGCCCTGCTGAGTAAGCTCGGTTTTACAGTGGTTGCCAGCAGTGGTCGCCCTCAAGAGGCTGAGTACCTTCGGTCTTTAGGGGCAGCTGAGGTAATCGATCGAAGTAGCTTATCCGAGCCAGGTAAGCCATTGGCGCGCGAGCGCTGGGCTGCCGTGGTTGATAGCGTAGGCAGTTATACCTTAGCCAACGCTTGCGCAGCAACGAAGAGTGAAGGCGCGGTAGCGGCTTGCGGCCTTGCTCAAGGCATGGATTTTCCAGGTAGCGTAGCACCCTTTATTTTGCGTGGCGTAACCCTATACGGTATCAATAGCGTGACCGTACCCAAAGCCAAGCGCATTGCGGCGTATGAACAGCTAAGCGCCTTGGTGGACCTCACGACATTGGAGGCGATCTCCCACGAGATTGGCTTGGGCGAAGCAATTCAGTATGCTGACGCCTTAATGAAAGGCACTGTACGCGGTCGTGTGATTGTGGATGTGAATCGTTAAGCTAGCGGGCCTGAAGATGCGCCATCGCTTTTCGGTATTTTGCGCAATGGGAGCTGAAGATTAATCGCAGCTTGCTCATTGTCGGATAAAGACGACCACCGTGCGATTTCATCCAGCGTGCGAAAGCAGCCGAGGCAGTAACCGGTTTGCGGATGCATTTCACACCAATTGACGCAAGGCGATTTGACCACTGAACTATCCTTTTATAAAGCCAAGCAAGCAATGAAAACGCCACCCACTACAAACGCAACTGATCTTAATTCAATTCAATACCCTTGGGGCGATCAATTGCCTGAGAAAGCCGTTCCATTGGAACTGCTACCAGGAGTACGTTGGATCAGAATGCCTCTTCCCTTTGCTTTGGATCATATCAATCTCTGGTTGATTCGGGATGAGTTTAATGGGCAGGCAGGCTGGACCATTATTGATTGTGGCATTGCGAACGACGAGACTCGCGCCATTTGGGAAGAAATTGAGCGAACCCAGTTAGATGGATTGCCTGTGTTGCGGGTCATTGTGACCCACATGCACCCTGACCACGTTGGCCTAGCGCAATGGCTTTGTGATCGCTGGCAAGTGCCTTTGTGGATGTCGATGTCGGATTACCTCACTGCGCAATGGCTCAGTCATGATCAAGGTGGGGCTGCCATTGGGGCCACTCCTGGAAGCGGCGGTGCTGCAGATCATTTTCAGCGGCATGGCCTCTCCAGTAGCGAAGATCTAGAAAAGCTCCGTGGCCGAGCGGACTATTACAAGCGCATGGTGCCTGGTGTGCCAAAGCGCTACCGCCGCATCATGGAGGGCGAGCAGATTGAGATTGGGGGTCATCAATGGCAAGTCATCATGGGATATGGTCATGCCCCCGAACATGCCAGTCTTTATTGCGCAGAGTTGGGCTGTTTCATTTCAGGGGATATGGTGCTACCACGTATCTCGACCAACGTGAGTGTCTATGATGCTGAGCCCGACGCCGATCCACTTGGTTTGTATTTAGACTCATTAGTAAAGTACACAGCGCTGCCAAAAGATACCGTGGTGCTGCCATCGCATGGCAAGCCCTTTAGGGGCTTACATTACCGCATCACGCAATTACAAGAGCACCACGTCGACCGCTTGGCTGAGGCGCTGGGTGCGTGCTGTGAGCCGCGCCATGCTCGCGATATTGTTCCAGTGTTATTCAAGCGCAGCCTAGACACCCACCAAATGAGTTTTGCAATGGGCGAGGCGATTGCCCACCTCAATCACCTGTGGCGTCAAGGAAAGTTGCGCCGCGCGCTTTCTTCCGACGGGGTGTGGATGTTTTGCGCGGTTTAGCTGCGCTCGTTTTTGTGCTGGAGTCAGCGCTTTCATCGGGCTTGGGCGTCATTGCCTCACCAAAGGACTTCAGCGCCAAGAGGGTCGCATGCTGGACCTCGAGACCCTGAATCGTGGTTTTGAGGATGTTGTGGTTCATGGAAAGCCAGTTTTCAACGCTTTTTAAGTCCTTAATCCGTTTTTCAAGCTCATCAATGTCAACCCCAGGAAATCCAGCAAATCCAGCAGGGCCTTTTGATGGATCGGCCGCAAACGGAAATTGCCCTGTATTTTGGCCAGCAGCAACCCCTTGCCCCCACATGGTCTTGAGCATTTCCATGCTTTGATTGAATTCCGGAATGGTTCCAAACATACAGCCTCCAAGTCGGCTTGATGCCGATAAAGTCATTAGAATAGTGGCTTATTAAGATTAACCCCTCTATTTAAACAATGCAATCAAACGGTTCCAATTTGGTATTTACCCGGGGCGGCGAATTACCAGCGCTGCTAAACGACCGCATCCTCATCTTGGATGGCGCCATGGGAACTATGATTCAGCAATACAAGTTAAGCGAAGCCGATTACCGTGGCCTGCCGGGGAATACCCGCTTTGCCGATCATCCAGGCGATCTGAAGGGGAATAATGAGCTTTTGGTGTTAACGCAGCCCCACATCATCCAAAAAATCCACGAAGACTATTTGGATGCGGGCGCGGACATCATTGAGACCAATACCTTTGGCGCGACTTCAGTAGCGCAAGAGGATTACAAAATGCCAGGCTTGGCTCGCGAGATGAATGAAGCGGCTGCACGCTTGGCGCATGATGCTTGTGCCAAGTTCAGCACACCTGAAAAACCGCGGTTTGTGGCCGGCGCAATTGGGCCCACACCAAAGACAGCCAGCATCTCTCCAGACGTCAATGATCCGGGCGCGCGCAACATTAGCTTTGATGCCTTGCGTGATACTTACCGCGAGCAAATTGAAGGTTTGTATGCCGGCGGTGTCGATCTTTTTTTAGTTGAAACCATTTTTGATACCTTAAATGCCAAAGCAGCGATGTTTGCCCTCGATGAATTTTTCGAGGATACCGGCGTGAAGTTGCCGGTCATGGTTTCTGGAACAGTGACCGATGCATCGGGACGCATTTTGTCCGGTCAAACAGTAGAAGCGTTTTGGAATAGCTTGCGCCACATTAAGCCACTCACATTTGGTTTGAATTGCGCGCTCGGAGCAGCCTTAATGCGCCCCTATATTGCGGAGTTGGCACGCATCTGCAATACCGCGGTTTCGTGTTACCCCAATGCAGGCCTTCCCAATCCGATGAGCGATACCGGCTTTGATGAGACGCCAGAGATTACTTCGGCGCTGGTCGATGGTTTTGCTAAAGATGGATTAGTCAATTTAGTGGGTGGCTGCTGTGGAACCACTCCGGATCACATTCGTGCGATTGCCAATGCAGTCGCCAAACGTAAACCACGGGTCTTTTACCGTGAGCCTCAAGCAGAGCTAGCAGAATGAGCAAGCGCGTGAATGCTCCAATGCGGTTATCAGGCCTTGAGTCGTATAACGTCAGCCCCATAGTCGGGTTCGTCAATATTGGCGAGCGTACGAACGTCACTGGATCGAAAGCCTTCTCGCGCATGATTTTGAATAATCAATTTGATGAGGCCTTGGCAGTAGCTCGGCAGCAGGTTGAAAGTGGCGCGCAGATTATTGACATCAATATGGATGAGGCTATGCTCGACTCAGAGGCAGCCATGGTACGCTTTCTGAATCTGATTGCATCCGAGCCCGATATTGCCCGCGTGCCTATCATGATCGACTCATCCAAGTGGAGCATCATCGAAGCTGGCTTGAAGTGTGTGCAAGGTAAGCCAATCGTGAATTCAATTTCCTTAAAAGAAGGTGAAGACGCATTTCGGCATCAGGCCAAGCTGATCCGTCGCTATGGAGCTGCTACGGTAGTGATGGCTTTTGACGAAAAAGGGCAGGCCGATACCTATCAACGTAAAACGGAAATTTGCCAACGTTCGTATCAAATTTTGGTTGAGGAAATTGGATTTCCTCCAGAAGACATTATTTTTGATCCCAATATTTTTGCGATTGCTACCGGGATTGAGGAGCACGACAACTACGCGGTTGATTTTATAAATGCAACGCGCTGGATTAAAGAAAATCTGCCGGGCGCGAAAGTCAGTGGCGGCGTTTCCAATGTGAGCTTTTCATTCCGCGGCAATGATCGTGTTCGTGAAGCCATTCATACGGTCTTTTTGTACCATGCGATTCAGGCAGGCATGGACATGGGCATTGTCAACGCCGGCCAGCTAGGGGTCTATGCGGACTTAGACCCAGAGTTACGTGAGCGGGTCGAAGATATTGTCCTCAACCGCTTTAAAGAAAAAGACGGTCAAACCCCAACCGAGCGTTTATTGGCAATCGCTGATCAATTTAAGGGCGACGGAATCAAGCAAGTCGAGAATCTCGTATGGCGTGAAGCGCCAGTGCGGGACCGCTTAACGCACGCCTTGGTGCACGGCATTACCAACTTTATCTTGGACGACACCGAAGAGTTGCGGGCTGACATCATGGGCTCCGGAGGCCGGCCGATTGAAGTAATTGAGGGCCCCCTCATGGATGGCATGAACGTGGTCGGCGATTTGTTTGGTGAAGGCAAAATGTTTTTGCCGCAAGTCGTAAAAAGTGCGCGCGTGATGAAGCAGGCAGTGGCACACCTCATTCCTTATATTGAAGAAGAAAAGCGTTTGCACGTTGCTGCAGGCGGCGAAGCTAAAGCCAAGGGCAAGATTGTGATGGCAACCGTAAAAGGCGACGTGCACGATATTGGAAAAAACATAGTTACCGTTGTTCTTCAATGCAATAACTTTGAAGTAGTCAATATGGGCGTGATGGTGCCCTGCGCCGAGATTCTGAAAGTAGCCAAAGAAGAGAAGGCCGATATCGTCGGGCTATCCGGTTTGATTACCCCGTCGCTCGAAGAAATGACCTACGTTGCCCAAGAAATGCAGCGTGATCCGTATTTCCGTGACCAGCAATTGCCATTGATGATTGGTGGGGCGACGACATCCCGTGTTCATACCGCAGTCAAAATCGCACCACACTACGATGGACCGGTCGTGTATGTGCCGGATGCATCACGCTCCGTCTCTGTTGCATCTAGCTTGCTATCGGATGAAAGCGCCAGCAAATTTATTCAAGACTTGCGCGATGACTATGAGCGCATACGCGTACAGCATGCGAATCGCAAAGTAGCGCCAACCATTTCACTGGAAGCTGCACGCCAAAATCGAGAGAAAATTGATTGGACTGCCTACACGCCAGAGAAGCCGAAGTTCATTGGTCGCCGCGTCTTTAAAAACTTTGCCCTGAGTGAGATTGCAAAGTTCATTGATTGGACCCCGTTTTTTCAAACCTGGGATTTGGCGGGTAAATTCCCGGCCATTCTAGAAGATGAGGTAGTAGGCGTAGAGGCCAAGAAAGTGTTTGCTGACGCCCAGGCTTTATTAGAGAAGATCGTAAAAGGACAATGGCTGCAGGCCGATGGCGTGGTTGCGTTTTATCCTGCCAACACCATTGGCGATGATATTGTTTTGTATAGCGATGAAGCGCGCGAGAATCCGGCATTTGTTTGGCATAACTTGCGCCAGCAGTCAGAGCGGCCAGTGGTAGACGGAGTAAAGCGCCCCAATCGCTGCTTGGCAGACTACGTTGCGCCGCGGGATTCTGGAGTGGCGGATTACGTTGGTTGTTTTGCTGTTACCACCGGACACGGCGTTGAAAAGAAAGTCGCTGAATTTCAGGCAAAAAACGACGACTACAACGCCATCATGCTCAAGGCCTTGGCAGATCGTTTGGCGGAAGCGTTTGCTGAGCTCATGCACCATCGTGTACGAACCGATCTGTGGGGCTATGCCAGCGATGAGGTTTTAACGAATGAGGCGATGATCGATGAGCAATATCGCGGCATTCGTCCGGCACCGGGTTATCCAGCCTGCCCAGCCCATGAAGTCAAGCGCGATATGCTGCGCATCGTTGGTTCTGAAGACATTGGCATGACCCTTACTGAGTCATTTGCGATGGATCCAGCGTCCAGTGTCAGCGGATTTTATTTGGCACACCCCAATGCGCAGTATTTCAACGTAGGTAAAGTATCGGCGGATCAAGTCGAAGACTTAGCGAAGCGCCGCAATGAATCGATCGAAACAGTGCGCCGGTCCCTATCCAGTTCTTTAGAGTAAAACTAGGCTTACACGCCCCACACTACAGTCTCATTCGCAGCACGAGCCTGTTTCATGAGCTCCAGGAAGGGGAAAGCGCGCTGCCCTAAGCGATCGGCTGCGGATTTTTTCTGATCGGAGTCTGCTGAGTTATCAGGTGTGGTGTTTCGGGAGGCTGCATCGGCGGCAATAGCAGATTCAAGGCGGCCAATAAACTCCGGTAAACGTTCTGTTACCAAAATGCCGCGTTTCTCTAGGGGGTGCTCCAGGATGTCGAAAATACGTTGGCTCAAATCCGCGAGCATGATGACATCAGGACCTGCTTTAGAGTGAAATTGATAGATCATAATTTAGCTTACCACCTTTATAGAACCGCCTATTCATAATCGGTCGCTATGCCTGATAAACTCACTCTTCTATGTTGTTAAATCATAAAAATCAATTAATTGCATCCTTGGCTGCCGCCTTGAGCGCCGTCGCAGACAGTCGCGGCATAGCAGTGGATGCGCCGATTGAGCCACGGCTTGAGCGACCCAAATCAGTGGACCATGGCGATGTCGCTTGCAACATTGCATTGCAAGTCGCAAAAGCCTGGAAGATGAATCCCCGTGAGCTAGCCCAAGCGATTGTGGATGCCTTAGGCGCAGACTCCAGTTATGCAAGCTTGATTGCGTCGAGTGAGATTGCAGGTCCCGGATTTATCAATTTCCGCTTAAGCAACGCAGCCAAAACCGAAGTAGTAAGGGCGGTGCTGGATCAGAAAAAAGCATTTGGCAAGCGAACGCAAGATGGATCATCGCGGGCAATGGTCGAATTTGTTTCGGCCAATCCAACCGGGCCCTTGCACGTTGGCCATGGCAGGCAAGCCGCGCTCGGCGATGCCATTGCTAATCTACTGGATACCCAAGGGATTGCAGTACACCGCGAGTTTTATTACAACGATGCTGGGGTACAGATTACAAATTTAGCGGCATCGGTGCATGCGCGATTGAGCGGACTCAAGCCTGGCGATGCGAGTTGGCCAGAACTAGCTTACAACGGCGATTACATTGCGGAAATTGCCCAGGCATATAAGGCCTCCCCCGAATGCAAGGGCATCGATGATTTAGCGGCGATTCAGTATTTTGCGGTTGCTTACCTACGCAATGAGCAGGACATCGACTTGCGTACCTTTGGCGTTCAGTTTGACTGCTACTACCTAGAGTCATCTTTGTATACCGACGGCAGTGTGGCTCAAATCGTCGCCGACCTGGGGTCTGTAGGCAAAACCTATGAGGCTGATGGCGCGCTGTGGCTGAGGACAACGGAAGATGGCGACGATAAGGATCGCGTCATGCGCAAGTCCGATGGCACATACACCTATTTTGTGCCCGACGTTGCTTACCATGCGAGCAAGTGGCAGCGCGGCTTTACCAAAGTAATCAATGTTCAGGGCAGCGATCACCATGGCACCATCGCTCGTGTGCGCTCTGGCTTACAAGGCGTGGCACAGAAACGTGGCTGGACTATTCCAGCGGATTACCCCGACTATGTTCTGCACAAGATGGTGACGGTGATGCGGCATGGGCAGGAGGTAAAGATTTCAAAACGGGCTGGCTCTTATGTCACCGTTCGTGATTTAGTGGAGTGGTCTGGCGGCGTTACCGAGTCGATGAATGTGGAAGAGCGCGAGTTGGCCTTGCAGCGTGGGCGCGATGCAGTGCGCTTCTTCTTAATTTCACGTAAAGCCGATACGGAATTTGTATTTGATGTTGATTTGGCACTACAACAGAATGATGAAAACCCCGTGTTCTATGTGCAATACGCACATGCACGCATTTGTTCAATCTTGCTGCAATGGAGCGGAACTGAAGCAGACTTACTCAATGCCAATCTCTCCCTTCTAGATAGCAAGGCTTCTGATCATTTGCTGCGTCGCCTTGCGGAATATCCAGAGATGCTAACGACTGCGGCCGCCGAGTTATCCCCACACGCAGTAGCGTTTTATCTGCGCGACTTGGCAGGGGATTTCCATACTTTTTACAATGCAGACCGGGTTTTAGTGGACGATGCAAACCTAAAATTGGCTAGGCTGGCTTTATTGTCGGCAACCCGGCAAGTGATTGAAAATGGATTGGCTTTATTGGGTGTATCGGCACCCAGAAAAATGTAAGATAAGGGAAATGATGAAAAAAGCCAATCGACCCTCCGTACTTCAAATGCAACGTATCGCCCAAGGCGATAGGGAATTTGGCGGCACCATCTTGGGATTGGTGATTGGTTTGGCGATCGGCCTTAGCCTCGCCTTGGCGGTGGCCTATTACATTTCTAAAACACCGCCGCAAGAGCGGCCCGGAGTGAAAGCCCCAAACCTTCCTTTGTCCATTAAACCAGCCGCGCCAGCAGAAGCGGAGGTTAGTGAAGAAGAAAAGCCGGCAACTCAAATCGATTTAAATAAGCCGCTGCAGGGCAAATCTCCAGCTGTCCCAAGCAGCAGCGCTGACCCGATTGCCGACATTGCGACCGGCAAAGCGGCGGCGGACGCTGCGACGAGCGCAAAGACAGATGTTGTCTTTTTTGTTCAAACCGGTGCATTTGCAAGTCAATCTGAAGCCGACGCACAAAAAGCCAGTTTAGCCATGCAGGGCATGCAATCTCAAATTAGCGAAGGGCTGGTTGATGGAAAATCGGTCTGGCGGGTTCGTATTGGTCCTTTTGCCAATGTCGATGACAGCGGTATTGTGCGCAGCAAGTTAACCGGCATGGGCATTAAGCCGGCAGTTATTAAGGTCAATAAATAATGAAATCATTTTCTCGACTAATGCAGCTCGTGCTGGGTGCCCTATTTGCCATCAGCTGTTTTATGCCTGTTTCACATGCCCAAGGGCCCGCAAAGATAGAGCCTGGATTTGATTATCGTATCCTGCCAGTGGCGCAACCGCTTGACACCAAAGGCAAGGTGGAGGTCATTGAATTCTTTTGGTATGGTTGCCCGCATTGCTTTGATTTTGATCCCGAAATCATGGCATGGGAAAAGCGCCAAGCAAAAGATGTGGTATTTCGTCAGGTGCCAATTGCTTTTCGCGAAGAGTTAATGCCGCACAGCCAATTGTTTTATGCACTCGAAGCCTTAGGCAAAAGTAATCTGAATTCCAAGGTGATGTTTGCCATGCATCGGGAAAACAAACGCCTTCTCAATGAGAATGACATTGTGGATTGGGTTGCCAGTCAGGGCGTCGATCGCAATGCATTTCTGGCTTCATACCGCTCATTTGCTGTTGTTTCAAAAGCAAGGGCCGCGCGGCAACTGGGCGACGCTTATCGCATTGATGGGGTTCCCACCGTAGCGATTCAAGGAAAGTACATTACTTCACCGTCGATTGCCGGCACTCGCGCAAAAGCCATTGCGGTGATGGATCACTTGGTCGACAAAGTCAGAAAAGAGAATTACAAATAAACGACGGAGCAGTACATTCGCCGTTAAATTTTGACGAAACGCCGTAAGATCCAAAAGTAAATTGGATAAGGCAGTAAGCGTAAAAACTTTAAGAATCCAGAAAACCGTTTTGGAAAATGGATATCAAACTCGCCATCCCGTATGCCATCCAAAATATGTTTAGCTGCTTCTTCAGAGCTAATTAAGGCGGGCATTTCAAAGTCATTTTGCGCAGTAGCCTCGGTCTTTACAAAGCCCGGAGAAATCATGTGCACCCCAATGCCTTTGGGCTGCAAGTCATAAAAAAGGGTTTCGCAAAAATTAATCATGGCCGCTTTGCTGGGGCCATAGGCTAAGGCCTTGGGCAAACCGCTGTAGCCAGCCACGCTACCAACAATAGCGATATGACCACTGTGCCGCTCGAGCATATTAGGCAAGACTGCAGCAACGGCGCGCATCGGGCCCAATACATTGGCATTGATGGTTTTCTCTGCGGACTCCATTTCAAAGTTATCGGCACGTAGCGGTATGTATATCCCAGAAACAAAGAGCAATAGATCAAGCTGGCCCCACTCTTGCATTAGGTTTTGGTACGCCTCTTGAATTGCTTTAGGTTCAGTCACATCCAGGGGCAATATCAGACTTTGATTGGGCTTGGCATGCTGCGCGACTGTTTGAAGATTGTGTAGACGGCGTCCAGACAGTGCAACCGACGCACCTGCTGCCAATAAAGCAATTGCACAGGCCTCACCAATTCCGCTAGTTGCGCCAATGACCCAGACCCGTTTGCCTGCAAAACCCTGCATGCCAATTTGTTTCATGGACGTAAGCTATCTCCACTGCTGTGATCGTGCGTGAGGGTGAATTGCACCACATCAATATTACGCTCTGAAAAGCCTGCAGCGCAGTACATGAGGTAAAAGTTCCAGAGTCGGATGAAGGCCTCATCAAAGCCAAGCTGGCTAACTTGGTCCAGTTGACGATTAAATGACTCGTACCAAATGCACAGCGTCTTTGCATAATCGGCACCAAATGCAAACTCATCATCTACGCGCAAACCGGCGCGAGCCGCATATTCCTTGAAGACCGATTTGGACGGCAACATACCGCCCGGGAAAACGTATTGCTGAATAAAGTCCGTACTACTGCGATAGCGCTCAAACAATTCTTCTGCAATCACAATGGTTTGGATGCACGCTTTTCCACCGGGCTTAAGGGAGGATGCAATCGTCTTGAAATACTGTTCCCAATGGTTTTCACCAACGGCTTCAAACATCTCGATCGAGGCAATGCCATCGAATTGTTCTTTGCAATCGCGGTAGTCCTGAAACCGAATTTCAGAAACAAGGCCTTGTTGTGCAAGACGCTCTTCGGCAAATTTCTTTTGTTCTCGAGATAAGGTAAGTCCAGTCACGTGACAGCCTGCTTGTGCCGCTTCCTCAATAAAGCCACCCCAGCCACAGCCAATCTCAAGAATGCGCTTTTCAGGAGTGGCATCGATGGCGGATAGGATGCGACGGTACTTATTCGATTGCGCCTGAGCCAACGGGAGTTGTAGATCGCCACTAAACCATGCGCTGGAATAGGTCATGCTGGGATCAAGCCATAAAGAATAGAAGGGATTGCCCAAGTCATAGTGCGCATGAATATTTTTGCGGCTACCGGATTTGGAGTTGTTGCGCATCCGATGTTTGAGGCGGTAGAACAAAGAGCCAAACCAACTGCCATAGATTGCTTTTTCGAGTAGGGTCCGATTGCGGATCGCTATCTCTAATATGGCCTTTAAGTTGGACGTGTTCCATTGGCCGCGGATGTAGCTCTCAGCAAAACCAATGTCCCCGTGCTTTAGAACGTCTTTAAAAACATCCCAATCGAGGACATGCAAGTCAGCATGCAAGTCGTCGCTAGCGCTGCCAAAGTATTCTGTTCTGCCATCTGGCAAGGTGAGGGCTAAATGCCCAGATTTAACATTGCTTAGTAAGGCCAGAAAGGTTCGTGCCGCCAGCGGAACCGAATGGGTTGACTGTCGATCGGCAGAGCGTGAAAAACTGAGTCGCGATAGCAGGGATTGTCCAGGTCGATTCATCTACTAACTTCAAAGTCGGGCGGTTTGGGTTTGGAGTGAAACGGGACGCCCTTGGCCCAAAGCTTCAGTGCTTGCCAATGAATACGACCAATTACCCCAATGCTCATGAGAGGATATCGCAATATCGTTAAATACAGGGAAGCGCGCGTCAGCGGGTGCGCTTCACCGCTAATGCTGGTGTGAATCAAGGCTTCTCCATCCTCATGGAGCTCAATGCGGTTGACGGTGTTCCGACCGGATTGGCTTTCTTGGGGGAAAAGGAAGCGAAAGCGGTATTCGCCGCTGACATCGCAAAAGGGCGAGACATGAAAGACCTTGTTAGTTGTAAGGGTTTCTCCAGAACGTAGGGGTTCACCGGAATCTTTACTTAACAAGTAGCAGTGGCGCTCCCCAAAGGTATTGTTTACCTCCGCAATGACCGCGCGTACTTGCCCGTTTGGTTTGGTACAAATCCAAAAACTCACGGGATTAAAAACATAAGCCAACACCCGCGGAAAAGTTTGTAACCAGATTTCGCCATCGGGGTGAGCAATGCCATACGAGTCCAAGATTTGTTCGGCCCAAGCGAGGCTGTCTGCATCACCGCGGCCATGGTCTTTATCAAAAAATGAAAAGAAGCGAAATTGATTGTCGCCTAGGCCATGCTGACGAAGTAAAGCCGGGTTACGTTTACGCTCTCGCATGGGAACGCTGATCGTAAACACCGAATACGCAAATGCATTCTTTGCAGGACGGAAGCGGCGGTGTTGTACGACTCCGAAATTCAGTTTCGGCGTTAAATCAGTTGGCAACATTAACCTCTGCTGCAGAAGTATGGAGGCCATTAAATGGCTTGTTGCGTTCTAGAATCGCTTCAGCAACCGTCTCTCCTGAGCGCAAACCATCCTCATGAAATCCGTACCCAGTCCATGCGCCGCAATACCAAACCGATGACTGGCCTTGAATCAGAGGTAAGCCCGCTTGTGCATCGGTAGCGCGCATATCAAATACAGGGTGTGAATACCGAATTTCTTGGAATACCTTACTGGGGTCAGGCTCACGCAGTGGATTTAGAGTGACGATGATCGGAATGTCTTTGAATGCTGGGGGAAGGGGTTGGAGGAGGTTAATCAGATAACTGACGCTAACCGTATCTTCAGTGACGTCAGCATGCTTCGCTTGTGCAGTGTAGTTCCAGGCAGCCCAGCAGCGCTTACGCTTTGGTAAAAAAGAGGCATCGGTATGCAAGATGGCCCGATTGGCCTGATACGGAATTGCGCTCAGAATCGATTGACTTGCTGAATCAATGCCACGCAGCAGATTAAGGCTTTGGTCGCTATGGCAGGCCATCACAATCTCATCAAACTGGGCAGTACCACTGGCGCTAATGACTTCAATTGCCTTCTGCTTGCTATTCGTGGGGACATGAACTGCAGTAACTGCTTCACGAACCCAATGAACGCCATGTTGATCAAGGGCGCCGACTAAGCGTTTCACGTATTCGCGCGAGCCCCCCTGCACCGTAAGCCATTGTGGGCGATCTTGTATTTTTAAGAGCCCATGGTTATGGCAAAAGCGCGCCATGGTTTGAATCGGAAACTCCAGCATTTGATCGACAGAGCATGACCAAATCGCGCCAATCATAGGCAAAAAATACCAATCCCGAAAAGGCTTGCCAAAGGCATGGCGATCCAGAAAATCGGCAATGCTTTCTTCTGGAGTTGATGCTTTGCTTAGGTGCGTATCGTCTGACTCCTCACGTAAGGCCAGTGCGGTGGCAAGCTTGTTAAAGCGCATGATGTCACGTGCCATCTTCCAAAAAGATGGGCGGAGTAAATTGCGCCGTTGACCAAAAAAAGAATTGAGATCATTTCCAGCCCACTCCAGTGGCGAAGTCGATTCGAGCTTAACGGAAAATGACATCTCAGAAGGAAAAATAGGTACGTTCAATTCTTCAAATAAGCGAACCAAGCGTGGATAGGTACGGCGATTGAAGACTAAGAAGCCGGTATCTACAGCTTGCTGAACTGGCCCGCTCGGGGTGTCAATGGTGATATCAACCGTATTGCTGTGACCGCCGATGTGCTTGCCTGACTCGTAAATGGTGATTTCAAAATCGGGATGCTGACGCAGGCGGTAAGCGCAACCCAGGCCAGAGATGCCGGCACCAATTATTGCAATGCGTTTTTTGGCCATTACTGCTTCCCTTGCAGTAACTTCTCAACGTGGGATGTAATGGTTTTACCGCCGGGATTAGAGAGGCTGCCATAGGCCTCAACCACATTGCCATTGCGATCGATCAGGTATTTGTAAAAATTCCACTTGGGCGTTGTGCCCGTTTTTTCTATCAACGTCTTAAATAGTGGATTGGGGTTTTTGCCAGAGACACTCGATTTAGCAAACATTGGGAACTTGACGTCATACGTATTTTTACAAAAATCAGCAATTTGCTTATTCGTGCCAGGCTCTTGTTGACCGAAGTCATTCGATGGAAAACCCAAAACAACGAAGCCCTTTTGTTGATACTTGGAATAAATCTTTTCCAGGTCGTCGTACTGTCCAGTAAAGCCACAGTAACTCGCCGTGTTCACCACCAAAATTACCTTACCTTGATACTGGCATAAATTTTGAGGCACCTCGTCTTGCAAACGCAAAAACGTGTGGGAAAGGAGTGGGCTACAGGTGGGGGCTGTAGTCTGAGCAAGCGCTGGGCTACTCAAAGAAAGCCCCAGCCAACAGGCTGCTACAACGAAGAAATGCCGCATAAATTCATCAAGCAAAAAAAGGACAGGACTCCAGTCTAAGTCATTCCAGTTAAGATGTTTTATGAGCAAAAAATCCCCAACGGCCAAAAGCGCAAAGGGCAGTCAAACGACCCGTAATCTCATCTTGGTTTTGGGTGATCAACTGAACCTGGACAGCCCAGTTCTGCAAAACGCCGATTGGCAGCAGGATGCGGTAGTGATGATTGAGTCTGCTGGGGAGGCCGCCTGGGTTTGGAGCCACAAGGCACGAATTGCCCTCTTTTTGTCCGCAATGCGCCATTTTGCTGCTGCCTTAAGCAAGACAGGCGCGCGCGTTCACTATCACTCCATGGAAGAGAATCCTGCCGCCACCTTGGGGGATGCCTTAAAAGAAGCCATCGAGCGCTACAAGCCAGTCGCAGTCCATTGCGTTGAGCCTGGTGAATGGCGCGTGTGGGGCGACATTACAGCAGCATGTGCCGCGATGGATGCCCCTCTGCACATTACTCGCGATACGCATTTTTTATGCGATTTAGAGGAATTCAAGGCATGGGCGGGGGTAAAAAAAGAATTGCGGATGGAGTTCTTTTATCGCCAGATGCGAAAAAAGTACGGCGTTCTGCTGGACAAGGTGGGGGAGCCCGAAGGCGGTCAATGGAATTACGATTCGGCAAACCGATCCAGTTATCCCAAAAAAGGGCCGGGCTTAATTGACCCCCCAGAGTTTTTTGAGCCGGATGCCATCACAAAAGAAGTACTTGCCTTGGTGGAGGAGCGCTTTAAAGAGCACCCTGG
>JBIJAM010000019.1:0-35613 GCA_044345755.1 Polynucleobacter sp. | reverse complement strand
TTCCGCTTTGGCTTGGCATTGCGCGAGCAGTGCTTGCAGTTTTGCTGCGAAGTCTGCTGGCAAATCGCCACGCATGCGGCGCACGAGTTCGGCTGCTAAGGAAGGATGCGCTTTTTGATAGGCAGCAAAGCGCTCGTTCCATGCGTTCTGCATGGTTTGACCACGCCCCCGAAAATCCCAAGCCAAATACAAATCGTCTGGCACTTCAAAGGGCGGGGAAGTCCAGTTCAAGGCCTTGCGCGTAGCGGCGATTTCATCAGCGCCCAGTGGCGAGCCGTGTACCTTATCGCTACCCGCCATATTGGGTGAGCCTTGGCCAATCGCCGTCTTACAACAAATCAAAGTGGGTTTATCGCTTTGCTTTGCTCTGGCAATCGCGTTTGCAACGGCGCTGGCATTATGACCATCAACACCACGTATCACGCTCCAACCATAGGCCTCAAAACGCTTGGGCGTATCTTCGTTAAACCAAGCAACAACCTTGCCATCAATCGAGATACCGTTGTCATCCCATAGTGCAATCAGCTTATTGAGCTTGAGCGTACCAGCAAGGGAACATACCTCATGACTAATGCCCTCCATCAAACACCCATCACCTAAAAAGGCGTAGGTGTAGTGGTTCACAACATTCAAGCTAGGGCGATTAAATTCTTCGGCAAGTAATTTTTCAGCTAAGGCCATGCCGACGGCATTCGAGATCCCTTGGCCCAATGGACCGGTGGTCGTCTCAACACCCGGCGTAATGCCATATTCCGGATGGCCTGGTGTTTTGCTGTGCAACTGTCGGAAGTTTTTCAGCTCGCTCATCGGCAAGTCATAACCGGTGAGATGCAAGAGCGCATAGAGCAACATCGAGCCGTGGCCATTGGAGAGCACAAAACGATCGCGATTCATCCAATGCGGATCGGCTGGGTTGTGTTGCAAATGCTGGTCCCACAGTGCCACTGCAATATCGGCCATACCCATCGGCATGCCCGGGTGCCCAGAATTGGCTTGCTGAACGGCGTCCATCGAAAGTGCGCGAATGGCATTGGCCATACTGGTTTGTAAATTTGACATCGTAAAAGTGGTCTCGAAGGAATAAAATTGGCTATATTGCGGTAATGCCTCAATTTTATCTTCCTCCTCCTTGGGAAACCCAAAAACCCCACCCTATTCCCGTAGAGTTGCTACACCACCTGCGGGTTCGGCGCATTAGCGAGGGTGAAGTCATTCCCATTTTTGATGGACAAGGGCAAATTGCCTCCGCTACCCTCGTCCGCTTGGGTAGCAAATCCGGGGAACTGGCGATCGCCAAAGCACATCAGGATATTCAACGCGAGCTGCCCTATGCCATCACCCTAGCCCAAGGCCTTGCTGGCGGCGATAAGATGGATTGGGTCATCGAAAAGGCAGTAGAAACCGGTGCCAGTCAGATTACCCCCCTGCAGTGTGAACGCTCTGTGATCAAATTGACACGCAATAGCGATGCGGATCGTGCACAAAAGCGCTTAATCCATTGGCGCGCCATTACGCAAGCTGCCTGTGAGCAATGCGAGCGCACCGTGTTACCCCTTGTAGAGCCAGTACAGGCCATAGCCGATTACCTTGCTAAAGCCGACACTGACCTCAAGGGCGCCCTAAAATTTATTTTCTGTACCGGGGATCACCCATCCTTGGCGAAAACCATCGCGCCCTTGCCTGCGCAAAACCTGATTCTATTGATTGGGCCAGAAGGGGGCTTTACGCCAGAAGAAATAGAGCTCGCAATCAAAGCAGGATTTCAGGCGGTGTCTTTGGGTAAACGCATTTTGCGCACCGAGACCGCTGGCATTGCAGCCATCAGCACGATCCACGCCCTATGGGATCGCTAATCTGCTAAGTGGCCAATAAAAAAGCCCTAGATCCAAGCAGATCAAGGGCTCGTAGCAAAGCGCGGGTGTTTATGCGAAGGAGTAGAAGACCCGATACGGTACGCGGCGCTCAGACCAGAAATCAACCGCATCACGGAAGACATCCAATAAAGTTTCGCGGGCTTCTTTGTCAAATTTCTGGGTGCAAGGCAAGCCTTCTAATACAACAACGAAACCAGGTTGTGGCCCAGCTTTATCCACCATGGTGGTTAAAGTATCCAATAAAGGATCGTAATTCTTGGCTTGCTGCTTCGTAAACACATAGGCATTGGCGATCGACTCCAGCACTTCGCTCTTGGTCAGGCCATTTGCGCAGTTGGCGTAAATAAAATGCTGACCGAGTTCGGCTGCCGCCTCCATTAAATCGGTTGTGCGGAAAGCCCGAATCGATTGAACAATATTGGGGCGAACGCTGCGGAGCATGGCGGGTGGGCCTGCATCGCGAACGGCTAATGCAGCACGCCAAGATGCAGGTACTTTTTTACTGGAAGCATGATTGGCTGCGAGCGTTTGCAGGCGCGACAGACCACCCTGAGCATAGACGTTAGTGGCCGAAGGCTCACCATCAGACTGCTCGTTTCGATCCCAACTTTCGGCGCGACTGTGGTCGTCCCACTCTGCGGATGTAATTTCAGGATTATTCATGATGGGTGTAAGGTTACCCGTAAGCGACAGCCAAATCAAGTCTAATTACAGTCGTTTTTTTATAAACTACTGATTTATATAGATAAATATATATGTGAGTGTTTGCTCACATATATAAATTGACCTTAATTTCCTTTGATTCTGGCCTTGCTAGCGGCCTCTACGACCGTTAATGCGGTGACATTCACGATCCGTCGAACGGTCGCTGCCGGGGTCAAAATATGCACTGGCTTGGCCACCCCTAACAACAGAGGGCCGATCGCGATGCCATTTCCGGCAGCGGTTTTGAGCAAGTTGTAGGAAATGTTGGCGGCATCAATATTGGGCAGTACTAATAAATTAGCAGCGCCTTCCAATCGGGAAGTCGTCACTGCGCCCGCCCGAATCTCCGGATCAAGCGCGCAGTCACCGTGCATCTCACCATCGACCTCCAGTTCTGGGGCTCTCGCCTGCAAGATGGAAAGGACTTGACGCATCTTCACAGCAGAAGGTGCATCGCTGCTACCAAAATTGGAATGCGACAACAAAGCGACTTTCGGCGTCATGCCTAACTTGCGCATTTCGCTCGCGGCCATGAGGGTGATTTCGGCTAACTGCTCTGCTGTCGGATCGACATTCACATGGGTGTCGACTAAAAATACTTGGCGTCCGGGCAGAATCAAACCGCTCATCGCGCCATAGACGTTGGCGCCTTTTTCATGACCAATCACCTCATCAATGTACTTGAGGTGGGTTGATACCTTACTGATGGTGCCGCATATCAAGCCGTCGGCCATTCCTTTAGAGAGCAAAGTAGCGCCGATCAGGGTATTGCGGCGACGCATCTCAAGTTTGGCAAACGAAGCAGTGACACCCTTACGCTCCATGATGGCCAAATAGGATCTCCAAAAATCACCAAAACGGGAATCGTCTTCTGGATTCACAATATCGATATCGGTACCGCAAACCATGCGCAAACCAAATTTCTCAATGCGGTGTTCGATCACACTAGGGCGACCAATCAAGATCGGCTTTGCAATGCCCTCATCGAGCACAATCTGCACAGCACGCAATACACGCTCATCTTCGCCTTCGCAGAAGACGATGCGTTTTTGCGCTTCAGGAACGCCTTTGGCGATCGTAAAGAGCGGCTTCATCAAGGTACCTGAGTGGTACACAAACTGCTGCAACTGATTACGGTAGGCATCAAAATCGGCGATAGGGCGCAGGGCCACGCCGTCATCCATCGCCGCTTTGGCAACCGCTGGCGCAATCACCGTAATTAAACGGGGATCAAATGGCTTCGGAATCAAATACTCCGGACCAAAAGCGAGGTTTTCAGTGCTGTAGACCGCTGCAACCACTTCACTTTGTTCTGCCTGCGCCAGTTCAGCAACTGCCTTGACTGCAGCCACTTCCATGCCGCGGGTAATGGTTGTCGCACCCACATCCAAGGCACCACGGAAAATAAATGGAAAACACAATACGTTATTCACTTGATTCGGGTAATCGGTGCGACCGGTTGCCATCACCGCATCGGGTCTAACTAATTTCACTTCCTCTGGCAAGATTTCGGGAGTGGGGTTTGCTAAGGCAAACACCAAGGGCCTATCAGCCATCTTTTTCACCATCTCGGATTTCAGTACGCCACCCGCAGAGAGACCCAAGAAAATATCTGCGCCTTCAATCACCTCGCTCAAGGTACGCAAAGGCGTGTCTTGCGAGAAAGGCTCCTTCTCTGGATCCATCAACTCTTTGCGGCCTTTGTACACCACACCCGCAATGTCAGTTACCCAAATGTTTTTTCTGGGTAAACCCAAATCCACTAACAAATCGATGCAGGCAAGTGCAGCAGCGCCCGCGCCCGATGTCACGAGCTTGACGTTTGCCACATCCTTACCAACTACTTTTAAACCATTCAGAATGGCTGCCGCAACCACAATGGCTGTGCCATGCTGGTCATCATGAAACACAGGGATCTTCATGCGGGCTTGTAATTTGCGCTCGACCACAAAGCAATCCGGCGCTTTAATGTCTTCTAAATTAATGCCGCCAAAAGTGGGCTCAAGCGCTGCAATGATTTCGACTAACTTATCGGGATCGCTTTCATTGACCTCAATATCAAAGACATCAATGCCGGCAAACTTCTTAAACAAGACGGCTTTGCCTTCCATCACCGGCTTACTTGCCAGAGGGCCAATGTTGCCAAGACCAAGCACAGCAGTGCCGTTGGTAATCACGCCAACTAAGTTACCGCGCGCGGTGTAGCGAAAGGCATTGGCTGGGTCTTTGACGATTTCTTCGCAGGCAGCGGCAACCCCGGGGGTGTACGCCAAGGCGAGATCGCGTTGATTGGTGAGTTGCTTGGTTGCCGCAATTTCAATCTTTCCAGGGACTGGAAACTCGTGATAATGCAGGGCTGCAGCCCGTAAGTCTTTGATTTGTTGTTCTTTGCTATTGTCCGCTTGGCTCATCGATAGGCTCACTGGTATGGCGATTTGAAGATTGTCATTCTAGTCCTCTCCCGTACAAAACGGCTAACGAACATAAAATGGGTAAATGGAAGCAAAACTAGGGGAATTTGATCTGATCTGGCGTTTTTTCAAAGCCGGCTCCGAATCCATGGCCCAAACCCAAAGAGACCTGGTTCAATTAGGGATCGGGGATGACTGCGCTCTGCTTCAGCCAGACCCGGCACAAAGCCTCGCAGTCACCAGCGATATGCTGGTTGAAGGTCGGCATTTTTTTGCCAATGCCAACCCTGAATGGCTCGGCCATAAATCCTTGGCAGTTAACCTGTCTGACCTTGCGGCAATGGGCGCAAAGCCAGTTGGCTTTACCTTAGCGCTGGCGCTTCCCCACGCCGATGCAAGCTGGCTCGCACAATTTAGCCAAGGCCTGTTTCGCTTGGCGCAGCAATGGCAATGCCCATTAATCGGTGGCGATACAACCCAAGGGCCCCTCACCATTTGCATCACCGCTTTAGGTCATGTACCCTCCGGCGCTGCCATCAAGCGCTCGGGCGCTAAGGTGGGTGACGATATTTGGGTATCCGGCGCCCTGGGTGATGCAAGGCTTGCTTTAGGGGCATTGCGCAGCGAATGGCCACTTGATCCCAAGAGCTTAGAAGCGACCTTGCCACGGATGCACCAGCCCGAACCACGCATCACGCTCGGCGTGCAACTGCGCGGCATTGCGAGTAGCGCCCTGGATGTATCGGATGGTCTCTTAGGTGACCTCGGTCATATTCTGAAAGCATCGCAAGTCAATGCGGAAGTGCTGATTGATCAATTGCCAATCTCACGCGCGCTTGCAGCACAAACGGTGCACCTACGCCGGCAATGCGCAGCCAATGGCGGCGATGATTACGAACTGTGTTTCACCGCCCAAAAAAATAAAAGAGTAGAAATTGAAGCACTGAGCACTGCCTTGCTGCCACTCACGCGCATTGGCAGCATTAGCTCTGCTAGCAATGGGGCCGAACCCACACTCATTCTGCGCGATGCCAATGGCAATCTACTCGCCGCAGCCGACAGCATGCTGCTGACGCAATCCTTTGATCACTTTAAGAGCAAGTAAGTGGTGATCAACGCCAATCAAACCAAACCAACGATACGCTGGATGTTTCAGACTGCAGGTCGTACCCTAGCGCTTGGATTTGGTAGTGGACTAAGCCCCTTTGCTCCCGGTACCGTTGGAACACTGTGGGCATGGGCACTCTTTTTGATTGGGCAATTTTTTTTTACTACTGAGAATTGGATTTGGATTATCGGCGGCGGACTGATCGCCGCCTGTTGGATTTGCGGGCAAGTGAGCGAGGAATTAGGTGTGGCTGACTTTGGCGGGATTGTGCTGGATGAGATCTTGGCTTTTTGGCTGGTCTTAATCTTGATTTTGCCGGCTCCGTTCTGGATGCAGCTCTTGGCATTTGCACTCTTTCGTTTCTTTGATGCAGTCAAGCCCGGGCCGATTGGTGCAATTGATCGCTACTTTAAAGACTGTGCCTGGATTGCTCCCGGCTCGCCCACGACCATCCCCAAAATACTGTGGCGCGGTTTCGGGATTGTGATTGATGACCTCGCGGCAGCTTTTGCAACACTGTTTATTCTTGCTTTACTGAGCACAACCCAACTATTACCGCCGTATTAATTTCAGAGCGATCCACTTACTAGGCATTGCATGCACACTTCTTCTCCATCAACAGCACCTACATCGATTGATTCTGCTGATCTTCAAGAATTAACCAGCGCAGTCGCGACTGCATTTAGTCAACGTGGTTGGACCCTCGCAGTAGCTGAGTCCTGCACTGGAGGATTGCTCGCAGCAAGCCTAACGGATTTGGCGGGATCGAGTCAGTGGTTTGAGCGGGGCTATGTAACGTACAGTAACGCTGCAAAGGTGGCATGCCTAGAGGTCTCACCACTACTGATTGAAGCCGAAGGTGCAGTCAGCGAGGCGGTAGCCAGTGCGATGGTTTTAGGAGCACAGCTAAGTAGTGGCGTGACTGCAGCCATTTCGATTACGGGCATTGCCGGCCCTGGCGGCGGCACACCAGAGAAGCCGGTTGGAACCGTGTGTTTTGGTTGGGCACTAGAGCGGGTCGATGCCAGCAATCACATCACGACGACTACTGCACACTTCTTGGGTGACCGTCAATCGGTGCGGCAGCAAGCCGTCCTGTTTGCATTGCGTGGCTTACTACAAGCGATTGCTTGAATCGCAGTGATTAACCCAACCAGCCTTTGTGGCGGAAATAGCTCAGTGGAATAATCGCTGAAATCACCATCGATAGAATGGCTACCGGATAGCCCCAGGTCTCGGTGAGCTCGGGCATGTGCTGGAAGTTCATTCCCCAAATACTAGCAAGCAGAGTTGGCGGCATTAATGCTACTGATACCACCGAGAAGATCTTGATGATCTTGCTTTGGTTCAAGCTAATAAAACCGACCGTCGCATCCATCAAGAAGTTAATCTTATCGAATAAGAATGCGGTGTGATTCTCCAGGGAATCAATGTCGCGCAAAATTTGCCGAGCCTCTTCTTGCTGCTCGTCGGACAGTAATTTGCTCCGCATCAAAAACGACAGGGCGCGGCGGGTATCCATCACATTGCGACGAATGCGACCATTGGTATCTTCTTCTTTGGCAATCGTCTCGAGCACCTCGGCAGCGTCTTTATCGCTAATGTCATCGGAAAGTACGCGCTTACCGGCTTGCTCTAAATTCTCATACACTTCCTCAAGCGCATCGGCCGAATACTCTGCATCGGTGGAATAGAGATCAAGTAGAACGTCTTTGGCATTGCTCACCGAACCGGGGCGCAAACGGGCACGCAAACGGACTAAACGGAATACCGGCAAATCTTCATCGTGAATCGAAAACAGCACTTGCTTGGTCATCACAAACGCTACGCGGACGTTACGCGAAGTTTCTTCTTCGTCCAGCAAAAAATCGGTCCGAATGTGCATATGGCCATCGTCCGCCTCAAAGTAGCGGGCAGACGCCTCTAAATCGCCTAAATCATCTAATTCAGGCAAAAGAACGCCAAAAGCCTCTTTAATCCAAATTAATTCTTCTTCTTCGGGGTCAATCACATCAATCCAGATGGGATTAACGTGCTTTAGGAGCTCATTGCGATCTTCCACTTGCTCTTGGGAGAGGCGGCCATTTTGCAGGACGAACAAGTTAATCATGGTGAACTCCTAGGGAATGCGCTAGTTTATCCTATAGATAATGACAGCTTAGCGAAAATAAATACGAAACCAATGAACTCAAGCCAAAAATCCTTTAACCAGCAACTCCAGTCTGCATGGGCTTCGCAAGGTAGCATGTTTTGCGTTGGCTTTGACCCCGACCCCAAACGCATGCCCGCTTCCACAGGCGGTAAACCTTTAAGCATTTTTGAGTTCTGCCGCGATATTGCCGATGCCACTGCTGATGTGGTGTGCGCCTTTAAACCCCAGTTTGCCTACTTCGCCTCCCAAGGGGCCGAAGACCAGCTGGAAAAACTCATCCATCACCTCAAAGATCGCTATCCGCACATTCCGGTGATTCTGGATGCCAAGCGGGGTGATATTGGCAGCACAGCCGAGCACTATGCCCTCGAAGCCTTTGAGCGCTATGGCGCCGATGCCGTTACCGTTAACCCTTACATGGGACGCGACTCGATCGAACCCTACCTGAAACACGAAGGCAAAGGCGTAATTGTCCTGTGCCGCACCTCTAATCCGGGCGGTTCTGATTTGCAGTTTCTAAATATCGCGAGTGACGGTCAACCACTGTATTTACACGTCGCTACGCTCGCAGCCAAGGAGTGGAACAGTGCGGGACAAATTAGCCTCGTCGTCGGCGCCACCTTCCCCGATGAAATCGCCAAGGTACGCGCGATTGTGGGTGAGATGCCTCTCCTGATTCCGGGGATCGGCGCCCAAGGCGGCGATCTTAAGGCCACCGTTAAGGCTGGTCATGTTCTAGGCAAGCCTGGTACTGGAATGATGATTAATTCATCGCGGGCCATTTTGTACGCGAGCAGCGGATCTGATTTTGCGCAGCGTGCGCGCGCAGTAGCGATTGAAACGCGCGATGCACTACGGGCTGCAAGCGCTTTATAAAACTGCTTACTTGGTTTGCTTTACTGCCTTTGGCAGCGTAATGCGATCCATATTGGCGAGGATAAATTCTTGGCGTGCGCCATAATCAATTCGGCCCCTGCGGCAATACTGCACCTTATCAAAACACTTGGGCGCAGGCAGCGCTGAAGCCAAACTCGCTGCTTGTTCGCGGCTAAGTAGCTGGGGTGTAGTAACAAAATAATGTTTTGCCGCAGCGCCCACACCAAAGATCCCTTCGCCCCACTCAACCGAGTTGAGGTAAATCTCAAATAGGCGATCTTTACTTAAGATTAACTCCAATAGGCCAGTAATCACTAGCTCTTGCGCCTTGCGTACGTAATGCTGCTCAGACGACAAGAAGAGATTCTTGCCCAGTTGCTGCGTGATGGTGGAGCCGCCCCGCAGTACCGGGGCTTTTTTATTCTTGGCCTGCTTTTGATTTTTCTCCCAGGCTTTTTGCATGTCGCTCACCCGCACACCCGGGTGCTGAAAAAAGATATCGTCTTCACTCACCAAAACGGCCCGCTTAAGACTTGATGAAATCGACTCATACGGCACCCAACGGGATTCAATGGGGCAAGACCAATGCCAGGCGCACAAGCGCCAGCGCTCGGCTCGCTGAAATGCGGTTGTACTGGGATCAACAAAAGCCCACGCCATAATTTGCAAAGCAAAATAAATCTGCATGGCAAGGATGCCAAACAACAGGCATTTAATCGGATAAGCAATCCAGCGCATGGGTGGTGGCGTTTGAACTACGGTGCTTTAGCGGCAAGCTCTTTGCGCAGTTCATCTAAAACTGCTCGCGCATCCAATTGCGTAGCAAGGCTTGGGCCGCGCCAGAGTAAAAACGCATCGGCCGCCTGTTCCACCAGCATGCCCAGTCCATCGCTTACGCGGCAACCCTGATTGATGGCTTGCTGCATAAAGTGAGTCACTTTTCCGTAGACCATGTCATAGGCAAATACCGTAGGTCTAAAAATCCGTTTTGCAATTGCATCGCTGATGGGCGAGTCATTACTGAGGCCAGCCGCAGTGGCATTAATAATGAGGTCAATTGCGGCATGATCGGGCCCACTCCCTAATGCATCGACCGGGCATACGGTGAGTGGTACGCCCTGCCCATCCGCTAGAGCCTGAAAGACCGTTTGTAAATCCCGTGCCTTATCGATCGATCGATTGGCGATCACGATGGATTTCGGTTTTTGCTCCAGCAATGGCCCCAGCACTCCGCGCGCCGCGCCGCCTGCACCCAAAATGCAAATCGATGCATTGGCCAGCGCAATGCCTTGCGCCTGCAAGTCACGCACTAAGCCAGCACCATCGGTGTTATCGCCATGCAGTAGGCCGTCTTGTTGCCACAGGGTGTTCACCGCACCGGCAAGGGCTGCGCGCGGCGTCAAGACATCAGCTAATGCTTGTGCATCGAGCTTAAACGGTACAGTGACATTCATACCCTTGCCACCCGCAGCAAAAAATGCCGTTGCTACTGTGGCAAACGCACCCAACTCGGGCATGACCGTGCCGTACTGCATGGCTTGCGCTGTTTGCTCGGCAAACCGCCGATGAATGGCGGGTGACTTGCTGTGGGTAATAGGGTTGCCCGCAACCGCATACACCTCCACCCCTGAAAAATCAGCGGGATTGATCGGTAGTGCAATCGGATGTGTTGGTAAGTTAGAGGCCATGCTATGAGTGTAGCGAATAAAGTGGTGTTTATGCCCACCTAAGGGCGCAGCTCTAAGCGATTGCCTTCAAGGCGATTTGTTGCCCCATCCCGGGTGAACTCAAACGTAGAAACCCAATCAAGCACATCGATTTGCTTACGCATCTCGGGCGGAAAAGGGCCATACGGGGCAGCCGCCCGCACAATCGCGACGGCTTGGCGATCCAAATCGGCAATGCCAGAGGAGCGGCGTACCTCCACACCTTCCTTGCCGCTACTACTGTTGGCAATTCTTCCTTGAGCATCCACACTCACGACCAGCACCACACTGCCATACAGCGGCCTACCGTTGACCCGCGGAAAAAACGTACTGCCGTATGCCTCAATCTTTTGCCGCATTGCATCGTAATAACTGGCAAAGACCACTGCTTTGGTACTGCTCGCCGTTAACACGGCTCTGCGTGGCTCTTTGCCATTGGCCTGAATGCGTTTGGCCAGCTCTGCCTCTAAGGCGTTGAGTTGCGAGACGACCCGCTGCTCTTCGCCGCTACGCCGACCTGCAGCAGCATCTTTTTCAGCCTGCATGCGCGAGAGCATCTGCTTTTGATTCTTTTCCAAGACCTCGAGCTGTGCTTCAGCACTCAAACGAGCCCGGTGAATCGCGCTGGCGTCTTGATCTAAGGTGACTCCACCGCCATGTAAATCGGCCTGCGCAAGTTTGATTGCTTTTTGGGGCGGGGTTGGGCTACTGGAGTTAACTAACACCACACTCAATGGCGTATTAAGTCTGCGCTCTTGGATTTCACCGTAACTCCAGCGGACGGATAAGAAAATCGCATGCAAGACCAGCGATAGCATCAGGGCAAACCAAAATGGATGGTGACGCCACCACCAACGCAAGCGATCGTTTAAGCGCATTTGCACCTAGCCCATCTCACGCAATCGGTGTGTCGCCGAGCGGGGCTAGATCTGCCGCTGGCGGCTCCGTTTCTGGTGCATCCAATTCTGACGAATCTGTTTCTGTTGCAGCGGATTCCGATTTCTCAATCTGATTTACGCGTACGCTGGCGCTCAGTTGCAGCAGATCGGTTTCTAAAATAGCAATCTCGGCGCGGGTCATGCGAGGGTGCGATGCGAGCTCAGGTATCGGCAAATGGAGAGGAATATCTTCCAGACGACTCATTCCCTCTTTGAGGTGGCGCGCAAAGACGGTGCGCGGCAGCGGCTCCTGTGCTAACCACCGTAAACACCAGTATTTCTCCATGCGATCTTGGTACTCGGCATAGGACTGATAGCAGGTTTCAAAATCGGCAGCAATCCCCATCAGACTGGCATCGCGCGGCTGAAACGGCGCTACCATTTTTGCCGTGACGCCATGCTTGGCCAAGGCAATCAATTGCCACTGATTGACTAAATCAGAATAGCGCCGCAACGGAGAAGTGCACCAGGCGTAATACTCCAAACCCAAGCCTTCATGCGGTGCTGGTGTGGTTTGCATACGGGTGCGTTGTGGGCCCCAGCCTTTCTGGGTTCGAAACAAGGCCGGCAAACCCTGATCTGCCAGCCACTGCCCCCACGTGCTGTTGCAATAAATCATCCACTCCGCGACGATGGTATCCAATACCGAACCCCGTGATCGCGGATGAATGTCAACCTGCTCTACACCATTGACTTGGCTAATTTGAAACTGAAAATCGCGTTGCAGGGCATTGGGATCGACGACACCGAGCTGCTCTACTCGCAAGCCATTTTTTGCGCGCTGCTCCTGGCGCTTCGCATGCAATTTTTGTGCTGTGCGCCATAAGATCAGTAATTCATTTTGGAATGCAAAAGTATTGTCAGCCGTTGCAACATAGTCTGGATCGGCAAACTGATTAACAGCTTCTTCTAAATGCTCTAAGCGTAAGTTGGCAGCAATCGGTACCAATTCAATTCGCGTTTGCACTGACTGGGCAATTAAATCGCCTTGCGCATCGACATCAACGTAAATCGATACCGCTGGCCTTGCACTACCGGCATCCAAGGAAAAACGCGCAATCACCGCATCGGGCAGCATCGTAATCTTGTCACCCGGCATATAGACCGTTGACATGCGCGCCCGCGCTACCTGATCCAGCGAATCATCCTTGCTAATCACGAGGCCCGGGGCAGAGATATGAACGCCAATGCGGTGAGCTCCGTCAGGTAAGGTTGTGACCGATAGCGCGTCATCAATTTCAGTGGTAGCGGCATCATCAATCGAAAAGGCCTGCACTTCAGCGATAGGCAATGCAGCAATTGCTGCGTCATAGACTGCATCTGTAATCATTGCATCCGCATGGTGGCCTGCGCCATTCGGAAAGTTCGCCTTTAAAAACATCCCTTGGTGGTAAGCCAATGGTGACTCCAAAGCACCGCAACGCATCATCAGTTGCGGGGGTGATTCACCGGTCTCATTACAAGCCGCTAAAAATGCTTTATAGGCTAGGGTATTTTTATCGGGGTTAAAGAGGAGTTGCTTGGCTTGCGATAACAAGCCTTCCGGAAATCGTCCCGCGACTAATTCGGCTTGCCACTGGCCCTGCTGCTCGTGTTCTCGCTGCTTGCGCTCAAGGGCTGCAATGCCAGCATCCAGCTGTTCTTTTGGGGCACGCATAAAACGGCCGCGCTGCTTGCGCCGAAAATACACGGGCGCTGATTGCAGGGCAATCGCCAATGCCGCTTGTTGTGCGGCGCTAGCCTGGCCACCAAAATACTCGGAGGCGATGTCGGTAAATGCAAATTCCCCTTCGGGGGCACAATCCCATAGCAGTTGCAAATCAATCTCGGCAGATAGGGCACTCGCTTCATCCATTAAGGCTTGTGCATCGGGCTTTTCAAAACGCAGCCAAACTTCTTTGGCTTTGAGTTTGAGCTTTTTGCCAGACAGACCGGTTGCTTGCCATGACTGGGCATCGCCCTCACCCGTGGTCGACTGCACCGTAGCAGCTTTAATGTCGCCACCCTCTTCATAAAGAAGGTGCATATTAAAGGGAGATCCCGCCACTAACTTCGAGGGTGCTGCCATTGATGTAGCTAGCCTCATCGCTAGCTAAAAACACATACACATTGGCGATTTCGTCGGGGGTGCCGAGGCGCCCCATCCAGGTCCGTTTTGCAATGTCTTCCAAAATAGCGGTCGGCATTGCCATCACCATTTCAGTTCCCACAAAACCAGGGCAAACGGCATTGACTCGGATGCCCTTAGGGCCGAGCTCACGCGCCCAGGTTTTGGTAAACCCAATCACACCAAACTTCGTTGCAGAGTAATTGGTCTGACCAAAGTTGCCATACAAACCCACCACGCTGGAGGCGTTCACAATCGCGCCGCGTTTGGCTTCCAGCATGTGCGGCACTACTAATTGAGTGCAATTAAAAACACCTTTGAGGTTGACATCAATCACCGCATCGAATTGCATTTCGGTCATTTTTACGAGGCGTGCATCCTGGGTAATGCCTGCGTTATTAATTAAGACATCGATGCGGCCATGCTTTTTTATGATGGCATCGACTGCAGCCTGAATACTATCCCGATCAGTCACATTCATGGCATACGCCTCCGCATTCGGAATCGCTGCAGCATGCTTTTCTAATTCAGCCAGATTGATGTCGGCCAGCATGACTTTTGCACCCTCTTGGGAAAACCGCGTTGCTGTGGCTAAACCAATGCCTTTGGCCGCACCGGTAATGATGGCAATCTTGTCTTGTAATCGAGCTGGCATAAAAATACTTTCTATGTTGTTTTAGTTTGCTGCCGCAAGCATTGCCTGCAGTAATTTTTGATGCACACCACCAAAGCCGCCGTTACTCATCACCAGTATGTGATCGCCTGGCCTAGCTTCCTTTGCGACGGCATTGACTAGCACCCCTAAATCATCAAATGCGTTTGCACGGCCCGGCTTATCCTGATTCAAGGGACTGAGCACTTCTGCTAAATCCCAACCTAAAGCCTCTTTGCCGCTGGCGGCGCCATAGGCATAAATGCGATCGGCTGCTTCTAAGCTCGCAGGCAACTGGGCCTTCATGATGCCCAGCTTCATGGTGTTCGATCTCGGCTCGAGCACGGCCAAAATCCGACCATTGCCCACACGGCGACGCAAACCATCGAGTGTGGTGGTAATTGCCGTGGGGTGGTGCGCAAAGTCATCGTAAATCGTGATGCCATTATGCTGGCCAACCGTTTCTAAGCGGCGTTTGACGTTTTTAAATTGGGCTAAAGCGCTGGCAGCGTCCCGTGGGCTAATGCCAATATGCTGTGCCGCTGCAATTGCCGCCAGGGCATTGAGTTGATTATGGCGACCCATCACACCCGAGTCCGGCGCCCAGCAAACCGTAGCGACTTCCTTGCCTTCGTGCACTACCGTGAAGTCATCGTTGGGATGAGGCTGCATCGACCACGTGTTATTGGTACCTATACCAAATCGTGCCACCGGCGACCAGACCCCGCGCTCGAGTACCCGCTCGAGCGACTCTTCTGCACCATTAACCACCAAACACCCTTCACTCGGCACGGTGCGCACTAGGTGATGAAACTGGGTTTCGATTGCAGTGAGATCAGCAAAAATATCGGCGTGATCAAACTCCAGATTATTGAGTAAGGCAGTACGCGGCCGGTAATGTACAAACTTACTGCGTTTATCAAAAAAAGCAGTGTCATACTCATCGGCCTCAATCACAAAGTAGGGGCTTTTACCCAGACGCGCCGAAACCGTGAAATTGAGTGGCACGCCGCCGATCAAATAACCTGGCTCTTTGCCATTGAATTCCAAAATCCAAGCCAGCATGGCCGAGGTGGTGGTTTTTCCGTGGGTGCCCGCCACCCCCAGAACATGCCTTCCGTAGAGCACTTGCTCGCCCAACCATTGCGGGCCAGAGACATAAGGTAGACCTTGGTTGAGAATCGCCTCCATTAATGGATTACCGCGCGAGACCACATTACCGATCACAAATAAATCCGGCCCGCTACCCAGTTGCGATAATTGGTCGCTGGAGTATCCTTCGATAAGCTCTATGCCTTGGGCTTCGAGCTGGGTGCTCATGGGTGGATACACATTGGCATCGCATCCCGTTACGCGGTGACCGGCCTGCCGTGCGATGGCAGCGATGCCGCCCATAAAGGTGCCGCAAATGCCCAAGATGTGTATATGCATGATTGAATTTTAGCGAAGGAGTGCGCATGAACCGAAGACAAATGGGAATCATCAGTGGAATGAGCTTGGCGGGACTTGCTGCAGGCCTGATCACAGCCAGCTGGATTTACCGTGATGGCACTGCCAGCGATGAGTCGGTTGCTGCACTCCTGGCGAATCCATGGATGAAACCGGACAATACGCCAGTAAATACCGCCGAATGGCAAAACCGGGTGTTGGTGGTGAATTTTTGGGCATCGTGGTGCCCGCCTTGCGTCGAAGAGATGCCTGCCTTGAGCAATCTTCAGGATGAATTCGCCTCAAAAAATGTCTTATTTGTAGGTATTGGTATCGATACACCATCGAACATACGTCAATTTCTGGAAACTACCCTAGTTTCTTACCCCATCGTTATGGGCGGCTTACAGGGCAGCAAAATTGGCAAGGCCTTAGGCAACATCCAAGGCGCCCTTCCCTATACCGTGGTCATCAATGCCAAAGGCAAAGTAACGAATACGAAATTAGGGAAGATAAGCGAAGATGAACTCAGAAAGCAGATAAAAGCAGCTATTTAATTAAAATAGAACTGTTTTAAGATAAGAATAAATCGGTATTTCAGTCAAATTTAAGCGCCTAAAATAGCTTAATTTCACTCATTTTGCAGAAATGAGATCTTTTTTTCCTGCATTTAGCGATTTCGCCCCCGGCCTAGGGGGTATACTTCACCCCATGCTGTATCGATCCAACTCCGCGATTGCATGCCCCCTTATAAGGCACAAAGCGTCGCAGCGTGATTGGAAAAGCCTGACATCATCTGTTCATTACTGTTTCTAAAATTAGCGATCTATGTCAAAAAATCCGTCAGTTTTAGTTATTCAAGGTCCTAACCTGAATCTATTGGGTAGCCGCGAACCGCAGGTTTATGGTCATACCACCCTTAGCGACATCCACCAAGGCCTGCACTTGCAGGCAAAAGACGCTGGAATACTGCTCAACACGTTTCAAAGTAACCATGAAGGCGAGTTGATTGACTGCATTCAGAAAGCAAAACAGGATGGGGTTGATTTCATCATCATCAATCCTGGTGGCTTTACCCACACCAGCGTTGCCCTGCGGGATGCCTTGGCGGGTGTTGCCATTCCCTTCATCGAAGTGCATTTATCCAATATTCACCAGCGCGAAGAATTCCGTAAGCACTCGTATTTGTCCGACATTGCAAAAGGTGTCATTTGTGGGCTAGGCCCAATCGGCTATGTACTGGCATTGCAAGCTGCTAGCCAGCAACTCAAGCAATCGTAATTTTCTTTCCTGTCATTTTTTACCAGAAGGACCTACCTCCATGGATCTGAGAAAACTAAAAACGCTGATCGACTTGGTTTCTGAATCAGGCATTTCTGAGCTTGAAGTCAACGAAGGTGAAGACCGGGTTCGCATTGTGAATACAAAACTCGCTCAAGGACAACAAAGCACGACGCCGATTACCTATGCAGCCGCTGCGCCAGCGCCAATCCCAGTTAGCGCGCCTGCACCGGCAGCGCCGACTGCGGCCGAGCACGCTGCTGCCGAAGAAAGCGCCCTTGCTGCCGCCGGCTTTATTGCGAAGTCTCCTATGGTTGGAACCTTTTACCGTGCCGCCAATCCAGAATCGCCCAATTTCGTCAATGTTGGCGACATCGTTACGGTGGGCCAAACCCTCTGCATCATTGAAGCGATGAAACTCCTCAATGAAATCGAATCTGAGAAAGCAGGCGTTGTTAAACAAATTTTGTGTGAGAACGGTCAGGGCGTTGAATATGACCAGCCATTGTTTGTGATTGCTTAATTTCTCCATACCTTTAAAGCTAAGGCCCCATGTTCGATAAGATTCTGATTGCTAACCGCGGAGAAATTGCTCTTCGCATCCAGCGCGCGTGCCGCGAACTCGGCATTAAAACGGTGGTGGTGTATTCCGTTGCTGATAAAGAAGCAAAGTACGTCAAGCTCGCTGATGAAGCGGTATGCATTGGGCCTGCACCCTCGCCGCTGAGCTACCTCAATATGCCAGCCATCATTTCCGCAGCTGAGGTTACGGATGCGGAAGCAATCCATCCTGGCTATGGTTTTTTATCGGAGAATGCCGATTTTGCTGAGCGCGTTGAAAAATCTGGCTTTGCATTTATTGGTCCTCGTCCAGAAACGATTCGCCTGATGGGTGACAAGGTTTCAGCCAAGCGCGCCATGATTAAAGCGGGCGTTCCCTGTGTTCCTGGATCTGATGGCGCATTGCCAGACAATCCCAAAGAAATCATTGCGATTGCTAAAAAAGTAGGCTACCCGGTCATCATCAAAGCAGCTGGCGGTGGTGGCGGTCGAGGTATGCGCGTCGTGCATACCGAAGCGGCCTTAGTCAACGCAGTTAATATGACCCGTGAAGAGGCAGGCCGTGCTTTCGGTAACCCCGAGGTCTACATGGAGAAGTTTTTAGAAAAACCCCGCCATGTGGAAATTCAGGTGCTTGCCGATACCCACGGCAATGCAGTTTGGCTCGGTGAACGCGACTGCTCGATGCAGCGCCGCCACCAAAAGATTATCGAAGAAGCACCAGCCCCCGGTATCGATCGCCGTGCGATTGCCAAAATTGGTGAGCGCTGCGCAGAAGCCTGCCGCAAAATGGGCTACCGCGGCGCAGGCACATTCGAATTTCTCTACGAAGGTGGCGAGTTTTTCTTTATTGAGATGAATACCCGAGTTCAAGTCGAGCACCCCGTCACTGAAATGATTACCGGCGTTGATATTGTCCAAGAGCAAATTCGAATTGCGGCGGGACTCAAGCTCGGCTTTCGCCAAAAAGACGTCGTGTTCCAAGGGCACGCCATCGAGTGCCGCATCAATGCGGAAGATCCCTTCAAATTTACGCCCAGTCCGGGCCGAATTCTGTCATGGCATATGCCAGGTGGCCCTGGTATCCGGGTTGATTCGCATGCCTATGGCGGCTATATGGTGCCCCCAAACTACGATTCGATGATTGGTAAATTGATTTCCTATGGCAAGACCCGCGAACAAGCAATCCGTCGCATGCGCATTGCCCTCTCGGAAATCGTCATTGATGGCATCACCACCAATATCCCACTGCACCGCGAACTGATGCTCGACCCGAACTTTGAAGAAGGTGGCACTAGCATTCATTACCTCGAACATCGCCTGGAAGAGCAAGCTGCCAGCCGAGTCAAGGGGTAGTCTTTCTTGAAAGCGCAGGGCCATGCCGTACCGTGAACTGATTTTTACGGTTCATGCTGAGATAGCCGAACCCTTAGGTGATGCGCTGATGGAGCTCGGCGCCCTGTCGATTACGGTGGAAGATGCCGCTGCCGGCGGCTATGATGAAAACCCCCTTTACGGCGAACCCGGGCTTTCTCCTGAGGTTCAAGCATGGGATCGCTCGACCGTCACTGCCCTGTTCAATCCCGATATAGATCATTCGGATGAGGCGGACTTCATTCCAGAACTTCTGCAATCCTTAAGCGACGCTGGTTTTAGCCTAACGCGTCCTGAAGAAAAAATCGTAGCCGAGCAAGATTGGGTGCGCCTTACGCAAAGCCAATTTGCACCGATTCAGATTGGTGAGCGTATTTGGGTGGTGCCCTCTTGGCACGAAACCCCCGCCGATCCAAACGCGATTTGTTTGGCGGTTGATCCGGGGTTGGCATTTGGAACTGGTAGTCACCCTACCACCCACCTTTGCCTCCTCTGGCTCGAGCAACAAACCCATTTGCGAAATACAAGCTTGCTCGATTACGGCTGTGGCTCCGGTATTTTGGCCATCGCCGCCAAAAAATTAGGTTGCAACCCCGTAGTAGGCACCGACATTGATCCCCAAGCCATGGTCGCTGCGCGTAGCAATGCGGAAATCAATGCGGTCGATATCACCTTTGCATTGCCTGACGATGCAGTGCCGATGCTGGGCGCTGATGCGCGCTATGACATTGTTATGGCCAATATTTTGGCCAATCCCTTGCAAGTCTTAGCGCCAGCTTTAGTGCAGCGCATCCGCCCCGGGGGTCAGATCGTACTCTCTGGGGTGCTGAGCCGTCAGGCTGATGAAGTGATTGCCACCTATAGTCAGTGGCTGACGCTCTCCGTCTGGAAAGAAAGTGACGGCTGGGTCTGTCTCTCTGGCAGGCTAGAAGATTCCTCCAAGTCCGCCTCGCTCAATGCCAGCGAAGTAAAAAAAAATAATCCTGACGCCGCTAGCGGATTAAGCTCATCCGCAGTAAATCAGGTTCTGACTTTCGGTTGGTTCGGTAAGTTAGCTCTCATTTTGATTCTTGGCGGCGCCTTAGGTCTTTTTTCTATGCACGTTGCACGTGATCGCTTGCTGCCATTTGCTGCGCCGCGGGTGGATCACACGCCATCGGCATTCCATTTGGAAACGTTTACTGCCTTATTGCGCGTTGATCAAATGTTGTGTGAGTCATTTGGCTGCACTGAAGGGGCTATACGCGATTTTTCTGCGTGGAAGATTAAATTGAGCGCGCTCGGCATGCAAACAGCGCAGCAAGCCTCTAAAGAGCCTGCAAACCCATCCGTGCTCGAAGTTGAGATACAAAATCGATTAATGATGCCAATTGCACTCCCACATTTGGAGTTAACCCTCACCGATACCGATGAATCTGCCGTGCAATTGATTGTGTTTTCGCCAGAAGAATGGTTGCCAGCATCGTGGCGCGAATCCCATGTGCAGTTTGCTCGCGACGGAGCACCCGGCGGGGAAAGTATCCGCGCCCTCATTCCCCTGCAAGTACCCAGCAATGCTGCCGGGTATCGTGTGCGGCTTTTTTATCCCTAACCCCCAATCATTACGAAAGTACTTTATGGCTAGCCTTATTTGCGGTTCCATCGCTTATGACACCATCATGAACTTTGAAGGCCGCTTTCAGGATCAAATCCTGCCAGACCAAATTCATATTCTGAACGTCGCCTTTTTAGTCCCCAGCATGCGCCGCGAATTCGGTGGCTGTGCTGGCAACATTGCCTACAACCTCAAGTTACTCCGCGGTGAGCCCGTCATCATGGCAACGGTAGGGGGCGACGCTACGCCCTACCTTGATCGCCTCAAGGACTTGCAAATTGATACCAGCCATATTCGCACCCTCGAGGGTGCATTTACTGCACAGGCGATGATCACCACCGATCTCTCGAATAATCAGATTACGGCCTTTCACCCTGGCGCTATGAATGAATCGCACCTGAATCAGGTCAGTGATGTCACGGCTGCGCGTACTCAGAAGAAAAGCGCGCCCGTTACCTTAGCGATTGTTGCGCCCGATGGTCGCGCTGGCATGTGGGAGCACTGCCATCAGTTGGCAGAGGCGCAGATTCCATTCATCTTTGATCCAGGTCAGGGTTTACCTATGTTTGACGGCCCTGAGCTCTTAGAACTTACTGAACTAGCAAGCTACCTGGCAGTCAATGACTATGAGGGTGAAATGCTCTCTAAGCGAACTGGCCTGACGCTTGCGCAATTGGGTGAGCGCGTCAAAGCGCTGATCGTTACCAAAGGCGCAGAAGGCGCCCAGATTTATGCAGGCGGTAAATCGATTGCCATCCCCCCGGTCAAAGCCGCACAACTGATTGATCCAACCGGCTGTGGCGACGCCTTTCGAGGCGGACTTCTGTTTGGTTTAGAAAACGGCATGGACTGGGAGACAACCGGCCGCCTGGCCAGTCTAATGGGCTCGGTCAAGATTGCCCATCAAGGCCCACAAAACCACCAATTGAGCTTGGATCAGATTAAAGATCAATTCAAAACTGCGTTTGGATTTGGGTTTTAAGGTGATTTAAACCAAACTCGCCGCTTGCGGCGCTTGGTAATTGGCAATAAAAATGGGGTCCCGAGGGACCCCATTGCAATACTACCTGACCTATAAGCTTGCGCTTATGGGCGTGTGCCGGTTGGGAAAGGCCAAGCAGCAGCTGGATTCAACGCAGTTTGCGCAGTAGCAGCAGGCTTCTTAGCCGCGGGCTTTTTTACAGCAGAGCCCGCTTTCTTCTTGGCAGCAGGCTTACTTACTTTTTTTTTGCAGCAGGCTTGCGCTTTGCAGCTTTCTTAGCAGCAGGCTTCTTAGCAGCAGCTTTTTTAGCAGCAGGCTTCTTCTTTGCTACTTTCTTTGCGGCTGGCTTCTTCTTTGCTACTTTCTTTGCAGCAGGCTTCTTAGCAGCAGCTTTTTTAGCAGCAGGCTTCTTCTTTGCTACTTTCTTTGCAGCAGGCTTCTTAGCAGCTACTTTTTTCTTTGCAGCAGGTTTCTTTGCAGCTGGTTTCTTTTTGGCGATTGCCATAGTGATACTCCTTCACGTGAGGATTAGAACGAACTACCGATTAAGAAGACCCGACCATTCAGATCTACCGTGCCATAAGGCCTGGCGGACTGAGCGAGCGAGCCATTCATCGGCGCGCGGCTTGATGCTAAGTGCTGCACGCTAATGAATCCTGGAAAAAAAGCCGCGACCCCAAGGGGTGACGGCTTCTTAAAAATGCTGGAAAAAAAGGAGAATAAAGAGCAAACGCCTCGTTTGAGGTGTTTTTTAAACTGTGTCTGCTTTAGATTACTAAAACTATCCAACCGTTTACTCTCCTGTTAACCAGTGAGGCGCTTATTAGGTAAAACATTACTCCCAGTTCAGCGCACCACCCGTTTGATACTCAATAACGCGTGTCTCAAAAAAGTTTCGTTCTTTCTTCAGATCGATCATTTCTGACATCCATGGAAATGGATTCTCTTCATTTGGGAACATTGCGTCAAGTCCTATTTGCATACACCGACGATTACAGATGTATCGGAGGTAGCCTTTGAACATCGGCGCGTTCAATCCGAGGACACCCCGAGGCATCGTATCTTCGGCATAACGGTACTCTAATTCGACTGCTTGTTCGAAGATGCTGCGGATCTCTTCTTTGAACGCGGAAGTCCATAACTGCGGGTTCTCCAGCTTGATTTGGTTAATCAAATCGATACCAAAATTGCAGTGCATTGACTCGTCACGCAAGATGTATTGATACTGCTCAGCAGCACCCGTCATTTTGTTCTGGCGACCCATTGCAAGGATTTGCGTAAAACCAACATAAAAGAATAAACCTTCCATTACGCAGGCAAAAACAATTAGCGAACGCAGTAACTTTTGATCGTTTTCTAATGTGCCGGTCTTAAAGTTGGGATCCGTGAGCACGTCAATGTACGGAATTAAGAACTGGTCTTTAGCGCGAATTGACTCAATCTCGTTGTACGCATTAAAGATTTCAGACTGGTCTAAACCTAAAGATTCAACGATATATTGGTAGGCGTGGGTATGAATTGCCTCCTCGAAAGCCTGACGCAATAGGTATTGGCGGCATTCTGGAGCAGTAATGTGGCGATAAGTGCCCAACACAATATTGTTTGCGGCCAAAGAATCTGCAGTTGTGAAGAAACCCAAGTTGCGCTTAATGATGCGACGCTCATCTTCTGTCAAGCCATTGGGATCTTTCCAAAGCGCGATATCGCGGTTCATATTGATCTCTTGTGGCATCCAGTGGTTTGCACAACCCGCCAAATACTTCTCCCAGGCCCACTTATATTTAAATGGAACCAGCTGATTTACGTCAGTCTTCGCATTGATCACGCGCTTATCAGCGGCATTGACACGCAAGGCTGCGCCACCCGATAAATTAGCGGCATCTACTGGCGTAGGTGCCACAGTTTGGGGTGCTATTGCTACTTGATCTGGCTGAGGCGCTTTCTGTGGCTGTACTGCTGGCTGCGGCGCTAAGCCGACTTTAGCCACTGCTGGCGCCACTTCTTCTTCCCAATTCAACATAGTATTCTCCAAAATTCCATCATTTCACTGCCAGTTAGCAAATGGCTTACTGGCAGGCCTCACATTCATCAAACCCAGCATCGCCTGGGCGCATCGTACAAACAGGACCATCTGCCGCTAGTGCTGCTGCCGCGTCGGTACCATTGACACCGCCGCCGCTGGATACCGAGTTAAGCTGACCGCTTGCTACAGTCGACTTCTCCACGTGGGTTGCTGCCATCGTGCGCAGGTAATACGTGGTCTTTAATCCACGCAACCAAGCCAACTTATAGGTATCATCCAGCTTCTTGCCGGAGGCGCCAGCCATGTAAATATTCAAGGATTGCGCTTGGTCGATCCATTTCTGACGGCGCGATGCTGCTTCCACCAACCAGCTTGGCTCTACTTCAAAGGCGGTCGCATAAATATCGCGCAAATCCTGTGGTACGCGATCAATCTTCGATAAGGTACCGTCAAAGTACTTCAAATCGGCAATCATCACTTCATCCCAGAGGCCGCGGTCTTTGAGGTCACGCACCAAATACTCGTTTACTACCGTGAACTCACCCGATAAATTGGATTTCACAAACAGGTTCTGGAAGGTAGGCTCGATGCACGCCGATACACCAATAATATTGGAAATCGTTGCAGTCGGTGCAATGGCGACGCAATTGGAATTGCGCATACCGAACTGCTTAATGCGTGCGCGCAGGCTATCCCAATCCAAAGTGGAGGACATATTGACTTCCAAATAACCACCACGCTCTTCCGCTAACAAACGCACAGAGTCTTGCGGGAGGATACCGCGATCCCACAGCGAACCCTTGTAGCTACTGTAGGTGCCACGCTCTTCTGCGAGGGCATTCGAAGCCTGGTAGGCGTAATAACAGACGGCTTCCATGGAGGCATCGGCAAACTGAACCGCTTCATCGCTGGCGTAGGGAATGCGTTGCATGTGCAAGCAATCCTGGAAGCCCATGATGCCAAGACCGACTGGGCGGTGCTTGAGGTTTGAATTGCGCGCCTTTGCAACCGCATAGTAATTGATGTCAATCACGTTATCGAGCATACGCATTGCAGTAGCGATGGTCTTTTGCAATTTGTCGTGATCGAGCACCATGCGGCCATTTGCGTCGGTTGTCATGTGGGCAGTTAAGTTCACAGAACCCAAGTTACAGACCGCGATTTCATCATCATTGGTGTTGAGGGTGATCTCGGTACACAGATTGGACGAGTGGACTACGCCGACATGCTGTTGTGGGCTACGGATATTGCAAGGATCTTTAAAGGTGATCCAAGGGTGGCCGGTTTCAAACAGCATGCCCAGCATCTTGCGCCATAACTGCTGTGCAGGAATGGTGCGGGATGGTTTTAAAGCACCGCTTTCAGCCTGCTTTTCATAGGCAACATACGCCTCTTCAAACGCTTTGCCGAATTTATCGTGTAAATCGGGGGTATTGGATGGAGAGAACAGGGTCCAGTCCCCGTTTTCCATAACGCGCTTCATGAAGAGGTCAGGAATCCAGTTGGAGGTATTCATGTCATGCGTACGGCGGCGATCATCGCCCGTGTTCTTACGCAGTTCCAAGAATTCCTCGATATCCAAGTGCCATGTTTCCAAATAGGCGCAAACCGCACCCTTGCGCTTACCGCCTTGGTTTACTGCAACGGCAGTGTCATTCACTACCTTTAAGAATGGCACTACGCCCTGTGACTTACCGTTTGTGCCTTTGATATGGCTGCCGAGGGCACGTACATTAGTCCAATCATTGCCAAGGCCGCCAGCGAACTTTGACAGCAATGCATTCTCTTTCAAGGCCTCATAAATGCCATCGAGGTCATCTGCGACGGTGGTCAAGTAGCAGCTGGAGAGCTGCGGACGGGTTGTCGCTGAATTAAAGAGGGTTGGTGTGCTGGACATAAAGTCAAATGTCGAGAGCACTTCATAGAACTCAATGGCACGGGCTTCACGGTCAAGCTCATTCAGAGATAGGCCCATGGCTACGCGCATAAAGAAAGCCTGTGGCATTTCAATGCGGCGGTCTTCAATGTGCAAGAAATACCGGTCGTACAAGGTTTGCAGGCCGAGGTAATTGAACTGCAAGTCACGATCTGCATTCAGGGCCGCAGCGAGGCGCGCCAAATCAAATTCACGCATACGGGGATCTAGCAACTCGGCGCCGATACCCTCGTTAATGTATTTTGCAAAGTACGTACCGTACTCGGCTTGCATATTGCCCTGCAAAACCTCGTAACCCAAAATCTCTTTGCGGATCACATGCATCAGGATTCGTGCGGTTGCCTGGCTATAGGCGGGGTCTTTTTCAATTAAGGTACGGGAGGCCAAGATGGCAGAGTCATACACCTGCGCCATGGGTACACCGTCGTACAAATTCTTGATGGTTTCAGTCAGTATGGGGGTAGCGTCAATCGCATTCCCTAAGCCTTCGCATGCGGCCTGAATCACAGTACGCAAAGCAGCCATATCGAGGGATTTGCTTACGCCGTTGTCGATCACGGTGATGCCAGAATCTGCCTGCTGTGCAGTAGTTTGTGTCTCTGGTGCGGCTGCTTGGTGGCTTGCGCGTTCTTGATTGCGCTTTTCGCGGTACAGGACATAGGCACGGGCGACGTTGTGCTCGCCGCTGCGCATGAGCGCTAATTCAACCTGATCTTGAATGTCTTCAATGTGAAAGGTGCCACCATTAGGGCGACTACGCAGTAAGGCGCGAACGACTGCATGCGTCAATTGCTCTACCTGCTCGCGTACGCGAGCAGAGGCAGCGCCCTGTCCGCCGTTTACGGCTAAAAATGCTTTAGTAACTGCAATCGCAATTTTGGATGGCTCAAACGCTACAACTGACCCGTTGCGCCGAATAATTTTGTAATCCGACAACTGGGTTGCTTGGGTGCCACCAACACCACCAGCAACAAATCCAGCAGATGGACTTTGGGTCATATTTGCGGTGGGGTTGCCACCGGATGGTTGCCCTAATTGTGCCTCTGCTGCCGATTGGTTGGTATATGTCATAGCGCCCCTGCGTTTACCTAAGTTCGTGTAAGAAATGTCGTTTTAAAACAAGGATTTAACCTTATTTTTTAATTGTGTTTTTGGCAAAACAACACTACATCTAGTGTTTTTTTTGCACTTAGGTACTAAGTATAGGGAATTATTGCGGGTCGCGTATGTTTTTTATTACAAAAAATACCTAGGATTTGCCCTTATTTTTATAGGCAATATGAGGGTCAATATTGGTGCAAATTCAGAGGGTGCTTTAGCTGTTGGCAGCTAATGTAAGCGAATGCTTACATACATAAAGATAGGCCTTAATGAACTAGCGTGAAGCAAGGCCAAATGGTAATTTTTCAAGGGGCAATCTGTTGTCTTTTTGAAACCGCGCCCAATCAAACTGAAGACCGGGATCGGTTTTTCGTTCAGGCGCAATATCACTATGGCCAGCAAAACGGAAATGGGGATTCTGGGATTGCAACTGCGTAATGAGCTGCTGCAGCGCCTGGTACTGCGTTTCTTCAAAAACGGTATCGCCGTCACCCTCGAGCTCAATCCCAATCGAAAAATCGTTGCAACGTGCGCGCCCCTCAAATTGGGATTCGCCCGCGTGCCAAGCCCGATTCTGCGTCGATACAAATTGAATAACGCGTCCGGAGCGGGCAATCAAAAAGTGGCTTGAGACGCGTCGCTCCGCAATGTCGGCAAAATAAGGGTGTGCCTGCGGATCCAGTTGGTTCTGAAAAAAATCAACAATGTATTGCGTGCTGCTCTGGGTTTTAAATTGCCCGGGTGGAAGGCTAATGTGGTGCAACACCACCAGATCGGTCTTTGTTTCATTCGGCCGAGCATCAAAATTCGGGGAGACCCGCCACATTGCCGATCCCAACCAGCCCTTGGAATCAATCGCATCGCGGTGTGGGCTAGAGCAGTAAAAACGATCTTCGTGCATTACCCCCTCAGTAGCGGGCAAATGCACTCCGCAATGACGGCAAGGCCTGATTTCTTCTGACTCTGCGATGACTGGCGCGGGGGCTTGGGCTTTTGCTTTTACTTTTTCTACTTGCGCAGTGCGGCCCTTGTTTTTAATCCAAAAGTAAATGAGGCCAACGCCGACCAGCAGCAAAATCCATTTCAGCACAATTAGGTTCGCTGCAAAATAACTTCAAGCACAAAGCGGCTACCGACATAAGCCAGAATGAGCGCAAGATAGGCGCCCAAGACCCAGCGAATGGCTACTAAACCGCGCAAACCCACACGCCAACGCGCCACAATCAATCCAGCAAATAAGAACCAGGAGATCAAGGCAAAGATGGTTTTATGATCAAAGACCAGCGGCCGACCAAATAGCGCCTGCGAAAAGAAGAGTCCGGAAAAAACGGTTAGGCTCAGTAATGCAAAGCCCACATAAATGAAGCTGAAGAGGAGGCTCTCCATTGCCATCAAGGGTGGCAAGGACTCGAGCCAGTGGCCAATGCGGCTATCTTGAGTATAGGTAAATTGACGGCGCAAGGCCCGGTCCTGAATGCTCATCAAGATAGCATGCATTACGGCGAGGCTTAACAAACCAACGGCACTGGTTGCCACAATAAAATGCCCTTTGAACCAGGCATCGGAGACAGTGCGGGCCGACAGTAAAGTGCCCGGAAAAAGATCGGGCAGAATTGCGCATACCATTGCCAAGGCAAGGGCCATGAGGCGCATGCTGGATATCGGCAAAATCCAACTCTGAAACCAATAAAAAGCCAGTCCAACCCAGGCGATTAAGGAGAGGTTTTGCGCAAACCCAAAGACAAAGCCTTCGGGCGTAAAGATCGAGTCGTGCAAGACCGCGCCATGCACCAATAGAATGAGGAAAATGAGGCCTTGCACCAAAAAAATGAAGGGCTTGGTCTCAGGCCGATTGCGCGGACGGACGCTTAATGTGATCAGCAAAAGCAGATAAAGTGCCGAGGGAAGCCAGTCGAAGCTGGAGTAACCTAAAATTGTCATTTGGAAAGTCTAATCGATAAATGCTAGAGAACCTCACAGACCGCCTTTCTCGTGTTGTTAAAACAATGCGCGGTGAGGCTCGTCTCACTGAAAGTAACACCGCAGACATGCTGCGCGAGATCCGTTTGGCCTTACTCGAAGCCGACGTAGCCCTCCCCGTAGTGAAATCCCTACTCGAGCAGGTTAAATTCAAAGCCCTTGGTGAGGAAGTGGTTGGTAGCCTCAGTCCAGGGCAAGCCCTAGTTGGGGTGGTGCAACGGGAATTAACCAGCGTCATGGCCGGCGACGGCAGTCAAAGCAGCGAACTCAACCTCGCTACCCAACCCCCTGCCGTGATTTTGATGGCTGGCTTACAGGGCGCAGGTAAAACCACGTCGGTTGGCAAACTTGCTAAATGGCTACGTGAAACCCAAAAGAAAAAAGTTTTAACTGTCTCCTGCGACGTCTATCGCCCTGCCGCGATCGAGCAGCTAGAAACCGTTAGTCAATTGGTTGGTGTGGAGTGCTTCCCGAGCAACACCAATCAAAAGCCAGTGGAAATTGCCACCAATGCATTGGACTGGGCGCGCCGTCACTACTTTGACGTACTGATTGTTGATACCGCGGGTCGCTTAGGTATTGATGAAGCACTGATGCAGGAGATTGCGCAGTTGCACAGTGCCGTCAAACCGATCGAGACCCTCTTTGTGGTCGATGCGATGTTAGGTCAAGATGCCGTCAACACAGCCAAGGCATTCCATGAGGCGCTGCCCTTGAGCGGCGTAGTACTCACCAAACTCGATGGTGATTCCCGCGGCGGCGCGGCCCTATCGGTACGCCATGTTACGGGCGTGCCACTGAAATTCATCGGCGTGGCCGAGAAGATGGATGGCCTAGAACCATTTGATGCCGAGCGCATGGCCAACCGTATTTTGGGTATGGGCGATATTCTGGCTTTGGTCGAGCAAGCCCATCAAAACATCGACGTTGCCAAAGCAGAGAAGTTGGCCGTCAAGATGCAAAAAGGCGGGTTTGATCTAGCCGACTTTCGAGATCAAATTACCCAAATGCAGCAAATGGGCGGCATGGCCAATATGCTGGATAAATTGCCCAGCCACATGACGCAAAACGCCGGCAAGGTCAATATGAGTCAAGCGGATCTGCAAATCAAACGCATGCGCGGCATCATTGATAGCATGACTGCAAAAGAGCGGAGCAAGCCTGAGCTACTAAAAGCAAGTCGTAAGCGCCGCATTGCTGCAGGCGCCGGCGTTCAAGTGCAAGAAGTTAATCGCATGCTCGCGCAGTTCGAGCAAATGCAAACCATGATGAAGCAATTTAAGGGTGGCAAGATGGCCCGCATGATGGGCTCGATGGCAGCGCGTGGTGCGGCTAAAGGACTTGGCGGCCTATTTAAAAAATAAGCTGCCTTACCTTCTACCTTTATTCGATTACGCGGTCTGTTGCTTGGCCGCCTGCACAGCGGCGATGACGTGGTCTTTGATGTTTGCAAGGGGAATGTTCTGCGCCGTACTTTCGGTACGACCCTGAAACTCCAGCTGCCCATCTTTAAGTCCACGCTCACCAATCACCACACGGTAGGGCACGCCGATTAACTCCCAGTCGGCAAACATTGCACCCGGGCGCTCACCACGGTTATCCAGCACCACATCAATGCCCGCAGCCAGGAGTGCATCGTGCAAGGTATCGGCTTCTGCTCTGACAGACTCCGACTTGTCGTAACCCACAGGACAAATCACCACTTCAAACGGCGCCATCGAAATCGGCCAGACGATACCCCGATCATCATGGCCCTGTTCAATCGCTGCGCCGAGTAAACGCGTTACGCCAATCCCATAACAACCCATCACCATTGGTTGTGCTTTACCGTTCTCATCCAAAAAGGTGCAGCGCATTGCTTCCGAGTAGCGCGTACCCAATTGAAAGACGTGTCCAACTTCAATGCCGCGGCAAATTTCAACTGGGCCTTTGCCATCGGGCGACGGATCACCAGCCACGGCATTACGGATGTCAGCAACCTGCGGCAAGGGTAAGTCGCGCTCCCAGTTCACGCCAGTCAAATGGAATCCAGTGGCATTTGCGCCGCAAACAAAATCATGCATATTCGCTACCGTGCGATCGGCAATGATGACGACATCGGCGCTAACACCTACTGGCCCTAAGGAGCCCGGACTTGCATTGCATGCGGCGGCGATTTCTGCCTCGCTGGCAAAACGGGATTCGGCCAGGCCTGGAATTTTGCTGAGCTTGACTTCATTTAACTCGTGATCACCGCGGAGCAAGAGCATGAAGAGTTTAGCTGGACCCTTCTCTTGGTCTACTGCGAAAACCAGGGTCTTCACGGTTTGTTCGAGCGGAAGCGACAAGAACTGCGCCACTTGATCGCAGCGGGTTTGGTCGGGCGTTGCTACTTTTTGCATTGCGACCGTTGGCGCAGCGCGAACTGGAATTAATGAAAGCGACTCTGCAGCCTCTAAATTGGCGGCGTAATCGGAGTTGGGGCAATACACAATGGCATCTTCACCGGTATCGGCAATCACATGAAACTCTTGACTGCCGGAGCCACCAATCGCGCCGTTGTCAGCGGTAACTGCCCTAAACACCAAGCCCATGCGCTCAAAAATACGCGTGTAGGCATCAAACATCAACTGATAGGACTGCTTCAGGCCAGCAGTATCCCGATCAAATGAGTAGGCGTCCTTCATGCTGAACTCGCGGCCGCGCATGATGCCAAAACGCGGACGGCGCTCATCGCGAAACTTGGTCTGAATTTGATAGAAGTTCACTGGCAACTGCTTGTAGCTTCGGATTTCATTTCGAGCCAAATCAGTTACGACTTCTTCGGAGGTAGGCTGAATTAAAAAATCGCGCTCATGTCGGTCTTTAATTCGGAGTAGCTCAGGACCCATCTTCTCCCAGCGGCCCGTTTCTTGCCAAAGCTCTGCTGGCTGAATCATGGGCATGAGGAGCTCTATTGCACCTGCCCGATTCATTTCGTCGCGAATAATATTTTCCACCTTGCGAATCACCTTTAAACCCAGTGGCAAGTAGTTATAAATTCCGGCACTTAACTTACGAATTAAGCCAGCACGCACCATGAGCTGATGCGAAACCACCTCAGCATCAGAGGGGGCTTCCTTGAGGGTCGCGAGAAAGGTTTGTGTGGCTTTCATGTATAGATATAATCAAATCACTGATTTTAATGGATTTGGAGCGCGATTATGCTCGACCGTGAAGGGTATCGACCCAATGTCGGCATTGTCCTCCTTAACGGCTCTAACGAGGTTTTCTGGGGAAAACGCGTTGGGCAGCATTCGTGGCAGTTCCCGCAAGGCGGGATTCAGCATGGTGAAAGCCCAGAAGAGGCCATGTACCGCGAATTGCACGAAGAGGTTGGCTTGCTGCCGGAACATGTCCAGATCGTTGGACGCACCAGGGACTGGCTCCGCTATGATGTCCCGGAGGAGTTCTTGCGCCGTCAAACGACCAGCCGGATGCAACGGGCCAGCTACCGAGGTCAAAAGCAGATTTGGTTTTTACTGCGCCTAACTGGGCACGATAGCGACATTCACCTGCGCGCAACCGAGCACCCTGAATTCGATGCTTGGCGCTGGCACCCCTATTGGATTGAGCTCGATTCCGTGGTGGATTTTAAGCGCGAGGTGTACGAGTTAGCCCTATCGGAACTAGCGCGTTACCTCACTCGCAACCTGAAATTACAACAGCTGGTTTGGGGTGCCCCGCTCGAGCTCACGCAACACGTTAGGCGCCATGACTCAGATGCCCCACCCAACTAAAGTAGCGCCCATCTTTTAGGCTGACCCCATGCATACACCTTCTTTTAAGTGCTCCCGCTTCTTTACCTATGTAAGCTGCTTGCTCGTTTCAGCAAGCTTGATTGGCTGCTCTGGCGACCCCATGATCAGCGGGGTCGATCCCTATGCTCCTACGGTTTTTAAAGAGGGCAGCACCAGCATGCCGCTGGTTCCGCCAAACCCCAAAACCCTGCTGCCATTTTATGTATCCGAGACCACCGTCTTTAAGTTCGCAATCGATACCCAATCCATCTTGATTGGTAATGATGGTGTAACGCGCTATATGGTTCAAATCATGAGCCCGAGCGGATCAAAACAAACCCAATACGAAGGCATTCGCTGCGATTCCTATCAAGCCCGTCTTTATGGCACCTATGAAACCAACTCCAGCTGGCGAGAAAATCCCTTAGGCGGCTGGTCTGGGATCAAAGACAATATCCCGAATCGCTATCAGGCCGCACTGGCGCAGGGCGCACTCTGTAATTTTTCTAGCCAAGAGAGAAGTTTAAAAACAGTGCTGCAATCACTCGATCCCAATGGCTTTATTGGCGGAATAAAGCCCACCAACTCATTTGGTGTTATCAATTAAAGCTGCACATCGTCGCTATTTAGGCTGGCCGCAAGCAAGTGCCGAGACTAATACCAGCGTATAAATTAGTTAATACCTGCGGCGCATGACCAGACGCAATGACGGTGCTTGTGCCAGTAGCACTTGCTGTCTTAGCGGCCAAGACCTTAGTCAACATGCCGCCTTTACTTAATTCACTTCCAGCACCGCCTGCCATGGTTTCTAAATTAGGATCACCAGCAATTGCATTGGCCACCAAGCTTGCGCTGCTGTCTTTTCTGGGATCGGCTGTATAGAGCCCACCTTGATCCGTCAAGATCACAAGAGCATCTGCACGCACTAAGTTAGCAACTAACGCTGCCAGGTGATCGTTGTCACCAAACTTAATTTCATCGGTTACGACCGTATCGTTTTCATTAATGATGGGCACCACACCTAACTGCAGTAATGTAGCGAGCGTTGCCTTGGCGTTGGCGTTGCGTTCGCTATTGGCTAAATCGGCATTGGTTAGCAAGACTTGGGCGCTTCGCAAACCAAAACGCGCAAAAGAAGTTTCATACACCTGCACTAAACCCATTTGACCGACTGCAGCAGCGGCTTGCAGCTGGTGTATGTCAGTAGGGCGCTGCTTCCAAGCAAGGCGCTGCATTCCTTCAGCAATAGCGCCGGAACTGACCATCAAGACCTCACAGCCTGATTTTTGTAAACCGGCAACTTGTTCTGCCCAATTGGCGATGGCTGCATGATCCAAGCCTTCGCCATTATTAGTAACGAGGCTAGAGCCTACTTTCACCACAATTCGTTTTGCGTTCTGTATTCCCATTTACATCTCAATCGTATTTTTTATTCCAAATTAGTCTTCAGCGTCCATCACTTTGCGTGCACGCTCTTCGTCGTTGCCTTGGTAGCGCGGATCGATTGCTCGCTCCTCTGCAGCATCGTGCTCACGGCGAACCGAGTCTAAGTAATCTTGCAAGGCATAACAGAGCTTTTCACAACCGAGGCCGGTCAAAGCGGAAATCTCAAAGACAGGCCCTTTCCATTTAAAGCGCTTAATGAAGTCTTTTGCCTTTGTAGCACGCTCATCCTCTGGGATCATGTCGATCTTATTGAGCACTAACCAGCGCGGCTTTTCTGCCAAAGCCTCATCGTATTTACGCAGCTCATTCACAATCGCCTTTGCATCGGCAACGTTATCAACGCCCTCATCAAAAGGCGCGAGATCAACCATGTGCAATAAAACGCCCGTGCGCTGTAAGTGGCGCAAGAATCGATGACCTAAGCCAGCTCCTTCTGCTGCTCCTTCAATCAAGCCTGGAATGTCGGCAATCACAAAACTGCGCTCTTGCCCAACACGCACCACTCCCAAATTCGGATGCAAGGTCGTAAACGGATAATCCGCAATTTTGGGCCTGGCATTGGATACTGCAGTAATCAAGGTCGATTTACCGGCATTGGGCATACCCAGCAAACCCACATCGGCTAACACCTTTAACTCGAGTTTGAGTTTGCGACGGTCCCCTGGTTTTCCATTGGTCTTTTGCCGTGGTGCGCGATTCGTACTGCTCTTAAAGTGAATGTTGCCCCAGCCGCCGACTCCACCTTCAGCCAAGCAGAGGCGCTCACCATGCGTTGTCAGATCAGCAATCAGATCACCCGTTTCAAAATCGGAAATGATGGTGCCTACCGGCATGCGCAATTCAATATCAATACCTGCTCTGCCATAGCAATCAGCGCCTCGCCCCGGTTCACCATTTTTGGCGGTATGGGTTTTGGCGTAGCGGTAGTCAATCAAGGTATTGATGTTGCGATCGGCAACCGCATAGACACTGCCCCCGCGCCCGCCATCACCACCATCCGGTCCACCAAACTCGATGAACTTTTCTCGGCGCATGGAAGCACTACCAGCGCCACCGTCGCCAGCAATTACTTCGATTCGAGCTTCGTCAATAAATTTCATGAATAAAAAAGGCCTCGCTGTGCGAGGCCTGTTCCTAAGAGTTTAATTTCGGTGTTGCGTTTGGAAATAAAACGGTTCTCAGTCAGGCTGCCTTATGAACGAGGCAATACCGAAACTTGGGCCTTATTTAAAGCGCCTTTAACACCAAATTGCACTTGACCATCGATTAATGCAAATAAAGTGTGGTCTTTACCAATGCCTACGTTTGCGCCAGGATGAACCTTGGTGCCACGTTGACGAATGATGATGCTGCCAGCGTTAATGTGCTCGCCGCCATATACCTTAACGCCTAAGCGTTTCGATTCTGAGTCGCGGCCATTTCGTGTCGAGCCGCCGCCTTTTTTCTGTGCCATTGTTGTTCTCCTGCTATTTCAGCGTGTGCCTGATTAGGCCTTAATCGTATTGATCAAAATTTCAGTGAAATTCTGACGATGGCCCTGGTGCTTTTGATAGTGCTTGCGCCGGCGCATCTTAAAGATTTTCACTTTGTCGTGACGTCCTTGGGAGATGACAGTGGCCA
>JBIJAM010000018.1:0-37138 GCA_044345755.1 Polynucleobacter sp. | reverse complement strand
CCGAGATGAGCTTTACTTTGCACAGCGCCTGCAGCAATCATGCGGATCGTAATTGCCCTGCCAATCACCTTAGTCTTGCCCCATTGCGGAACAATGCCGATTACCGCAGCGGCTATTCCTAATTTATCTAATGCGTCACTTAAATTAGAGGTGGCTAACTTCTCCAACCGCCCCCTGTAAAAACGATCAAATTCTTCAGATGTCATCATATGCCTCGTTTACTTTGGAACTCTGTTGTTAATTCTTGAAAACACCTTGCGCGCATTCTCTTCAAAAATCATGCTCTTCTCTTGCTCGTTCAATCCATTAACGGCATTCAGATAGCGGCGGGTATCATCAAAATAAAATCCGCTATCGGGATCAATATCTTTCACAGCCCCAAACGTTTCTGATGCAAATAAAATATTTTTTGTCGGAATGACTTCAGTCAAAAGGTTAATTCCCGGCTGGTGATAAACACAAGTATCAAAATAAATGTTGTTGAGTAGTTTTTGATTTATGTCATGGATATTCATATCTTTTGCCAGCCCCCTAAATCGCCCCCAGTGATAGGGTACTGCTCCACCCCCATGCGGAATTAAGAATCGTAAGGCTGGAAACTGCACAAACAAATCCGAGGTCAAACATTGCATAAATGCAGTAGTGTCTGCATTTAAATAATGTGCACCAGTAGTATGAAAGCAATCATTACAGCTCGAACTCACATGAATCATTGCTGGCACGTCCAAAGCAATCATTTCGTTGTAGATTGGGTGCCAATAGGCGTCACTTAATGGAGGGTCTCGCCAGTAACCACCCGAAGGATCAGGATTAAGGTTAATGCCTACAAACCCATATTCATTAATACATTTACGCATCTCAGGCAAACAAGTTCTGATATCTACGCCTGGCGACTGAGGTAACATTGCAGCGCCAACAAAGTGCTTCGGGAACAACTGCGTCACTCGATAGCAAAGCTCATTGCAAAGAGCTGCCCATGTCGCCGAGGTATTGAAGTCTCCAATATGGTGAGTCATAAAGCTGGCTTGCGGGGAAAAGATGGTGACATCAATGCCCCGCTCTTTCATTCTAGCCAGTTGATTTTCTTCAATAGACTCGCGAATTTCATCATCACTAATTTTTAAATCAGATAATTTCGGCCCTAACTCGGGTGTATCTAAGTTAGCAACTTGGGCATCACGCCAAGCCTTCAACGCTTTTGGTGCTGTTGTATAGTGGCCATGACAATCAATGATCATCTATTACTTTCTTTAATGGAATGGGGGCAAGTTTTGTATTAAGATTTTTCTAGGGCGACATCAACCCACGAATCGTCATATTTGCCATCTAAGATTGATTGAATCGTTTGAAGCTCAACAGCTTCTTTTTCTTTCCCCATTCGCGCACCCTCAAGAGCAATAGCAGGAGACAAGGCGATGATTCCGTCGCTATCGCCCAAGATAACATCACCAGGATTTACCACCATGCCACCGATTGAGACTGGAACATTAATGCTACCGGGGCCATCTTTGTAGGGACCCCGCATATTGATGCCACGAGCCCAACAAGGGAAGCGATGCTTTTCAAAAGCATCTACATCGCGAATTGCTGCATCAAATACCGCACCAATAGCGCCCCTGGATTTGGCAACTAACATCATGATTTCACCAAACAATGCACGTGAAATATCGCCGCCACCATCAATAACCAACACATCACCTGGTTGCAGAAATTGAAGTGCTTTGTGTATTAATAGATTATCTCCAGCACGGACACTCACAGTTACGGCGTTACCGCATACTGATATTGGGGACTTGTTTACTGGCAAGATACCAACTGCACCGATTGTTCTGCCAAGAACATCAGACACCACAGAGGTTGCTAAGCCATTTAATGCCTCAATACCCTCTTTGAATGCCTCTTTACGGGGGTGAATGTCTACACCTGTGGGGCTCATGAAATCTCCTAAGTTTTAGATACTCATAAGTTTGGTGTAAAGTTTTATATATATCAATATCAATAAATGACATATAAGTTCAATTTTTATGAACATAAAGCAACTTAGGTACTTCTGTGAGGTAGTGGATGCTGGCGGGGTAAATGCAGCATCCTCGAACCTATTTGTAGCTCCGACGGCCATCAGTATGCAAATTAGCCAGTTAGAAGGTCACTTGAACGGCAAGCTCCTCGATAGATCTACTAGGCCAATGGAGCTGACATCACTTGGTAAGTTTTTTTATCCAAAAGCAAAAGAGCTAATTAAAAATTCTAGTGCCCTTTTTAGAGAAGCAAAAGAAATTGCTGGTGGACAACAGGGGTGGCTCAGTATTGGATTTACCCGATCTCTCTTATTTTCAATTCTCCCTGAAGCTATTCGAATTTTTAAGGAAGATCACCAACAAGTCAAAATTGAGTTAGTCGAGGCTCTATCAGAGCATCAACCTGAATTATTAAGAAAAGGACTAATTCATATTGGCATCTCCCGCTTTATTAACAAAGCTTCTGGTATTGCAGATGTAAAGTATGAGACCTTATTCGTAGATCCTTTAATCGTTGCACTACCAATTAATCACCCTCTTGCTAAAAGTAAGGGGGTGTCGAGCTCCATTTTTTTAGATACACCATTTATTGCCTTCCCAAAAGATCCACAAAGTACATTTGCAAAAACTTCAATAAAGCTATTGATGGAGCAAGGTGTATTACCCAATGTTCTTTATGAAGCCACAGAAATTAATACGGCTCTAGGTCTAGTAGCCGCCGGGCTTGGCGCAACTTTGGTAGGTAAGTCAGTTGCGCAGTATAACCGGCCTGATATTAAGTTTTTGCCACTCACCGATGTCAATCTAGATACAACAATCATGTCAGTTACTAAAGATAATGAAGAAAATCTGCTGGTAGATGACTTTTTAGCAATCCTTCGTTCGATTGAAATAGTGACTCCATAATAAAGCGCTTTTTTCTTTGTTTATTTCTGAGTTACCCCGAGTCGAGGAGCCAAAAAACACTGAAATCATGCAAGGCCTAGATACTCCTGGGCCTTTTTTAATTGTTTAACCGCGCTCAGACACCATCTTTCGAGCTACCGTCTCCGCAATTAACATAACCGGGGCATTGGTGTTGCCAGAGGTAATGCAGGGCATAGCGGATGCATCAATCACACGCAGTCGTGCAACTCCCCTAACCCGGCACTCCGAATCGAGAACCGTAAGCGGATTTTCTGCTTTGCCGTATTGGTCGACCTTACCCATGGCGCAGGTACTGACTGGATGAAAGATGGTGGTACCTAAATTTCGGGCAGCCTCTTCTAAGTCAACATCGTTTTGAATGTCCGCTCCAGGCAATACTTCTTTTGGATTAAATGGCTGAAGTGCGGGGCTGGCCATAATGTTGCGAGTGAGTCTTAGGCTAGCAACAGCCACCGCCATATCATCGGGGGTAGATAAGTAGTTGCACTGAATCTGGGGATCTTGCAGGGCGTCGGATGATACAGCCCTAACCCAGCCACGTGAACTAGGGCGTAAATTGCATACGCTTGGCGTAATTGCATTAAACGGATGCAGCGGCTCGCCAAATTTAGGTAATGATAGAGGCTGCACATGCCATTCAATATTGGCACTTGCTTGACTGGGGTCGCTCTTCGCAAATGCGCCCAAGGTAGACGGTGGCATCGTTAGTGGGCCAGTACGTTTGAATATATATTCAAGGCCCATGCCAATTCGGGTTAGCCAATTCTTGTAGAGTGTGTTGACGGTTTTGCAGTTCTCTACCCGATATACCGTCCTTATTTGCAGGTGGTCTTGTAGATTTTCACCAACGCCAGGTAGCTCTACCTGGGTTTTAACGCCGATACTATCAAGATGGGTCCTGGATCCGATCCCGGATATCTGCATCAGGTGCGGCGATCCAATCGATCCAGCAGAGAGAATGACCTGGTCTTTAGCTAGGGCTGTTTTGCGAACGCCATCGTGCAAAAAATCCAAGCCATACACTTCGGTTTGGGCGCCGTGCCATGCGAATTTAGTAAAGCGGTCCTGGCTCAAGCTTGAGGGAGTGATGGCACGGAGTTTTAACTGGAAAACCTGGGCTTTGGTTAGGATGGTCAGGTTCGGTCGATGCCGAATAGGGTGCAAGTAAGCATCAGCCATGGACCAACGCTCTCCTCGCTTTTGCGTCATCTGAAAGTAGGCACAGCCCACGTTATCGCCCCGATTAAACTCCTCAATCTTGGGTATGCCTTGTTGATTGGCTGCCTCGCGCCACGCATCCAAAATGTCCCACTGCACACGGGGCCGCTCTACCCGCATCTCGCCTTCATCGCCATGCCATGGGTTGGCACCGGCGTAGTAATCTTCGAGTGATTTATAGGTCTCTAGGGTTCTATCCCATTGCCATATTGGATCGCCCGTCAGCTCTGACCAGCGCGCATAGTCACTAGCTTGCCCGCGCATGTAAATCATTGCATTAATCGACGATGATCCGCCAATGCCCTTGCCTCTGGCGTAATGAATCGAGCGTTGATTTAATCCAGGATCGGCTTCTGTTTTAAAGCACCAATCCGTCCGTCGATTGTTAATCGTAAATAAATAACCAACAGGAACCTTAATCCAAAACCAATCATCTTCTCCACCCGCTTCTAGCAATAAGACGCGGTGTTTTGGATCAGCAGATAGCCGATTGGCTAAAAGACAGCCAGCGCTTCCAGCCCCAACAATAATGGTGTCGAATTCAAGGGATGAGGTGGGTACGCGCATGGAATGCAGGCCTACTTAATGACGGACAAGAGGCTACTGTAATCATCGCGCCACAAAGTAAAGCCCTTTGGATCATCGATCTCCTCGCTATTCACGAATTGAATCTCCCGAAACGCTTTTTTATCCTTACTAATCAGGGCCCACTCCGACCGGTAGCCCACTTTGGTTTCTGAAGCAGCAAAACGAATTACCTTCACATCTTGATCAAAGGCATTGGCAGCAGTTTTGACTACCGGCTTTAAATCTAAAAAGCGATTGGTAATGTGCAGCGCAAGGATACCGTCGCTCTTTAAATGCCTAAAGTATTGCGTAAATGCTTCCTTGGTCAGTAAATGAATCGGTACCGAATCGCCCGAGAAGGCATCAATCACCAGTACATCAAATTGCTGATTAGGCTCTTGCTCCAATCGCAAGCGCGCGTCCCCTAAAACATGGTCGATGCTTGCGGCGCTATTGGATAAAAACGTGAAGTGCTTTTGGGCGGCATCGATGACGTCCGGATTGATTTCATAAAAGCGATACGCATCACCTTTGCGCGCATACCCAGCTAGGGTACCAACACCTAAGCCCACCACGCCGACTTTAATTGGCTCACTGGATTGGGACTTGACTAAGATGGCCTGCCCCACCCCACTCTCGCGCACATAATACGTGGTCGGATCTTGGGCTTTGGCGGCATCCGTAAACTGACTGCCATGGCTAATCTGACCGTGTTGCATGGTTTTATATCCACGGCCCTCATCCACATACACCTTTAGGGTGCCATAAAAATTACGCTGACTCAGTTCAATGCCAGCAATGTCATGCGAATGATCGTCGATCCGAATCACGCTAATCAGCACCAGAAATGAAGCAATGCCGGCGGCCGCGGTCAACTTGAGTTGCTTCGTTTTGAACCGAGTGTTGGATAAAAATACCAATGCAACCACAATGCCAGTTAACACGATGCCAATCGATAACTCATAATTTTCTGTGAACCAATATGGCGCAATGATGCCCACAAAGAAACCGCCCATTACACCGCCAACGGCCAGCATGAGGTAATACGTAGTCAGGTAGCGCGAATTCGGCTGCTGGGCCGCTAGCTCGCCATGGCAAACCATGCACACCACAAAGAATGAAAACAAATTAACACCCGTTGAAATCATTACTGGCAGCTCGTTTAAGCCCAAGGTTGGCAAATAAGCCAGAATGAAGAGCGAAGCTACCAATAAGGGCAAGAACAACTTCCGTTGATACCAGCCGCTACCCTCAAAGCAAATAATGAAGGACAAGAGGTAGAGCGCCAAAGGGGCAACCCAAATCATCGGGACGGGCGCAATGTTTTCAGTTAAGAAGCTGGTATCGGCCACCATCAGGATCGAAGGGCACGCCGCCAAAAGTATCCAGGTCAGTAATTGGAGTGCAGTTGGCGCAGGCGCAGGCTCTTTTTCTACCTCAACAAGGGCAATGCTGTTGCGATTGCGCCATGCCAAGATGCCACACGTCAATACAAAGATGGCATACAAAACAGACCAACAATACGACTGCCATTGCGTTGGCAGCATGGGCTCAAAGGCAATGGGATAGGCTAACAAAGCCAGCATCGATCCAAAATTAGATAGAGCAAACAAGCGATAGGGAACGCCGCCCGTACGCTCACGCGCAAACCAAGCCTGAATCAGCGGGCCGGTTGTTGAAAGAACGAAGTAAGGCAAACCAATCGAAACAAATAAAAGGCCGAGGATTTGCAGAGTCGGATTTTCACTACCAGTAGGCTTCCATGCCTCGCTCGCAGCAAGGGGTAACAACGATAAGCTAATGACCAGTAACGCAATGTGCAGCATGCTTTGTCGGTAGGGGGTAAGCGCCTTCACAATCCAATGCGAATAGATATAACCAAACAGTAATATGGCTTGGAAAAACAACATGCAGGTTGTCCAAACCGATGCAGAGCCCCCAAACCATGGCAAGATCATTTTTCCAATCAGGGGCTGAACCTGAAACAATAAGAAAGCACTCAGAAAAATGGTGAGGCCGTATTGAAAAGTGAGCTGTAGGTTGTATTTCATATTGTTTTAGTTATTGATAAAACGAATTACAGTGAATGAACAGAATAAAGACCGGGCATACTGCGTACACTTTTCAGCGCAAGGCGGAGCGAACCAAGTCCAAGCAATATAAACGAAATCATACACTTAGGAGAAAAATAAGCTCAATTTTGTGAGCTAAACGCCTAGTACGTTTAATGGGATTTCATTCTAGTATAGGTGCCCTACTTTGACGTAAATGACGGCCCCCTCTTCTTTGGTAAATGGGGCGTGTTTACTGTAGCGGGGACTACGTATCCAGCTTCCCTTGGGGTAGGCTCCAAACTCATCATGAAAGACGCCATCGAGGACATAAATTTCCTCGCCGCCCGGATGAACATGGGGGTTGAATACCGTATTGGGAGCCCAGCGCACTAATGCCGTGCTGACGCCATCATATTCATGCAAAGGCATCACAGACAGTCCTGGAACAAGGCCGGGATACCAATCGCTGTCTTTAGTGTTGAGCCGAAGCGCTTGGCTATCGGCCTGCGCAAACTGCCGTAGCTTTACGAATAGAGTGCAGCCATCCGTTGAGAAAGGGGCATGCTGACTGCCGGGCGGGTTACGCAAATACGTGCCAGCTGGATAATCACCCCCCTCATCCGAAAAGCAACCATCGAGCACTAGAATCTCTTCACCGCCATCGTGGGTATGGGGCGTAAATTTGGCATTGGGTGCGTAACGCACCACCGATGTGGCGCGAGCCACCTCCTCGCCAACCCGATCTAGCATTTGACGCTCCACCCCCTGAATGGGAGATGCATGCCACGCCATCTGATCGGTATGCAAAACAATGCGTTCGTTTAAGTCACTGTGGATATTCATTACTTAAGAATAAATCAAAGCAATCGATCGAAGCGAAGATCGTTACAATTCAGCGATGAACAGCCCAAATCCCCCCGCAAAAGAGGTCAAAGAAGGTCTTCGTCACCGGATTAAGGATGAGTTTATTCAAGCCTCACTTCTGGCCTTGTTTTTTGCTGCGTGGTTCTGTGCTATTGCATTTTTTACCTTTGCGCTACTACGAGAAGAGGCCATTCAAATAACTCCATTTGGACTGGCAATCATTAAAGCAGGCTTATGCGCTAAATTCATGATGATCGGCAAAGCACTATTTCCATTGCGTGTGGACGCAAATCGCGGCCTAGTTAAATCACTCTTTTGGCATTCGATAGCCTACCTTGGCGTTGTGCTTGCATTGAGTTCTGCCGAAGCCGGGATTGATGGCCTTTTACATGGCAAATCATTTCTAGAGTCCGCATCTACATTTGGACACGGTGATCCAATTTATATTGCCGCCTTATCACTCATGTATTGGCTGATCATTTGGCCTTACTTGATTGTGCTTGGATTAAATCAATCGATGGGTAATCAGGCGGTTAATGCAATTTTGTTTGGCTCTAAAGCAAATTAGTACGAGCTTGAGTAAAGTTCGACCTACCCCCCCCCTTGAAAAGAAATCAGGATCGCATTGCGATCCTGATCCATTTGCTACCAGTGGATTTGAGTAGGCTAACTTACCACCCAATTGCCTTAGGCAGCCACAGCGAAATCTGTGGATAGTAGAACACCAGGAACAAAGCAACGCCCTGCATAAGTACAAAAGGAATTACACCTTTATACAAATGCTTAATCTTCACTTCCGGTGGAGCGACTCCTTTTAGATAAAACAGAGCCCAACCAAATGGTGGCGTTAAGAATGATGACTGCAAACAAACTGTAATCATCATGGCAATCCAAACGGGATCTGCACCTTGCGCAATAAGCACCGGTAAAAATAGTGGAACGGCAATGTAACTAATTTCGATCCACTCAATGAAGAAACCCAGAATGAAGATCAGCAGCAACATGAACCAAATATCGCTATTGACGCCGCCTGGAATGACCTCAAACATGCCAGCAATCAATTCTTCACCATTTAGGCCACGGAATGACAAGGCAAATACTTGAGCACAGATCAAAATAAACATCATGATTGCGCTAATTTTTGTAGTGTCTAACGCCACCAATTTCAGCTTGGCCCATGTGAAGCGTCCTGAGAAAATGGTGACGATCACCCCGCCAATGGCACCCATGGCAGCCGCTTCCGTTGGCGCTGCAATTCCTGCAACAATCGAACCCAATACGGCAACGACCAACATAATGGGTGGCACAACCACTTTCCAGAATCGGATCCAAAGTTCTTTTCCAGAAACCCGGCTGCGCTCTTCCTTTGGTATGGGCGGCATTAAATCAGGCTTGAGCCATCCCAGAATCAGAATGAAAATGATGTAGACCACCACCAGTAACATTCCGGGACCCACTGCTGCCGCAAACAAGGTTCCCACAGACAATTGCATGATGTCGGAGAGCAAAATCAAGATCAAACTGGGTGGAATGATCTGCCCCAAGGTGCCGGATGCACAAATGGCCCCGCACGCAATACTTTTGTCATAGCCTCGTCGAATCAAGGTTGGTAGCGTTAACAGCCCTAAGGTAATCACCGTTGCACCAACGATACCGGTGGTAGCACCCATTAAGGCGCCAAACAAAATGATTCCAACAGCCATGCCGCCCTTAACGCCCCCGGCAACGTGCCCGATGACATCCAATAAATCGTCGGCTAAGCCGGATTTTTCAAGCGTGATCCCCATAAAGATAAACAAGGGTATAGCAAGCCATTGGTAGCCTGCCACTACACCAAAAACTCGCGCCGGCAAGAGGTTGAATAGCACTGGCCCAAAACCCAAATACCCGAACACAAAACCAACGGTTGCCAGGGTAATGGCGACTGGTACGCCGATCATCAGCATTACAAAAAAGCCGATGAGCATAAAAATAGCCATGGTTTGCATCTCAAACATGATTGCCTCCACCTTTAGTTTGGTAGTTCACAATCACGCGACAAAACTCGCCTACGCCCTGCAGAGCTAAAAGGCAGAATCCAATTGGAATGAGCGCCTTCACCAACCAGCGGTATGGAATTCCCCCGGGATCGGGCGACATTTCCCCAATCGAAAACGATTGGTTGACGTACTTAATGGAGAGCAATATAAATAAAACAGCTACTACAATGGTTAATCCAGCCGATAGAAGGTCAACGTAAAACTTTGTTTTGGGTTTGTAGTTGGCATAAAACAGATCAACTCGGACATTGTCACCACGAAGCAATGCGTAACTCATACCAAATAAAATCAATGCCGCTAAGAGGTGCCACTCAAGCTCCTGAGCCCATACGGTTCCTAGGCTCATACTGTATCTCAATGTTACGTTGATGACTATCAAGCCCACAATGGCAAGGGCCACATACGACGTGGCCCTGCCAATGTGATCAAGTAAGCCTTCAATACGCGATGCGATTGTATTTAAGGACTTTTGCACATGAATTCCTAACTCAAAAAATTAAAAAACAGATTAGCTACGAACTTTACTGTGATACGTTGCTTCACTGTATGAAGCCCAGCTGTCATAGCTCTTCTTAAATGCAAAATACGAGTCGTGCACTTTCTTTGTCATTGGGTCAGCTGCTGCTGCCGCATCCAAGATCTTCTTGGTTTCAGCGCGCATTGCAGCCACGACTGAATCTGGCAAAGGTAATGCAGTGACGCCCTGCTTCTTGACTAAGTCTTCCATCGCTTCTGCGTTATTACGCTGGCACCATGCCTCACCAATCACATTGCATGCGGCCGATGCATTTTGGACTACAGCCTGTAGATCTTTTGGCAACTTCTCCCAAGCTGCTTTGTTGATGAGGAGCTCAGATGTAGTTGCAGGCTCATGCCAGCCGGTGGTGTAGTAAAACTTGGCTGCCTTCTGTAAACCCAGACGACGATCCTGAAATGGGCCAACGAACTCAGCCGCATCAATCACGCCACGCTCGAGTGCAGGGAAAATCTCACCACCTGGGAGCACCTTCACATCAACCCCAAGATTGGCGTAGACCTTACCGGCCAGACCAGGGATACGCATCTTTAAGCCTTTTAAGTCGGCTACGGTATTGATTTTCTTTTTAAACCAACCGGTCATCTGCACACCAGTATTGCCGCAAGGCATCGCAACCATGCCAAATGGGGCGTAGGTTTCATTCCAGAGATCAATACCACCGCCGTCATAGAGCCAGCCATTCATGCCCTGAAAGTTCAGACCAAATGGGACCGCTGTGAAATACTGCGCAGCAAATGTTTTGCCAGTCCAAAAGTAGCTATTAGCGTGATTCATTTCGACCGTGCCGGAACGAACCGCATCAAAGCCCTCGAACGCTGGAATTAATTCACCAGCACCAAAGACTTGAATCTTCAGGCGTCCATTGGACATCTCGCCGATGCGCTTAGCAAGGTCCGTTGCACTACCAGGACCATCCATGTAGAAAGGCGAACCTTTTGGATAAGCGCTGGTCATTTTCCAGTTAAACGTTTGTGCAGATTGGGCTTGCACAATGGCTGGCGCTCCGAGAGCAACACCGGCAACGCCTGCACCAATACCGGTACTCAAAAACTTACGGCGGTTTGTTTTCATATTGAACTCCTCCTGAAAAAATACTAACTACACGTACACCATTAAAAGTTGACGCACATCAAGATTCTTGGAATGCCTTGTATGCACCACAACCGAACAAGATAATTTTTTTACTACATAATCAATGTAGTGCATCGAGCTAGTGGTGAACTTAGGACATTCCCTAATGCAGTGCATAAATTGCACTTTTTTTGGGATCAGGCGATTCTATGCTTCAATTTGGTGATTCAAAGAATCTAAACTAGTCATTTTCATTTGGTGATTAACAGCAAGAAGGGAAGCACGAAACAATGCAAGCAAAATGGGGTATTCAAGGAATGGCAGTAGCGCCGCACTCACTCGCATCAGAGTCGGCGCTTGCTGTGTTGCGCGACGGTGGCAATGCACTGGAGGCCATGATTTCAGCGGCTGCAACCATTGCTGTGGTCTATCCGCACATGAACTCCATTGGCGGCGACTCTTTTTGGGTCATTCATGCCCCAGGCAAGGCCATGGGCGGTATTGATGCTTGCGGCGCATCCGCTGGGTTAGCTACAAAGCAGTGGTATGCGGACCAGGGCATTACCAAATCGATTCCCTTTCGCGGCCCTATTGCAGCCAATACAGTTGCTGGAACGATTTCGGGATGGGGGGCTGCACATACCCTATCCAAGAAGGGCTTCGGTGGCAAATTACCCTTATCGCGCTTACTCGAGGATGCGATTCATTACGCCGAAGCGGGTGTGCCTGTTACGTTTAGCCAATCCAGTTTGACCGAAAAAAAGCGCCCTGAGTTATCGTCCATTCCAGGCTTTGCTGAAACCTTTTTAGTGAACGGAAAAAGTCCAGAAGTCGGTAGCATTTTTAAGCAAGGCAGGCTTGCAGCGACGCTTCGGCAGATTGCAAAAAAAGGAACCGATGATTATTACCGCGGCGAACTGGCTGAATTACTCGCCAAAGAATTAACAAGCATCGGCAGTCCATTGCGCTTGGCAGACTTACAGCGCCATCAGGCAAAACTGATTGATCCGCTTGAGCTCAAACACAGCCTGGGCAATGTATACAACATGACGCCACCCACTCAAGGTGTAGTGTCCCTCATGATTTTGGGCATCCTGGATCAACTCAACTTAAAACGCTTTGATGTTGATAGCGCCGAATACGTACACCACTGCGTTGAAGCAACCAAGCAGGCCTTTAAAGTGCGTGATCAACACGTCACCGATCCTGCATACATGTCACACCATGCACAGCATTTTTTAACTCCCGAGTTTTTACAGAATTTGGCTAGCAAGGTGGATGGTCAGAAAGCCCTGCCATGGGGTGCTGGCCGCGGTCCAGCCGATACAATTTGGATGGGCGTGATTGATGGTGAAGGCCGTTGTGTCTCCTTTATTCAAAGCATCTACCATGAGTTTGGTGCTGGTATTGTCTTACCTAAATCCGGCGTGAATTGGCAAAACCGCGGTTGCAGCTTTTCACTTGACCCACACAATCTCAACACACTAGAGCCACATCGCAAACCGTTTCATACACTCAACCCTGCCCTCGCCTTATTTAAAGACGGCCGATCCATGGTCTATGGCACGATGGGTGGCGATGGTCAACCGCAAACCCAATGTGCTGTATTTACCCGTACTGCAACCTATGGACTCAATCCGCAGGATGCCATCAGCAGGCCACGCTGGTTACTTGGTAGAACCTGGGGCCAGACCAGCGACAGTCTAAAACTGGAATCCCGCTTTGATGCTAAAGTCGTCTCGCAACTGACTGCAATGGGTCATGATATTGAAATGCTCGCTGATTTTGATGAGACTGTGGGCCACGCCGGTTGCATCATTCGGGAACCATCAGGGGTATTACGCGGTGGCTGGGATCCAAGAAGCGATGGTGCTGTAGCGGCTTTCTAAATCAAAATTTTTCGATGAGGTTAAACGGGCAATTACCGATATCTTAGTAATCTGATGTGACGTATTTGAATTTCTTTTTGCTGACCTGTTAAAAATAATTCATTTGGCAATCACCCTTTTTTATTTAACTTTTCCTAGTGCTCGTAGAATCTTCTCTGAGGTAATCGGTTGATCAAAAACATGGGTGCTAAATGGTGCGAGTGCATCATTAATGGCATTGACGACTGCGCCAGGAGCTCCTGCAGTCCCAGCCTCACCGGCACCCTTAGCCCCTAATTTAGATGATTTGGTTGGGGTCTCAACGTGGCCCACCTCAATGTCTGGCATTTCATAGGCCATTGGAACTAAATAATCAGCCATATTGCCATTGCGGATCAGACCGCTCTCATCGTATAAGCATTCTTCGAAAAGTGCTCCACCAATGCCTTGAACGATAGCACCACGAACTTGTTCATCTACCAACATGGGATTAAGAACACGTCCACAATCTTCAACAGCCCAATGTTTAAGTAACTTTACAAATCCTGTATCAACATCAACCTCCACATAAGAAGCTTGAACACCATTCGTAAAGATAAATGGGTAGTCTTTTTGTGCGTAGTGCCGGGTAACCATTAATTCAACCGAAAAATCGGCGGGTAAGGTATCGGACCTAAAGTAGCCAATGCGACCCAACTCACTTAATGTTAATAACTGTTCGCTACTTGCCTTATCAATAATATTGCCCCTGCGAACCAAAAGCGTTTCCGCATCCCGTTTCAGAATGGCACCAGCTAATTTCAGAATATTTTCACGCAAGGCCTCACAGGAACGGAGTACTGCCTCCCCGCCAACTCCAGCACCGCGGGATGCCCATGTTCCACCGCCATAGGGCGTGACATCGGTGTCGCCTGTAATGATCCTGACATTTTGGATTGGCACGCCAACAGCATCGGCAGCAATCTGGGCAAAAATACCCTCAGTACCCTGCCCCTGCTCACCAACTCCAATCATTACGGATAGAATTCCGGTAGGATCTAAACGAACAGTTGCTCCATCTTGGGATGAAATTCGAGCCCCACCCACACCATAAAAGGCAGCGCTTGGATTGGTAAGCTCAATCAAGGTAGCAATACCAATCCCTCGGTAAATACCCTTTTTTCGTAACTCTTCCTGCTCTTTACGAAGAGCTGGATAGTTCATCATCTTTTCAATCTTACGTAAGCACTGCTCATGGGATAAAACTTCTAGTTTTATCCCAGAAATACCCGTATACGGATAAGCATCATCTGGAATGACATTACGCTTACGAATCTCAATAGGATCCATCTTTAACTTTTGGGCAACTAGATCAACTAAGCCTTCCGTCACTGCACAGGCTATGGGATGCCCAACTCCACGATACTGGCAAGTAGGCGTTTTATTCTGAAAAACAACCTTGAGATTCGCTCGATAGTTCTGGTGTTTATATGGGCCGCCTACAAGATTGACAACCTGATTGCCCTCAATCGCGCTAGTACGGGGGAACATCGAATATGGTCCAATGGCTGTTAGATCATCGATCTCAAATGCCAAAATATCACCTTGTTTGTTAGCAGCAATTCTGCCCTTAATGCGGTGTTCACGCGCATGAATATCACTAACAAACGATTCAAGCCGATCAGCTACAAACTTAATGGGGCGACCTAACAATATAGCAAGGCCAACCGTTGCAAAATCATCTGGGTAGGCGTGAACCTTGATACCAAAAGAGCCGCCGACATCCTTACAAATTACATGAACGTCTGATTCTGCAAGGTCAAATTGCCGACAATATAGATCTTGCATCATATGGGGCGCCTGCTGCGAGTGATAAACCGTTAAACGCTTCTCACCTGGATTAAAATCAGCGATTTGGCAACGCGTTTCTAAGGTAACGCCGGTATGACGGCCAAATCCAAAAGTTGCTTCTGCTGTGACGTCCGCCGTTTTAAAAACATCGTCTACCTTGCCGACATCCAACGTGCGAGTGAAGCACAAATTATCACCAAGCTCAGGATGGATCACGGGCGTGGCTTTATCCAAGGCCGTTTCCATGCTAACTACTGCTGGCAATTCTTCCCACTCCACCTCGACAAGAGCTAAAGCATCCTCTGCGTTTGCACGGGTTTCTGCAACGATTGCAACGACTGGCTCTCCTTGCCAACAAGCACGATCGACTGCTAGGGCATATTCAGGGGCAGATTTCATTCCAGCCAAATGCCCAAGAGTCGCTACCCAGGGCTTACAAATCGTTGCCATTTGTACGCCATCAACGATAGCAATAACTCCAGGCATCTTGCGCGCCTTATCGGCATGAATCTTGCCAATTTTCATATGCGCTACTGGCGAACGCCAATACACAACATGCCCCATTCTTGGGAACTGTAAATCATCAATATAGGTACCCTGGCCTTGTAATAAACGCCTTGCTGAGTGGCGTGGCTCACTATGGCCGATGTAGCGCTGATCACCTGTAATGGGATCTAATACAAGGCCTTGAAGTTCGGTAGGTTTATTCATGGCTTTCTCCTGCATCCATATTGACTGATTATTAAGAGGCCGTAACTGGCTTTACTTTGCGACCATCTGCACGTGCCTCTAGTACTTCCATAATGGCATTCACAATCGAATGGTAGCCAGTGCAGCGGCAATAATTTCCTGATATCCACTCACGTATTTGCTCGCGATTGGACTTAGGTTGGTGCTCTATGAGTTCTGCAGCGGCCAGCAACATACCAGATGTACAAAATCCACACTGCAAGGCATTGTGACGTAGAAACGCTTCTTGAAGATCACTTAATACGCCCTGCTCGGTCAAGCCCTCGACCGTTTCAATCGTTGCACCGTCCGCTTGCACAGCAAGGTATAAACAGCCACGCACTATCTGACCATTTACACGAACTGTGCACGCACCACAAGCTCCTTGCTCGCATCCAAGGTGCGGGCCTTTTAAGCCTAAGTCTTCTCGTAAGAAATCGACTAAATGGCGTCTCGGCTCAATGTCAGCACTTATCTGCTTACCATTGAGCATCATGGTGATTTGCTTTTTATGGTTCATGGTGATCTCCATTAAGGCATCATTTTTATTAAGGCGCGTTCGAGCAATACACCCAATAAATGCGTTTTGGTTTCTTGACTATTGGTTATGTCAGCCAACGTCTCAATTTCCTCGCGAGCCAGGTTGACAGCCTGCTGTATCAAAGTGGCATCAATTGATTTACCCTCAATAAAGGCTTGTGCTTTACTGGCCATCGTTGGAATCGCTGCAACCGAAAAGAACGCAAGGCGGCAGGTTTGTACTTTGCCTTTCTCTTTTCGAATCACGGCAGCCAATCCAACGGCAGCGTAATCGCCATGCCTACGGGCTAATTCTTGAAAACTGTGACTTTGATTGCTTGATGCCAAGGGTATTTCAGAGGCAACTAAAATTTCGTCTGCCTGCAGGGTAGTGGTATACAGATCAATAAAGAAATCTTTGGCACTAACTTTTCGTATGCCGCCAGGGCCCTGAATCACCATGATGGCATCTAAAGCCAGGCTGCAAGCAGGCCACTCAGCGGCAGGATCGCCATAAGCAAGAGAGCCGCCCCATGTCCCTAAATTACGAATTGCTCGGTGGGCAATGTGGGGCGCTGCCTCGGTTAATAATGGGGCATGCTGTGCAATCAAATCTGAACTCTCAATTTCAGTATGCGTGACGAGGGCCCCTATCCGCAGCATATTGCCTTGCAAAGATATCCCTTTTAGCTCAGAAACAGCGGTAATATCAATCAAGATACTCGGTTCAGATAATCGCAAATTTAGAGTGGCTAATAAAGTTTGTCCGCCGGCAATAAGTCGGGCATCTTCACCATGCTCACTTAGCAAGGCTATAGCCTCAACTAAGTTTTTTGCTTTGACGTAATCGAATGCGGCTGCCTTCATGCGCTCTCCTTCGCAACTATTCTAATTTATCTTCCAATTTTGCATCACTGACTATATTAAATTCTCCGCCTAACTCTTTTGCAAAAGCCAAGAAAAAATCATCCGCAATCTTTTTTGCTGATGCACTGATCAGGCGTCCACCAATCTGGCCCAATTTTCCACCGATTGACGCTTCGGTACTGTAACGCACTAGAGTACCGCCTTCTGCCCCAATCAACTCGACCCTTGCCTTGCCCTTTGCAAAACCAGCCGCTCCTCCGCTTCCCTCAAAGGCCATTGAGCAGGAGGCATTTGGCACGATATCGGACAAAACTAGGCGCCCAGAAAACCGTGCCCGTACGGGTCCAATTTTAAACATCACCTTAGCTTTGACCTCTTCCTCGGAGATGCGCTCAATTTCTTCGCAACCTGGAATAGATGCATGGAGAACGGTGACATCATTTAAGCCTAGCCAGACCTTCGAAACTGGGGCTGCTATGAACTGCTCGCCATTTAACTCCATCGCGATTCCTTCGGGTTTCTTTGGATCATTTTTAAGTCATCTCGTAGAAATAAACAAATTACTTACGCCACAAACGGGACCACCATAGACTAATGACCTGAAAGAAAACATCAAGGATGTTTAAGTCTGAGGGAGCCGCTGGGCCATTCGATGTAACTGAAGTATTCTGAACAACTGCAGACGATGAAGCTTTACTAGAAAAATTAGAGATAAATGTTTTTAGCATTGCCTCAGCCACAGGCAATAAAAGTCTACTGCCAAACTGCGCCAAACGACCACTCACTGTTATGGTTGCAGAGCCCTCCAGAATAGATGCTTGATTTGATTCACCAGGATGCAATTTGGCCCGAAGATTCATTGAGGCAAACGATCCCGAGGTATCGCCTCCCTTGCCGAGCATTACAAGGGTGTGGCTGTACCCATCCAATTCAAGTACCTCAATCTGTCCAGCAAAAGTCATAACAGCAGGACCAATACGACTGTGTACCTTTCCATTAAAATGAGTACTGTCGAGTTGCTCCGTAATTTCTGCGCCAGGCATACAAGTTGCTGTAGCGCGCACATCTTGTAGTAGCGCCCAAGCTTGATCTAGGCTTACCGGTAAATCAAAGCGCTTATCTATTTTTACTTCCATTTTTTTCCCAATATTAAATCACTAAATAGAGCACTTTAAGCCGCCGTCCAGCCGCCATCCAAAACCAATGCAGAGCCAGTCATTAAAGAGGAGGCGTCGCTTGCAAGAAATTGAACAGCGGCCATCATATCTTCAACCTGCCCAACACGTCCCAATGCAATCTTAGTTAATACTTCTTTACGAAATACATCCCCTTGAAGCCATTCATGAGTAAGAGGGGTATCAACAAAGGTGGGGCATAGAGTATTTGCTCTAATGCCATGCGGCGCAAATTCGATAGCAAGGGCTTTTGTCATTCCCTCGATGGCATGCTTTGTAGCACAATAAAGCGATCGATTTGCAGCGCCAACTAAACCCATCTGCGACGATACTTGAATCATAGATCCAGAACGCTTATGACTTATTAACTGCATAGCAAATGCACGAGCCACAAAAAAAGCAGCCCTTACATTAAGCCCAAAAAGCGTGTCGAAATCATCTTCGGTAACTTCATTAAATGGTTTAGGTCGATTTGTGCCAGCATTATTTACAAGGACATCGATGCAATCATGCCGTTCAAAAAATAAATTTACATCTTTGGTAGATGTCACATCCAAAACAAATGCATGCGCTTTTCCGCCATCAGAAGAAATTGCCTTAGCAACTTCAGTGATCTCCTCTAAATGCCTAGCCACAAGAAATACTTCTGCGCCGGCTTGTGCAAGAGAGGCTGCGCAAGCCATACCAATCCCTCGTCCAGCCCCCGTCACCAGTGCGCGTCGCCCATCAAGGCGACAAGATGGAGTTTTTGGAAGCTTCATGCTTCTACCGGCTCATACCAAGGAAGATCTGGCCGCCCGCCTTGGCGACGAACGCGAATATTGGCTTGTTCGCCATGACCAGCAAAATTTTCCATATGACAGAGTCGCGAACAATAAGCGCCAATGGTTGCGCTTGCTTCATCCGTTAATACACGCTGATATGTGCAGGTTTTTAAAAACTTACCAACCCAAAGTCCCCCGGTATAGCGGGCTGTCTTTTTTGTAGGTAACGTATGGTTAGTTCCGATCACCTTATCGCCAAAGCTTACATTTGTTCTGTGACCTAGGAATAACGCGCCATAGTTTGTCATCCGATTCAGAAACCAATCTGGATCTTTTGTCATTACCTGAACATGCTCACTAGCTATTTCGTCCGCCATCTTTAGCATTTCCTCATCGGAGTCGCAAACGATGACCTCACCAAAATTTTGCCAGGCTTGTCGAGCAATCTCAGCAGTTGGAAGGCTATTTAACTGTCTCTCTACTTCCCTCATTGTGTCATTCGCTAACTTTTCTGAAGTGGTGAGCAATACTGCTGGAGAGGTTGGTCCATGCTCGGCTTGCCCTAAAAGATCGACAGCACATAGCTCACCATCCACACTCTCATCCGCAATGACCAATGTCTCTGTTGGGCCAGCAAATAGATCAATGCCAACACGCCCGTAAAGCTGTCGCTTTGCTTCTGCAACATACATGTTTCCAGGCCCAACAATCATGTCAACAGACTTAATGCTTTCGGTACCTATTGCCATAGCAGCAACGGCTTGTACGCCGCCCAGAACTAAAATCTCATCAGCACCGGCAAGATGCATGGCAGCAACGATAGCTGGATGCGGCTCTCCCTGATACGGTGGGGCAGTGGAAACGATCCGGGACACCCCGGCTACCTTAGCGGTTAGCACGCTCATATGGGCAGATGCGATTAGAGGGTACTTGCCACCAGGAATATAACAACCTACAGCATTAACAGGGATATGTTTATGTCCAAGAATGACTCCAGGCATCGTTTCAACCTCCACCGGCAACATGCTTGCACGCTGAATTTCAGCAAATCCCCTTACCTGTTTCTGTGCAAATTGAATATCCTCCAACTCTCTTGCAGATAGCTTAGAAACGGCTTTTTTAATCTCGTCCTGACTAAGCCTGAAATCCGCTGGATCCCATTGGTCAAATTGTTTAGAGTAAGAGCGGACCGCTTTATCCCCTTGGCCCTCAATATTTCGCAATATCTCTTCTACCGTTTTTCGAACCTCAGCATCGGCTTCGGCTTTAGCGGAGGCATCTTTTCCTCTTTTAAGATAACGTATCATGTTTTTCCTCTATTAAAAGTATTAATGGAATGGCTTGGGAATAAGCGCGATAGAACTCTAGGCGCCGCTCCTTCCAAGTAAAAAAGCAGATTACTAATAATTTCATCAATGGGCGGCGTGTTCTTGACGCCATAAACATGTTGGCGCATGCGATGGTAAAAAATGACGCCATGCAACTCCCAAACCATCTCAATTTCATGCTGTGTAATTTCGGAGGGCTGAACCCTTGGAAGCCCATAGGACAGTCGGATTTCCACGCACATGGGCCGAAAAATTTCGGTCATTAATTTCCGAAAAACGCGTTTATTGTAGGAATATCCTACAAGACCAGAAAATACAAAAAGGCGAACCCATGCTCGCGTTAGGATGCGCGCATCAAATTCTTGATAGAAAATCGCTACTCGCTCTGCGATAGGTAAGCTATCGTTTTTAATCAAATCACGCCAAGAAGAAACCCAGCGTTTTTCAAATAGCTCTTTAAAAATACAATCGAGGAGCTTGTCCTTTGAAGAAAAATACCGATAAAGCAAGGGTTGGGTAATGCCCAATGAGGCAGATAACTCGCGAGTCTGGCCATTTAGGCCATTCTCTGCAAAAAAAATAGCTGCCCCCTCAAGAATCTGGGCCCTGCGCTCCTCCCTTCGCATATAAGCCATGAACGCAATATCTTAGCTAAGTGCTTCAACAAAATACAAGGCGATTTGCGGAAAAGCAACTACGGACATCAGAACAAAAAGCATGCCGAGAATAAAAGGGGTTGTGCCTTTGAAAATATCACCCAAGGTGATTGATTTATCTTCTAAGGAGGCTTTTACCGTGAACACGGAGATGCCAAATGGGGGCGTCAACAAACCAATTTCAACGGCGATAACCGTAATCACTCCGAACCAAACTAAATCAAACTGATAAATACCAATCATCGGAAGCACTATCGGCAGAACGATCAACATAATCGATACCGAATCAATAATTGCCCCAAGCAAAAGTAAAATCAATATATAGATCATCAAAAAGCCATAAGGGCCTAAGCCTTGCCCGGTAATAAATTCTCCAATTTGGGTTGGTACGCCAGTAAAAGCAAGCATTCTGCTGTATAGGCTAGCTGCCATAATCAGAAATAAAATGGAAACCGATACCTGGCCGGTTTCAATCAGAACTTGCCAAAATTGCTTCAGAGATAGATTTCGCTTAATCAAAGCAATCACTAGGGCGCCCGCCGATCCTACTGCTCCAGCCTCCGTAGGCGTGAAAATTCCACCGTAAATTCCACCGAGCACCAGGAAAATTAAGGCGAAGATGGGTACTCCTTTGCTGATGAGGCTATAGGTCGTTTCTGAAGGCGTTGCGATATCCCCCAAATTACTAACCGGCTGAATGACAGGCCTCAATCGAACAATGACAGCAATTGTTAAAATAAAAACTGCTGTTAACAATAAGCCTGGGCCAATACCAGCGATAAACAAACGGCCAACAGACTCCTGTGCAATTACGCCAAAAACGATGAACAACAGACTTGGCGGTATTAACATGCCTAATACCGATGATCCAGCCACTACCCCAACAGCAAGTCTTTTGTCATATCCGTGTCGAATCATCTCTGGGACCGCAACACGCGTGAAGACACTGGCTGATGCAATGCTAATCCCCGTTATGGCGGCAAAAACAGCATTGGCGCCGACGGTTGAAATGGCCAAGCCCCCTTTTAAGCGTTTTAGTAAGGCTTGCATGACATCAAACGTATCTCTACCAATATTGGATACTGAAACAAGTATCCCCATGAGCACGAACAAAGGGACAACACTAAATAAATGATCTCTAATGGAGTCATTTGCAGCCGCCGTTGCCATACGCATGGCAAGCGTTGGATTGGCAAGCATTGTTACGCAGATCATTGAGGTTGCAATTAAAGCGATACCAATATGCACCCCCATACAAACTGCAGCTAACATTAAAGCAATACCAATAAAGCCTATTTCAACGCCACTCATGATTCATTACCCCGCGAACATGCCAGCTTAAATTCCCTGTAAGCATCTATCAAAAACTGAATTGCCAGCATAAAGCAGCCGGTGACAACAGCAACTCGAATAGGCCACTCAGGGGCAGTAAATACGCCTGGAATTCCAAAAAATAAGCCTTGGCTCCAGGCTCTCATCATCAATGGAAGAGAGCCATAAAAAATAATTAACATAACAACGGCGCCGAGAAGATCAAAAAGCATTAATAAGCTGTAACCAATTCGAGGATTCCAAGAAGTTAATGGGGTAATTAACATATCAGCCCTTACGAACCGCCCGGATCGAAGTGCGCTTGTAGCCTGTAAAAAAACAATCATGACGACGCTAAATGACAAAACTTCTGTTATCCCAGGAATTGCTTCGCCGACAATATTTCTGTGAGCAACATCAATACAAATTATTAACGCCATTAAGAGGATCAACAGGGATCCGGCAGCATTCATTGACTCCACAACCCAACCAAAAATTTGGTTGGGTGTGGAGATTTTCCGTCTACTTTCCGGCAATAAACTATTCATACTCATGATCTAGAAAAGAACTGGTTTTCATCATCTTATCCAAGTTCTTTATCCCAAGCGCGTGCTGGCTTTGCACCATTTTTTCTCATCAGATCCATATAGCTAGTCATAATTTGTCTTGCAGGAAGACCGCGAGCCTCGTTTGTCTTAACCCATTCAGCAGATAAGTTCGGAAGCCCTTGAATCCACTTTTGTCGCTCAGCATCTGGGAAATTACTGATTTGAACCTTGGGATTTTGCTGCGCTCCTGCTTTCACCATATCGCCAAAAGCAGTTCCATAGCGACGCATTACTTCTAAACCAAGCTGGCGTGAATATTCTTGACCCGAGTCATACAAGATCTGCTGAAGATCAGCCGGCAAACGCTGATAACGATCTTTATTGATGGCAAGAGCCCCCAAATAACCAGCGCCTAAATTGACCATGGTGATGTAGGGCAGAACTTCATAGATCTTAGCGGGCAAAATACCCGTCGCGATCGATACGCACCCGTCAATAACACCCGTCTGAGCATCGGTGTAGTAGGTCGATAGATTGCCATCGACTGCGGTTGCACCGGTATTTCTGATCCAGTTGCCCAAAACACCCGGCGCACCAAGTCGCTTACCGCGTAAATCTGCCATCGAATTTATTGGTGTTTTGGTATACAGGTTGTAATTATCTAATCCATTTGCACCTAAAAATACTAGATTATTTTTTTCCCACTCAGCACGCATTACAGGGTGCTGGGCATGCAATTGATTCATTACGTTAAGCATGATTGGTAATGATTCTGTACAAAATGGGGTGCTGCCATAAACTGTATTTAATGGGAGACGTGAACCTTCTAACGGAGAAAATACCCAGCCGATATCCACAATACCCTCTGCAACGGAAGAAAGCGTGGCATTGTTTTTATAAAGCTGACCACCATAGGATTCCTGAAAGCGAATATTGTATTTTCCAGCCGAACGACGAATAATCTCCTCTTTAAACACCGTGGAAATTAAACCTACCCACGCAAAAGAAGTTGGCTGTCCAGAGCCAAGGTGAAGGGATAAGTTGGTTTGTGCAAAACTGGGCAGCCCAGCAATTGTTAATGGGATTGCTGCCATCCCTTTGAGAACTTTTCTACGATTTACATTTTCCATATTTATTGCCTCCTTGAGATTGTTTTGCTGGCTTTAAATCCGCCCCAGCGAGCGTAAAACCTTTTCTGGCGTAAACGGCATATCAAATAACTCTACATTAAACGGTGCAAGAGCATCATTGAGTGCATTTAAAATTGCTGCCGGGGCTCCGGCTGTACCAGCCTCTCCCGCTCCCTTTGCGCCTAATTGAGAACTTTTTGTGGGTGTGCAAACATGGCCAATAACGATGTCTGGCATTTCGGCGGGAAATGGGACGATGTAATCAGCCATATTACCGTTCAGCATTTGCCCGCGCTCATCATATAAACATTGCTCATAAAGCGTAGGTCCAATCCCCTGCACTAAGGCGCCTCGGATCTGCTCATCGACTAACTGCTCATTCAAGATAGTGCCGCAATCCTCAACTACCCAAAACTTGAGTAACTTAATAAAACCAGTTTCAACATCCACCTCTAAATGGCAAGCAATCGAGCCATTGGTAAATGTAAATGGGTAATCTTTGGGAACAAAATGACGCGTTACACACAATTCAGCCTGGAAGGCTCCCAATGTGTCGGGTCGAAAGTAAGCAATCCGGCCCAAATCAGCCAAAGTTGTTCGATCTTGTCCGGTCAAACGGTCAAATACACTTCCATTCCGAATATCAAGAAGCTCTGACTTAGTTTCAAGAACGACAGCAGCGAGTTTTAGTATATTTTCACGTAATGCAAGACCAGCTTGTAGTGTAGCCTCACCCCCCACCCCAGCCGCTCGCGATGCCCAAGTACCACCACCATATGGGGTTGCGTCTGTATCGCCACCAACGACCTTAACATTAGACATATGGACCCCTACGGCATCTGCTGCAATTTGAGCAAACACAGTTTCTGTTCCCTGTCCTTGTTCACCGGTCCCATTTAATACAACAATACTTCCACTGGGCTCCATGCGGATAGTGCAGCCGTCCTGGGCTGAGATGCGAGCGCCCCCGACTCCGTAGAACATAGCTGAAGGATTGGTTATCTCGATCATGCTAATCACGCCAATGCCGCGATAAATATTCTTCTTTCGTAACTCAATCTGCTCTTTACGAAGTTTATCTAAATCCATCAAGCCTACAATCTTGTCTAAGCATTTTTCGTGTGACATGCCTTCAAACTTCATTCCAGATGGCGTAACACATGGAAAATTATTATCGCGCAACAAATTTTTACGCCGGAATTCAATTGGATCCATTCCGATCGTTCGTGCGGCCACATCAACAATACCTTCTGTAATTCCAACTGCTACGGGATGGCCAACAGCACGGTAATTTGAATAAACGGCCATGTTTGTATAGACGTTAGTCATGCTTGCGTGATAAGACTCATGCTGATACCACTGCCCAGTAATGTTCACAATTTGGTTACCTTCAACCACGCTAGTTCTGGGGTAGACGGAATAGGGCCCAATCGCAAGACGATCATCGAAAGAAATGCCTTTAATGGCGCCATCCTTATTAACTGCCATACGCATTAGAACGCGATGATCACGTGAGTGAATATCGCTAACAAACGATTCTGCGCGATCCGCTACGAATTTAACTGGCCTACCCAAATCCATTGAGATCGCACAAGTTGCTAACTCATCACCATAAACGTGCGTCTTGATACCGTAAGAGCCGCCAACATCACGGCAAATTACTCTGACGGCGCTCTCCGTTAAGCCCAAAAGGCGTGCGTAACAGTCCTGAATCATATGCGGCGCTTGATGGGAGATATATACAGTCAAGCGACCATCTGGGGCACTAAAGTCACCAATTACAGATCGACCCTCTAGACAAACTCCGGTGTGGCGAGGAAACCGAAAGGTTCTTTCCACAATAAAGTCAGCCTTCGAACTAATATCATCATATGTGTCTGTTGTAACAACTCGTTCAAAACATAAATTAGTTCCAAGCTCTGGGTGTATCACATACGCATTTTCGTCAAGCGCAGTTTCCATATCAGTAACCACCGGCAGCTCTTCGTAATCCACAATAACTAATTGCGCTGCATCCTCAGCCTCATGTCGAGAATTAGCAACTATCGCGACCATGGGCTCGCCCTGCCAACAAACACGATCAACCGCAAGGCAATGCTGAGCTGCTGCCTTCATTCCTTTAAAGTGAGCTAACGTCGCAACCATTGGCTGAACGTGCTTCATGAGATCTGCACCGGTGTAGATGGCAACCACGCCTTTAGCTTTACTTGCGGCCTGAGTATCTATTGACTTAATGAGAGCGTGCGCATATTGAGAGCGCACAAAACAGATATGCAGCATCTTTGGCAAACGAATATCGTCAATATATACAGCCGCACCTTCAACCAGACGTCTCGCATTTGGTCTTGGAACAGAGGCTCCGATCCAAGGCCGCTGTTCAATCGATTTTTGCTCTAGAGCTTTGATGGGGGCGTTCATACATCCTCCTTGACGGATGAAATGCCTCGAGCGATCGCTACTTTATAAACCGCATCAACAATCGCCTCGTAACCTGTACAGCGACAATAGTTTCCGGATAAATGCTCGCGGATTGCAGAGCGACTACACGTTTTAGCTTTAGAAAGCCAATCTTGACTTGCCATCAGCATTCCTGCTGTACAAAACCCACATTGCGTAGCATTTCGTTCATGAAAGGCTTGCTGAAGATCTGAAATTTCACCAGAAATATTTAGACCTTCCATAGTCTCAACCGATGAACCCTCGAGCTGGACTGCTAACATAAGACAGCCCCGAACAATATCGCCATCAACACGCAAAGTGCAAGCGCCACATACTCCGTGTTCGCAACCAACACGGGGGCTTGATAACTCAAAATTTTTCCGCAAAAAATCAATTACGTGCATTCTTGGGTCAGTTTGTGCCTCTACTTCTTGAGCATTAAGGCGAAAACGAACATTTATATTTGACAAAGAAATCTCCTTTTAAATCTCAATCAATTTCTCAACTGCACGCCGAGCTAAAACGCCACAAAGATGAAGCTTGGTTTTTTGATCCGAATATAAATCTGCTCGGAGATTTTGTTTCATCAAAGAATTTTTTACAATATCAGGGATTCGCGATAAGTCACCCCCATCAATAATTTCTTGAATGCTTTTATCCAACCCTTTATCGCAGAGCGGTAAATCGCCGACAGCAAAAAAGACTATCGCAAAGTGTTTTAGTGAGCCGCTCTCCACTTGGGCTCTGGCCATCACTGCGGCAGTAGCAAAGTCACCATGGCGCCTAGCTAGCTCAAGAACGCAGGAACGTTCGCTGGGGGACTGCACCGGTATTGCAATCGATTCTAAAAGATCATCCTCTTGGAGTGCGGTTGCGTATAAGCCTTGGAAAAAATCAGTGGCGGAAACTTCGCGTGCGCCATTAGGACCAACTATGCGCATACGTGCATTTAAAAGTAGGCAGGCAGCCGGCCACTCTGCATCTGGATGCGCGAGAGCAACGCTGCCCCCAAAAGTTCCACGATTTCGAATCGCTACATGCGCTAAATAGCGACTAGCCTGAACTAAGATGGGAAGCTTTTTTTGAACCAAATCAGAGCTGGCGACTTCCTCATGGCGCGTTAGCGCTCCAATAACAAGCTCGCCACCATCCTCCCGAATGCCCTTCAAGGATTTAATTCCATTGAGATCAATTAAGCACGTAGACGAATTAAATCGCATGTTCATTGCGGGAATTAGACTCTGCCCACCCGCTAAATACTTAGCAGATAATCCCCAGCGACCTTTAGTAGCCAGAGCTTCCTGGATGTCGGTGGGACGCTCGTAAGCAAACGAGGAAGATTTCATTCCACATCTCCGTACTTTATTTGGCACAAATACCAAAAATTAATCAAATGATAAATTTATACTATGGTTTATTTTTTCATTTACTAATAGGTAAATACCCTCAAATCTTGGAAATTGAGAGCTACCGTCAAATTAGCGCAGCGCCGAACGCGATTTTTCTGTAACAAATGAATTGCGCAGTGCAAAATTTATTGAAATTTTTGGCCCGCCCAGCTTAATTTGAAGATGCGACCTATCGCCTTAGAATTACTTTAATAAATCCAAGGGATTAGCTTACACACTCGCCCTTGATAATCGGGATAAGCAGAAAACCGTTCGACCAACCACTGCTCCTCTTTGCGTGATTTAATGTCAAAGAAGATGGCAATAATCACTACATACAGCCAAACCAAGGTAGATTGCTGAATCAGTCCCCAGCCAAGGGACAACACAATCACTCCAAAATAAATCGGGTGCCGCACAAAGCGATATAAGCCACGCTGTATTAGTTCCGCATTTTCTTTTGGTCTTGGTAAAGGCGTTAGATTTTTTCCTAAATGGAAAGCTGCTATCAATGCAATTAAGATGCCGAGCATAAAAATGCCGTAACCAAGCCACAACAGCAAGCCCTTATGTGGAGTGATGCTGTCATCTGCATTGAGATGACTTGGCCCCAAAAAAAGTATCCCCAACAAAACCGCCTGCACCACAACAAAGCCGATGCCACTGCCTTTAGGTGCTTGGGTTTGGGGCGCCATCGCTAAATATACTCAGCTACTTCTACTAAATTACCGTCGGGATCGCGCAAGTAAACGGAACGGATCGGGCCCAAGGCGCCTCTGCGCGAAACCGGCCCAACATCAATGGAAATCTTTTGCGCTTCGAGGTGCTTAATAAAGTTATCTAATGGCACCGAAGCAATCAAACAAAAATCGCCTGAGCCAATCGTCGGAATGCGTGCTTTGGTAGGCGTTTCGGTATTGCGGTCTTGCAAGTTAATTTTCAATTGACCAAATAGCAAGGCATGGCGTGGCTGCCCTTCTGGGCCTCTAAAAAATTCACGCTCAAAGCCAAAAGCTTTTTCATAAAACTGCGTAGTAACTTCAATGTCCGTCACGGTGAGAACAATGTGGTCAATGCGGTCAATTAAGGTATTCAAGGGATACTCCTGTAATGGGATTGCTTAGGGTAAAAAGGCGCCATCGGCCTCAAAGGCTTTTAGTGCGTCACCCGTTATGCCAATTTCGGCTAGGACTGAATTCGTGTGTTCACCCAGTAAAGGCGGGTGCATGCGAACCTGTTGGGGCGTCCCCGATAGTTTCACTGCAAAACCAATGTTGGGGACTTTGCCCTCAATCGGGTGATCGATTTCCATGCGCATTTGACGGTGCTTGCCATGCTCGCTCTCAAATGCCTCGGGGTAGGTGTTGATTGGTCCTGCCGGAATGCCTTCGGCCAACAATAAATCGACCCACTCTGCCCCAGTCTTAGTTACAAAGGTTTTTTCAAGTTCGGTAACCAGCACTTCACGGTTCGCAAGCCGTAGTGGGTTAGTCATGAAGCGCGCGTCATTCATGAGCTCAGGTCGATTTATTTTCTCGCACAGCAAAGCCCACAACTTTTGATTGGTGGCGCCCATTACAAAATAGCCGTCAGCGGCTTTCATGGCCTGGTAAGGGGCGCTCATGTGATTGGCGGTGCCCAGCTTATAGGGCTCAACTCCAGTGCCCCAATACTGTGAGGTATCCCAGATCGAAAATGCCAAGGCAGCATCAAATAGGGAGGCGTCAATAAACTGCCCTTCCCCGGTATTTTTCTTGCCAATGTGCGCCGCCAAAATGGCATAGACTGCAAAAAGAGCGCAGCCAATATCAGCTACGGGAACGCCTGCCTTAACTGGCGGCCCATCCGGATACCCTGTCACACTCATCACACCCGACATGGCCTGGGCCATCAAATCAAAGCCAGGGCGCTCTGCCCATGGGCCGGTCTGACCAAATCCAGAAATGCTGGCGTAAACCAAGCCGGGGTTAATCTCTTTTAAAACGGCATAGTCGATGCCGAGTTTTTTCATGACGCCAGGGCGGTAGTTTTCAACCAAGATATCGGCAGTCTTCACCAGTTCAAAAAAGACTTGCTTGCCCGCTTTGCTTTTTAGATTAAGGGCAACGCTGCGCTTATTGCGGTTCATGTTTAAAAAGCCCATGCTATCGGAGCCCTTCATCTTGAAACCCATCGCGCCGCGGGTTTGATCGCCGGTGCCGGGCGGCTCAATCTTGATGACGTCTGCGCCGAGGTCGGCCAAGAGCATGCAGCAGTATGGCCCTGCCATCACTTGACTGACATCCAAGACGCGAACGCCGGCGAGGGGCAATGGTCGGTTCGCTGCTTGAAGCGGCTTATTTACATGCTGCGTGGAATTGGTCATGGTCTCACTTACGTATACCGGTTCTTTTGTATTTAGAATGAACCAATCGTCTAATATAAATCATTTATGAGCTCAACTACGTTACCCTCCTCCATCCCCAAAGTAGCGCAAGTCCTCTTCACAGTTGATCAAGGCATCGCGCACATTACGTTTGATCATGTTGCCGCGCGCAACGCCATGACCGTAGCCATGTATGAACGTCTGCGCAGCATTTGCCTGGAAATTGCCCAGACCCCAAGCATTCGGGTAGCGGTGCTGCGCGGCGCAGGCGGTCAATCCTTTGTTTCTGGCAGTGATATTGCGCAGTTCAGCAGCTTTACCAGCGGCGATGACGGCATCGCCTATGAGGCATCGATTGACACCTACTTTGCGCCCTTGATTGATTTGCCTATCCCGACCATTGCGGTAGTGGATGGCTTGGCCGTTGGCGGCGGCCTTGCGATTGCCAGTTGCTGCGATTTTCGGATTGCCACGCACGATGCCCGTTTTGGCGTCCCAATCGCCCGCACACTCGGAAATTGCTTATCGGCTGGTAATGTCGCTTGGCTTACGCAGCACCTTGGGGTTGGTATCGTCAAACGCATGCTTTTATTAGCAGAGCTCGTACCGGCAAGTGAATTGCTTGCAAATGGGTTTATTCTCAAAACCTACTCCGCCGAAGACATCGATGGCGCCGCAAGTGCTTTAGCGAGCAGGCTCAGCTCGCTTGCCCCCGTGACGCAAAAAGTATCAAAAGCAATCATTCACCGCATCCTTCGGAGCCAATTGCCCAATTGCGATGATTTGGTTCGGGAATGCTATGGCAGTGCCGATTTCAAAACGGGCGTAAATGCCTTTTTAAGCGGAATACACCCTAAATGGGAAGGTAAATAGATTTCGACTACCGTCCCAGTAGAAAAATCATATCGCTGTCTAAGCCGCAGATTAGATGCCTTTATACCTATTCGACGCTGAGTATCAATAAGCCAATCCGTATTCAAACTACACCACCGCCGCTAGGGGTAAACCGCTATATGGTTTGGGGTAAATTCAATGAAAAATAGCATTCTGTTGCAATAATGATAAGGCGGAAGACCGCTGGGGTGAGACTACATCCGGTATGAAGTACGGGGGTAAATTGACCTTTGTCACTTTTTTATTGTTGATTCTCCGCTAGACTGCTTTCGTTCGATGAACTGCTGTAATGCATTAAGAAGTACTGAATTTCGTTTTAGCCAATTTTTTTATACAGAAGGAAGAAGAATAATGATCAAAAACGCATTGATTGAAAAGTTACTAAAGACAGCTCTTTGCATGTCCTTGGTAACAGGAACCGCAGCAATTGCACAAGAATGGCCAGTTAAGACCATTACATTCTTGAACCCATTCCCAGCCGGCGGTGGTACTGATGCGTTTGCACGTCCTTTGGCGGCCCAATTAACGGAGCAACTTGGCAAACAAGTGATCATTGATAACCGCGGTGGCGCTGGCGGTACAGTAGGCGCCTCTGCTGCCGCTAAAGCAGCTCCAGACGGTTACAACTGGTTTGTGGGCGCAACACACCACACCATTGCCCCTTCCATGTATAAAAACTTGGACTATGACATTGAGAAGAGCTTTATTCCAGTGGCAATGCTTGCGAACGTACCCCAGGTCTTGGTTGTGAACCCACAAAAGGTGAGTGCCCGTAACGCCAAAGAATTTGTCGATCTGATGAAAAAGAATCCCGGTAAATACAACTTCGCAAGCGCAGGTAGCGGAACCGTTCACCACTTGGCTGGCGAGCTCTACAAGATTCAAACCGGCACCTTTATTACCCACATTCCTTACCGCGGCGCCGGCCCTGCAATGAGTGACTTATTGGCGGGTCAGGTGGATCTGGAGTTTGATGGTTTGGCAACGTCTGCCCCACAAATTAATGGCGGCAAATTGGTTGCGATTGCGGTTGCATCGAAGACTCGCAATGCAGCCATTCCAAATGTACCTACCTTTGTAGAAGCCGGCATGCCAGACTATATTGTGTCAACCTGGTATTCGCTGTTCGCCCCACGCGGCACACCTAAGCCCATCGTTGACAAGATGATTGCTGAAGTTCAAAAAGCACTCAATACACCAAAGCTCAAAGCAATCTGGGCTGCGAACGGTTCGGAAATTCCTAATCTTTACGGTGAAGAATTCGGCAAACAAGTCAGCGCAGACGTAAAGCGCTGGTCTGCTGTTGTTGCCAAGTCTGGTGCGAAATTGGATTAATTGGATCGCATGAATTAATTCGATTTACCTCGTATCACCATCGGGCCGCTGCAAAACAGCGGCCCGTTGCATTTATAAGTCATTACAAACCCGCTAAACAATTTGTTTATGCATAGTGTGCTATTCTGCGTACTCGAGGAATTTTCCTCTCGCGCTCGAAGAGCCAGATCGCCTAGAAGCACTTAAGGGATCCATTCTGAAAACGCCAGTCGTTTCAGCTCCACATCCTTCTTTCTGATTTCCTTTTTTGTTCTTCCTGTTTTTTAGTTGTTTTATTTTTGTATTGGTTTACATGTTATTTACAGAACTCGGTTTATCCGACCCTATCCTTTTGGCCATCAAAGAGCATGGCTATACCACCCCAACCCCAATTCAAAGCCAATCGATCCCTGCGGTTCTAAAAGGCGGCGACCTATTGGCAGCAGCGCAAACGGGTACCGGCAAAACTGCTGGCTTTACCTTGCCTATTTTGCAGCGCCTCATTACTGGAGCGCCGCCAGCAGCTGGTGCTCGGCGAGCTATTCGCGCATTGATTTTGACGCCAACCCGTGAATTGGCAGCGCAGGTCCATGAATCCGTCATGACCTACGGCAAGTACACCAAACTCAAATCCGCCGTTATTTTTGGTGGCGTTGGCCCCAATCCGCAACTAAAAGCAATCCAGAGTGGTCTGGATATCTTGGTGGCAACGCCTGGCCGCTTACTGGATTTCATGGGCCAAAATGCTGTCTCACTCAAAGGAGTTGAGATTCTAGTGTTGGACGAGGCAGATCGCATGCTGGACATGGGATTTCTACGTGACATTAAGAAAATATTGGCGGCTTTGCCACAGCAACGCCAAAACTTACTGTTCTCCGCCACCTTCTCTACCGAGATTAAATCCTTGGCCGATGGCCTTCTCAATTCACCGGCGCTCATTGAAGTGGCACGCAGCAATAGCACCAACGATGCCATCGCCCAAAAGATTCATCCAGTAGACCGCACTGCCAAGCACCCGGTGTTGGCGCACTTGATTAAGTCAAACAACTGGGAACAAGTATTGGTCTTCACACGGACCAAGCATGGCGCCAATAAGCTAGTAACGCAATTAGAAAAGGATGGCATTACATGCATGGCCATCCATGGCAATAAAAGCCAATCTGCCAGGACCAAGGCCTTGGCCGACTTTAAGGCCGGCAAGTTAACGGCGTTGATTGCCACCGATATTGCGGCCCGCGGCATTGATATTGATCAACTGCCCCACGTCGTTAACTATGACTTGCCGAATGTGCCAGAAGATTACGTCCACCGCATCGGCCGTACTGGCCGTGCTGGCTCCAATGGCGTTGCAGTTTCACTCGTGTGCGTCGATGAGCATCAAATGCTACGAGACATTGAGAGACTGATCAAACAAACCTTACCACAGGAAGTAATCGCCGGATTTGAGCCGGATCCACACGCGAAACCCCAACCGATTCAGTTACGTAGCGGCCAGGGGCAAGGGCAGCGACAAGGTCGAGGTCAGGGGCAGGCAAGCAAAAAACAATCGGCTGGCTCATCAAGGCCGAGTAATGCACCACGCCGTCCGCAATCGAGACCAGCGCGTAAAGCCAGTTAAGTATCTAAGCCACGCAGCAGTTGAAAAATTTCGCGGTAGGCTTTGGGAGGCTTGCCCTGCTCCTTTTCTTTTCGTGCATTGCGAATCAGCGTTCGGATATTTTGCACGTCCAGGTCCGGAAAGCGTTCAATCAGCTGAGTAAAAGCAGCATCGTCGGCAATGAGTCGATCGCGCAGGGCTTCGAGCTGATGCAACTTTGATGTCTCGACTTTTCCAGGGCCTTCAATAATTTCAAGGCGCTTTTCAATCGCAGCAATTTCCTCTGCGTCGAGAGCCCGCATCAATTTACCAAGATATTGCTTATGGCGCCGCAAGGCTTCAAATGTTTTAATCTTTTGGGTTTGCGCAATCGCATCGCGAATGTTTTCTTCGATGGGAACGCTCTTGAGTGCATCGCTACTTAACTTCGACAACACTTCGGCCAATTTTTGGCGCTCGGTCATCTCGCGTTTTAACTCTGACTTGCTCGGACCTAGATCGTCCTCTTCGGGTTTAAATGGCATAAGGCGTATTTTAGTCGCAATCGCGCCCTGTGCCGCCGGCTTTACCTCAGGCTTTTGATTTAGGCGATTTATTGGGTGAGATTAAATCACGAACATGGTGCGCTATCTTCAGCGTACTCACTGCAAACACCACCAACTTACGAGCGCCTGCTGGCTTATAGCTAGCCAATAAGGCAAAAGCGGCATACAGCAGAACACGATTGTTTTGAATGAGCCCAATCACCCCAAGACCGCGATCGATCCATGTAAATGGCTTTTGCCACACGCGCATATCCGCTGCAATAGAGGCACGCTGCACTTCTGATATGGCAATCAAGTGCTGCTGCCGCTCTAATAGCTGCTGTAAGCGTGAGCTCATGCCAAGTGATCCCGGTCTTTCACTAACTCACCCAAGCTCGCCTCAAATAATCTCGGCATCGCATTCATTTGAGCGCGCACGAAAAAAGCTAAGATGATCCCGATGGATAAAAAACCTCCCGCCATTAAAGACAAGACCAATACGCGATGGGTATCCCAGTACAAAACTACAATCAAAATGGCAAGCAGCACAAGACCAAACAACACGCTAAAGAGTGCGACGATCACGAGCACCAAGACCGAAAGAAGACGTTGCCAGCCGATCTGAATATCACTCGAGAACAACTCTAGGCGAGTTTGAATAATTTCGAGCGCAGTCGAGCTCAGGCTTTTAATCGATGAAAGCATTGCCTCTACTGACATGCGAATTCCTTTTAACGACGGCTAATTAATAGGCCAATCAGTAAACCAAGGCCCGCTGCAATTCCGATCGATTGCCATGGCTTCTCATGAACATAGGCATCAGTATCGGCTGCTACCGCTTTGGCTTTTGCAGCAAGTTCATCCGGCACATCCATCAAATTTGCTTTGGCTTGCGCCAGTGAATCCTGCGCCTGCGCTCGAATCTGCGCTACGGCTTCGCCGCCTTGATTTGCGGTCGCGTCAAGCAGTGCCTCAGCATCCGCTACCAAGGCCTTAAAGTCGGCGAGCAATTGCGCTGTATCAATCGGTTCTTTGGCAGGCTTACTTGCATTGGGAGCGTGGTGAATAGTCATTCTTTGTGTTTTCCTCTTTAATGCATTAGCAATACAGTCATGCCTGCATTGCCTATCTTAAACTGACTTAAGTGCTGTTTGAGACTAGCGCGGCGTTTCATTACGGCCTGATAGCCAGTGCTGCCGAGCGCTAGATCCTCACCAAAATAGTACTCGTCTACCCGATCAGAAAAATAATTATGTTCAAGGGCATCGCGCACTGCCCATTTAATCTTGCCGCCAGAGCCACTGGAGCCATAACCATGGATCACGATTAAAGCCCGAATACCCGCCTCACTGGCAGCGCGTACCTGCTGAGTCAGGCGCTCTAGGGCCTCTTCTGCAGTTGGGCCGCCCGACTCTAAGTTAATAACCACAGTATCGGTGAGGGCCTGCGGCAAATCCGTGCTGCCGCAATGCTTGCAATTACCCATTAATGGTCGGGGATTACCGCATTCGAGGCATTCTGCAGGCAGCGTCCGCTGAATTTTAGGCATTGGGGCACTATACCGAAGGAAACGGGCTTGAAGAGGAAAAGAAGAAGGGGTGAGCCAAATTGACTCACCCCTTCCGTGGACCTTGTGATTTAGCCTAAATTAGGACAATTTGCTGCTTATTCCCAGCCACCGCCCAAAATTGAGTGCTTCTTGTACTGCTCTTTCGCCTCGGCGGAAGACTCTTGGATGATGCTAGCTATGTTACTGATTTTATTGATAATTTCTGATAAAAATGATGTGTTTAATTCAATTTTTACTGCTGGGCTTGACATAGTCTGATTCATATACTACTCCGATTTAAGGGTTAATATCTAAGGGTTAATACTTAGATGATACCTGATTTCGTTGCAGTGCGTCAGACTACGATGATTTTGCCAGTGGTAAGTTAAACAGCAGGTTTTGGGGCTTTAACTTCAGCTCATTTTTCTCATTCATTGCGATTGCCATATACACGTTTCGACCCGAAAACTCAGGGCGTGTATCCGTAGAATTAATAAACTCCAATCGGAATAAACACAATAGGCGAGCCATGTCGGGTTCATCAACCGACTCTTTGTTGTACAGCGCATTCAGAATTTCAGTCGAAGATGCATCCAGGCCCACATGCCAGACCCAATTGGGATCGCTCACCTCTTTCAGGGGTTTAATTTTGACGTCGACCCCTAAAAAATGGTGGATCCATTGTTGCAGCACGCTGCAAAAGGCGCGTGTCGTTGGCTGACTATAGTTAAGCTGAACCGCAAAATCAAAGTCTTCATTGCGCGTCCAGTAGTTACTGGCATTTTCTTCGTGCAAAACGTCCAAATCAACCGATTGCGAAGCCATGGTGCCTTGCTTGAGTAAGTCCACAATGCTGCCAAACTCATCGGCCTTGGCGCTGCGCTCGATCGTCTCGGCATCGGCGGCCATGACCACCCCGCCCTCTTGGATTGAAATCGCCTGCGTTCTAAAAAAAAGCTCTGCCATGCGAAGTTCAAGCGGCGCAGCGTCCTCGCCGAGGATGTGCTGCAAAAAGACTTGGGTTAGCTGGCTAATGAATAAGGGAGG
>JBIJAM010000044.1:0-11898 GCA_044345755.1 Polynucleobacter sp. | reverse complement strand
CGTACCTTTAAGCAAGACTCAGGGGTTGGTGAGTGGGTCGATGCAATGGTGCGGATTGAAGGGCCAGTAACCGCCGAATTTGAACTCACCTTTTTGTTTGATTGGAGCGTTGATAATCCAGCCGTTTCGAGCTTCAAAGACCACCACCTTGTTCCTGCACTGGACGATGGCAAAACTTTGGCCCAAGAGTTCTCCTCTGGCCCCGTGTATCGCGACGATATCTTGTATCAAGTATTGCTGTCAGCCATTATGGATGCGCGCGAGGAGCTGGTTATTACCACCCCATACTTTGGGCCAGATGATGGCTTGTTACAGGCTTTGATGGCCGCTTCGCACCGTGGCGTCAAGGTGACACTCATCGTGCCCAAACGCAATGATTCCACCTTGGTTGCTTGGAGCAGTCGCAGTTTTTACGAGGACCTGCTGCAAGCGGGCGTTCGGATTGCGGAATTCCATGGCGGCTTATTGCATACCAAGAGCCTTTTAATTGATCGCAAGACTGCGATATTTGGCTCGGTTAATTTTGATCAGCGCAGCTTACGGCTTAATTTTGAAATCAGCCTCATCGTCTACGACACCGTTTTTTGCGCACATTTAGAAAAGCTAATCCACAGCTATCTGAAGAATGCCGATGTAGTGAATGCGGCGCAGTGGGCTAAACGCCCACGCTGGCGCCTTTTGCTTGAAAATCTAGCCCACCTGACTTCGCCCTTGCTTTAGATGGCCTTAGTGGCTTTCATGGCACTGATTTGGTCTGAATTTAAACCAATTTCAGTCAGAATGGCGCCCGTGTGTTGCCCAACCGAGGGTATCGCATCCATCCGGTAATCAAACTGGTCATTTGCGCCAGGCGGCAGTAAGGCCGGAATCGGTCCTGCAGGGGACTCCACCGATACCCAGCGATCGCGTGCTGCCAATTGTGGATGATGCCAAAGTCCATGCATATCGTTTAAGCGCGCATTGGCAATCTGTGCCTGATCCAGCTTAGCAATGACTTGCTCGCTGGTAAGCTTGCTAAAACACGCATCAATCAGCTCGGCCAGCGCATCGCGGTGCTCGTGGCGTTTGCTGTTTTTATCAAAACGAGCATCACTTGCTAATGCGGGATTATCTAAAACCACTTCGCAAAAAGCCAACCACTCGCGCTCATTCTGCAAGCCCAGCATGACCGTAGCGCCATCACCGGCTTTAAATGGACCGTAGGGGTAAATGGTCGCATGGGCTGCACCGTTCCGCTGGGGCGGGCTAGCATCCTGATAGGCGTAGTACAGCGGGTAACTCATCCATTCACCTAGGGACTCCAGCATGGAGACATCAATGCTGCTACCGAGGCCTGTCTTTTGGCGTTGCAATAGTGCTGCCAAGATATTGCTATAGGCATACATACCTGCTGCGATATCCGCAATGGAATTTCCTGCTTTACTGGGGGTATCGGGTGTGCCAGTAACGGATAAGAAACCTGCCTCACTTTGAATCAGTAAGTCGTATGCTTTTTTGTCGCGATAGGGGCCATCATTGCCGTAGCCAGAAATGTCACACAAAATGAGACCCGGGTTATCGCGCTGCAACTCCGCCGCAGTGAGTCCCATGCGGGCAGCTGCGCCAGGAGCTAAGTTTTGCACTAAGACATCGGCCGTTTTAAGCAGGGTCTTTAGGGCGCTGAGCGCCTCAGCCTGTTTTAAATCTAACGTGAGACTCTCTTTGGAGCGGTTTACCCAAACAAAGTGCGAAGCAAGACCAGAAACGCGTTCGTCATAGGCTCTTGCAAAATCGCCTGCGCCAGGCCGTTCCACCTTGATAACGCGCGCGCCTAAGTCTGCGAGTTGGCGGGTACAAAAAGGAGCAGCAATCGCATGCTCCAGCGAGACGACAGTAATACCATCCAGGGGCCGTGCGGCAGATTTACTACTCATATCAAAAAGACCGGGGAAGGCCGAGAACGTGTTCGGCAATGTAGGAATAAATCAAATTCGTGGAGATGGGCGCTACTTGATAGAGGCGGGTTTCACGAAACTTGCGCTCTACATCGTATTCACAGGCAAAGCCAAAACCGCCATGGGTTTGTAAGCAGACGTTGGCGGCTTCCCAGGATGCTTTGGCTGCGAGGTATTTAGACATATTTGACTCTGGACCACATGGCTCGTGGCGATCGAACAAATCACAGGCTTTAAAGCGCATTAAGTTAGCCGCTTCCGTTTCCATATAGCAGTCCGCAATCGGAAACTGAATGCCTTGATTCTTACCAATCGGCTGATCAAATACCACGCGCTCATTAGCATAGCGCCGCGCGCGATCAATGAACCAATAGGCGTCACCAATGCACTCCGCTGCAATCAGTACACGCTCCGCATTTAAACCATCGAGGATGTATTTAAAGCCACGACCTTCTTCGCCAATCAAATTTTCGGCTGGGATTTCTAAATTATCAAAAAAGACTTCATTGGTTTCGTGATTGACCATGTTTTCAATCGGCCGCACCTCCATGCCTTTGCCAATCGCATCGGCTAGGTTGACGATAAAAATCGACATGCCTTCTGACTTGCGCTTGACCTCACTCAGTGGAGTAGTGCGTGCCAATAAGATCATGAGGTCGGAGTGCTGTATCCGGGAAATCCAGACTTTCTGTCCGTTAATGACATAGCGATCCCCTTTTTTAACGGCAGTCGTTTTGAGTTTGGTGGTATCGGTTCCCGTGGTGGGCTCGGTTACGGCCATGCTCTGCAATCGTAATTCGCCGCTGGCAATCTTGGGTAGGTAGAGTTTCTTTTGGGCATCAGAGCCATGGCGTAGCAAAGTACCCATGTTGTACATTTGGCCATGGCAAGCGCCGGAGTTGCCACCCGAAAAGTTAATTTCTTCCATGATGACCGACGCCTCGGCTAGTCCTAAGCCAGAGCCTCCATATTCTTCTGGGATTAATGCAGCAAGCCATCCAGCTTTCGTGACTGCATCTACAAATGCCTCGGGGTAGCCGCGCGCATGATCTACTTTTTGCCAATAGCTAGAATCAAACTGGCCGCAAAGGTCGCGCAGTGCATCGCGAATATCTTGGTATTGATCAGCGGCTGGAATCGGGAAATTCATTGAGGTCTTTCAAAACAGGGAATACGGGGTGCGCAAGGCACAATAGACCCCTAGTTTAAGCAAAAATACAGAATCTTGGAAAATACGGCTTCGGCTCTGAATGGCGCCTTCCAGCGTTATTTGAGAATAGACTTATGTTGGAGTACTAGAAGTCAGATGAATAAAAGGGCAAAGTAGATTGGAGCATTACCTCATTGCGTTTTTGGATTGGTTCGGAATGCCATCGGTTGGGCTGCTAGCGGTCTTTTTGGTCGCGCTGATATCGGCAACCCTCCTGCCAATGGGCTCTGAGCCGGTTCTATTTGCCTATGTGAGCGTTAACCCAAGCATGCTATGGCCTGCCATTGTGGTTGCAACGGTCGGCAACACCATTGGCGGGATGGTGAACTGGTGCTTAGGGCTGGGTGCACGCAATGCCTTTGAGGCCTACAAAGGGGCTACAGCAGGGCGCATGCAGCGCTGGCTTGTTAGCTTAGGGCCCAAGATGCTATTACTTTCCTGGTTGCCTGGTATTGGCGATCCTTTATGCGCGTTGGCGGGCTGGTTGCGCATGCCATGGATGGCCTGTTTGATCTACATGGCGATTGGCAAGTTTTTACGCTACGTCACCTTTACGCTTGTTTTAGTCAGCATTCCCAGTGAATTCTGGCATGCCATTGGCCGTTTTATTGGGTTTGGCACTTAGGCTGATCGGCTATCATTTCATTTCATTTAATTAGGAACGCATCTATGTCCACCCTTCGCGGAAAAACAGCCCTTGTCACCGGATCAACCAGCGGCATTGGCCTTGCCATGGCAGTTGCTTTAGCCAAGCAAGGGGCCAATATCATGATGAACGGCTTTGGAGAAAAAGATGCGGCCATTGCTAGCGTAACAGCGTGCGGTGTTGACGTCGATTACCACGGCGCTGATATGAGTAAGCCTGCTGAAATCGAGGCGATGATTGCAGCAACGGAGAAGCGCTTTGGCGCGATTGATATCCTGGTCAACAACGCCGGCATTCAGTATGTTGCCAATGTGGAAGACTTCCCAGAGGAACGTTGGGATGCGGTGATTGCCATTAATCTCAGTTCAGCATTTCACACTACCCGGTTTGCCTTGCCTGGCATGAAGCAGCGCAACTGGGGTCGCATCATTAACATTGCATCCGTTCATGGCCTAGTTGCCTCGATGCAAAAAGCAGCCTACGTCGCTGCAAAACACGGAATTATTGGCTTGACTAAAGTGGTAGCCCTAGAGACCGCCAGAACTGGCGTAACATGCAATGCAATCTGCCCAGGCTTCGTACTAACACCCTTAGTGCAAAAGCAGGTGGATGCACGCGCTGAGCGGGAAGGGATTTCGAATGATGCCGCAAAATTAGCACTGGTATCTGAGAAGCAGCCTTCGGGTGAGTTTGTATCGCCCGAACAGCTTGCTGCTCTCGCTGTATTTTTGTGCGGTGATGCCGCATCCGAAGTGCGCGGCGCTTCCTGGAATATGGATGGTGGCTGGACGGCCCAGTAAGGCACCCAGATCCACCAAAGACGCTACTACGCTACGCAGCTATTGGCATCCGCTTTTACTTTTAAGCGATAGGCGTGCAGCAAGGGTTCGGTATAACCGTTCGGCTGCTCAAGGCCTTTAAAGATCAGATCACTTGCAGCTTGGAATGCAAGTGACTCTTTGTAGTTCGGCATCATTGGCTTATAGAGGGGATCGCCGGCATTTTGACCATCCACAATCGAAGCCATTCGTTGCAAGGCTTCCTCTACTTCCGATTTGCTGACGAACTTGTGCAATAACCAGTTGGCGATGTGCTGACTCGAAATCCGCAAGGTTGCGCGATCTTCCATTAAGCCGACGTTATAAATATCAGGCACCTTAGAGCAACCAACGCCTTGATCAATCCAGCGAACCACATAACCCAAAATACCTTGGCAATTATTATGGAGGGACTCGCGAATCTCCTCTTTCGTCCAATCTGGATAAAGCGCAATGGGTACCGTTAATAAATCATCGGTTAAAGCCTCATACTCCGCTGCAACATCGGTTTTCTCGATATCCGCTTGAATCTTTGCGACATCGATCTGGTGATAATGCATTGCATGCAAAGTGGCAGCGGTAGGCGAGGGTACCCAAGCGGTATTCGCTCCAGCTTGAGGGTGGGCTGCTTTTTGCTCAACCATTTCCTTCATGAGGTCTGGCGCAGGCCACATGCCCTTACCAATTTGTGCACGACCACGTAAACCACAATCTAAGCCAGCCAACACATTACGACGCTCGTAAGCGCCAAACCATTTGGCAATCTTCATTCTGCCTTTACGAACCATTGCGCCGCCGTACATGCCGGTATGCATTTCATCGCCAGTGCGATCCAAGAACCCGGTATTAATAAAAGCAACGCGAGTACCGGCTGCAGCAATGGCAGCTTTTAGATTGACGCTCATACGGCGCTCTTCATCCATGATGCCTAATTTGACGGTGTTCTCAGGCAAGCCCAGTAACTTCTCTACTCGACCAAAGAGCTCGCAAGCAAAGGCTACTTCTTCTGCGCTGTGCATTTTTGGCTTCACAATATAGACAGAGCCTTTACGCGTATTGCCAATCGCCTGAGTCGCTGGGCGATTGATGTCATAGAGCGCAATCAACACAGTCACAACTGCATCTAAGATGCCTTCGTAGATTTCTGTTCCATCGCCAGTAATAATGGCTGGGTTCGTCATCAAGTGACCCACGTTACGGAGAAACAAGAGTGAGCGGCCATGCAACGTGACAACACCATCTTTCGCATTGACAGCGCCAATACCTGCGGTGTACTTGCGATCTGGATTGAGTGTGCGAGTAAACGTCTTGCCGCCTTTGCTGACTTCCTCAACCAAGGTGCCTTTGAGAATGCCCAACCAATTCTCATACGCGAGCACTTTATCATCGCCATCCACAACGGCTACTGAGTCTTCTAAATCCAAAATAGTGGAGAGAGCAGCCTCAAGCACCACATCATTGACTCCTGCTAAATCAGCAGCGCCAATGGTTTTGGTCTTATCAATTTGGATATCAATATGAATGCCATGATTGCGCAATAAAACAGAGGATGGCGCTGAGGCATCGCCTTGGTAACCTACAAACTGTTTCTCATCAACCAAACCCGTTGTGCTTCCGTCTTTTAATTTCACGGACAGTTTTTTGTCTACGACGCTATAGGCCGCTACATCACTATAGGAAGCTTTAGCAAGGGGAGCAGCTTGGTCCAAAAACTGACGTGCATAAGCAACTACCTTTGCGCCGCGGATAGGGTTGTAAGCACCATCCTTAGTGGCGCCATCTGCTTCAGAGATCACGTCTGTGCCATACAAAGCATCATACAAAGAGCCCCAACGCGCATTGGCAGCATTTAAGGCATACCGCGCATTGAGAACCGGAACAACCAGCTGAGGGCCAGCCTGAAGAGCCAGTTCATCATCCACATTCTGAGTAGTAGCCACCACATTGGCAGGCACATCTTCGATATACGCAATGTCTTTTAAGTGCTTGCGATACGCAGGCATATCTTTGATTGGGCCCGGATTCGCTTTATGCCATTGATCCAAATCACGCTGGAGGCGATCACGCTTTGCTAGTAAGGCAGCATTTTTGGGCGTTAAGTCATTCACAATCGCATCAAAACCCTTCCAAAAGTCGGCACTTTTCACATTTAAGCCTGGCAGCACTTTGTCCTCGATAAAGCGGTAAAGGGGAGTAGCAACTTGGAGGCTGTGGGATTGGGTGCGTGCGTTCATAATAGGGCCTTAAATGCGGTTTTCGAAGGGAAAGTCAATTGCGTTGCAGTGCAATATTTTGCCATAATTTTGTCATAATTCGATAAAAATTAGGGTGCTAAATGCAGTTTTTATCAAAAAAAGCGACACCTAGGATTGTAAACTGATACGTACACCCAGATGCGCCTGGATTCAGGGCCTTTTCTGTTTTCAAGAAGATCAAATCAAAAAAACAAGGACTTATCGCATGACAGGCATCCTCACCTCCCTTAGTCGCACCATCCTGACTGGATTTATCTTGCTGGCAGTGGTTTTACTTGTTTTCGCGAACCATGCCCAGATTGGCTCGCCGGAGTGGCTGCTCTTTTTGCTGCGCTGGTCGCATGTCCTATTTGGAGTGATGTGGCTCGGTTTACTGTGGTACTTCAATGTGGTGCAAATTCCCTCGATGCCCTTGATTCCAGATGAACAGAAGCCAGCCATTAGTAAGGTCATAGCGCCGCGTGCACTCCTGTGGTTTCGGTATGCCGCCCTGGGGACTGTGGTGACGGGTCTTCTGGTTGCCATCCTTGCTGGCTATGCGCATCAGGCGTTTACGCTGCAGCCTGCGTTTCGGGCGATTGGTTTAGGGATGTGGATTGCCCTGTTTATGGCATTCAATGTCTGGTTTGTGATTTGGCCCAATCAAAAACGGGCTTTGGGGATCGTGCCCGCAGAGCCGACAGTCAAAGCAGCCTCAGCCCGCCGCGCCATGCTCGTATCGCGCTTTAATACGATTTTATCGATTCCGATGCTGTATCTGATGAGCGCCCAATCCCACGGGGGTCTATAGGCAAAGGGGGGATAAAAGTGCAAAAAATACTGCGCCCGCATAAAATAGCGTCTGTTAGAGGAAAGCGGGCTCAAAAAACCCCGCATGAACAAAAACCATTTCAATCAGGGAGACACGATGGAACATACATTACCGCAGTTGCCTTACGCGCTTGACGCCTTGGCCCCACATATTTCAAAAGAAACCATGGAGTTTCATTACGGTAAGCACCATCAGACCTACGTGACCAATTTGAATAACCTGATCAAGGGTACCGAGTTTGAGAGCGCCAGCTTAGAAGACATCATCAAAAAATCATCTGGCGGCGTATTTAATAACGCAGCCCAAGTTTGGAACCACACCTTTTATTGGATGGGCCTCAAGCCAAACGGCGGCGGCGCTCCTACTGGCGCACTCGCTGACGCGATTAATGCCAAATGGGGTTCCTTTGATAAGTTCAAAGAGGAATTTGCAAAGTGTGCTGTTGGTACCTTTGGTTCTGGCTGGGCATGGCTGGTTAAAAAGCCCGATGGTTCGCTTGATCTCGTATCCACCAGCAATGCGGCTACGCCATTGACAACCGATGCAAAAGCCTTGGTGACCTGTGATGTCTGGGAGCACGCGTATTACATTGATTACCGCAATGCCCGTCCGAAGTACCTGGAGGCATTTTGGAATTTAGTGAACTGGGATTTTGCAGCAAAGAACTTTGCGTAATTCCTGATTTACCGTTGCACAATTCAAGTCACCTGCGGGTGACTTGTTTGTTTCTGACTTTATAAAAAAGCCAACTCAGTCCGGTTTATTGCGCATCCAGTCGGCAGTGGCAAAAAAGGATTCATGGAGACGTGCTTTAAGTAGTTCATCGACCGCCACTTCATCCATCGCGCGCTGCATGCAATCGAGCCATTGGTTGCGCTCGGTTGATCCGATCGGAAAGGGCAGGTGACGCGCGCGCAGCATGGGGTGCCCATACTTTTCTTGGTACAGCCCAGGACCACCCATCCAGCCAGTCAAAAACAAATTGAGCTTGTCGCGCGATGTACTTAGGTCAGTCGGATGCAGCTGTCGAATCACTGAATAGGCTGGCTCGAGCTCCATTAAGTCATAAAAGCGGTCAACCAATTGCCGAATGGCTTCTGCGCCGCCAATGAGGCTGTATGCGGTGGCGCCAGAGCCATTACCTTGATCGGCGCTCATGCCAGTACAGGCGGCAGCAACTTAACCAGTGCGGCGCGTTCTGCGGTAGCAGAGCCAAGCAAAGCAAATCCCAATAGTTGCCCATCAGGGGATTCAAAACGGCATTGCATACCACCTTCGACATCGGCAACATTCCATTCGCCTTCTGCTCCTTTAGCTGGCGGCGAAACCACAATAGGGTAGGCTGGGGTTTTAACCATCACGGGCATAGCCGGGTACTGTAGCGTTGCTGCTTGTCCGAGCAATACTGGCGCTAATGCACGCGCGGCTTGCATGATGGGCATCACGTAAGGCAAAACAAGGCCTTCGGTTTCTGCGCAGTCACCAATGGCATAAATCGAATCCAGATTGGTTTGCAGTTGGCGGTTCACCTCAATACCTAATCCCGTTTTAATGCTAGCCTCACGCGCCAATTGAATGCGCGGACGCAGGCCTACTGCTGAGAGGACAACATCCGTTTCGATCACATTACCATTGGCTAAGGTAATTTGGATTGCATCACCGGCTGCGTCAATTGACTGTGCCGTGGTAGCAAAGTGCCAGCGTACACCCACTGTACTGAGTTTTTCTTCGAGTGCCATTGCTGCAGCTTCGGGTAAGAGGCGCCCTAGTGCATGCGGTGCTAAATCAATCACGTCTACTGAGTAGCCGCCTAGCGTAAGGTCGTTGGCGAACTCGCAACCAATCAGGCCGGCACCTAAAATCGCTACTCGTTTGCGACCTTCAATAGCCCCACGAAAGCGCGCATAGTCTTCGAGGTCATTCACGGTCATGACGGCATCAGCGGCTGTGCCCTGTAGGCCTAACTGAATTTGATCGGCACCCAAAGCCAGTACTAGTTTGCTATAGCCTACTTCGCCATTACTGGTGTGGAGTAGCTGGGCCTGCGCATCAATCGAGTGCACATCGGTGTTGCCCAATACCGTGAGATTGAGTTGGGTTGCCATGGCCTCACTGCTTGAGCTGATGAGCTGCTCTGCCGATTTGCTATTTGCAAACGCAGTCGACAACATCGGCTTGGAATAAAAATAGCCAGGCTCACGGGTAATGAGCGTGATTGGTGCTTCTTTATCGAGCTTGCGAAGCTCTCGAATAACGGTATACCCTGCCAACCCACTGCCAATGATGACGATGGGTTGGGGTACTGTGCGGTGTTCGCTCAAAGCGATGCTCCTTTAAGGGATGAGATGGTAGTGCGTTCAAACAGAAGAATTTAAATTTGTACCATTTCAAAATCGGACTTGGATACGCCGCAATCGGGGCATTCCCAGTTCGCTGGAACATCGGCCCATACGGTACCTGGCGCAATTCCGTCTTCTGGAAGGCCTTTGGCTTCGTCGTAAATAAATCCACACACAATGCATTGCCACGTTTTCATGGTATTTCCTTTTGTAAAGAGTATTGGTATTTTATGCGGCTACGGCAAATTGCTTCGCTTTATTTAATGCATCCCGGTAATGGTTTGCATGCCGCTCTTCCACCTTGGCAAGGGCGGCAAACCGTTTGCCTGCTTTGGCCAGCATGGCCTCAAACTGCTGCGCGTGCTCCTTGGATTCCGCTATTTGCTCATCGATCTCTGCTACTGCAGCAGCATTTCCCTCTGCTTCTGCGGTCTCCCGAAAGCGTGGATACATTTCCGAGTACTCATATGTCTCGCCTTCAATCGCTATTTCGAGGGCCCGAGTAGGGGTAATGGTGTTAGCTGGGTAGAGCAAGTCCAAATGGCCAAAGGCATGCATTACCTCTTGGTCTGCGGTTGCTTCAAAGATGGCGGCAGTTTCAAGGTCGCCAGCAGCCTTTGCCAGCTTGGCAAAATAACGGTACTTGATGTGAGCCATGGATTCGCCAGCAAAGGCAGATTCCAGGTTTTGGATGGTTTTGATTTCAGGGCGTGCCATGGTGATTCCTTTCAATAATGGGTTTTCAAACGTCAAGTGGATTGCATTGCTTGACTATGGAAGAATTTTGAAGGGAAATCATTAATCAATCCAATAAATTAAAGTGATATTATTGATCTAATAAATAGATAATAAGTAAAAGGGTGCGTGAGCTTATGACGACCATATCTTCTTTAAAACAGTTGCGCTATTTTGTGGCGATTGCAACGGAGCTCAATTTCACGCGTGCTGCCGACGCTTGCTTTGTTGGGCAATCTACCTTAAGTGCGGGTTTAAAAGAATTAGAAGATAGCTTGGGTGTTCGCCTAGTGGAGCGGGACCGGCAACATGTATCGCTTACACCAATCGGCGAGACCGTTTTAGATCGTGCCAAAACCATTCTGGCTGGGGCCGATGATTTAGTCGATTACATTGCCGCAGCAAGTGGACCCATGGTGGGGAGTATTAAATTAGGGATTATTCCCACCATCGCACCGTTTTTACTGCCTAAAGTATTGCCTGTATTCCGAAGCCAATTTCCTGCCTTGCAAATCGGTTTGCGCGAGGACTTAACCCATGAATTAATTCGCCGGGTTTTGGATCACCAGCTTGATTTTGCCGTCATTGCCCTACCGTACCAAACCGATGGGCTGCTTGTAAAGTCGCTATTTAATGACGAGTTTTGGCTTGCTGCACGCGCTGATGATCCTGCCTTCAAAGGAAAAGACCTGCATTTGTCTGCAAAGCTGGCAGATCGATTGCTCTTACTGGAGGAGGGGCACTGTTTACGCGAACATAGCCTGCAAGCATGTAAGCGCGCTGAGATTGCAGGTGCAGATGGTATTGAAGCAACGAGTTTGCTAACTCTAGTACAAATGGTGGAGTCAGGTATGGGCATTGCTTTGCTTCCAGAGATGGCAGTAAAGGGCGGCTTATTAAATGGCACTACTTTAGTCGCAAGGCCATTAAGCGCGCCAGTACCTAAGCGCGGTATTGCACTGGTTGCCCGCACCAGTACCGCTCGAATTGATGCCTTCATGGCATTGGCAGGCGTAATCCAAGATCAATTTAGCGCACCAGCCATCACCAGGCGTACTGGTCGTACAGTGCGCACTACAGCATCAAGCAAATAAATGCCATTCTTGTTACGATCAGATTCATTTGATTCACCCCGTTTTTATTAAGGAAG
>JBIJAM010000017.1:0-38648 GCA_044345755.1 Polynucleobacter sp. | reverse complement strand
TTAACCATTGGTCTATTGATTGCGCCAAGCGATCACCAACAAGGTGAGTCCTATCGCATTATTTTTATCCATGTGCCTGCCGCATGGATGTCGATGATCATTTACTTAGCAGTGGCATTCTGGGCGGCAATTGGACTCATTTTTAATGCGCGCCTAGCTAGTATGTTTGCCCTAGCCTTAGCGCCAACCGGCGCCCTCATGACCTTCATCGCATTGTGGACTGGGTCTTTGTGGGGCAAGCCAACCTGGGGTACTTATTGGGTATGGGATGCACGCCTTACCTCAGAGCTCATTTTGCTTTTCTTATACCTAGGCTTTTTATCCCTGCACGCATCAATTGAAGATACCCGCAAGGCCGATCGCAGCGCTGCTGTTTTGGCAATCGTTGGCGTGGTGAATATTCCGATCATCTACTTTTCAGTGAAATGGTGGAATACCTTGCACCAAGGGGCATCGGTTAGTCTGACCAAAGCTCCCACCATGGCAACCCAAATGTTGACCGGCATGCTCATCATGACGGTAGCGTTTTGGGCCTACTCCTTCGCCTTGAGTTTCTACCGCTGCCGTACGCTCATTTTGGAGCGGGAGCGCCATACCGCATGGGCCAAAGAGGCAGTGAAATGATTTACTGGAATAGCCTTAGTGATTTTCTGCAAATGGGCGGCCACGGCCCTTTTGTATGGGGGTCCTTCGCGGTGACTGCCCTTGTTTTTGCTATTGAAATCATGCAGATCCGAAAGCAGCGTCGCCAGACCGAAGCCAGCATTCGGGATGAGTCGTACGCCACTGAAAAAAATTAGGCAAAATAAGGACTTATGAAACCCCGCACAAAACGCGGTCTGGCAATCCTTGGTGGCGTAACGTGCATTGCATTTGCCACTTATATGGTTTTTCAGACTTTTCAAAGCAATTTAGTGTTCTTCTATAGCCCGAGTCAAATTGCGGCCAATGAGGCGCCTAAAGACCGAGCTTTTCGGGTTGGCGGCATGGTTGAAGAAAACTCCATTAAGCGGGATGCGGGCGGACTCAAAGTGAGCTTTGTGGTGACGGATTTTGCGCACCGCATTGAAGTCAGTTATGAGGGCTTATTGCCCGATTTGTTTAAAGAAGGTAAAGGGGTGGTGGCAGAGGGTCGCCTCAATTCCACAGGCTCTTTTACTGCCAGCCAAGTTCTAGCCAAACACGATGAAAACTACATGCCGCCCGAAGCGGCAGACGCCTTAGCTAAAGCGAAAAAACCATGATTCCTGAAATTGGCCAAGTTGCTTTAATTCTGGCATTGATGACAGCGCTGGTACTGGGTATTGCCCCGCTCATTGGCGCGCAAACCAACCGGCCTGCCCTGATGAATTTAGCCAGGCCATCTGCTATCGCGCTCTTTTTATGGGTGACCTTTGCGTATGTCTGCCTGGTTATCTCATTCATAAATAATGATTTCAGTGTGCTCAATGTTGCACAAAACTCCAACTCGGCGCTTCCCTTGATGTATCGCATTGGCGCTTCGTGGGGCAGCCATGAGGGCTCGATTTTATTGTGGTGCTTCATGATGGCGGGTTGGACGCTTGCGGTTGCTATTTTTTCAAAGCACCTTCCAATCAAAATGATTTCGCGCATACTTGGCGTACTGGGCTTGCTCAATATCGGTGTGCTCTTGTTTACCTTGCTCACATCCAATCCACTAGACCGGATGCTGCCGGCCGCATTGGAGGGCAAAGACCTCAATCCCCTACTGCAAGATCCCGGCATGATTATTCATCCGCCATTTTTATACATGGGCTACGTTGGTTCTGCCGTTGCCTTTGCGTTTGCCATTGCAGCCCTGCTCTCCGGCAGGCTGGATGCAGCATGGGCAAGGTGGTCACGGCCCTGGGTCACCTCAGCATGGTGCTTCTTAACGATTGGCATTGCACTGGGCAGCGCCTGGGCGTATTACGAATTGGGTTGGGGTGGTTGGTGGTTTTGGGATCCAGTCGAAAATGCATCCTTCATGCCCTGGCTCGTTGGTACGGCATTAATTCACTCCCTTGCAGTCACTGAAAAACGCGGTGGCTTCAAGATGTGGACTGCACTCTTGGCAATCCTGGCTTTTTCACTGTCACTGCTGGGCACCTTCTTGGTTCGCTCCGGCGTCATCACTTCGGTTCATGCCTTTGCAACCGATCCGAAGCGCGGCATTTTCATTCTGGGTTTCTTGGCGCTGGTGGTTGGCGGTTCGCTATTGCTGTTTGCATGGCGCGCGCCCAAAGCGAATATTGGCGGCGATTTTGGCACCGTGTCACGTGAAAGCATGTTGCTGAGCAATAACGTCTTACTTTTAGTGGCAACTGCAGCAGTCTTGCTGGGCACCTTGTATCCGATGCTGCTGGATGCCCTTGACCTTGGAAAGATCTCGGTGGGCGTTCCCTACTTTGAAGCAGTATTTGTACCGCTGATGACGCCCGCACTCTTCTTAATTGGTATTGGCCCCATCTCGCGCTGGCGTCAATCCCCCGTGATTGATTTAGCGCGGAAATTAAAGTGGGCCGCAGCCGTAAGCGTCGTCAGTGCAATCGTTGCTCCACTGGTACTTCGCAGCTGGACTCCACTGGTTGGCTTTGGTCTGTTTTTAGCGGTCTGGATTATCGCTACCACCTGTACTCAATTGGTTGAGCGCGCCTTTAGCAATCGAGATCGCGGTGTGATTAAAAATCTTGCGGCTCAGCCGGCGAGCTATTACGGCATGTTCCTCGCACACATCGGGGTTGCGGTTTTTATTATTGGTGTAACCGGTGTACGTGGCTTTGAGTCAGAGAAAGACGTGCGCATGGCCATTGGTAGCAGCATTGAGGCCGGTGGATATAACTTCCAATTTTTAGGGGTTCAAGCCATTGATGGCCCGAATTACAAAGCCATTCGGGGCGTGTTTGATGTCAGCCAGGATGGCAAATTGATAACGCAAATGGCACCAGAAAAACGGGTCTATAACGCCAGTCAAATGCCAATGACTGAAGCAGCGATTGATCCAGGCTTAACGCGTGACCTGTATGTCTCCTTGGGAGAACCAATCAATGCCAATGAGTGGACAGTTCGCATTCATATAAAACCATTTGTGGATTGGATTTGGGGCGGCTGCTTATTCATGGCCTTGGGTGGATTTTTGGCCATCACGGATCGACGCTACCGGAAACGTAAATGAAACGGTATTTGATTCCGCTGGCGATTTTTGTTGTCTTTTTTGGCTTCTTGGTTGCCGGCCTTCAGCTTAATCCGCGTGAAGTGCCTTCCCCGTTGATTAATAAGAGTGCCCCTGCCTTTACTTTGCCAGTACTCGGTAAAGACAATGTCACTTTTTCTCCTGAAGAGATGCGTGGCAAAGTGTGGGTACTCAATGTGTGGGCATCGTGGTGCGCAGCCTGTCGTGACGAACACCCCCATTTAATTCAGTTTGCGAAAACGCAATCGACGCCTTTGCTCGGCTTGGATTACAAAGACAAACCCGAGGATGCCTTGCGCTGGCTTAAAGAGTTTGGTAATCCTTACGTTTTATCTATCTCGGATTTAAAGGGCCAAGTTGGTATTGACTATGGCGTCTACGGCGTTCCAGAAACCTTTGTGATCGATAAGGCGGGCTTAATTCGACTCAAACACATCGGTCCAGTAACACCAAGCGTGATCGAAGAAAAAATTCTGCCGCTGATACAAAAACTCAATAGCTAAAGCATGATCCACACTCTAAACCTACGCCAATACCAAACGCGATCTCTTTTACGATTTGTTTTGACTAGCGCCTGCTTGGTGATGGGTTTATTTGCACCAGGAGCAATTCTTTCTGCACAAGAGGCTCGGCCTGTTGCTGAGGATCCAGTACTGGAGAAAAAAGTCATTACCCTCTCCAATGAATTGCGCTGCTTGGTTTGCCAAAATCAAACCATCGCCGACTCCAATGCTGAATTAGCAGTGGATCTGCGCAATCAAGTTCGCAAGCAGCTCAGCGAAGGCAAGTCAGATCGTGAGATTTTGGATTACATGGTACAGCGCTATGGTGAATTTGTTTTGTACCGCCCACCACTGAGCTACAAAACCATTTTGCTGTGGGCTGGCCCATTTGCACTCTTGCTGATTGCCATGTTTATTTTGGTCCAGCAAATTCGGCTGCGCCACAAACGCCTTGCCTCGGAAGAATTCGATCAAACAGATTTATCCCGAGCGCGTAAACTGCTTGATTCTTCATCGGGAGATCGCTCATGATGACTTTCTTAGCCATTGCCATCGGCATGATTGCGATTGCGACCGCCCTCTTGGTCTTGCCCTTACGTAAAAAAACCGTAGCAGCTACAGGCGAACAAGAAGAGAACATTGTTATTTTGCGTGACCAGCTCAGTCAACTCGATGTCGACTTTGCCGAAGGCCGTATCGCCGCAGATCAACTGCAAGACGCGCAGCGGGACATTGAAAAACGCCTGTTACTTGAAGAGCGTGCGATTGCTGCCGATCAAGCCCCAGTCGGCGCCAAGCCTAAGCGCATTTTATTTCCAGCCCTCCTCATTGGTATCGGCGTGCCAGTGTGTACCGTGCTGCTCTACCTTTGGATTGGTAACCCAGTAGCGACCGACCCTCTAGCTCAGAGCCAGCAGCCCGCCCTGACGCAGCAAGACATCCAAAACATGGTTGAGCAGTTGGCGTCTCGCCTAGAAAAAGATCCAAACAACCCCGAAGGCTGGCAAATGCTGGCGCGCTCGTACGCCGCAATGCAGCGCTTTCCTGAGGCCACCAAAGCTTATAAGAAGGCTATGGAGCTCAATCCAAATAATGCCCAATTAACCATTGATTACGCCGACTTTTTGGCCTACCAAAACCAAAGCGCTAAGGGTGAGCCAATGCGCCTCATCCTGCGCGCCCTCGAACTCGATCCCAGCAACATTAAGGCCCTCGCGCTGGCCGGCACTGCCTATTACGAAGAAGGGCAGTTTGCCAAAGCAGAACAATACTGGGCAAGGGGCTTAAAGCTCGTTCCACCGGATGGTGAAGTAGCCAAGGCCTTTACGGACAATATTGCCGATGCCCGGCAGGCAGCAAGCGCAAAGAAAAAGTAAGGCTTACCCCAGCACGATTACAGGCAGGCTGGAGTGCACAATCACCTCATTGGTTTGACTGCCCAATAGCACTCCTTTGATCCCCGTGCGCTTGTGTGAAGCCATCACAATGGCATCGGCCTTGGCTTTTTTAGCGGCAGCCAATACGCCACCAGCGAGGCTAGGACTAAAGGTATGCAGTGTTTTTACCGTCACGCCTGCGCCCAACACTGTCAGGGCATTTTTGAATAGGTTTTTAGCAAAGGCATCGCAGGCTTTTTTGTGATCCTTCTGCGAAAAGCCATACCCCAAACTGCTATCCGAGTAGACCATCGGCGGCATTGGATCAGAGACGTAGACCAAGGTAATGCTTGCGTCATCTTTCTTAGCAAGATCCAAGACGTTTTTGAGGGATTTTTTGGTCACGTCGGACCCATCAATCGGCACTAATAGATGCTTAAACATGGCTCTTCCTTTTCAGTTCAATTGATATTTCATCCTACTCCTGATTTTAGGAAATGGATACTTATGGATCATAATGAGCGGAATAGTTCTATCGCATAAAGGTGAGTAAATTGATCAAGTATCTGGCTGTCTATGCAAGTTTCTTAATCACGTTTCTGGTGATTGATTTTATTTGGCTGCTTGGCATTGCCAAAAACCTTTACCGTACTGAAATGGGCGCTCTCATGGCTGCAGAGCCACGGCTTTGGGTCGCGCTAGCGTTTTATCTACTCTACGCCCTCGGCACAACGATCTTTGTCATTAGTCCAGCAATTGCGAAACAGTCCTTGATGTACGCACTTGGCTTTGGCGCCCTCTTTGGTTTCTTTTGTTATATGACCTATGACTTAACTAACCTAGCTGTCATCGAGGGATTTCCGGCAAGGCTGGCTGTGATTGATATTGTGTGGGGCGCCTTTGTTACTGCAGTCAGCGCTTCAGTAGCATATGCGGTTGGCAGTCGGCTTTCCTAAGCGATCTAGGAAATACAAAAGCCGCCCTGCAATGAGGCTTGCGGTAATACCCAGGCACGGTACAGTCCATAAAACCCAGAAGCGAAGAGCAATGCGATTGCAAGATAACGTACCCAGGCGTAGTGGCTAAACTGAACGAGACTGGCAGAAAACCGGGAGATCAGCAATAGATTGGGCAAGGTACCCAAACCAAAAGCCAGCATCAAGCCGGCACCCGAGAGCGCGCTACCCGATAAAAAAGCCAGAGGTAGCACGCTGTAGACCAGGCCACAGGGAACCAGGCCCCACAGCATGCCGCTAAACCAGCGTGATGGACTGCTGGCCATATTGCCAATCGTGCGTGACCAAAGCTGTGCAAGCTGAAGGCCAAACCAACCCGATGATGGCTTTGTACCCTGCTGCCGCCACAAACGGAATGCCATTGCGATCAAGATCAGTGCGCTTAGTGCAAATAGGGGCCTTTGTATTGGCAGCACATTTTGTTGCCACACCATTGCACCTACCCAGCCTGCAGCCGCACCAAGTAATACATAAGTCAATATCCGACCGAGGTGCATAACTAGCTGATGGTAGAAAAGGGTTGACTTGGGCACCAAGGCAATTTCTTTGGCTCGAGGATGCTCCATTGCAGCAGCAATTCCCCCACACATTAAGGCGCAATGCCAGCCACTAACAAGGGTACTCAAAAAAAGCGTAGCGAATAAGCTAGTAGTTACCATAATCCCGCAAGAAAGTGATTCAAAAAGTGTACAACGGAATAGAATAGCCTCTTAAGAGCAAAAAATATGATGAGCCAATTACCTAAAGCTAGTCCAACAAACAAATGCTCCACTTGCGTATTAGGGCAATTTTGCATTCCAGTCGGACTAAGCAATCAGGAGCTTGAAAAAGTCGATGCCCTAATAAAAGAGAGAATCTCCTTAAAAAAGGGTGATGCTCTCTACCGTCATGGCAACCCCATGTCATCAGTCTATAGCGTTCGCTTTGGCACACTCAAAACAGAACATACCCTCGCCGATGGACGGGCGCAAATCATTGGCTTTCATCTCCCCGGTGAAATTCTAGGTCTTGATGCCATTGGTGATGGCTACCATCAATCCGATGCGATTGCCCTTGAGGATAGTGAGGCATGCATCATTCGCTTTACCGAGTTTGAGTCCCTTGCCAGTCAAATACCTACATTGCAAAATCAATTCCACCGCATTTTAAGTCGTGAGTTAACCCAAGATCAGCGGCACTTACTCTCGCTTGGAAGCCTTCGCGCGGAGGAGCGCTTGGCCGGTTTTTTACTAAATCTATCCGAGCGCCTGACTGCTCGGGGCTACACCAATCACGAACTTGATCTTCGCATGAGCCGAGAAGAAATTGGCAGTTATCTGGGCATTCAAATTGAGACTGTGAGCCGGATGCTATCTCGATTTGCCGAATCGGGCCTCATCCAGGTAAAGCAGCGGCATGTCAAGTTAATTGATATTGATGGCCTCTATGAATTAGCCGGACTTCCCAACCCTGAAAACAGAGGCCCCTTTCAGGCCTGCGTCTAAAAAAGGTCAGACTCATCAGAGCTGAGCTTAGGCCTCTCCCCAGATTTTGGCAAAACGAACACCGTGAGTGCACTTGATGCCGCACAAAATACCCACATAACAAAAAAACCTAGCGTATAAATTCCCTCATTTGATATCGCAATAGGCTCGCCAAAGAGAAGAATATCTTCAGGATGAATCACCGTGAACAATAGGCCCTCAGCAATGCCTGCCACCAGAAAAGAAGGCCATAAGATCCAAATGAGTAGACGTGATCTCATTTAGAAACTGCCTCTATCTTCAACCCTTTTTTATTTACACCATCCCGAATCGGCTGATCGGCGTGGTACGTGAAAGCAAGCCAAATCGTAATTGCACAGCCAAGCGCTGCTACCGCAGGGCCACTGATTAAAAGCCAAGGCCATAATTGCTTCCACCATGGCTTCCCTGGGAATTCATTTGACATGGTTTTTCCTTTCATAGCTAACTTAACGTGGCACAATAAATGTCGATTTTTCATCGCGCATCCGAGTAACGCTGTCATTACCCTTATTCAGCTCAACGCCTTCCACTTCAAAATGGATAGGGTAATTTCCTGGATTAGCCTTACCCAGTGGTGAGCTCACTCGAATCGGCATCAGTTGATTGCTAGAGGCCTCAACCAGTACATCCGTTAACGGCTTTCCTTGTGAAGTCAGTATTTCTAAGTTAGGCAGGCCCGTCACCTTAAAATTGACTCGCATTGCGTTCTCGGAAGAATTCATGACCTGAATTCGATAGACATTCTCAATCCGATCGCCATCCACCTCACGTGCCAAAGCACCGCGATCCCGCATTACATCGGCACGCAATGGATTGCGTGTCGCCAAGGATGTTAAAAAGGCGGCCGCTAAGATCACAATGACCGCTGTATAAAAAATGATCCGCGGGCGAAAAATACGGCGGATGGCATTCTCTTGGGAGGAACGTTCCAGCATGGCTCGCTCACTGGTATAACGAATCAAGCCCTTTGGGTAGTCCATCTTGTCCATGACTTGATCGCAAGCATCAATGCAAGCCCCACAACCAATGCACATGTATTGCAAGCCATCGCGGATATCAATACCAGTGGGGCAAACTTGAACGCAAATACTGCAATCAACGCAATCACCTAAGCCCTGCGCAATCAGATTCTCAGACTTACTGCGGCCACCCCGGGGCTCGCCCCGCACGGTATCGTAAGTTACCAAAAAGGTATCTTTGTCCACCATCACGCTTTGAAAACGGGCGTAGGGGCACATGTATTTACAGACCTGCTCGCGCATAAAGCCAGCGTTACCCCAGGTGGCAAAGCTATAGAAAAAAAGCCAAAATCCTTGCCATGGGCCTAAGGTGGCACTCATGACCTCCCCCGCCAGTATGTGAATCGGCGTGAAATACCCCACAAAAGTAAAGCCGGTCCAACATGCGACGATCACCCACAGAGCATGTTTTGTGATTTTGAGCCGCCACTTATTGAAATTCCATGGCCACTCTAGCCCATCCAAACGAATGCGGGCAAACCGATCGCCTTCCACTTTGCGCTCGATCCACATAAATAGTTCGGTATAAACGGTTTGTGGGCAGGCATAGCCGCAAAAGAGCCGGCCTGCAACGGCTGTAAATAGAAATAAACCCAATGCAGAAAGAATTAACAGGAGGGTGAGGTAAATCACATCTTGAGGCCATAAAACCAAGCCAAAGATGTAAAACTTACGCTGCACCAGATCAAAAAGTACGGCTTGACGATCATTCCAGCTAAGCCAAGGCAATCCATAAAAGAGGATTTGGGTCAGGAGCACAAATACAATGCGCCAGCGAGCAAAAATACCAGATACCGATCTGGAGTAAATCTTACGGCGCACCTCATACAGCGATTCCTCAACCGATTGAATCGGAATCACTTTTGGATTCGGCGATGCTTCAAGCACTATTTTTTGGCCTGATTAACGCGAATATTCGTCAGACTCCAAACGTAGGCGGAGATCAGCTGCACTTTTTCAGGAGTTAGGATTGCCTCATGGGCAGGCATCTGGCCATTGCGGCCCTTTGCAATCGTCTCGGTAACGGCAGCCTCGGTACTGCCATACAGCCATGTTTTATCGGTTAAATTAGGTGCGCCCATTGCCGTATTACCCTTGCCATCAACAGCATGGCAGGCAACGCAATTGGTGGCAAATAATGCGCTACCGCGCTGAGCCTTGGCTTGATCTACCGAGAGCCCGGATAAACTGCGAACATAATTCGTTAGGTCAGCTATTTCATCTTTATTTAAATGAGCGTACGCTGGCATGACCCCATTGCGACCCTGCAAAATAGCAGTCTTGATCATCTCGGGATCGCCCCCGTATAGCCAATCGTTATCGGACAAATTAGGAAAACCTTTTGACCCGCCGGCATCAGAACCATGGCACTGGGCGCAATAATTTAAATAGAGTCGCTGACCCATTTCACGGGCCTTGGGATCGGCAGCCACTTGCTGCACATTGAGCTCCATGTACTTTGCATAAATGGGCTTTAGATCTTCATTGGCCCTTACAACCGACGTGGTGTAAGCAGTATCACTGGTATAGCCCAGCAAGCCCGGATAAGACCCAAGACCGGGATACAGTAGCAGATAAACGAGGCCGAAGACACACGATAAAAGGAACATCCAGGCCCACCAGCGTGGCAATGGGTTATTGAGTTCGCGTAAATCGCCATCCCAGACATGCCCAGTATCAGCAACGCTACCATCTGGGTTTTGCTCCACTGTGACCTTGCGCTGCGAGGAAAGCAACCAAACACACCAGGCAATACCAATTAGGGTTATAGCGGCAATGAATATGCTCCAGTAGGAGTCGATAAAATCGCTCATTTTTTATCCTCAGAGAATTCATCGGGAAGATCAAATGGCAGCTCTGCTGATTCTTTATTGGCTGGCTGTCGCTTTTTGGACCATGCCCACCAAATAATCAGCAAAAAAGCAGTTAAACCTAATACCGTTGAAATGGCAGAGAGATAGGGCGCAATGACTTCGATCATATTGGTCCTTTACTTGGCTGCATCGGCAGTGGAAGTACGCACTGCTGGCGTATTGGTTGACCTGCGGTGAACACCCAAGCCTTGCAAGTAGGAAATTAAGGCATCTTCTTCTGTCTTTCCTTCCAGTTCTTTAGGCGCATTGGCAATTTCGTCATCGGTGTACGGAACACCCAGTCGACGCAAGGCCTTCATATGGGCCTGTATACTGCCTGCATTCGCAGCGGCCTTCTGCAGATAGGGATAGGCCGGCATATTCGATTCAGGAACAACATCCCGTGGGTTGCGAAAATGAATGCGATGCCACTCATCGGAATAACGACCGCCAACCCTTGCGAGATCAGGCCCCGTCCGCTTACTGCCCCATAAAAAGGGGTGATCATAAACGGATTCGCCGGCCAATGAATAAGGGCCGTAGCGCTCTGTTTCGGAACGCAGGGTACGAATTTGCTGCGAGTGGCAGCCAACGCAACCCTCACGCTGGTAGATATCTCGGCCGGCAAGACTAAGTGCTGGAAAGGGAACTACGCCGGGCGATGGCTGTGTTGTCGAGTGCTGAAAAAATAGCGGCACAATTTGTACCAAACCGGCTATCGATACCACGACAATCGTAGCAATAATCAACCAACCAATATTGCGCTCAAACGTTTCATGGGAAAAGAATTTATATGGCTTAGACATGGCTTTTCTTCTCCTTAATGGGCCATCACTAACGGCGCAGGTATAGGCGCGTCAATGAATTTCTTATTTTGTAGCGTCTTATAGACGTTGTATGCCATTAAAAGCATGCCGCCCAAATAGCATAGGCCGCCAATCAAACGAATGACGTAGAAGGGATAGGTTGCCTTGACTGACTCCACAAAGCTGTAGGTCAAAGTACCGTCTGGCTCAAATGCGCGCCACATTAAACCCTGCATGACACCAGCAATCCACATCGCCGCAATGTAAATAACCACACCCAAGGTTGCAATCCAGAAATGAAGTTCAATCATGCGCGTGCTGTACATATCCTTTTGACCAACAAGGCGCGGTATGAGGTAATAAAGTGAGCCAATCGTAATCATCGCCACCCAACCGAGCGCCCCAGAATGCACATGGCCAATAGTCCAATCGGTGTAATGGGACAGACTATTCACGGTCTTAATCGACATCATCGATCCCTCAAAGGTCGACATGCCATAGAAGGACAACGCTACGACCAAAAACTTTAAGATCGGGTCGCTGCGCAATTTATGCCATGCACCCGATAAAGTCATGATGCCGTTAATCATGCCACCCCATGACGGCGCCAATAGGATGATTGAAAAAACCATGCCTAAGGATTGTGTCCAGTCTGGTAATGCAGTGTGCTGTAAATGGTGGGGGCCGGCCCACATATAAGTAAAGTTCAGAGCCCAAAAGTGAACAATCGACAAGCGATAAGAGTAAATTGGGCGCTCCGCTTGCTTTGGAATGAAGTAATACATCATGCCCAAAAAGCTCGTGGTCAAGAAAAATCCAACGGCATTGTGACCATACCACCACTGAATCATTGCATCCTGTGTACCCGAATACGCAGAGTAGGATTTAAAGAGGCTAGCTGGCATTTCGATGTTATTAACAATGTGCAAAAGTGCAATCGTCAAAATATAGGCACCAAAAAACCAGTTCGATACATAAATGTGTTTGGTTTTGCGCTGCATGATGGTGCCGAAGAAAACCACTGCATAGGCAACCCACACCACCGTGATTAAAATATCAATCGGCCACTCTAGTTCAGCGTACTCTTTTGAGGTACTAATACCTAAGGGCAAGGTAATGGCGGCTGCGACGATCACGGCCTGCCAGCCCCAGAAAGTAAAGGCGGCCAGCTTGTCTGAAAATAAACGTACCTGGCAAGTGCGCTGTACGATGTAGTAGGAGGTTGCAAACAGCGCACTACCACCGAATGCAAAGATAACTGCATTGGTATGGAGGGGGCGTAAACGTCCGTAACTCAGCCACGCGATGTTAAAGGTGATTTCAGGCCAAACCAGTTGCGCCGCTAATATCACACCGACGAGCATGCCAACAATGCCCCAGACGATGGTTGCAATAGCAAACTGACTTACGACCTTGTAATTAAAGTGATCTTGATAACTACCCACGGCACTGCCCATGGTCTCTCCCTTATGCAAATCATGGCGGTAAGTCGCCTTAAATAACGCGCTGTAATGGCGTTAATTATCGATTTAAGGGTCTTCGGCGAATTTGATCTATATCAAACCAGCCTAGACCATTTGCAGAGGTAACTTACATTTTTTCTTTGCTAGTGGGCAGTGGGCGAGATTTTGATCTGGACTTCAGATCCGGTACGGGATCGAGTTTTTCTGCTTTGGGCACATCGTTGTCCATCAGGATGGCTTCGCCCGGTCCTTTTAAGTCATCAAACTGCCCCGTTTTTACAGCCCAATAAAAGAGGTAAGCCAAAAAAGCGATGAGCAATAAGGATAAGGGTATTAGAAGGAGCAGGCTTTCCATTACCGCAGTCTAGCGTAACCCGCCTGCTACACGCAAAATGCACCAGCAAACTACACTTTGCGCAGACGCCACGCATTCAGGGTAACGGCCAGCGAGGATAGCGACATACCAATACCTGCGACCCAAGGATTAACCCAACCCATCATCGCCACTGGAATCGCTACGATGTTGTAAATGAAGGCCCATAGCAAGCTTTGCTGAATCACGGCTTTGGTGCGATCGGCCATAACCAGTGCTTTTGCTAGCGGCGCCAAAGACGAGGCGGTCAAGATAGCGTCGGCACCAGCAGATGCCAGCGGTGCGCCCGAACCAACCGCCACGGAGACATTGGCTTTCGCTAATAACGGCGCGTCATTAATGCCATCACCGATTGCTAAGCACGTTCGACCTTCAGCCTGAAGGGCCTCAATCAATGCATACTTGCCTTCAGGTGAGACACTACTGTGGAACTGGGTAATTCCAAAATGGTTTGCCCACCAACTTACCGTCGCCGCATCATCACCGGATACCATATGCACTGTAATACCGCGGTGCTTAGCCATAACCAGTAATTCATGAACACCGGCTCTAGGTGTGTCTAAAAATACAAAGCGGGCAATCAAGCCCTGCTCATCCGCCAAAAACACAGTGCCGTATTCGCCGGAGTGTTGGTGCATTGCCGAGTTGATGTGGCCAAGCGATCGCATCCAGGCTAGACTGCCCAGCACAAAGCCCCCTGCACGAATACCACAACCCAATTGATTGCTCACGAGCGTACCGAGTAATTTGGGGGTAAATCTCTCTTGGTTAGCGGCGCGCAAAAATGCAATTGCCAAGGGGTGGGACTGCCCCTCCTCCAATCCAGCTGCGATGCTAAGTGCCGTCCGTCGATCGACATCCGAGCGAATGAGTTCGATCTCTTTAAGCTCGGGCTCGCCCATCGTTAGCGTGCCAGTCTTATCCAAAACAATGTCGGTAACCTTGGTTAAGCTTTCCATCACATGCCCGCGGACGATTAGTAATCCGAGTTTTGTTACGGCGCCTTGCGATGCTGCCATGGCAGTTGGTACTGCGAGTGAGAGCGCGCAAGGGCAGCTTGCTACCAGTACAGCCACCAAAACAGTCCATGCCTTACTTGGATCTATGGCTAACCAAACGGCAGTAGACAGAATCGCACTGCCAATTAAAAAGAGTACAAAATGACCCGCCCATTTTTCAGCTATACCAAGTACTGCTGGCTTAGCTAGTAATGCATTCTCGAGCAATGCAGCAATGCCTGCGATGCGGGTTGACTGGCCTACTGCCCTAATTTGCATGACAAATGGATTTTGAATATTGTGAGTCCCAGCATATAAAGTATCGCCTGCATGCTTTTCAATTGATCTGGATTCACCAGTCAGAAGAGACTCGTCGAGACTGCTCTCGCCTTGAGTCAGATTACCGTCTGCAGGGACTACTCCGCCTGGAGGTATGCGCAGATAGTCACCAACATGGCACTGAACAACTGGTACGGATTTGAGTTCAGCCGAGCGGGGATAATCGATATAACGCGAGCACGTTGCTGGCAACTGCTTAGCAAGGGCTTCTGCCCCACCCTGCGCATCTTGGCGCGCGAGTAATTCGATATAACGTGCGGCTAAGATAAAGGCAATGAACATGGTGATCGAATCAAAATAACTTTCGCCAGATCCATTTACTAAATTAATGGTCCCCGCTATGAATGCCAGTGCCAGTGCTAACGCAATGGGGACATCCATACTCAGTATCCTGCTAGGCCAAAAGAGTCGAATGCTATGCCATGCAGACTGAAAAATGGGGCCAGCTGAATAGACCATCACTGGAACCGTTAGGGCCCAACTGGCCCAATTGAGGAGCAGCCCCGATTCCGCGCTCATATCGCTTTCACCCACATAAGTAGGCCACGCATACATCATGACTTGCATCATGCCCAGTAAGGCCACACCCAAGCGGGTAAGTAATTGACGGCGCTCTTTTTTTGCTTTTTCTATTGCAATCGAAGGTTCGAATGGCCAAGCGCCATAGCCAATGCGCTCTATGGTGTGCAATAAACCAGCCAAACTAATGCGGCGTGGATCAAACTGAATACGGGCCTTTTGGGAGACATAATTAATTTGCACGTCCTGTATGCCGGGCATGCGTTTAATAAAATGCTCACATAACCAAACGCAAGCGGCACAGCGAATCTTTTCCAGCCTGAGCGTTGTCTCTAAATGCGTTTCACTAATGGGCTTGGTAAAGCGTTGGAGTAATAGTGGATCGTCATAGGGTAAAAGTCGCTCCGGTATTGCTTCACCGATACTTTCGGCGTCTGGCCTCTCTCCTGGTACTCGCCGTGCATAAAACACCTCGAGCCCTTCGCCATAGATAGTTTGCGCAATCGCCATGCATCCAGGGCAACAGAATGGACGCATCCTTCCACCCAACTCTGCATTCAGGGGCGTATTTGTAGCAACATCACTGCCGCAGTGATAGCACGCCTGAGCCATGCTCACCCTAGCTTGGGGGTGAGCCAGATTTTCGCTTGGACCACCCATTGCGGCGCTCAAAGAGCACAAAGAGTACTCCCCAAATCACAATCGAAAAATAAGCCCATACCCAGGCTGACTGGGATTCCTGCGACCCAGATAGATCCAAAACAAAACCAAAGATGGCAGGACCTAACAAGCCGCCGCCAAAACCCATTAGGGAGTGCAAGCCCATTGCAGCGCCTTTGATCTGCGGCTGCGCACTCGTCACCAGTCCTGCAGTCAAGGTGGCAGAGTCCGCCATAATAAAAATCGAGTGCCCGATAGCCAGCAGGGCAATCAGCCACCAACCCTGACCGGTAGCAGCGGACAATGCAATACCTAAAATCGCACTGGTAAGCATGACAAAACAAATCCAATTCTGTCTACCTATTTTGATCGCAATCTCATTGCCAAGAATGGATGCAGGTACGCCAAAGAAATTAATTACCCCAGCCAAGGTAGTCGCTGCCAAGAAAAAAGCTTCGCCGGTGTAGGCTGTACAGAACGCAAAGAAAGCCACGAGCCAACTGCGTGACGCAAACAACTCAAGCGAATGCGCGGTGTATCCAAAAATATAGCCGGATGCTTCTTTATTTTGCAGTACCATCTGCCATTTTTTGAATGGAAGTACATCGCCCAATTGAATCTGAATGGGGTCACGCCATTCAGGCTTATCTAAGGCTGGAATCAGTAGCCACACTATCAAAAATGCGGTAAGCGGCCCAAGTGCAATCCACTCGAACACGGACTCCCATCCCAAGGCGTCTAATGTCCAGCCTGAGATGAGATAAGACAAGCCTGCACCAATTCCAAAAAAAGCGGTGTAGAAGGAAATGTGTCGCGTGACATCACCATGCTGTACGCGATCAGACAATACTTTCAAGCCTGGCATATACGTTCCCGCCAGGCCGGCGCCATTTAAAGCCATAAAGAAAAGGGCCGAATAAAAGCCATTAGCAAAAAGACCCATACCTAATAGGCCAGCAATACCAGATAATCCACCGATTAAGTAAATCCTCCGCGCATCGACTCGATCGGTTAGCACGGTTGCTAAAGGCACGACTAATATATAACCAAAGAAGTAAGCGCTAGCAATTAATCCAGCTTCAAAATTACTCAGGCCCCATTGAGCCTGTAATGTAGTTAAGGTTACGGCGTAACAGGCAAATCCCAACAAGGCGCAAACTTGCGCAACTAACATTAGAGGAGTACACGGCAGTTTTCCGGAAATCGTAGGCACAGATTGGGTTCGCTTTATCTATTCTTACGGGTTGGCATTGGGTGAATCCTGAAACCCATTGGACCGAAAGGTCAGCACCAAGGTGTCGCGATAGCCGTGTGGCATGGTTGGCTGAATTGGCGTTGTTTCATGAATCATCCGCTCATCATTCATTAACAAGACTGACCAAGGCTCCGTTAAGGTAAAGCGCAAACCAGCGGACGTATTGACTTCAAATATACGCGTCTCACCGCCTTTGATGTTGTGACGATCAATCAAAAATACGGCAACGAAATCAACGCCATCTCGGTGTGCGCCTTCCGGGGTTGGCCTGCCAATACCATCGCTTGTATCGATACGAAATTGATGCGCCTCAACGAACCACGTTGTGACTGGCTTGAGGGTACTTAAGAGTCCTGCGGTATTTTTTATTACAGCCTGCCAGCGTAAGTCATTTGCTAGGGCCTGTGTAATTGGCTCAAACCAACGCTCAATGCCGCCATGCAAGGCGTTGTAATTAACCGACTGCCAGTGTGCACGATGGGGAACCATCTTCAGTTCCGATCCGCTAACCGTATAACTAGCGTGGCGCCGAAAGCGATATCGCCCACCGTCTTTTAAGTAGGGGTCACGTGGCAGATCTTGCCAATGCACGCCTAAATCCAGTAGATCACTGACGCTGACATTGGCCAACTCCGCAACCGAGGCGGCGGCGGCAATCGCAAATCCACTACTTTGGATCGCAGCAGCAATTTCTGGGGTAGATGTTAACGGTGGGGAGAGATTCACCGACTTATTTTAGGACATCGACGCGTTTACTGTCACGATTCGTGTTTTAAACGCTCTCGCACCATATTGACGTGCCCCTTTAAGTCGTAATGCTCTTTAGACTCAAGGGCAGAAACCTTCATGGCATTAACCCGAGCCTGTATTTCTGCCAATGCCTGTCTATTTTGCTCACGAGAAGCAGGATCTGCAGCACTACCTTCTATTACCTTTAGCTCGGCATAAATTCGTGACAAGCGGATGCGCAAACTTAAATCGCGGAGTGCTGGAATATAGGCAATCAAGGGGATCAAAATAGCCAAGATCGGAATTACTATTCGCACAAAGCGTCCGACCCAAACTGCTGTCCAAAACGGTAAATGGCGGTGTAAAAATGATGGGCCATCTTTTAAATAGATTTCGGAATCCATTTGCAATGGGAAATCCAGCCCATTGATGGAGGGGAACTCGCCGGGCTTTTGCAAGCGGGAATAGGATTTCAAAACGTCATGGGCATTCTGCAAGAGCAAGCTGACAATCGCGGGACTAATGGTCTCACGACTTACCAAGGTTGCGGTTGCGGCAATCATTTGCCGACTCAGCCGCGGCTGGTCACTCTCAATGCTTAGCAGTCCCCGCGGTACTTCAACCTTGGTCAAAAAAGGCAAGGCACGGGTATAGGCGTCCGCCTGTACGAAATTCATCAGCTGAACGCCGGGCAAATTGATGAAGCTTTTAAGGAGCGGTGCTTCGGCTGCAGCCACCACAAAAACAGCGTCCAGGTTTCCAGCAGCCAATTTTGCAGCCCCCTCCTGCGGGGTCAGCGCCTGCATTTCTAGATCGGCTGACTTGATTCCGCTGGTATCCAGTAGCAATTTTGCAATCGAGTTGGTGCCGCTCCCCGGATTACCAATCGAGACCCGTTTGCCTTTTAGTTGCGTGAGCAGAGTCAGTCCGTCTGGAGCCCCCTTAAAACTCGACTCGCGATAAAAAACCCATACTGGCTCATAGAACATCCCCGCGATGGATACCAAATGAGGGTACTGAGCCACATCTGCAACCCCACCCTGAATCATGGCTAAATCAACGCCTGATTTAGGATCGGCCAATAGGGCAAGATTGTCTTGTGTACCGCCAGTTTTTAATACCTGCAGCTCGACACCCTCTTTTTTCAAAGAGGACTGCATCCGTTCGCCGAAGCGGTAATACAAGCCATCCTGAAACCCAGTAGCAATTGCAATCGACTTGGGCGGGGCTGGAATGAGCGTCCACAGTACGCCAAATACAAATACGATTAGCAGCAGCAATAATGCCAATAAGGCATATGGGTTGTAACGGAGTCCTTGAATGCGGTTCATGATCGTGGGTGTTTTTTGGATTATGCCCTGCCCCAGAGGCTGCTGGATATTTTCACGCTAAGATAGGCACTTCCATCCGCATCTTATTTGAAAGCCCTCCATGAACTCATCCCCCCTGCGTGTAGCCTTAGTTACCGGTGCCGGCAGCGGCATTGGCCGAGCTGCCGCTAAAGCATTGATTGGCGGAGGCTACAAGGTAGTCATGACTGGACGTCGCCTTGATGCCCTGCAAAACGCTATTCAGATCATCGGCGGCAACGATAGTAATTGCCTTGCGGTTACCTGCGACGTGGGCAAGCCAGAGGAAGTAAAAAATCTCTTTGGCGCCTTAAAAGCGAAATGGGGCCGAATCGATGTGCTCTTCAATAATGCGGGTACCGGCGCTCCGGCCATTCCGATGGAAGAGCTCAGCTACGAACAGTGGATGAATGCCGTCAATAGTAATTTATGCGGCGCCTTTTTGTGCTCGCAAGAAGCCATCCGCATGATGAAGGCACAGACACCCCAAGGTGGTCGCATTATCAACAATGGTTCGATTTCTGCGCACGCACCACGCCCTATGACTGCGCCGTACACCGCAACAAAACATGCGATTACGGGCTTAACCAAATCGATCTCATTGGATGGTCGCCCATTTAATATTGCTTGCGGTCAAATCGATATTGGCAACGCTGCCACTGAAATGACGGAGAGAATGGCCGCCGGAATTATGCAGGCCGATGGCTCAATTAAGGTCGAACCGCGCATGGACGTTGATCACGTTGGGCAAGCCGTACTGCACATGGCTCAGCTTCCACTGGAAAGCAATATTCAATTCATGACGATTATGGCAACCAATATGCCTTATGTTGGCCGGGGCTAATGCGCGCGTGACCTCGACATCGCCTGCGACAACACGATCACCGGAATTAAGCCTGCCAACACAATAGTGAGGGACGGTAAAGCCAGCTCCGATAAACGCTCATCTGCCGCCAATTGATATGTGGCAACCGCCAAGGTATCAAAGTTAAACGGTCGCAATAGTAAAGTCGCTGGCAATTCTTTCATGACGTCGACAAAAACAAACAGGCCAGCAGTCAGTAAACTGCGCTTGAGCAAGGGCAAATGAACTTGCATCAGAGTTTGCCATTGCGAAGCCCCCAGTAAGGCAGCCGTGCCATCCATTGCCGGCGTAATCCGCGCTAGACCGGTCTCGACACTTTGTAAGCTGGATGATAAAAAGCGAATCAGGTAGGCGTAAATTAATACCCATACCGTTGCAGACATAATCCATGCCGACTCAATCAGGCCAAGTAAAGAGAGGATTCCGACGGCCAATACTGCCCCGGGCAAGGCATAGCCAAGGCCTAGCAAGCGATTAACCCACTGCATCGCAGCGCTCTTGGAAGCCCTTGCAAAGTAAGCCAAAAATAATGCACACGCAACTGAAATCAGCGCGGTCACGCTGGCCAGCCAAATCGAATTTCCGAGCCAGGCGGTATAGCGTGCATCAACCGTAATGCCCTGTTCCCACTGTAGCTGTAACAAGCCCAACACGGGCAATATAAAAGAACACAACACCGTCAGACCGCATATTGCAAAAGCAAGAAATGCTTTTTTTCCAGTCAGTTTTTTTGCTAGGGTTGCACGGGGTACGCTACCCGATATGGCGTAACGCAGTCGCGCCCGATGGTGCTGCTCCACATAAAAAATAAGCAAGACAAAAGCCAATAAACCCAGCGAGAGTTGTACTGCCGCCAAGCGATCACCAAAAGACAGCCATGCGCGAAAAATCCCAGTAGCAAAGGTTTGTACGCCGAAATACGATACGGCACCATAATCGGCCAAGACTTCCATCAAGGCGAGTGCCATGCCCGCAAAAATAGCAGGGCGTGCCATGGGCAGAACCAGTTTATAAAAAGCCTGAAAGCCGCTATAGCCGAGGGTTTCAGCAACTTCAGCAAGACGCCCACTGCGATCTAAAAATGCCGTACGCGCAATTAGATAGACGTAAGGAAAAAGGCAAAACGAAAAAGTCCAAATGGCGCCGCCTAACGATCTAGGATCTGGAAAAAACCATAATCGCTCCAGTCCAAGCGCATGGCGCAATCCCGTTTGAATTGGGCCAGAAAAATCCAGCACATCGACGAACAAATAAGCCATGACATACGTCGGTACTGCGAGGGGCAAAATTAACGACCACTCAAAAATACGCTTACCCGGGAACTGGTAATTGGCTACCAACCACGCATTACCTACCCCCAAAACAAAAACACCAGCCGCCACGCCCACCAGCAAGATAACCGTGGATATCACATAGTCGCCGAGTACAAATTCCCATAGGTGCGCCAAGGTTCCTTGGCCCTGCATACCAGCAACGCCCGGAATACTCTCTGGAAACAGAAAAGGAACGCCCAAGCCAAGCAAGGGCAGGGAGAGCAATAGTGCGATCAGAACAACAATTCGGCTCATTTCAGGGGGCGATCGTAAGGGCTAACTACAGTGAATCCGGCGAATGCAACCGGTTAATGCGAAAATTATAGGGATGAATTCACCTAAACCCCTACTTTCGCTTGAAGATGTTGAAATTGCCTATCCTAAACCGGATGGCAAGGGCTGGATGCGCATCGTGCACGACCTCAACCTTCAACTTGAGCCAGGCGGCATTGCCTGCCTATTGGGACCATCGGGCTGTGGTAAGTCGACCGTTTTAAGGGCTATTTGTGGTTTTGAGCCCCTGCAACACGGTCAAATTAAGTTGCACGACAAAGTGGTTAGCTCCCCTACTGTCAACCTAGCCCCTAGTCAGCGGCGTGTGGGGATGGTGTTTCAGGATTTCGCCTTGTTTCCCCATTTATCCGTTATTGAGAATGTGATGTTTGGTCTTGGCGCCCTTCCCGCAAATCAGCGTCACGCGGTTGCCATGGATTGGCTGGGGAAGGTCTCGCTCGCCGATAAGAGTCAAGCCTACCCGCATGAACTCAGCGGCGGCCAGCAGCAACGCGTTGCATTAGCTCGGGCAATGGCTCCAGAGCCTGACTTAATCCTGTTAGATGAGCCATTTTCGAGTTTGGACGTGGATTTGCGGGAGCGCCTTGCTTCTGAAATGCGCGACATCTTAAAAAACAATGGGGTCACTGCCCTTCTAGTAACCCACGATCAATTTGAGGCATTCGCGATTGCCGATCACATCGGCGTGATGAATGACGGCAACATTGTGCAATGGGATACACCCTATGATTTGTATCATCAGCCCGTTAACCGCTACGTAGCCGACTTCATTGGTCGCGGGGTATTTGTTAAGGGTGCGATTCAAGACAATGCCATGGTTGAAATCGAGCTCGGCAAACTTAAATTGGACAATGATCACCACGACCCGATCGGCAGAATAGTGGATGTGCTGCTGCGTGCCGACGATATTCAGCATGATGATGCCAGCCCACTACAAGCAGAAGTGATACGTAAAACCTTTCGGGGTGCTGATTTTTTGTACACCTTAAAGCTCGCTTCAGGCCAAGAAGTATTTGCCTACGTCCCAAGCCACCACGACCATCACATTGGCGAGAAAATTGGCATTCGCTTGGGCGCCGATCACGTCGTCACCTTTTCGGACTAATGTAAACAATAAACCGCTAGCCTTTAGGTCAATGGCGAAATCGCATTTTTTGTATTACCCTTACACCTACTTTTACATGACTACGCAAACGAATTGCTATAAACAACCAAAGGCTTTTCAGCTCAAGGAGCGAACTCAAATGCCATCCAACACTTTGAAATTATTTATTGGCATCGCATTACTTTTACCTACATTGACTCACGCATCGTTTTTACCGCCTGATTTAATTGATGGGGTTGCTAATGTTATTTCGTGGGTCGTACTAATTGTGATCCCGATAGGTGCCATTGCATTATTTTGGTTTGTACACATTTGGCCAGATACCGTTGCAAAGAGGCGCCAACACCCCCAGCGCGACGCCATTCATGCCCTGTGCGTTCTTTCTTTATTCTTTGGCGGCCTACTTTGGCCGTTTGCGTATTTGTGGGCCTATACCAAACCAACCATGTACAAGCTGGCTTACGGAACCGACAAGTACAAACCGCTCGATAGTGCGGATGGCGAAAGTAGCGAGAAATAATTATGGAAGCGATTATTCTTGGTTTATATGCAACTATTGTTTGGCTAATCTTTTTTAAATTCAAGCTGCTGCCATGGAATACCGTATCCAAGGTCATTGTTTTTACAATTCCAGTAGTCGGAATGATTACCTTGATTTTGTTGCTCAACGTATTTTCACCCTCATCTAGCAATGTATTGGTTGTACGTAATTCAATCGGCATCGTAAGCCAAGTCAAGGGGCGCGTCATCGAGGTCCCCGTCAAAGTGAATCAACGCGTACAAAAGGGAGATGTTCTTTTTAAGATTGACTCCACCCAGTACCAAGCTACTGCCAATGCAGTCAAAGCGAAACTGACTTTAGCCAAACTACGTCTGGCTGAAAATCAGGCCTTGGTACAAAGCGGCGCTGGCAATCGATTTGACCTTGAAAAGGCCGAGGCAGATTACGCAGAACTCAAAGAACAATTAATTAGCGCGGAATATGATCTGGCACAAACCACCTTACTAGCGCCGAGCGACGGCACGGTCGTGCATGTTCAGCTGAGGCCAGGCGCTTATGTTGCGGCATTCCCGATTGCATCGGTCATGACCTTTTTGGAAGATACGCCCCAGATCTACGCCCTGTTTAATCAAAATGAATTGCATCAAATTGCAGTGGGAAATGATGCTGAATTTTACTTACCCAGTCTCCCCGGTCAAATTCTGAAAGCAAAAGTAGAGTCCGTGATTCTGGCGGAGGGCCAGGGTCAATTGAGTGTGAGCGGAAATCTTCCCAATACAGGCCTACGCGATATTGCTGCCAATCGATTTGCAGTAAAGCTCAACTTGGATGACAGTAACAATCAATTGCTTTTGCCTGCTGGCGCCGTAGGCGATGGAGCGGTATATACCGACCACCTCGCGTTCTTGCACATTATTCGCAAGGTTATGTTGCGGGTAAGCACAAAACTAAACTACATCATTCCAAAGTTACATTAAACGCATGCTAAGCCGCTTTAGTTCAATCTGTCGTCGCCCCCTATCAGTAGGCTCGGCTTTAGTGGTTTGCCTGCTGCTCATAAGCTGTAGCATCAAGCCGCCCATCGAGGGCGATGGACTCAGAAGCAAAGCACTGCCGACGGTGACGCTCCCCAATCAATTCGCAGTACAGGGCAAACAAACCGGCAACCCTTCCGGATTTGCCAAAGTCGATGATGCATGGCTCAAACAGTTTCAAGATGAAGATCTCAATCAACTGGTGGCTGAAGCCCTGCGCAATAGCCCGGACATTCAAGTGATTGCAGCTCGGCGATTGCAGGCAGAATCCTTGATCAATGCTGCAAGTGGCGCTCAGTATCCGGGTGTAAATGCATTTGGCAACACCGGTGGAAAAGTGGGATCCAGTGGAACTGGACTGACTGGCTATTACGTTGGCGCCGGCTGGGAGCTTGACTTATGGGGCCGCGTACGTACTTCGATTGCAGGCGCAAGCCAAAATGCTCGTTCAATTAATGCAGATCAAGACGCAGCACGCTTATCTTTAATTGCTACATTAACGAAAACCGCTTGGCTCGCCAGGGTCCTGCAAGAGCAAGCGCGCCTTACCAATGAAAATGCAGTCGCCGCACAAACGGTCTCCGATCTGACTGTGATCCGTGAAAAGATTGGCGCATCATCGGAGGCCGATGTTTCTGCTAGCAAACTAGCTGCTTCACAAGCAAAAGAGCTGGCACTCAGCACCGCACTCGCACGAGATCAGGCTTTGCGTGCTGTGGAAGTATTGGTTGGCCGATACCCAGACGCAAAACCCTTAAGCACAACGCATTTACCTAAATTGCCAGCGCCAGTAGCACCAGGACTACCGACAGATCTACTGGAGCGCAGACCCGATATCATTGCCGCCGAAGCGCGAGTGAACAGCGCCTTTTACGCAAGCGAAGAAAAGCGTTTAGCGCGCCTACCTAAAATTAGCCTCACTGCTGGATTTGGATACATTAATAGCGAAGTCTTTGCCTTAACCAGAGGACCAAGCACAAGCTTGGGTACGGGCGCCAATGTATTTATTCCACTCTTTCAGGGTGGCGCCATCGAGGCGCAAATTGCCTATCAAAATGCGGAAGCGCAAGCAGCCATCGCCAATTACGGAAAAGTCGCATTAAATGCATTCAACGATGTAGAAAATGCACTTAGTGGCGAAGCAACTTGGCGAGAGCGCAGCACGCTATTGCAAAGCCAACTGAATGAGCAGCGGCGCCTAATGGACAATCGCCGCGCAGAGTTTCGTATTGGCAGAATTGATCAACGCCAGGTCCAGCAGGAAATTATTCGCACTAACGCCATTGAAATGAATTGGCGACAAGGGCAGGTAGATGCCTTAGCGCAGCGCGTCAACCTCTACCTGGCTTTAGGTGGATCCCCAATTGAATAACTGCTCTATGAGCAATATAACTTCCATTATGTGTAACTTAAATCGCGGAATTATTGGTATTGGCTTTATCGCCTTCATTCTTTTTTCGGCCACAGCTAAGGCATCGACCGAGTTAGCCAAAAAGAATACCTGCATGGGCTGCCATGCCATGGATCGCAAGGTAGTTGGTCCATCCTATAAGGCGATCGCGACGCGGTATCAGAGTCAACCGCGGGCACAGATGGTGGATACGTTAGCAACTAAAATCCGACTTGGCGGTGGAGGTGCATGGGGTGTTGTCGTGATGCCTGCCAATACCAAAATAAGCGAGGCGGATGCCAAAAAGCTCGCCGAGTGGATTTTGGATAGCAATCAATAATCAGCCAATCCAATCGATCCAATGCAATAGAATCATCCTTATTCATGAAGATATTCCTCTACCTACTTCTTTCATTGGCCCCCATTGCTGTGGCATACACCAAGGCATTTGATGGTACGCGCATCAAGGAGCCCTTGATTGTGGTGTCTTACCTCAGCATCATGCTGTGGTCTGCGCTGTTTTCCACTATCACGCAATCCCTGACTGGGATTGAGATTAAGTATTCGATTGCTGTGTTTGCCCTTGTTTTGGGCTATGGCCATTTTCGTTTGGTGCAATTCTTGGCACGGCGGCGGCGCGACAAGCAATAGCACCCTGGTTAGATTAATCAGTAGCCCTGCTTGATTTGCAAAAGCAAAATAGAATGTACTATGGCTCATTTTTCTAGACGGCAATTTCTAAAACAGCTCCCTGCTGCAGCACTGGCAGTGACTGCACCCTCGCTTGCTTTTTTTCCACAGCGCGGAATTGCCTCTACATCTGCATTTCAGATTCATGATCTCGATTGGTTTGATGCTGCCCGCGAACGCCCTGTCCCCGTTCGGCTTTACCAACCAATTACATCATCCCCTACGACTCCTGCGCCCCTCATTATTTTTTCCCATGGCATCGGCGGATCCCGACTCGGTTATAGCTACCTCGGCAGCTATTGGGCAGGCCATGGACTAGCCAGCTTGCATGTCCAGCACGTGGGTAGCGATCGTTCGATCTGGTTTGGCAACCCCTTTAATTTGGTCTCTAGACTGCAAGAAGCCGCCCAAGAACAAGAAGCGCTTGCAAGGGTATTTGATTTGCGCTTTGCATTGACACAACTATTGAATGATCCGCTTAGTCAAGTAATTAACCCGCATCAGATTGTTGCTGCCGGACATTCCTATGGGGCCAATACCACGCTACTTGCTTCTGGCGCGCGCGTTAGTCAGAATGCCATTCCAATTGATCTACGCGATCCCCGCATCAAGGCTGCTATTCTGATTTCAGCGCCGCGGTTTTACGGTCAAAATGCAGTGGATTCGATCTTGCAGCCGGTCCGCCTGCCTACCTTGCACATTACGGCCACTGAAGACAACATCCAAATTCCAGGCTACTTTAGCGGCTATCCTGATCGCTTAGCCATTTTTGAAGCCATTGGCAGTGAACGTAAAGCCTTGGCTGTTTTTGAAGGTGGCTCGCACAGCATGTTTACCGATCGCACCCGTTCAGGCGGCGCCGTTTTAAACTATCAAGTGAAAGAGGCGACACAGGAGCTAAGTCTTGACTTTATTGCGCAGGTTTTAAATAACCAAGAGTCTGGTATTCCAACCTGGGCCATGCGCCACGAGGCGATTCTATCGAAGGTTATTTCCTAGGTTGCATCCACTGCCCCTCTGCAGAATTAAATTAGATCCTGTACATTGCAGCTATGGTCGATCTCACAAAACCTTTTTGGATTCCCTTATTTCCGCTGCAAACGGTTTTATTTCCCGATGGCATTATTGCGCTCAAGATATTCGAGGTGCGTTACCTCGATATGATGAAAACCTGCTTTAAGAATCAAGAATACTTTGGGATTGTTGGCATTGAGGAGGGCGCTGAAATAGAAGATCCGGCAAAGCCCAATATCCTCTTGTCTGAGTTTGGCACCCTCGCCAAAATTATTGAATTTGATCCAATCCAGCCAGCCCTGTATATGACACGCTCCGTAGGGCATGCACGGTTTTCACTGCTGCAGTCGAGGCGCGAGAAAAATGGTTTATGGATGGGCGAGGTGCAGTGCATTGCCGCAGATCCAGAGATGGCAATTCCGGATGAATTAAATGATGCCGCTCTCCTCCTTTCAGAAATTATTACATCAGTACAAAAACAAGGCCTCAGCGAGAATCAACTTCCCTTTCAGGAGCCCTTTCGCCTCGATGACTGTGCGTGGGTTTCCAATCGCCTAGCGGAAATACTGCCACTGTCGGTCTCCCAAAAAAATCACCTACTGATGCAAACTAATCCGCGATTGCGCCTGGATTTAATTCAGGAGTTGCTCGAGGACGGCGTTGATTTTAATTCAACACTCCATTGATCTCTTTCATTTAACGTGAATCAAGGATCGTGATGGTAGATCTCTTTATTCAGCAAATGGTTCGTCAACTGGTTGGTGGAAGTGGGCCGCCCACCGCCTTCCTAACGCCTGCGGGCGATCCTGGCTTACTGGGCCCTGACTCCATGCCATGGGAAGTGCATGCTGATTTTATGGCGATGATGATCGGCGGCATTTCATCGCTGGTATTGCAAGCACTGCATCCTGGTGCACTCGCAGGAGTTTGGGACCACTCTAGCTTTCGGACTGATTTACAAGGTCGTCTTGGCCGTACTGCTTTTTTTATTGCCGCCACCACCTATGGCCCAACCGAAATGGCCAATGGGATGATTGATAAGGTAAACCGTATTCATGGGCACATTACTGGCACCGATGAATTTGGCAAGCCCTACAGCGCCAGTGATCCGCATTTATTGAATTGGGTTCACCTGACTGAAACGAGCAGCTTTATGCGCGCCTACCTGCGTTACCGCAATCCTAATTTAGCAAAGGCCGATATGGATCGCTACTTTACCGAAATGCGCTTGATTGGAAATCGACTCGGCGCAGTTGGCCTACCTGATACGGCATTCGATACAGATAAGGCGATTGCCGCTTATGTTCCCGAGCTACACTTTGGCGAGCGCGCACGCGCAATCGTCACCTTGCTGGACGAATACCCCAGTAGCTTGCATTCACGGCCATTTGTGCGGCTCGTCAGCAAAGCTGGTTTCCTCAATTTACCCGACTGGGCGTATCCACTCATCGTTCGCAAAGTCCCGTCGGCATTCGAACGAAATACAGTGCAATCCGCCATTAACCTGATCGCAAAACCCGTCCGTAAAGCGCTACAAAACGGGGTGGCTGCCCACTCCTACCGCCGTATTTATGGACTCAATTCCACCAAAGGAAATCCCCATGCTGCCAAACATTAAGCTCACTCGATTGAATGGCGATACTGAACAGACAAACGATTACATCGGCAAAGTCCTGCTGATCGTTAATGTTGCTAGTCGTTGCGGCTTCACTAACCAGTATGCCGGCTTGCAAAGCATCTATGCGCAGTTTCAGGATCGCGGCTTTGAAGTCCTGGGTTTTCCGTGTAATCAGTTTGGCGGACAGGAACCGGGTAGTGCGACTGAAATTGAGCAATTTTGCAGCACGCGCTTTCAGGCTACTTTCCCGCTATTTGAAAAAACCGATGTCAATGGCGAGAATGCCCACCCCTTATATAAATTTCTAAAGCATGCCGCCCCTGGCATTTTGGGTACGGAAGCCATCAAGTGGAATTTCACCAAGTTTTTAGTGAATCGCAAAGGACAGGTTGTTCGCCGCTACGGTTCTGCAGACGATCCCGCCAGCATCGCAAACGACATCCAAAAGGCCCTGGAAAGCCTGGAATAAGGCTACTGAGATTAGGGTTTTATGGGCTTCTGCACTGCGCTAGTTAAAAGCGTATAGTCGGTATAAGGGTTTTCCCTTAAAAGCCGTTTAATTTAACCAGAAAGAGTCCCATGAAATCATTTTTCTCCGCCATTGCTTTGGTTTTAACTGCCCTTCTGGCTGGTAGAAAAGCCTTCCTGCGCTACCAAGCAGCACGGATTCGTTAATTACCCTACTATTACTCGGGATGAAGTTTGCTCACAGTGGGTTAATCAATTGGAACACCGCATGCATTCTATTTTTAAACCCCTTGGGGCAATCTTCGTAAGTGTCTGCTTACTTAATGCAAGTCCAGTACTGGCGCAGACCACCTCAAAACAAAAAGAGCTATACACCCAACAGTGTGTTGATCAACAACGCATCATTCACCAGCGGTTCAGCGATAAGGTAAGCGATGCTGACTTTATTCCGTATTGCAGTTGTTTTATTGGCGCCCTTGAGAAAAGGCTGACCCCAGAGCAATTTCGCGACATGGGCAATAGCGCTAAGGGTGCAAAGCCTGCCTGGCTAAAACAAGCAGAGCAGCAGGCGGGTCGCTCATGCATTCCATCTGAACCTAAACTGCAGGTCTAGGATTTCGTGCCGGTCTGATTGTTGGTTTGATTGGCAGCAGCTTGGCCTTCAGGGCTTGGTTCCGTTGCTGAATTGCTGTTCAGCGGTACAAAACTCATCTTCGTACCATCCCAGCGTTGGCCACACCAACACTCACCTGCTTGGTTGATAATGCAAACGCCGGAACCACAACACCGCTTATCTAAATTACTCATTTCAGACTCCGCCCATAAAAATACGCCATGGCATTGATTCTACCTAGGATAAAGGAAAAAAGTCAGGTGGCTGTGATCGGCGCTGGCTTAGCTGGCCTGAGTTGCGCAAGCGCCTTAACTAAAGCAGGATTGCAGGTCAAGGTATTTGAAAAAAGTCATGGCCTTGCTGGACGGATGAGTACGCGCAAGGGGGACGGCTGGCAATGCGACCATGGTGCACGCTACTTTACTGCGCGCGATCCCGCTTTTCAGGAGCAACTCGCGGTTTGGCTTGAGCAAGGGGTCGCAGCACAATGGCATACCCCAATTGGAGTCTATGAAAACCAAGCGTGGCATCGCAGCAAGTCTAGTGATGCACGCTATGTTGGTACGCCGTGGATGACATCGCCTGCCCGCCACTTAGCTAAGTCCCTTGAAATACATACTAGCCACACCATAACGCAGATGAATCGACTACAGCATCAGTGGCAATTGCATACGGCGGAGCATGGCCTACTCGATTACCAACCGGATTGGGTAATTTTGGCAATACCAGCGCCCCAAGCGCTTGCGCTGACCAAAGCAATTGATCCTGCAATTACTCAGTTGCACGATAAAGCAAAAACCGAAGGGTGCTGGACCATGATGCTCCGTTTTAATGAATCGATTGCCATGCCGTTTGAAGCCGCCTTCATTAATGAGGGCATTCTGAGTTGGGTGGCACGCAATAATGCCAAGCCCCAGCGCACCGGCGAGGAAGTATGGGTGATTCATGCGCAATCGCAGTGGAGCCAGGAACACATTGACGCTGACCCGCTGGCGATTGCGCCGCAGATGATTGCGGCTTTCATCGCCCTGGGTGGTAAGGCTCCAGCAGAATATGCGATTCATCGCTGGCGCTACGCCAGCAGTGATACGAGCTACCAAGAAGGCTTTCATTGCGATTTCAAGCGCGGGATAGGGTATTGCGGCGATTGGCTGCATGGCGGCCGAGTAGAAGGCGCATGGCTTAGTGGCCAAGCATTAGCAAACACCATCATCACCGCGCCTTAAGTTGCTACTTCTGTGAAAGCTTTTTACACCGACCACTTTGTCTTACCACTACCGGAAGGCCATCGCTTTCCCATGCAGAAGTACCGCTTACTGCGAGAAGTCATTGCGACGCATCCCCAGATTAATTTAGTCGAGGCGCCAGTTGCGAGTGATACCCAGTTACTCTACGCACACACACCAAGCTACATTCAAAAAGTAGTTGCAGGCGAGCTCAGCCCTCAAGAACAGAGCGCCATCGGCTTTCCTTGGAGTGAGCGCATGGTCGAGCGCTCGAAGCGATCGGTTGGTGCCACCATAGCAGCATGCCAGTCGGCTCTGATCGATGGGGTAGCCGTCAATTTGGCGGGCGGCACCCACCACGCCTACCGAGACCATGGCGGTGGTTTTTGTGTATTTAATGATGCCGCTGTTGCTGCACGCGTGCTGCAAAAAAACCAAGGCAGTGATTTTCGGGTGGCCATCGTTGACTTGGACGTGCACCAAGGCAATGGCACTGCCGCTATTCTAAAAAACGATGAACGCATTTTTACCCTGTCCCTGCACGGCGAAAATAATTTTCCGTTTCAAAAAGAGGAAAGTGATTTGGATGTGGCATTACCCGATGGGTGCGGTGATGTCCTGTACTTAGATGCCTTAAGTAATGCGCTGCATGTACTGAAGACTCAATTTAATCCCCAATTTGTTATCTATCTTGCTGGCGCAGATCCCCATGAACATGACCGCTTAGGCAAGCTCAGCCTGACACAGGAAGGAATGCAGGCACGCGATCAACAGGTCTACGAATGGGCCGCAGCCAATACCCTACCAGTGGCCATTGCAATGGCGGGCGGATATGGCAAGGACATCAATCTCACAGTCGATATCCATGCACAAACCATCCTCTCTGCTTTATGCCTTGATCAGTCACCTAACCACAATGCGCGATAACTTCCATCAGCATCATGGTCCTGGGCTTGCTTTTGCGGATTAAAACGACGCCCACCCCGTGGGTCGGTACCCCTGCCAGCAATGTAGAGCCAATTGCCTTGGTTGCTATACACATCGTAATCGAGTAACCGAGCCTCAAACCACGCTGCCCCAGCACGCCAATCGGAATGCAAGTCATAGATCAAATAACTCGCTACTACTTGGCGCAAGCGATTGGATAGATAGCCAGTAGCGTGCAGCTCGCGCATGCCGGCATCCACAATCGATTCCCCGGTTGTGCCTGAGCACCAGTTCTGAAAGCCTCTGGCATTGTGTATTGGTTTTTCCGATTGGTTTAAACCACCCGCACAGTACAACTGCGTTCCATATTTTAGGTGGAGCACGCGAAAATAATCACGCCAGAGTAGTTCGAACCAAAGCCAATAGCTTCCCTCATTGGCGCCCTGCTCTGACTCAAACTGCTTTAACTCTTTCATCACGCTGCGCGCTGAGATGCTCCCCAAGGCAAGCCATGGTGAAAGCTTGCTCGAATAATCCACACCATGCAGTTGATTGCGCGTTGCCTTGTATGAATGCGGTAGTGCGCGCTCTAAATATTGCCGTAGATGCGCATCTGCAGTCCTTGTACCGCCTCGATAGGCTTCGAGATAATGCGGAAACGAGCTATGCGGGTGACTTTGATTCACCGCACGTTCTATTGCTGCGGCTGTTGATTCCTGATTTGCCAATGCAGACCGATCCAAACTCAACGGCAATGGTGGAATGTGGCTTGGGGCTGAAACAGGATCCGTAAACAGGTGTTTTGCTTTTTCTATTTTGATCCGAAACTGCGTGAACTGATCTGGCATCGCATGCGGTTCGAATGGCAAATCACGCACGGCAATCATGGTTGACTCGAGCCCAGCGTGGACCGTTAATCCTGCCTGCCTTAAAAGCGCAAGCGCCTGCATTTCTTCGGGAGCATGAATCACTTCACAGTAGATCGTTTTAATTCCATAGTGTTGTGCTGTCTCTATGATTAGATCGATGGCACGCACCTGGCTGTCTGGAGGGGCCTGCAGTTCCAGTAAGTCGGATCCGAGCTGCTCTAGCCTTCGCCGTAAATCGCTCAGCGCATCGCGTAAAAACTGCTGGCGGTGCGGTCCAATCCGATCAAAGCCCCAGATAAGCGATTCTTGCGGTGCATGGGCATAAATTGGCAGTAGCCGATCCGCAGCTTTGCATGCTAATAAAAAGTTGGGGTTATCTTCTAGCCGCAGGTCGGACCGAAACCAATAGAGGGCTGTATTCACTGCGGTTTAGATCGCTGTAGAGCTAAAAATCTATTCGACTGTTTCTTCGATTTGTTCCCAGGTGCTGTCACCCAGTTTTTTTACCGTCATCAGGTAGTTCCAGTTTGCCGGAATGCCGCAGGTCCAATCGTGTGGCCCATTTTGTAAGAGCAAATTGATTTGATTGCGCTGGTCATAATACAAAAAATAGGTTTTTCCATGAATGGGATTAAAACCAAATTTAGCAGCGTGGACCATTTCAGTCGCATCCAAACGCGACTGCAACGCTTTTGCCTGTTTCATCAGAACCGTTGCCTGCTCCATGATGCGGTCGTACTCTTGTTTGGCATTTTGACGGGCAACATTGACTGCCTTGTCTTTTTCTTCGGTAACCTTAATGGGTGCAAAAACAGGGGCGCCCACTTCCATCGGGTACTCAATGCCCGCATGCCGTGCTGGATCCTTGTCTTCAATACGCATTGCAATTCCTAGCTGAGGTAAGCCGAAGGGCGGATGCCGCTCTTCGCAATAGGCAAATTATAGTAATTCCAGACAATTATTGCTTACGGCTGGGATCAACACCCCATTTAGCCTATTTATGACTAGCAATTGCCTGCATTCCTGCTGCGATTGAATGCGGCGCCGTATAGCCCAGCTCTTGATGGGCGTGCTCGATTGAGACTGTAAATGGAAACCCCATCAATCGCACCATTTCCCGAACGATCGGTGGTTTACCTGGCATTGGTAGGTATTTCCAGCCTGTTTCAGTAAAAGCGCCAAGCCCCCAAGCCAGCGTTCTGGGTACAGATAATGTGGGCACCGGAAAGCCACTGACCTTCAGTCGCTGACTCATAAATGCTCGAAAATCAACCGGCTCGCTATCGCTGATATTAAAAATACATCCTGACTGGGTATATTGCATGGCGAGTTGCAATGCATCACACAAATTAGCAATCGAACAGGTCGCAAATGGATAGTGCCCCTGACTGAACCAACCAAATTGACCGCGATTGGATGCTGGACCAATTTCAAGATCAACGCTATCGCCATTGCCCCAAACAAAACTAGGACGCAGTACTACCACTTTCATGGCAGTCTGCTGAACTGCTAAGACATATGCCTCCGCCAAGGCTTTGCTGCGGGTATAGGGCAAATAATGACGAGTACTGACAGGGTAGGATTCAGCTGCATTGAGAATAGGTGTAGGCTCATTCATCACAACCGATGCAGCACTGATGTAAATAAACTGCTTAACTCCAGCCTGCGTAGCGGCATCCACTAGGCTATGGGTTAAATCAATATTGCTGCGCTCAAACGCTAAAACAGGTCCTGCTAAATCACGGCAACCCGCTGCATGAATTAGCACATCAAACCCGGCTAAGGCCAAGCTGAGTTCGCCTTGGTTTTGTAAACTACCTTGCCATGGCGTAGCCCTCAGTGCACTTATGGCATCTGCCTGCTGAGTTGATCGAACTGAGCAGGTCATGCTATGGCCAGCGGCCAGGCAGTGTTTTAGAAAATGGCCGCCAATAAAGCCGGTAGCGCCAGTCAGAAAGATCTTCACGTGGAAAGTAGGAGGGCGGTATTATTTCGCTTATACAGAATGCAAATGTCGACTATGAGTGAATTCGCGCCCGTCATTATTATTGAACTCTTTTTAGTATTTGGCGGAGTGGTGCTATTTGCTTGGTGGCAATTTCGCGACCTACGTAAGGAGCGCGAAAAAAAAGAGCGGCATCAAAGGGATCAAACTAGCGGTAAAGAATGAGATTGCTGCCGCACCACGCAGTAGGTAAGGGCCTAGAAGTTCAGTGCTGACACAAACCAAGACAAGACTGAGATGCCACCAAAAATAATAATAAAGGCAATCGTTAATCCACTGTAAATTGTTACTATCTTATTTTTTGTTTCTACTGCTTTACTGTTACTCATTCCGTTTCCTTAATATAAATTAGCTTAGGCCTGACGTGCTTTTGCTTTTGCTTCCGCATCGGCACTTTTTTGACGAAAATCGACAAGGGGGTGATAGCCCATCTTATAACAGGCGCAGTGCTCGCCCAAGATCCATCGTGCTAGTTTTATTCTGAGGGCTTTAAACATAGAACAACGCTTTCTTAATTGAATATAGAGCGTAATGGTAGCCTTAAATCGCGGTATTTGCTCGCCCGCTACTTTAGTGCATGAAAACGGCAGTCTTGCCCACTTAGTACAATCAAAGTATGCCTTTTGATTTTGATACCCCCGTAGACCGCAGCAATAGTGACTCGATACGTTGGGATCGGTATGCTGCTGGCGATGTCATTCCACTATGGGTGGCGGATATGGATTTTCAGTCACCACCCTCTGTACTAGAAGCCTTAACTGAGCGGGTACAGCAAGGGGTCTTTGGTTACACCCACGCGCCCAACTCCCTACGCAATACGATTGCCCGATATATAGAGGCGCACTACAGCTGGAAGGTGGATCCTGACTGGATTGTGATTTTGCCGAGCGTCGTTTCAGGGCTGTACACTGCTGTTCGCCAACTAACGAGCCCAGGGGAGCACCTGATCGTCCCGCAACCGGTTTATCACCACCTGCGCTTAGCCTGCTCTGAAGGCCCCCGCCCCTATACTGAAATTTCCCTCGAGCTAAGCCATGATCGCTGGGTTCTGCCATGGCAAACGCTTGGTCAATTTTGCCAAGCCAATACAAAATTGGCTTTGCTCTGCAATCCTCAAAATCCGGGCGGTACGGTTTACACCGAATCAGAATTACAGCAGTTCGCGGCATTCTGTGAAGAGCGCGACATCCTCATTTGCTCTGACGAGATTCATGCTGGGCTGGTGCTGGATCCCAAGACGCGCCATACCCCGATTGCCAGCCTCAGTCAAAGCACCTCGATGCGTACCGTCACGCTCATGTCACTCAACAAAGTATTTAATTTTCCAGGCATTGGTTTGGCATGGGCCATTGCAGAAAATCCCCGCTTGCGTGAAGCAATGCAAACCGACTTACACCGCACGATTGCTGATCCTGGCTTATTAGCCTATACCGCTACCATGGCAGCCCTCCAGGATGGGGAGCCATGGCGCCAAGCGCTGCTCTCATACCTTCGGGAAAATCGGGATTATGTGGTGGGGCGCATACAGGCAATGCCTCTGCTCAAGGTAGCGAGAGTGGAGGCCAGCTATTTGGCGTGGATTGATTGCAGCGCGCTGCAATGTGCTGATCCCCATGCTCTATTTTTGAGTTTCGGCCTGGCACTGTCACCCGGCACTCAATTCAATGCGCCACAATTTATGCGACTTAATTTTGGTACGCAGCGCGCCCTATTGGAGCAAGCAATGGACCGCATGGCCCTAGCGCTGGCATCTACAAAAAAATAAGCGGTCTAGTCGTGCTGGATTTCGTTACGCAGCGCAACCAGCAAGGGGTGGTCACTCGGAAAATCACCCTGCTCTACTGCAGCCTTGACCTCGGGAAGGCGATTAGCAATCTCTTCATTGCCTTGAAAAATCATGGTCCATTTTAAGAAGCTGCGGCGCTCAATCGCTTTACGGTTAATCAACTTGACGTTTTTATGGCGCACGTCTTTTTGAATCTTTTCCCACAGGCGATCAATGGAGTAAGCTGGACCTTCGATGACTTGACCAAAACGTTGGTCTTCAAAAATCAACACTCCAGTAATACCAAGGGCTTGGTTACGCAGGTAGGAGTGGTAAAGAAGGCGCATCAAGCCCAAAAAAGACATTTCCTCAGCGGGTTGGCTGACATAGGTCAATTCAACTAATTCAGGAGATGGTGTTTGCATGCCCATATTTATCAGGGATTTAGTTCTTATATTACGCACTTCCATGTGAAATAGCAGTAGTCGTAAACCCCAAATGTAGCCGATATCTGCTTAGCTTGCTGGGCGCAAAATACCCACCGTCTAGCCGAGGATTTTAGTGAAGCTAAGTCTATTTAAGTGCGACAGGTCCTGTGATGCCCTGAAAGTGAAGTCTAGATTACGGCGCCAGATCAAATACCAAGACTTCAGCGCCCACGCCATGCTCCAGCGTCAGCAGGCCCTCGCCCTCCAGCATTAGAGCATCGCCCGCCTGCAATTGCTGTCCTTGAGCCACTAATGTACCTTTAACTAAATGCACATATGCCTTACGAGCCGGATCCGTTTGTAGGGTAGCAGACTCACTACCGTCAAACAAACCCGCATAGATTTTGGCATCGGCGTTCACCTTGACTGAGCCGTGCGCACGATCGATCGATGCAATTAAATGCAAGTTGCCGCGCTTTGCTTGGGCTGGAATGGTTTTTTGCTCATAACCCGGCTCGATGTCCCTTTGCAGTGGCTCAATCCAGATTTGTAAAAAATGGGTTTCTTGCTCTGGCGCATGATTAAACTCACTGTGCACCACCCCGGTACCAGCACTCATTCGCTGCACGTCCCCGGGCGGAATGGTTTTTATATTGCCGATGCTGTCTTCATGGGCGAGCTCACCCGATAGAACATAACTAATGATTTCCATATCGCGGTGGCCATGCTTACCAAAGCCTCTGCCTGCTGCTACCCGATCTTCATTGATCACCCGTAAATTACCCCAACCCATAAATTGCGGGTCATGGTAATTGGCAAATGAAAAGGAATGGAAGCTTTTGAGCCAGCCATGATCAGCATAGCCGCGGTCACTGGATTTTCGGAGGTAGATCATAGTGGGTTAACGACCGTTATAGAGCATAGGTACACATTATAAAAAAGAATGACTGATTTTATTTGGCATCAAGGTGTGCCCGCCCATTCTATTACCTAATATGCATGCATAGACGTAGCAAGCAAGACACTTAGTGCACCATGTAATTTAATCCGGCTTTTTCAAATCAATTTGCGCCGTCATCTTGCCTGCAAAAATCATATCCAATTGCACGCCATCATTCCCCTGTACCACCTGGATGCCTTCTTTCTCAGATGGAGTAGTTTTTTCTACGGTCAGCATATTGGCGGGCCAATCCACGCGTATTTTTGCGGCCATTGGTAAGTAGCCATCCAAGTAGCGGCGCATCAAGGGTCCGGCATTCAGGCGATATTGGCCGCCTCCCACTTGATCCAACGCTTTGGATTGCAGATCAATGCAAATCGATGCACCACGCTCAACGTCAGTCAAAACTACTTGATTGTTCTTTACTTCAGCTGAAGCCATCTTATCAATGCTCTTGACTGCAATCGCCTGAATGCGGTTGGGATTAAACACAATGACCACTTTACGAATGGGATCAAGCTGGTAATGGCAGGTTGCAATCTGCACACTGCCGCTTTCCAAACTAGCTGGAGTAATTTTTACCCGCGATTCATAGGAGTAAGCCCCAGGATCAGGGCGCTCTTTTA
>JBIJAM010000043.1:0-12080 GCA_044345755.1 Polynucleobacter sp. | reverse complement strand
ATCACCGCCGCCCAAGATGCGATTTATGAAGTGAGCGAAGCGCTCACCATGAACTTGGTATTAGGCGCTGGTGAGACGGATGCCACTTTAGGTACCGCAGCTGCCATCGGCACGATCTTAGATGAAAGCAGCACCCTGGCGAGCGACATCACGGGTGGTAATAACCTAGGTGACAAACCCGTGGTCTCGATCACCGCCACCGACGCTACGGCAGTCGAGGGCACAAGTAACAGCACCTTGGTCTTTACGGTAAGCCAGACTAATCTGAGCACCGTTGATACCACGGTCTTGGTTAAGGGCACTTTAGGCGATATTAGCGCTGCTGATCTGACTAGCATTAGCTATACCAATGCAGCCGGTACGGTCGTGACCTTAAGTACGCAAGCCGAGATCGCTAGCTTCTTTAGCGCGGGCGTCACCGTGAAGATCCCGGCCGGCTCACTTGTTGCGCCCGTGATTACCTTTACGGCAACGGACGATACCATCTTTGAGCAATCTGAAAGCTTTAGCGTAACCATAAGCACACCAGTCAATGCCACACTGGGTACTACGAGTGCTACTGGCACGATCTTAGATGAAGACAGTACTGCGCCGACCACCAAGATTGATGCACCGCTAGGCACTAATCCAACCGATACCTTGGGTGACAAACCCGTGGTCTCGATCACCGCTACCGACGCTACGGCAGTCGAGGGCACAAGTAACAGCACCTTGGTGTTTACCGTGGCACAAAGTAATCCAAGTGCCCAAGCAACGGATATCGTTGTGACCCTCAATCTGGGCACCGTCGAAGCGGCCGACATCACCAACATTAGCTATGTTAATGCCAGCGGTAATCCGGTCACTACCACCATTGCCGCCTTGCAAGCCGGTTTAGCACTCACCATCCCAGCCACCCCAGATGGCGCAGCGCCATGGTCACCGGTATTTACGATCACCGCCGCCCAAGATGCGATTTATGAAGTGAGCGAAGCGCTCACCATGAACCTGGCATTAGGCGCTGGTGAGACGGACGCCACTTTAGGTACTGCAACGGCGACCGGCACGATCTACGATGAAGACAGCGTAGCTCCGTCTACCGATATCAACGCACCAGGCCAAAGCACGCCAACCGATACCTTGGGTGACAAACCCGTGGTCTCGATCACCGCCACCGACGCTACGGCAGTCGAAGGCACCACCAACAGCACCTTAGTATTTACCGTGGCACAAAGTAATCCAAGTGCCCAAGCAACAGATATCGTTGTGACCCTCAATCTGGGCACCGTCGAAGCAGAAGACATCACTAGCATTAGCTATGTTGATGCCAGCGGTAATCCGGTCACTACCACCATTGCGGCCTTGCAAGCTGGTTTAGCACTCACCATCCCAGCCACCCCAGATGGCAGTACGCCATGGTCACCGGTATTTACGATCACCGCCGCCCAAGATGCGATTTATGAAGTGAGCGAAGCGCTCACCATGAACTTGGTATTAGGCGCTGGTGAGACGGATGCCACTTTAGGTACCGCAGTAGCGACCGGCACAATCTTAGACCCCTTCCTTGATGCTAATGAAACTTTCACTACCCTTGAAGTTACGCCAATTAGCGGTAACGTGATTGATGCTGGATTAAGCTCTCCGAGCCGGATTATTACTTTAACTACCTTCCAGGTAGCTGGTGATAGCACGACTTATAACGCAGGGCATAGCGCCACTATTGCTGGTGTTGGAAGCATTACGATTGCTGCAAATGGTACTTACACCTTCATACCTGCAACCAACTTCAATGGTGTAGTACCCACAGTCACTTATAGCTTGACTGATGATGCTGGCGTCACAGTAGGCGATACCAGTACGCTCATCATTACCGTGACCCCAGTCAACGATCCTCCAGTCGATCCGGACGACGCTAATACCGTCAATAAAGATACGACCTTAACGGTGGCTGCTAACGCTGGTCTTTTGGTGGGCGCTACTGATATTGAAGGCGATACACTTGTCATTACTGGCTACACCGTTGCGGGTGTGCCTGGTACCCCAACGATTGGTAGTCCTTTTGCGATCCCAGGAGTGGGTGCACTCACTATCAATACTGATGGTAGCTACAGCTTTGCACCTGAAATAGACTATACCGGCCCAATCCCCGTTGCTACTTACACCATCAGTGATGGCAATGGCGGAATAGATACATCGACGCTGACGCTCACCATGCCAGTCAATGATGTAGCGTTAACTACCATAGCATCGCGCATCATCCCGACTGCACACTACATTCAGAAGCCATTTGAACATCCGCCGTTAAAGATGGGTTATTACGAATTCAATACAGTAGTCTTGGATTTCAATGGAGCCTATGGCGGTATTAACCAATTTAGCTTGCCGCATGGTGAAACTACGCTCAGACGCGGAGCATTGCAGTACTCTAACCACACACCTTATATTGAGTTCGATAGAGTAGGTGACGAGTTGCAAAATGCCCAGCGCACCATTAATACCAATGCAATTCTTTCTCCGCCCAGCAATGATATGTTGCCTAATCCAGTCCTGCCGGCAGATGAGCAGTTGGATTCCAGCGATACGGAGATCTCCATTCCGCTTCCAAATGCTCTTGTTGGTGGCAAAGAGGATAAAAAATTCACTGCCTATGCCAAGAATGGCAAGCCTTTGCCAGACTGGATTAAGTTCAACCGAGTTAATGGGAATTTTGAGATCTTCTCGTCAGACGAAGCAATGGAGCCAGAAGAGATTCAGGTAATCGGTAGCGATGCTAATGGCAATTTAGCGGAGACTAAACCGAACAATAAGCCACAGGTAAAGGCTATTCCAAAGACAGCTTTTGTTGGCAAGGAATCCCTCACCAGCCAAATTAAATCTGCCCTGACCTTTGGAAAAGGTTAATTCATGAGCAATTCAGTAGAGGTTCCAGCGCAGATTCCGACCCCGATGATTTTGATCAATCTGGCTCAGCAGGCCAGAAAGGCAGAATCCGATAAAGTGCTGCAGTTCTTGCTAGTGAACCATACGCATCAACTGGTTCCTTATCAGATTGGCGCATTGTGGATAGAAGATGAAGGGGTAGTAATTCAGTCAGGCGTTTCCTTTGTCGAGAGAAACTCACCCTATATTTCGTGGTTAAACAATGTCTGTGAGCTCCTAATTAAACAAGAAGCATGTGAAGTCACGCCCGCAATGCTTAATGATGCGCTCACAGAAGAGTGGGGTACATATCTACCTGTGCATGCGTATTGGCTGCCAATTTCTGGTGGAAAGCGCAAAGCTGGTTTATTGCTCGCAAAAGAAGCTGAATTTACCGAGAATGAAGTTCCTTATCTCAAAGAATGGGTCGATATTTGGTCCTACTCCTGGAACAGAATGGACGCGCCAACAGTCTATGGGGAGCTCACACGGTTATGGATGCGGATTCTGGATTATGTTCCAGCATGGGGTGAGATTAAAACCGATGCCTCTCATGTACTTCAGGGAGCAAAGGTTACTTATGTGAAATACACCAATAACCCACTGCAGATTTTTGTACTGGCTTGGCGGCTCTTTAAAGCTTGCATTACGTGGATAAAGAACGCGTTGAGTTGGTTGATTGCAAAAGGGATTGAAGGAACAGCTGAGGCGGTGGTTGCAGAAGTTAAAGCCATTTGGCGTGATAAAAAACGCCGTTGGACTTGGCTGATCTGGATATTTTTGTTATTTCCAGTACGTTTAACCGTGTTAGTGCCTGGTGAGTTAGTGCCAGCAAACCCAGCGATTATTCGTGTGCCGATTGAAGGTATTGTTGACAAGTTTTATGTCGCCCCAAATCAAGAGGTTGTAAAAGGTCAGCCCTTGTTTAACTTGGACCTCACTACCTTACTCAGCCGTCTGCAAGTAGCCGAACAAGAAACGCAAATCGCAACGCAAGAGTATCGCCAAAGCTCCTTGCAGGGCTTAACGGATTCTAAAAGTCGCGGCCTACTCGTTCCTCAAGAGGGAAAAGCAGCTGAGAAAAAAATTGAGGCTGACTACGTTAAAGAGCTGCTAAATAAAGCCAAAATTGTGGCCCCACGAGATGGCATTGTCATTTTTGATGATCCTTCGGAGTGGATTGGCAAGCCAGTACAAGCCGGTGAAAAAGTGATGGTGGTCGCCACCAGCAGTGATGTGGAGATAGAGGGTTGGATTCCCGTAGGAGAAGCGATTGAGTTGCCTAAAGACTCTAAGGTCACCCTTTATCTGAATGCTATGCCATTCTCACCAGTAACGGGGTATTTGAGGTATGCGGGTCATGAGCCGATTCTAAGACCGGATGGTGGATATGCCTATCGCGTGAGAGCAAGCCTAAGTCCTGGAGAAAAAGGACCACGAGTGGGTTTAAAAGGTACTGCTAAGGTACACGGACAATATGTGCCCCTTTCCTATTGGGTACTACGGCGTCCACTGGCTACTTTGCGCCAATTTTTAGGCATCTAAGCGCAATGGAAGTACAGCAAAAACCATGGCCTAAGCTGCGTGAGGATTTAACTTTATATCCCGGTCCAGCCGATAGAAATGGCGCTCCCACATGGACCTTGCACGACCCCGCTCGAAATCAATACTTTCAGATTGATTGGGTTGCCTTTGAAATCATTTCTCGTTTGGATTTAGGGAATGCGGATGCCATTTGCCAAGATATCAATGAGAAAAGCACTTTATTCGTAAGTTCAGATGATGTGGACGCGACAGCAAAGTTTTTATCTGATAACGAATTGGTATACCAAAATTCACCGCAAGATGCCAACTATCTGTATCGTAAAAATCAAAGCCGCAGTAAGAGTTGGTTCGACTCCATTTTGCATGGGTATTTATTCTTTCGGCTCCCAATATTGCGACCCGACAAAACGTTAGATAAGCTTCTACCAAAACTCAATTTTCTCTTTAATAAACATTTTTATCAGTTAACGCTGCTAATCTTTGTCATTGGATTATGGGGTGTATTTAGGCAATGGGATGCCTTTAGTACAACTTTGGTCGATACATTTAGTATTGAAGGCATCCTTGGCTATGCTGGCGCTATTGTGGTTGTAAAGCTATTGCATGAAGTGGGTCATGCTATTGCGGCAAAAAAGTGCGGCTGCCGAGTTCCGACGATGGGGATTGCGTTTTTAGTGATGTGGCCGATGGCCTACACCGATGTCACAGAATCCTGGAAGTTAGATTCCCATAAAAAAAGATGGATGATCGCCAGCGCAGGTATCGCTACCGAGCTGGTCATTGCTGCCTGGTCTATTTTCATGTGGAGTGTCTTGCCGGACGGGGCATTTAAAAGCTTGTTTTTTTTCCTGGGCACCACTTCCATTGCTGGGACCTTAGCAATCAATGCCAGCCCATTTCTGCGCTTTGATGGCTATTTCTTACTATGCGACACCATTGGGATGTCCAATCTTCATAATCGCACAGGCGCCTATGCACGCTGGTGGTTAAGAGAGAAGTTGTTTGGCTTGGGGGATCCTGCACCCGAAGAACTCAGTGCCGAGATGCAAAAATTCTTTATCGTATTTGCTTTTGCTACCTGGCTCTATCGCCTGATTGTTTTCTTCGGTATTGCGGTATTGGTGTATTACTATTTCTTTAAGGCATTAGGTATTGCCCTATTTATAGTGGAGATCTGGTTCTTCATTGCTAGGCCTGTATATCAAGAATTTCAATATTGGCACAAGCGCTGGCAGGATATTGGTCCAGTAGTTCGGCACAGGCCGGCCTATTATATTGCCCTAGGTACGATTGCCTTTTTACTGATTCCATTTGATTTAACGGTGAATACCCAGGGGATGTTGAGACCTGAAAAAAGCTTCAATGTGCTGGCAACCCGGGCGGCGCAAGTAACAAAATTACCACCTAGCATTGGCAGCCAAGTAAAGGAGGGTGATCAAATCATCGGCCTTGATACTCCAGAATTGGAGAAGAAAATCCGCCAACTGCAAACGAAAGTCGACGTACTCAATCGTCAGTTCGGCTCAGCTGGATTTGATTTAAAGACAATTAATCAACAACCCATCTTCAAAGAGCAACTCATTTCTGCAAAAAATGAGCTGGAAGGGCTGCTCAAAGAATATGAAAATCTCAATCGGAAGGCGCCTTTTTCTGGTGTTATTGCCGATGTTGACCCAGACCTATTTCTCGGTGAATGGGTACCTAAATCCTTTTCATTGGTGACGCTCATTAATGATAAAGATTGGATAGTGGAATGCTATGTCGAAGAGGATGATCTACGCCGCCTCGATATTGGCAATTGGGCACGCTTTATTCCGGATGCTCCAGGCGTTCAGGGTGTGGGCTTAAGTGTTATCAGCATTGAAAAGGATGCCACCCGCATACTTACAGAAGGCTCTCTATCTTCGGTGGCAGGCGGAGAGATACTGGTTAGACCTCAAAATAACAAGTTGATACCTGAACGTGCAATCTACCGGGTACGTTTAAAGGTTGATGGGCATCATTCCAAAATATCAACCGGCTACATCCGAGGGCGAGTAGTCATTATTGCTTGGCCTAAGTCAATTCTTGGCGATGTAATTAGAAATGGTCTGGCAGTGCTTATTAAAGAGGCCAGCTTCTAAGTGGCCAGTTTGGGTAAAAAACGCATAAATATAGACTGTGTTGGCCCATTACCTGCAGAGCTTAAAATAACGCCACTTGCATGGATAAAAAAATTCCTACGATGATTCCTAAACTGCATAGCCTACTAAAAAAAGTAGGCGTGGCGATGGCATGTCTACTGATTGCGTTGATCCTGCTTTATGCTGCGTTTAAAGTTTGGGATCATATCGATGCTTCTGAAAAAAAAGCCAATGTCACAAACTTAGCAAAAGCTAAGGATACGAGCTTAACAAGCGAGCAAAAGCAAAAGCAAAAGTATGATGTTTTGAGTAGGGACTTAGCCATGTCTTTGCCTCTATTCGTCGGCACTTCCTCGCAAGAGTTTGTTAAAGGCGGTAATAAGGGATTTATATTTTCTTATTTGCTGGGAGAAGACTATCAAGCGTTTCTGGAAGCCCTAGGGGACAGTCAAAATATCCTATTTTCAGGCAGTCAAATTTTTGGTTCAGGCTGTAAAAAGCAGGCATGCTCTGTATTAAAAGCGGCCTTTCTAGTGGATCCGAATACAGGCGAATTTCTTGCCGTCATTTTAGATAATGGCAAGCCAATCTATTACGGCTTAACCGAGGGGATGCCTGTGCCGGGCGCATTTGAAAAGTGGATGGGTGTTCAAATTGTGGAGAGGGCCAGGTGATGGGCGCTAGTCTGATATTTAAATGGAGGCTCTGCTTTTATGCAGCCTTTGCCTTGTATTTTTTTGGCATGATCGCCGACGCCCATGCTAGATCAGAACAAAATGGCAGCTATGCTAAGTCGACTAGCAAAAAGGTCGGCGGCAAATCGGCAAATGAAAAAGACATCCTCATACGTAAAAATTCACAGTCAACACTTTATTTGCTCTCTGGATGGAGAAGGGCGAATGAGCCATTTGTTTGGTATACCGTTTCTGCCTATTTTAATGGTGATCAGTTAGCGCCGAATGGCCAGGCTTTTAATTTATATGGCATCAGCGGCGCTCAAGATTGCACAGATAATAATTTCTTTTATTACCAAGTCTCTTATATGCTCTTTGATGCAAAGACTAAAAAATTGAGTGAAGTATATTTGCAGAAGAATAAGACCAATTTGATAGGAATTGAGCCTAACAGCATTGAGTCAGACGTAAATAAAATTATTTGTTACTAAACATCAAAAGCGCTTAGCTATAGTTCATTCAATAGTTATAAGCCATATGGGTAGATGCAGTTCAATACACCCCTAAGCCCGCCTTTATGCCTGGCGATCGTATCGTAAATGTGAGAAAAGACATTTAGAAAAGTTCGCCATCCCAACGCCCAAAGAAAACCTCAATTACTATAGATACCTATCAAATAAGGCACTGCCATAAGGATTGAATATCAAGCCGCTCATTGAAATCGTCACCCCCGCACCAAAGGGTAGTCTGCACGGAAATCGCATCACGGCCTTGCGCTGGCAGGATTTCTTAGAGAAGCTGGGATATGAAGTTGTTGTAACTGAGTCTTGGTCGGGCGCCGATGCTGCCATGCTGATAGCGCTACATGCCTATCGAAGTCATTCCTCAATTATGGATTTTCATAAAAATCACCCAGATAGGCCAATTGTTTTGGTGTTGACGGGGACTGATCTATATCGAGACATGGCGGTCCATAGTGAGGTCATTCGTTCAATGGAAATTGCAGATAAGTTAATTGTTTTACAGTCTGCCGCTTTAGAGTCAATCCCCCTTCAGCTTCGGCAAAAGGCCCAGGTGATTTATCAATCGGTATTAGTGGATATTGCACCGTCAATTGATGGCTCCGATTTTCAGGTAACGGTAATTGGGCATCTTAGAGAGGAGAAGGATCCATTTTGTATTGCCCGTAGTCTCCCCTTAATTCCAGCAGACTCTAAAATCAGCGTAATCCATTTAGGTATCGCCATGAATGAACAAATGGAGCGTTCTGCTAGGGGGTATACCGAAAATTTAGAACGGTATCAATGGGTTGGTGAGGTAAGTCATGCAGATGCATTGAAGATACTTTCTCAGAGTCGCCTGATGGTCATTTCTAGTCGGATGGAAGGGGGCGCTCATGTGGTTTCAGAGGCGATAGCCCTCGGTATACCAGTGATTGCTTCGGATATTCCGGGTAATCGAGGTTTGCTCGGAGATGATTATCTCGGCTACTACCCAGTCGGCAATGAGGCTGCGCTTGCAAGCCTGCTATATCGCTGCGAAACAATACCCGATTTTTATGCCGCATTAAAAAAACAAATTGATGTACGAAGCGATTTAATTAGCCCCAAGCGGGAGATGCAATCGATTCAAGAACTGATGATTCAGTTGATAAAGAATTAATCAGGGCTTTTTTGAGCGTTTGCAAAGCAGACTAAAAAGTACTGATTTGGATCGGTCCAGCAGTAAATATCATTAAACCCGGCTCGGCGAAGCTTTTCTACAAAATCTTCCTGGGTGTATTTATAGCTATTTTCGGTATGAATTAAATCCCCCGCACTAAAAGAGAGTGGATGATCTTTTCCATCATTCCCTGGAATGGTCACGCTCACATCCGATAGGGCTCGTAAGTGCATTTCAATGCGCGACAACGAAGTATTAAAAAAGGCGTAGTGCTCCCAGTCTTGGAGCTCAAAGTTACTCCCAATCAGGCGGTTGACATTAAGCAGGGCGTTTAGATTAAACGCGGCCGTAACGCCCAATGGATCGTTGTAAGCAAGATCGAGGGTCTCAACATCCTTTACTAAATCAACGCCGATGAGCAGTCCGCCATTGCCATGGCATTCGTTCGCAAGATTGAGGAAAAACTGATCGGCTTTTTCGGGGTCAAAGTTGCCAATCGAGGATCCGGGGTAGAAAAATACAGTGCGAAGCTCTTCAATGCCAGGAAACGTTAGGGGCAAGCTGAGGTCGATGGCGTGGGCTGACATTGCAATCTGTGGAAATTGCTTTTTTAGATCGGCAACAGCGGCCTCTACATACTCCTTTGAAATATCCAGCGCCCTATATTGCCTTGGCTTAAGGCTATTGAACAACCTACTTGCTTTGGCGCAATTGCCAGCACCTAGATCAAGTAAAACATCGCAATGACCTACGGCTTCAGCAATCTCATGCTGATGGGTGTCCATAATCGATTTCTCAGTCCGAGTTGGATAGTATTCCTTTAGAAGCGTAATGACATCAAAGAGGTGTGAGCCAATGTCGTCGTAAAAAAACTTCGGCGATATGGATGGCTGATCAGCGCTAAGGCTGACCAGTAACTCTTCAGTCAAGGTATTTTTCATTCGATAAAAACCTTAGGCGACTGACAAGCCTTTGCCCGATACAAACTGACCTATTTTTTGAGCGCGAGTAAAGCCATCTAAATTTAAGATGGAGAGGACTTCAGCCTCTTGCTCTGGCGCGCAAGCAATCAATAAGCCGCCGCTCGTTTGTGGATCAGTAAGTAGGTTTTGTTGCCAGAGGCCTATATTGCTTGCGAGCTTTATTTCGTTGCCGTAGCCAGCCCAATTTCGCGTAGAGGCACCGGTAAAGATATCGGCTTTCACATGCTCAACGGCTTCCTGAACCACTGGAATAGCATCCCAACTGATCTGCGCCATTAAATTGGAGCCTCTCGCCATTTCCAGTAAGTGGCCTGCCAAGCCAAAGCCCGTTACATCGGTTAGGGCATGGACGCCGTCTAGCTGCGAGAGTGCAACACCAGGCTTGTTTAGCTTGGTAGTTAGGGCAATCATTTCTTTGTAGCCTGCCTCAGAGAGCAGTTCTTTCTTTAGCGCTGCAGAAAGGATGCCTACGCCCAATGGCTTGCTCAAAATAATGCTATCACCCGCTTTGGCGCCACTATTGCGCTTCAGTTTTTTTGGATCCACTACACCAATGGCTACCAAGCCATAAATTGGCTCTACCGTATCAATCGAGTGGCCGCCAGCAATCATGATGCCGGCATCATTACAAACCGATTCGCCGCCAGCAGTGACTTTCTGTATGACATCCAAAGGTAAGACGTTGATCGGCATACCCAACAGCGCGAGTGCAAAAAGAGGCTGAGCTCCCATTGCATAAATATCAGAGATTGCATTGGTTGCCGCAATGCGCCCAAACTCAAAAGGATCGTCTACGATGGGCATAAAGAAATCAGTCGTAGCAACGATCGCCTGATTTTCATTAATTTGATATACCGCTGCATCTTCATTGTTATCCGAGCCTGCCAATAGCGCAGCAGGCAGGTTGCGTATCGGAGAGGATTTGAGGATGTCGCTTAAGACACCAGGTGCAATCTTGCAGCCACAGCCGCCGCCATGCGATAAAGAGGTAAGGCGGCCGTTATAAGAAGTAGTCATGTGATTTGATATTGAGTAAAAAAAGAGGAAAAATCTGAGATTACAAGAGCTTACTCAATTTAGAGTAAACACGTGCGAAACCCGCAAAAATGGTCGCTTCTATTGCGCCCGTAAAAGTTACGAAATGTACTTCGCCTTAATCGCTCTGGGGTGAACATGCTCCAACCCTTCAAGACCTGATAGTTACCGTCAAACCACGGCTTTGAGTAATCGGTATAGGGATCGGCAGTAAAGCCAGGAAAGGGGGCAAAGGTACTGCTAGTCCACTCCCATAGATTGGAGGGCTGCCATGCCATGTGTTTTTGCGACATCAACAGACTGAGCTCATACTCGCTGGGTAGGCGCACTTGATTGTGCTCGCAAAAAAGCTGGGCATCTAAATAGCTAATGTGGCGCACAGCGGACATAGGATTTAACGGTAGCCATTGATTAAAAAACCGCTCAAACCAAAAATCCCCGTCCTTCTTCCAGTGCGATGGCAGCGCTACGGAATTGGAATGAGTAAGATTGCCCCGTGATTCTAGAAACTCAAGATAGTCGCTATTAGTGACTGGTTTACTTGCAATATCAAAAGCGGGGAGATTAATGGAGTGCGCCCACTTTTCATTGTCAAAGATAAAGCCAGAACCTCGCTCAGAGCCAGCATGCAATGAAGTTTGCGGAAAATGAATCCAAGTTTGTTTATTGTCTAAAAGCGTGCTTTGGCTGGAGAAGGGTGCAAACGGCATGGAGCGCTCCATGGTCTGCCACATATAGGCAAAAGCCTCGTTGTGCATATCCTGATGAAAAATCGCCAGCTGAACAAAGTAGGCAGTTTTATCATCTATAGGTTTACTTAGTAGCTGTTGGGTATTTTCAATAACCCGTTTGTTGTACTCGAGAAGACTCTCTAAGGACGGCATTGGCGTAGACCAGCGATCTTCGTGTGCCATCTCCGAAGAGTTAAATAGGTAATCGGCATCCCTCAGGAGGGACTGCATATTTTCCTGACCATCGCGGTGCACCCAAAACTCATGAAACCAAGTGAGGTGACCAAATTCCCAAAGCGGGGGATTGAGAATATTGAGCTGGGGAACTAATTGATCTGCTGCGGAAGTGTTTAGCAGAATTTGACGGGTGATGCCATTACTTTCCTCAAGCCACTGCGTTAAGGTCGACGTAGGTGGGTGCGGAGCATA
>JBIJAM010000001.1:0-115815 GCA_044345755.1 Polynucleobacter sp. | reverse complement strand
GCGTACGCAAAATGTCGCGCACCAGCCAAGACAAAGTTGCTGATACCAGTGCCATGGCCGGAGAGGTATTAAACGCCATCACGACGGTGCAAGCATTTACCCGTGAACCCCACGAACAGCAACGCTTTAATGCGGCAGTAGAAACGGCGTTCCTGGAGGCGAAGAAGCGCATCACCATGCGCTCCTTGCTTACCGCCATGGCGATTGTGATGTCCTTTGGCGTGATCGTATTTGTACTTTGGATTGGCGCGCAGCAAGTCACTGCCGGCGTGATGACCTTAGGTGAGCTAACGCAGTTTGTACTCTATGCGGTATTAATCGCAGGATCGATTGGCGCGCTTTCGGAGACCTGGGGTGATTTACAGCGGGCAGCTGGCGCCATGGAGCGCTTGGTAGAGTTAATGCAAGCGCCGCCCGACTTGGTTTATCAGGACCCCATTACAAGCCAAGCGCAAATTCCATTCCAAGCTCTATCCCCAGCGCCAACGACCCCGCAAGTCGATGCGCTGGTATTTAATAGTGTGTCATTTGCGTATCCGTCTCGCCCCGACTTTATGGCCATTAAAGACCTTTCATTTACTGTTCAGAAAGGGGCTCGGTATGCGCTAGTCGGCCCATCCGGGGCTGGCAAAAGCACTTTGTTTGCGATGCTCTTACGCTTTTATGCACCGACGGCTGGGAGAATTGCTGTCTTGGGCCAAGACATTACTCAGTGGCCAGTAAGTGAGCTACGTAATCTGATTGGCATCGTTCCGCAAGAGCCGGTTATTTTTGCCTCGAGCGCTATGGAAAACATACGCTACGGCAAATTGGATGCAACGGATGAAGAAGTGATTGCTGCTGCAAAAACGGCCCATGCCGATGGCTTTATTTCTGCTTTGCCAGAAGGCTACGCTAGTTTTTTAGGGGAGCGTGGTGTGCGTCTATCGGGCGGACAAAAGCAACGGATTTCGATTGCCAGAGCCATATTAAAGAATCCACCAATCTTGCTTTTAGATGAGGCCACCAGCGCTCTTGATGCGGAATCCGAACGCGAGGTGCAGTTGGCATTGGATAGCGTGCTGCCGGGAAGAACGTCCCTGACGATTGCCCACCGCTTAGCTACGGTCCTGCGCGCCGATTGCATCTTGGTCTTGGAGGACGGACAGCTGGTCGAGCAGGGTAGTCACGCCGACCTAATTAAGCAGGGCGGATTGTATGCACGCTTAGCGGATTTGCAATTTGCCTAATGCTTCAGCTGTCGCCAGAGCAGCACCCCGCCGCTCGCAAGCTGAATCAAAAGAAGGCCAGTTGATAGTGCAGACAGGGTAATAAAGTAAGCCGCTGAGGGCGCATAGAGAACAGGCAGGCCATCCTGCAAGGCAGTTTCGCGCAAATAATCCATTCGGGGTATCAGCATAAATGCGACGATTGCAGTCGAGGCTGCCAAGATAATAGTAGGTAGGCGCAAGCGCTTGTATTCCACGAGGCCCCGTTTAATCAGTAAATTCGAGACGCTGAGAACAACAAAAGCGACTCCCAAAAAATAGTTGGCCAAGTATTGCGTAATGATGTCGGCTAGCATGCCGCCCGCTTGGATATCGGAAGAGGCAACGCGCACAACAATAATGCTAAGCAACTGCGCTATTAGGCCGCCACCCAGCAAAAGGCAAAGGCAGCTTATAAAGCGATTCGTAGAGCTGTACTGATTTAAGGTTTCAGAGGTATTCGATGGGACGGGCGTTTGCATTAGCCAGGTGAGCGGGTAGGGTAATTTAAGAAAATATTCATATCAAGTATTAACCTGAATCAGATTACTGAAAGCTCTAATTTAGGCTACAACGGGCTACTTTTTGAATTTTGGGGGTTAAAACCCCTGTTTGCAGTAGTCTTATACGTGTAGCGTAAGAAAAGCGCAAACTTGTGATGTTCATGTTGAGTCCTTATTTGTCGCCCTAGGGCGACTCTTTTTTAAGCAATATTGAACCGTTTTGTATTTGTTTCTGCTCCTTCCACATAGGATTTATTTACATCACCATGATTCAGATACAAATTTGGGGTGATTTTGAGTGCCCTTACTCCTATCTACAGACAGTGGCCCTTGCCAAACTGAAAGAGCGCTATCAGGATGGCATTGAGATTATTTGGCGGGCGATTGAACTGACCCCCACGATTGGCGCGATGCCCCCATCGGATTCCTATCTAAAAAAACTGCAGCAGGCTGCTGCAGAGTCGATAGTGCAAGAGGAACAACTGGTATTAAATGCCCCGAGCTTTCTAACCTACACCTGGTTGGCACAGGAGAGCGTGTGTTTTGCAAATAAACACGGCAAATCATTGCAACTGGCATTGGCTATCTTTAAGGCAGTCTTTAGTCAGGGCGCTAACATTAGCAATGAGGATGAAATAATTACTCTAGCTGCGCAAGTCGGCGTAGAGCCCAATGCATTGCGCGAAGCCTTTGATGATGGGGTAGTGACCAAGCAAGTGATTGCCGATGAAGAAGAGTTCAAGGCAAATGGCTTTCAGGGTGTGCCAGCGATGCTAATTGGTGAAAAGAACTTTTCACCCAAAAGTTTTATGCCGGTCACGGGCTTTACCAACGTGGATGAGCTCGAAAAGTTAATTCCCAGCAGAACGTTATCCAGCGGCACGTGAGCCAAACGCGCTTCTATTGATTAAATCGATCGATTTCGCTTGTTTCAAACAAAAATAGCCAGTTTCTAATACCATCTAGGGAAACCTTCCTACCCACCTAGGCTAGCCAATTCCATGGAACATTATCAAGTTAATACGATATCCGACAGGATTGCCCTGTCCTTTACAAAAAGCATGCGTTTCTTTGCGGACACCTTCTTTAAAAAACGCTATGGCCATCGTGCGGTGATATTGGAAACAGTAGCCGGAGTTCCAGGCATGGTTGCTGGCATGTGGACCCACCTCACGAGCCTGCGGCAAATGCGCCATGGCTACGGCCCTAAAATTCGTACTTTATTAGCTGAAGCCGAAAACGAGCGGATGCACCTCATGACATTCATTGAAATTGCCAAGCCTAATCGGTTTGAGCGTTACCTGGTTCTATTTGCACAAGCCATTTTTTGGAATCTCTTTTTTATTATCTATGTCTTCTTTCCGCGCACCGCGCACCGCATTGTGGGTTACTTTGAGGAAGAGGCGGTGTATTCCTACACAGAGTATTTGAAAGAGATTGATGAAGGCCGAACACCCAATATTCCAGCGCCACAAATTGCGATTGATTACTGGAAGCTACCAGCCAACGCAACCCTGCGCGATGTAGTCCTGGTCGTGCGCGAAGATGAGGCAGGGCACCGCGATGTGAACCATGCTTTTGCGAATGAATACGATAAACCCGTACAAAAGTAATGCAAGGCGATTATCTGCGATGAAGATGTATGACGTAATTACCCTGGCCGAAAAGGCGATCTTGATTTTGATCGCCATTTTTACGGTTATTAGTGTTGGTATTGAGATGTACACCGTGATCATCAACGGCAAGATTTCTTTAACGGATTTGTTGCTGATGTTCATCTATGCCGAGGTCCTTGGCATGGTGGCAGCCTTCTATAAATACAACAAGATTCCGATTACCATTCCGATCTTTATTGCTATTACAGCCCTGTGCCGTCTTATCATTTTGCAAGGCAAAGGCATCAGCACAATCGATTTAATTTACGAGAGCGCTGCGGTCCTACTACTTGCAATCGCTGCGATTGTGATTCAGAAGGTGATGAAAGATTCCGATAGCGATGCCAAAGACAAAGACAAAGTCTTAGAGGAAACTCAAAACAAGAAATAGTCTTTTGATCTTCGATCTAAGGCTTAGCAATTTCAACTGAACTGTCTAATTCATGGGCAGTATAGGGATTATATGTTTTATCCACTCTACAGTTAGGCCTACTTGCGCCTTTAAAATTATGTACCGAGTTTTATTTGAACCCCATCTCGATACAAATTATGAATGCAAGCTATCATTTTGATATATTATGGAGACCTATCAATTTGATAGGTATCTGGTTTGAATAGGCTGAGTAAGCCACAAATCCAGCAACATATACGTCGTACCGCACAGGATTCTATTAATGTCACCATCACCCAGCATGCAAGTGTCCGCATGCGCGAACGTGCGATTACCAACGCAATGTTGTTTGATGTCTTGCGCCGCGGACTTTTAATTCGCGAGCCAGAGCCAGATTTAAGGCATAGTGGTATTACGTGTTTGATGGAGCGGTATATTGCTGGCGTCAATATTGGAGCGCTTGTAAATGTTGATTTTCCGGCGGTTGGAATAGTTGTGATTACTGTCTTTGGAGTCTCATGAAAACGAAAATGTTGCATTACACCGATGGCGGCTTAAAGAACGTTTGGCTCCAAAATGGATTTGAAATACGCAAGACACCGCATGGTAAGGGCGTAGCGATTCATGATGTAAATGGATTAACGCAGGCCATTTGTTCAGCATTAACCAGTAAGTCAGGCTCATTAACTGGCCTAGAGTTTCGTTTTATCCGGAATGGCGGAATGCTGTTGTCCCAGGCTGGTTTGGCTGCCATGATGGGTGTAGACGCCCAAACAGTGGCCCGCTGGGAAAAGCATGGCCGCTTGCCTAAATGGGCGGATAAGATGATTCGACTGCTATTTATGGCGCATATGGATGGAGATCAAGCGATCAGCTTAGTAATAGCACGCATTAGTGTCGTTGAGCGCCTTATACACCAGAAGATTGTGGTCCGTGAGGTGCGTAATAAAGGCTGGCGTTCCGATTTGGTCGATGCGGGAAAGGTACTCGCTTGATTTATTGTTTGTATAAATGAAGCGCTTTATCTAACTCTGCTTTCACTCTGCTTTTAAGACTGGCCGGTCCCAAGACCTCAACGCCCGAGCCGTGCTTCAAAATATCCATGATGAGTTCCGGATCTTGGTTGTAATCGAATTCCAAGATATAAAAGCCTTCTTTATCAAAACTACCTACTTGTTGGCCATGCCATTTTTCGGTAGCAACCCAGCGTGCATGCTCGGGGGTAAAGCGTAGCTTTGCCCGTTGCGTGGCTTTTCCAGAAAAGATGCCATAGCTTTCTGCAAAATGCTCTTGCGCTTGCTTTTCGGAGACCTCATCCGCTTTGGCGTTGGTTAGGACTGCTTTACGAATGCCATCGACAGCAAAGCTGCGTAATTCTTTACGCAGGTGGCAGTAGGCATCGAGGTACCAGTTCTCACGGTAAAAAATCAGGCGCTGCGGAGAAATCACCCGCTGCGTTGTTTCATCTTTGCCTTTGGAGTAATAGGTCACATCCAGGCGATTGCGTTTGAGTAGGGCAGCACCAATCTCGGCGAAGTTCTCGATACTGTTCTTGCGGCTTCCCATGCCCAATACCTTGATGCGTTTGCGCAGTTCTTTGGCGGTGGTTTCAGATTGGCCCAAGATGCCATCGATGATGGCAGTTAACGGCTCAATGTGCGGACCAATTAAACCGCCTTGATCCAGCGATGATAGTAAGTGCTGCATCAGCACGAGGGCAGTGGCTTCTTTTTCCGTAAACCACAAACCAGGTAATTCCGTTTTCTCTGCATCTTGCGGATTCTCAAACTGATAGCCCCCTGAGTAGCGGTCATACACGATGGAGGCATTCATGCGACTGCGGAGATATTCCAGATCGCGTTTAAAGGTAGCGTCCGAGATCTCGAGCTCATCTAAAAAGGCCTGTTTCGGTACACTCTTTCGTGCCTGAATCATGTACTTGATGCGGTGTAGGCGCTCCATGTCACTCATGGCATTTCCTTAAGAAATAGAACTATTAGCAATTAAAGCAGATTAAATGGGTTCAGGCTCATATTTTGAGCCTGTAGAGGAAAGCAAGCATGATGGCTGTAATCCCTCCGTCATAAAAGTCGCTAAAATCGCAAGATGAACCAAGAAAACCCTAGCCCAAACTTCAAAAAATTACGCCCATTGCCACGTTGGATCTTTATGTCCCGCTGGTTGCAGGCTCCGCTCTATATCGGTCTGATTGTTGCCCAGGCTGTTTACGTATGGCAGTTCTGGTTGGAATTGGTCCACCTGATTAGCATGATGGCCGATAAGTCGATGACCGAGACGGCATTGATGTTGATCGTCTTGGGTTTGATTGATGTGGTGATGATCTCCAATTTACTGGTGATGGTCATCGTCGGTGGGTGGGAGACCTTTGTGTCCCGTCTTGATCTGCAAGATCATCCTGATCAGCCCGAGTGGCTGTCCCACGTTAATGCCGGGGTACTGAAAGTAAAGCTGGCAACCGCCATTATCGGAATATCCTCCATCCATTTGCTCAAGACCTTTATTAACGCGTCTTCCTATGATGAAAAAACACTCCTGTGGCAGACGGTCATTCACATGACCTTTGTTTTTTCTGCACTGGCAATCGCCTATACCGACAAGATAGTGAATTCAGCACACAAGCACTAGGCATTGCCTTAAAGTGCCCCCATTAATTTTGGGGATTAAAGCCGCTGCGATAGTGCGTTTTTGCTTAAAAAAACGCATATCTGAACCTCGGTCTCGCAGCGATAGTTCATTGCCATTTTCTAAAGTAGCAAATGGTGTATTTCAACTATGATGAAGTTCGTCTACTACTGCAGGAGCACTGAATATGAACCCCCAAGAAAAAGTCCAATTGGAGCAGTTTTTACAACAGCTTAATAGCACCCAGGCTGGCGCAAAAGACAGCGATGCCAACGCCTTGATTGCAGAGTCTGTAAAAAAACAGCCCGACGCATCCTATCTGCTGGTCCAGCGCGCCATGGGTTTAGAGATGGCTTTGCAAGTAGCGCAAAAGCAAATGGCAGAAATGCAAGCGCAAATCGATCAAACGAGCAAGCCGAGCTCGGGATTTTTGAGTGGCATTAACTCCTGGGGCAGGGCAGCGCCTGCTCAAGCTGCACCAGCAAATGCAATGGCTGCAGCAAGACCAGCAGCTGGCGCAGCACAACCAAGCGCTTGGGGATCAGGCATGCTCGGTGCAATCGCGACGACTGCGGTTGGAGTGGTTGCAGGCTCCATGCTCTATCAAGGCATTCAGAGCATGATGGGAAACAATAGCGCGCCGGATGCTGGCAATGGACTAGGCCATTCCAACGCCCCTGCAGATTCAGGGCAGCAGGTGGCTCAAAACCACGATAACAGCGCATCGAACTACGATAGCGACTTTGGCGGTGACTTTGATGGCGGTGACTTTGCATAAGCCATTGCTATTTATCTTGACTGCACCACTCTTTACATAGGAAAACCATGTTCAGCCACATTATGTTGGGCGCAGATGATTTAGAAGTATCAAAAGGGTTCTATGATGCAACGCTTGCTACTTTAGGTATTCGGCCTGGAGTATTGAGCCATGGCAGGTATTACTATCGCAGCCCGACTGGTGTATTCGCAATCACGAAACCGCTGGATGGAAAAAAGGCAAGCCCTGCTAATGGTGGCACCATTGGTTTTAGCGCTAAATCAGTTGAGGATGTAAATGCCTTTCATGCGACTGGTCTAGCGCACGGCGGCTTTGAGTGTGAAGGTGAGCCTGGTTACCGAGAGGGCGCTGCCGGCACCATTTACATTGCCTGGTTACGTGATCCGGTTGGCAATAAGATCTGCGCCATGCATCGGCCCGCAAAATAAAGTAATTAAGCGTGGACGCTCATTTTTAGGCCAAGCGCATTAATTACTTTTGTGATGGTATCAAATCGAGGTTGAGACCCTTCCGATAGTGCCTTATAAAGGCTTTCACGACCCAGGCCAGAATCTTTAGCAACGGTAGCCATACCTTTGGCTTTAGCTATGTGACCGAGTGCTCGTATAAGTTCCGCATTATCACCATCTTCCAAGACTTGCGATAAATATTCGGCCATTGCCTCTTCGCTATCTAAATGGCGGGTGATGTCAAAGGCTTTCAGTTTTTGCATTTTTTTCATGACTTAAAACTCCTTAGCTAACTCGATTGCTTTTTTAATATGCGCCCAGTCACGATCGAACAATCGCTTAGGGCTTATATGGCTGTGGCAGTGGCCTCCCATCAAGCCAGGCCTCTAGCGTTTCAGTAATGCCTTTAGCAAACGCAGCAAAAATAGGTTCAGCCACAAAACCCAAATGTGGAGTAACTAATAGGTTGGGTGTGTTGCGTAGCGGATCATCTGTAGGTAATGGCTCAATATCAAATACGTCAATCGCCGCTTGTGCGGGGATGCCTTTCTTGAGGGCGCTTAATAAATCCGGCATTGCAATCAGGGATGAGCGTGAGGTATTGACCAAAATCGAATCGGGGCGCATCAGCACCAACTGATCGGCGCCGATGAGGCCTTTGCTACCTGGCCCAGCCACCAAATGCAAACTTACTACTTTTGACGTGGCGAGTAATTCATCAAGGCTAACGGACGTTGCATTCTCAGCAGCAGCGCGCTCCGGTGTCATTTTGGGACTCCAACAAACGACTTCCATACCAAACGCATGACCCACCCGCGCAACCCGGCTACCAATCCCACCTAAACCCAGGATGCCTAGGCGCTGTCCAGACAGCATCGGTAATACAGAATGGGAGTCGCGCCAGCCACCGTTGGCAAGTAATGCACTTTGCTCTGCTAAGCGCTTTGAGGCTGCCAGTATGAGTGCCCAGGTTAATTCAGCAGTCGTTGCTTTTGATGGTCCGCTAGGAGTACATGCAATCGGAATGTTGCGCGAGAGCAGGGCAGCTGCATCGAGTGTGCCGTTGCGCTCGCCCGTAAACATCAACATCTTCAATGTACTCAAGCGTGCAATCAGTGCCTCATTAAAGGGCGCACGATCACGCACGACCACGATTACATCCGCATCCTTCACAGCTTCATACAGCATCTCACCCAAGAGGGGTTCATGGTGAATGGTGATCTTGGCGCGTTGATCAAGATTTTCCCAGTTGGAGAAACGACGCAAAGCACGTTCGTAATCGCCCAGAATGACGATATTGGCTAATGAGGACATATTGAGTGTTAAGTGGTGGTGTGATCAAGCGTAGGTGATTTGGTATCAGTTGATTCTACTGAGCAGGCTAGTAGCCATCAATAAATAGACGCATTTCATGGTGGACAGTGCAGATGAGCTGTTCTTCCCTAGTGAATCGATTTTTTTAGGCCTGTAAGCAAAGTATGATACTGTACATACATACAGTACTTATTGATTTAATGGGAAATTGTCGCCCTAAATTACTAAGGCTCATCCTGTGAGCTAGCCCATTGGAATACTGCATCCATCGAAACATTTAATTGGGTGGATGCATGAGTACCATTCGGCAATATCTGGTTTTCCTCACCGGGCACCGCATACCGGCAAACGCGCCAGTAGAAGAAGTGGGGAGCCTAAGCAAGATTGGCGCTGCCATTGCCTTTGCTAGCTTTCTAGCGGCATTGCAATTTGGTATTGCTGGCTGGTTCTTGGCGATGGACCTCCACATTGGCTTGCAAATCCTAATGGCTTTGACGTTCGCGGCGATTGGCGCAGCGATTGTTTTAGTACTCGATCGCAATTTCATCTTTTTAGCCGATACGCGGTACGAGACCGATAAAAAACTCACCTACGTTTATTTAGGTATTCGTATTTTCTTAATCACGGTGATTGGCTCGCTCAGTAGCCAATTCACGATGCCCCTCTTTTTAAAGTCGGAGCTGGCGATTCATGCGCAAGACATGAAAGACGGCCGCTATACCGACGCCAAAGCACGCTATCAAGAAAAGTATGAGCTCCCCGATAAAACTGCTGCTGTCGCCAACATAGAGCAGCGCTCTGCTCAGCTCAGAAAAGAATTACAGGATTTAACGCCAGGACTTATTCGGCAGCGCAATGCCTCAAACCAATGCTTTCAGGACTACCGCAAAAAAACCAGCACGACATTTGCACCCGACCTGGATGAAAACGAAATTATTCACTTGTATGCCAAAGACAAGCGGGTATGTGAGCAGTTAGAAGAGACCTATCGCCAAAACTACCGCAGCTTTGCTGGCCCGAGGGAAGCAGAGCTGACCGCAATGGGGGAGGCGATGCCGCAGGCACTCGCTGCAGTAGAAGGTGCTAAAAAAGACATTGCTGCCAATTTAGCTAAAACCAGCCAAATCGATGAGGCGTACATTAATGTGGCCTCAGCCGATGTACTGTCCTCGCTCATCACCCACAGCCCTGGCGTGTTCTTTAAGTACGCCTTGATTACGCTCTTGCAGTTGTGTTTGGAACTCATGCCTATTTTGCTCAAACTCCAAGCCGGGCAATCCACCTTAGGTCACCGCGCTGCCTTAGCAGCGCATCAGAATAAAACCCGCGTGCTTTCTGAAATCAATCGCAGCGTGAGCCGCAGGCTCGATTCCGAAGCAGAGTTGCAATTGGCGCAGCATGAGCGGTCACTGGTTATGAAGGACCAGCAAGCTGAATTGCAAGAACGGGATTTAGCGATCACCAAGCAAAAGATTGTGCACGACATTGCCAATCAAAAGCTCCGTCAGGAACTTGATGAGATGAAACGCCAAAGCAGCATGTATGGCCGCTTGCAAAATCAGGTGAGCTATTCCTATACGCAGGTCGCTGATCAGTTTATGAATAAAGTCGTCTCGCCTACAGTGGCGGTGGCGAGCGGTGCACTCAATAGCGCCTTTGCTAAGCCAGCTACTGCAAGCCAAGCCGAGGGTAATTCTGCGCGGGTATTTAATTTTGATCCCAATTCGCAAGGCCAGTTCAAGGCAGCATCCTAAGACGCCGCCCAGCACCCATGCGACTTCCATTCTTACTCATCCTCATGCTCGGTCTTAGCGCCTGTGCGAGTAAGCCACGCCAATACGTTACGTATAGCGCGCCTAGCTATACCCAGTACAGCGCGCCAAGCTATAGTCCTCCGCGGCCGAGTAACCAAGTGAACCAATCGAATCAAACGCACCGAAGCAATCAATATAGCCAAAGCAATCTAGCGAGGGCTGCTCAAACTACGGCAGCGCAGGCGCGTGTACAACCCACATTTGTGCGCTTAAGTTACGAAGACTTGGTACGCTTTCAGGTTAATTGCGAGCAGCGCACCGAGCAAATTGCCTTGCTTGAAGAGCAATTAAAGCGCAATCGCTTTTATACGGTCGACGGGGTAGAAGGCAATGCTTCGCCCGACAAAATCAGCAAGAGTTATCACTCCTTAGCCAAGTACCGCATTTGGTCTGTGCGTTTTGCCTGTCAAGGCAGCCCTGTGGATGCGGGCCTCATTCAGGCTGATCTGCGAGGCGGACCCAATAAACCCCCAGAAGCCATACCGCGTTGCTATTTTGAAGAGGTGACTGTAGCCAAGGCGGCGATCAGTCCAGTCAATCTAGTGCAGAACGATCAAACCATGACCCGTAAAGAAATCTGCACGAACTTTCCTTACGTTGCAGAGCGGCCATTTATTCGGGTAGGGGATCAAATTAGTTTTACCCCCAAAGACCTTCAAGCCAGTGATACGCGCTCGAGTTTGCGGCGCTGGAGGGGCAATGTATATCAAATGATCTCGAAAACAGAACTGATTCGAAATCAAGCAGTGCGCTTTACTTTAGTTGCCGTGCGTTCTGGCACCAATCAGTGGGTTGTGGTCGATAAATTTTAATTTTATTAATAAAGGAGTACATCATGAAAAACGCCTTATATGCAGTACCGCTCATCGGCTTATTGAGCGCCTGTGGTTCAAGCCCTGTAAGTAAAAATGTGCAAACCGATCTGGAATACCGTCAGCAAGCGAAGGTGGCCACCCAAGCCATTAGCGAAGCACCCATCTGGATGACGAAATTGCCCAAAGAATCGGGCGTCATTTATGAAAACGGCACGGCAATTAGTAGTGACTTTTCGATGGCGGATCTCAAAGCCAAGACCATGGCCTACGTGAAGATTTGTACGGGCGCTGGCGGCAAGGTGCGCAGCCAAATGAAGATGTACCGCGCCGATAGCGACGCTGCTTCCGTAGAGCAGTCTGAGCTCACGGTCCGTAGCCTATGCCCGGATGTGGATATCACCGGCGTAGAGACCGTGGAGATGAAACACGTCGCCGAAGGCAACCGCATTCGTAGTTACGTCTTGGTGGCGCTGCCTATGGGCTCGAAGAACCTCATGAAGTCCACCAAAGAAGTACAAAACCGCTCACCCGAGGCCTTCAAAGAACTCGACAGCATAAGCAAAGAGCAGCAGGTGGCGCCTAAAGCAGCTCCTCAAGCAGAGTCAGCGCTTCAATCGAGTAAGCCGGCCCCAGCTAGCGTGGCAGAACAGCCCCAAGCAAGAGCCCCAAGCCAGCCAGCAGCGATAGTCGAGCCGATTCCACTAGAGCGAATTGAGGCCCCACTATCACCAGCATCGGCTGGTCAAGCTATACCGCCCGCAACCAAGCGCGATGGCAGTTTGCTTGAATCAGTCAGAGCCGTGGGCAACGATACGGTAGTGGTGCAGGGAGCAGATGGTACTGAGCGTCAGCTCGGTTTACTCGGAGCTAAAAACCCAGAGTACCTAGCGCGCAGATCGGCTGCCCTGCAAAAGCCAGGCGCAGTGATTGGGCAGGTGGCGATTGAGTAAGTTTGGAATGATTAATCAGCAATTAAATGCATATCGAGGGCATCAAGCTCACCCTATGCGCTAGTGAGTTTGGATAATGAACTCATACTAAATAACTGATTGGAGGCCGTATGCGTAATTACTCTTTTATCAGCGGTACCCGTTTTGCCGTCGTTAACCTGTTTCGGAGCTTGCGATTTGACATTGATCGCCTTGATCCTAGCTGGGTTGAAGATACAAAGCCGGATTTTGTACGTGGTCTACGCATCGTGGATGCTGACGAATCCAATACCGTAACCGTACATGGTGAAGATGCCGATAACCTGATGTACAGCTTGTCCTATATTTACTGTAGAGAAGATAAGGCAGAAGATTTTCGGGCAGCCATTGATCGGTATTTAATTGTGGCTTTAGAAACCAAGGATTACTTGGTATTGAACCAAAAAAAAGATCCCGAAGGAAAGCCCGAAGTAGTTGAGGCTGTACTACACTAGTAGGGTTGTGAAGAAGTTGTAGTACCGAAGTAACAGGGCGGAGTTGTTCCGAATTGCCAAGCCCAGCGCATTGCTAAATTGGCTAAAGAGGAGAGCAATATGAGTCAATTGTTTTGTAAAGTCGGTGACCTTGCGGTCACCGTAGAGGCGGAGTTACCAATCAATCTCGGTAATGTCGTCAAAATTATCGGTGCGGTAGGCTACGATGATTTCTCTAGCTACAAAAAGATCTTTTTGTGGCATGTGGAAGTAGCATCGGACCAGCGCCCGCTCACGTATGAATACCCAGACGGAAGACTAGAGCAGTGCGCAACGGGGCGCATTCCGGATCACTATCTGCGTCCCATTCGTCCGGATGAGCTGGAGTGGTTTGAAGAGCAATCCGAGGATCTTCCAAGCCCAATCGATAGTCAGAAGGAGGTGGACTATGTTTAGGCCTCCCCCAGACTACCCATGGCGCTGTAGCAAAAATAAATACGAGAAACAATTTCGCCGAAAGGCGCCGCAGTGGGCCTTAACGCTCGATCGCAGTTCCGGCAGGGCTCTTTTTCTGGCGTGTTGCCGAATTGGGTTCAAGCTCCACCCCGAAGTCTTAACGCTAGGCGAACTCTTTTCTGGACGCGAGAGTGTGTGGGACGATAAGCCATGCTATCGACTAGATGGCGCTGCACGCCCGCCAGGCAGAGTAGGTAGCAAAAAATAGTACAAAGGCCAGCACCCCGTCATGCGGAGTTTGGCTTTAAATTACGGGCGGATTTATCCAATTGCCAGGCCCAGCACATTGCTAAATTGGCTAAAGAGGAGATGCACATGAATATCACCCCATTACAGATTGGTTTACACCAGTCCAATCAGTCCGCAATCAAGCAGCAATGGCTAACACTACGCAATCGCTTCGTGCCGATTGCCTTCTATCGCAATGAGCACCACTACCTTGCCGAAGCCATTGCGCACGAGGGTGGGCATTACTACCGCGTGGATGGCACTACCGTAGAACTGGAGCAGCATGAGTATCAGCGCGTGATTGCAAATCCAAAGTTGTATTACTTTTCAGCTGCATTAAAATTACACCACCGCATCAAGCGCGCTAAGGCATTGGGCCTTGGGGCGCATTGGCCAGACCAGCCGGCTGCGCCACTGAGTGCCATCGAGCTAGGGGATAGAACATGATTGCAACAAAAACAGTACACCCCAATTTGGTACGGGCCTACCGCGAGGCAATCTATATCGTCAATGAAGGCGATGATGCGATTGCCTTAAAGGTCGGCGAAGTGAGTCCTGCGCTCGCTGCGCTGATGCACGTTCATAAAGCCACAACTGCGGCCATCCTAACGGCATACAACCCCTATAGTGAAATTCAGCCTAGCGCGGAAAACGAACGAAGGCAAGCGGCGCTGGTGGCGGAGCTCAAAGCAACGGCAGCCGTGTGTTTTGATGCCATAGGTAGCGATCCGGATGGCGAGTGGGAGCCAGAAGTCAGCACCTTGGCGCTCGGCATTAGTCTCGTGGAGGCTGAGCGCCTAGCCGATCAGTTTGGTCAAAATGCCTTTATCTGGATTAATACGGTTGATGCGTTTGTGAGTCTGCGCCTGCGCTTTGCCATTGGCGAGCCCAAGCAAGATGAAGTGCAGGATTGGATTGCAACTCTGCCTGAGTCACTGCAAGCAGAAGCTCAGGCACGCACAATCAAAGAGCAGGCATTGCTCATGAGCGTTCCTCGGATTGAGCAGCTTCACTGGCTAAATCCCCAGGGCTGGGACCTCAATCAGGTTTGGCCGCTCGCATGCCCTGATGGCAGCGCCATGGGCATTGGCACGGAAATGGATCGCATGTTTAAGTTAATCGCAGCCGGCATTCAGAAAGTCTATTGATGACAGAGCCATACGACCGTGCGGGACTCATTGCCTTGATTAAAAGCGAGTTCAAACTCGATTGGGGCGGTATTCATGGGGCAAACCATTGGGCTCGCGTGCTGCACCACGGCAAGACGATTGGCGAGTTACGCCAGGCTGATCTTTTGGTGGTGGAGCTCTTTGGCTTTTTGCACGACAGCTGCCGCTTAAACGATGGCAGAGATCCACAGCATGGCCAGCGCGCAGCCGACTTTGCGCATGGCATTCAGGGGGACTTTTATCAATTAACACCAAAGCAACTGGATACGCTTTGCTATGCGATGCAGCACCACTCGGGCGGCGAGGTCTCAACCAATGCCACCATCCAGACCTGCTGGGATTCGGATCGGCTCGATTTAGGTAGGGTGGGCATTAAGCCTTCTGCGCAGTACATCTCAGAAGAGGCAACCCTTTTTATTGATTTGGCGTACGACTGGAGTATTCGCTAGCTAATCAAGGTGAATTTTTATTCTTGCTTTGCCAGATGTAATCAGTTTCTTAAGGGGTTTAATCGAATTCTTATCCAGTATTCGTTCGCTTACTGGTGTTCGGGAATTAATAAACTGCTTACTCACAGGATGGAGTCCAAATGGCAACATTTTGGGGAACATTTGATTAAGTGCTTTGGTAATTGCTTCGCCGGTCTCAACACTCAATTCAATCGCTGCAAAGCTAGCTGGCGCGCCGAGAGGGCTTCCAAAGATTGGAACGCAATTATAATATTTGCCATCGATGCCGAGTGATAAATCAAATTTCTCTTCAATTTTGACCTCATCCAGCTGAAGAGAAAAGCTTCCACCAAAGTCGGCCCAATCAAACTCTATGTCGTCTATGACTAAATATTTTGGCGTAGAAAATCGCTGCATATTTTTCTCTACCCATTCGTGAACCTGCTTCACGTGCTCACTCCTATCCATTGTTAGTCCTTGGGGTCGTTTTAAGATCGAAATCAATTTTCCTGGCTCGTGTGTTTATCTCCTGGATGGCGTATACCCAATGCGATTGCCGTTGTTATCGAAGAGATTGGTAACGCCAGTCGGGGCTTTTACTTCATAACCCAAACGGTTGCCATTGTTATCAAATACACCATTCGTCGCGTTGTAATTTAACGGACTATTTTGATAATTCAGAGGGCTGTTGTTGTAATTAAGCGGGCTGTTATTAAAGTTCAGCTCACTATTTTGGTAATTGAGCGGACTGCTTTGCCAATTGGTTTGGGCTACAGCAGAGCGCACAAACAAAGCAGCTTGGGTAATGAGTACGATGGCAATGAGGTATTTCATGGAGACTCCGTATCAAGAAAGTGAATAGGGTAACTAACACCCTCATCATAAGGACGGGGTGGATCACCACGTGATCTAGCATCAAATACTGTGATAAACCTCTAATTTTGCTATCCAAATTACCGCTAGAAAAGTGCCTATTGTGATTTGTGAAAATCGGCACAAACAAGGTATGCTAAAACCTTACATATACATTCGATTTAATCGCAAAGCCGCATAAAACACCCGCCATGCCATTTGAACTTCACCTTCAATACGTCCCTGTGTATAGCAAGACATCTAGGATGGGCACCACAACCTTTTACAGAAATAATCTTGGAATTATTAACGCTTGCAAAAGAGAGAATGCCATTTGGGCACTCAAGCATGGCGTCAGCCTTGAGCAAGCAGTGTTGATGCGTTTTAAATCCATCGTTGAGCAACTCACCCTCATTAACTACAGATATTCGTATTTCGATCAGCTGTTTAGTGAGCATATGGAGCGTGATGTGATTGCGCCAAAAATAAGCTTTGGTACCTATCGGTATTATGTGATCGTGACCGTTGTGGATGGTGAGCTAGAAGACTTAGTTACATCGGAATATTCAGGTAGGGATGAGCCAGATCTAACCCAATTGCCCCTGTTGATTTTAAAAAATAACTATGTCATTGATCGAAAGACTGGAGATAAGCTACCAATCTCACAACAGGTCATCGTCAATGTGAGTCAAGGTTTTGCTGAGAACTATGGTTTCGCCTGTGTAGGCTGTTCAAACTTTGAGTCTTTGCCAGCGACGAAGTATTAAGTTCAGCCGGGACTGTGATCAAATCAAGAGTCACCATGAAATCACTCCCTATTCTCCAAAGCATTGCCTTGATGCTAATTGCCGTATCGAGCGTGCTTCATGCATCTGAATCGACATCCAATATAAAGCCGCAAACCCAGGTAGTAAAAATCAACGGACATTCTGTAGAAGTGGATGTGTATAAGCCCATAGGGCCGCAAAAGGGGACCGCTATTTTGACCCACGGCTTTACCCGAAGTCGAACCACCATGGGGGAGCATGCACAGGCCTTAGCTGCTAGAGGCGTTCTAGCACTAACACCCGATATGCCCTGTACCTTTGACTTTCGCTGCAATGCCAGCGCTATTACCGAGATGGTTTCATTGCTTCGCAATACCACTACCTTTGGCAGCAGTAACCAACGCGTCATGCTGGTTGGATTTTCAGCAGGAGGGCTCTCTAGCCTACTCGCCGCAGATACCCCTGGCGTCGTTGGATTTGTCGGGCTAGATCCATTTGATCGGGTCTTGTCCAATGAAACCGAGCGCGCCGGAATAACCGCATCCCGCAAACTGACTACCGAAGCGCTCCTTTTAAGAGCCCCTGCATCAAGCTGCAATGCAAAGGCAGTTGCCGCGCCATGGGGCTCTGAGATTAAAGCCCTTTGGCGCGATGAATTAATTACCGGCGCATCCCATTGCGACTTCGAGGCACCAACCGACTGGAAATGCCGACTAGCCTGCGGCGATCCTGATCCTGCGCGGCAATTGCAGGTACGGCAGGGATTACTGGATGCAGCAGCGCGGTGGCTGCAGTAAGCGTTTGAGATCTACGCTAGATCGCCGATAAATGGACTTAGGCGCTTACCTCAGGCAATTACCTCAACCGTCTTATTTTTTGGATCAATGCGTAATTTGGCACCACTTGCAATAGCGGCTGTGATGTCTACATCAAAACCACTCAGCATGGATATGCCACCATGGGCAGCGCCTTGAGCCAAAATGGGGTTGACTGTATTGAAAACAATAGCAGACGGGCATAGGTTTCGCATCTTCATTTCATAAAGCATCCATGCGCTAGCAACACCACCCTTGGCCGTGTCTAAAACCAGGATCATATCGTTATACGATTTGCCAAAAAGTTTATGACTTGGACGTGAGAATGTTCCATTAATGCGATCTAAATCATAGCGTGCAGAAAAGCCATCACTCGCGCTTAAGCAGTAACCCTCAACCACATCACCTTGGGCATGCCGCGCTTTAAATAATTTTTGGCTCATGCCAGTCTCCCTGTTTCTGCAGCATTAACGCAATCTTCCATTGAGGCGAGGATTGGGGTGTATCCATAGCCACCTAAAATATTGACCATTTTGGCGCTATTGGTAGCTAACTTTTTCCATCCATTTGCTTCGGCAATTTCACGCGCATAGGATTGATAGAAGCACATTCCAGCAAAAACAGTTCCACCAGCTTCTTCAATCATGGCGGTATAGCCCATGCGATCGGAGTCCGGCTTAACTTGCGGGCTCGTTACAGCCAAGAGGGGTTTCTTGAATTTCTTGCCTTGACACAATGCTGCAACGCTTTGCATTTCTATCAAGCTCAATTGCGGCGCAGAGAAGACGACAACATCAATTTCATCCGTAACGCGGTAGGAGCTCTGCAGTGCCATCACCTCCTCTTTAGAAATGCTGATCACAGGTAAGTGATCAAAACTAAGGTCACGTGCATGAATCGCTTCGGGCGTAACGCCCAGAATATGGAATAAAGCAGAGGAACCAAAGCTAGCCATTGCCGCGCCAAAATGCTTTAAAGAGTCTGATCCAGGACGGCCTTCGATACCCTCAATGACAGGTACTGACCAGTAGTTACCGGACTTTCTGCCAATGAGGCCGCCAAGAGCGCCCCATTCATTGAGTGACTGCGGCGTCCACGTAACCCGGTAGCGATGGGTAGGCCTGCGATGCTCGTCTAAGTGGTAGCCATAGCGTGGAGTGCGACCCGTGAGACCGGCGGAGAGGGCAGATGGACCGCCTTCAAAATTCGATCGGGCGCCGCAGATGCTATTGGAGTAGATCACAACACCTGTGTCACCAAAGGCCAAATGCTCACCAAATACCGGCGCCATGATGGTTTGGTAGTTGATGCAGGTATCCGTCATGGAAACACCCATTTTGACAAAAGCAGCAATGGCGCGGTGCTCTAAGGAAACCATCTTATCCGTTTGACCCAATTGCTTTGCCTTACTGAAATCCGTACCACGCGGATCCGTAATGGTGGGGATTCGGACTACGCGGTCTTTGGCTGCATTTTTGGCTAATGCTTCAAGCCATTCCACGCCAGTCTCACCTAAGCTCTCGGTGTCAGCCATGATGTGGGCTTGCGATACTTCAACAAAGTCTTTCGCACCAAAAAAATCACCGACTTTGATTTGATGTTCAATCGCCATTTTTCGCACGGGACCAAATTCCCCTGCGAGCATGGCTTTTTCTTCTGCATTCAATTCCATTTTTTTATTTTTCTTTACTAGTTAATCAACGGTTGCGCCAGAGTCGCGAACGGTACGGGCCCATTTCGCAATCTCTTTTGTCTGAAAATCAGCCAAACTTTCTTTGAAGTCAGTATTGGGTAAGACGCCTAAGTTACCAAGGCGCTCTTTGAAGGCAGCTGATGCGGCCACTTTTTCAGTTTCAGCGCGCAATTTGTCGGTGATGGCTGCAGGCAACTTAGCGGGTCCAAAGACAGCCCACCAGGCGGTTGATTCAAACTGGGGATAACCTAACTCAGCAACAGTAGGTACATTTGGCAGCAGAGGAGACCGACTTTTGCTAGTAACGGCGAGGGGGCGGACCCGGCCCGAGTTGATGTGGGTAATGGCCGATTGAATGGGGTCAAACATCACGGGTATTTGGCCGCCAATTAAGTCGGTCATTGCGGGAGCGCTGCCCTTATAGGGAATGTGCTTGAGCTTAATTTTTGCGGTGGTTTCAAACAAAGCGCCAGTGAGGTGACCGGGCGTGCCATTACCTGCACTACCAAAGCCGATGGAATCGGGTTTTGCTTTTGCTTCGCGAACCAAGTCTGCCAGGGTATTGATGTTGGTGGCTGGGTTGACGACGATCACAACGGGGGCGGTTGCAACGAGCGCTATCGGCGTGAAATCTTTAATCGTGTCGTACGCGAGTTGCTTGTAAAGACTGCCATTAATGGCATTGGTACCTACTGTACCCATCAAGAGGGTATAGCCATCTGGGGCTGATTTAGCGACTAAGTCTGCGCCAATCGATCCGCCTGCGCCGCCGCGGTTATCAATCACGACTTGTTGTTTGAGGTTCTCACCCAGAAGAATGGCCAACGGCCTTGCCACGATATCCGTTGGGCCGCCCGCTGGAAAGGGAACCACTAACCTAATGGGCTTGGAAGGATAGCTTTGTGCCGAGCCAAGCCCTGGCAACAGAAGTGCGCCCAGAAGGGCAAAAAATAGCGGAATAGAGCGGGACGGTAAGAAGTTCATGGGAGAGGCCTCTTTAGTACGAAAAAGGACACGCTAACCCACTAAACATATAATGTAAATTAATATTTAATTAACTAATACATTAGCTTTTCTTATGAATATTCATCGCATTGACTACCGCTTACTGAGAAGCTTTTTAGTCGTTGCCCGTATTGAAAACTTTGTTCGGGCTGCAGAGGCATTGAATATTACGCAATCGGCCTTGTCCCAACAAATGAAGGAGTTGGCAAGCCATTTCAATTCGGCTTTATTTGAACGAAAAGGCCGCAGATCCGTCTTGAGTGAATTTGGCAGGGATTTGTTAATTAAGCTCGAGCCGCTGATGGGGCAGGTGGACGAGGCATTGCTGCAAAGCATGCATGACGATAAGCAGGTCGTGGGCGCCCTGCGCATTGGTGCAACGCATACCTATTCGAAGGCGATTACATTGCCAGCGAGTCTGCGACTCTTACAAACTTACCCGGATTTAAGAATCGATTTACGCGAGTTATCAGCAGAGCGATTAATCGCCGACTTAATGCAAGGCGATATCGACATCGCTGTATTGCCAGAAGACTATCAGCTGGTGGAGTTCTATCAGCAACCCTTACTGACTGAGCAATTTGCTCTCATCGGTAAGCCGCACAGCATGGCCAATTTCCCAAAAAAACTATCGATCAAGTCATTTAAAAATATCGAGCTTGCCTTGCTTAATCGCCAGTTCCTCCTGCGCCAGCAAATTGAAATGGAGGCGCGCAGGGAGAATATTCAACTGAGTGTTCGCCTAGAGGTATCCACGATGGGGGATTTGCTCGAGGTTGCTCGTACAGGAAGCCTTGCAGTCATTGGCAGCCCAATCGCATGCTACCGAGATGCGGAATTAATAGCACGATCTGTATCGGGCGAGTTTTTAAAGAGAACAGCGGCCCTTTGCTGGCGAAAAGGTAGATTCGTTACCGGCGCCATGAAAGCGTTTCAAGAAACTGCCATTGAAATCAGTGAGGACTTAAGAAAATAACTCAAGCCGTGTGTATTGCCTTCAGTAAAACAAAGAGTACAGTACGTAAAGCGCTATTCCAAAGGAGCTATTCATGAAAACCATCCTTTTTATAGTAAAAACCATTTTTCTAGTAGCCTCATTTTCTGGAGGTCTGGCCTGGGCTCAATCCAGCAGTATTGTGGATTTGGACTATGTCAAAGCCGCCCAGCAACGCGGAGTCATTCTATGGGATGTGCGCGCCACAAAAAATTACCTGGATGGGCACATTCCAGGGGCAATTAGTATTGGCGAGATTGGTGCGGCGCTACGGGACCCCAATCGCGAGGACTACATTGATATTGCCGATATCAATGCCATCTTTAATAAGGCTGGGCTCGACATTAATAAAGAAATTATTGTGTACGGCTCAAGAGGTAATGCCTATGCTTATTTTGGCTTATTCACCATCAATTACTTTGGGGGCAAGCAAGCCAAAGTGTTTCATGACGGCATTGATGGCTGGGCTGACGCTAATTTAGCCATTGAGAAAGCCCCATCAACCTTAGCGGCGGTTAATGTCAAATTAGTTCCGCAAGAAAATTTAGTGGTAACTAATGAGCAAATGCGTAAGCTCTTTAACGATCAATCGGTTCAAGTCATCGATGCAAGAACCTTTAGTGAGTTTAAGGGCAACGATGTGCGTGCTATCCGGGGTGGCCATATACCCGGCGCAATCAGCATTCCGTATGAGCAAAATTGGAAAGACCCGGCAACGGGATCAAAACTCGCCAAGCGCGAAGTAAAAACAAACAGTGGCATGGCCTTAAAGTCAACAGAGGATCTCAAGGCGCTTTATTCCAAATTGGACCCAAACAAAGAGACGGTGGTGTATTGCCAAAGTGGTGTACGCGCCGCAGAGACTGCAGTAGTTCTACAAAATCTGGGATATAAGAAGGTCAAAATTTATGATTCATCGTGGCTGGGCTGGGCTAGTCATCTCGCATCCCCAGTTGCAGACGAGACTTATCTGAATGTAGGATTACTCAATTCCAGAATCGCTGCAATGCAAAGCAAAATCAATGAACTCGAGGCAGAGCTTAAGGCGAGTAAGAAGCAATAAAGAACCTGGCTTACCTAAAAGACGGGCGGTATCAAACCAGGTGCTGCACCCCATTGATTTAAAGGGATTACCTTGCCTTACATCCCCATGGCTCACTTGGTGAGCTAGTGAATATGCAAACTGACTCTATTGTCCATTACGCCAAAAGAGCCCCATGCTGACCAGCGCATTGTTACTTGCCACTATCCTTCCCTTTGAAGTCACTCCCAAAGACGCCATTGCCCCATCCTTAGCCAGGCCCGTAATGGTGGCTGCCTTTGTGGATAGCGCCAAGATACTGGGCTTACCTAGACTCAAGCTCAGGGATGCTAACGGCAATCGCTACATCCCTAATAAGGCCATGCTGTTTGAGCCAGCAGCGCTCGTGCACCAGCAGGCTGGTACGGTAGGCGAGCGAGTAAACCCCAGAAGGACGTTTATTCAGGGGTATTTAAAACGATGAGCGCCATAATCAAGCAATCATCAACCAAGCCCACACACCATTTAGTCAATCGAGATCCGATATGAAGGCTTTACCCTTGTTTGGTTATTCCAGAGTATTCGCATTAAAGGCGCTGTTGATTGTTGCCACCCTCATCGGATCGCAGGCATTGTTACTGAGTTCTGCACAAGCCAGTAAGCCAAATGCCGAGCCCTTTGCCTTAATTGAGCGTCAACGCATTACAGAAACCATTGAGCCAAACGGTACGGTGATAGAAGTAACGGAGATGACGACCTTAATTAATTCGCAGTTGGCGGTGGATAGTGAATCGCAAGCCGATTTGCCCTATAACTCCACCTTTGCCAACCTAGAGGTACTCGAGGCCTACACCATTACCCCGCAAGGCCAAAAGATTCCAGTCGCAGCCAATGCCATTCGGACGGTGGATGAGGACAACAGTAAGGGCGCGGCGATGTTTTCGGATCAGAAGTCCAAGATCATCATCTTCCCAAAGGTAACGCCAGGCTCACGGACCTATTACAAAACACGGCTTACAACCCATACGCCGCTCATGCCAGGCTTTTTTGCCACCCGAATTAGTTTTTCTCCGCAAACCGTACTGCATGACTTTCAGTACACCTTGACGCATCCCCAGGGCATGGCGATGTACACCGATGTGCGCGGACCGATCAAGGTCGCAGAGTCGCTGAGTAATGGCAAGCGCACCGTGAACTACCAATACCAAAACCGCAGCCGCGAGACAAAAGAAACCCATCAAATTGCGTATTCCGATTTTGCCCCATCCATCATTATTTCCACTTACCCAAGCTATGCAGCCTTTGCCAAAGACTATGAAGACCGGATTAAAGGCAAAGCAGCGGTCACGCCAGAAGTGCAAAAGCTTGCAAACGCGATTACCAAGGGCATACCAAACAGCAAACCCAAAGAGCAGGCCAGAAGCCTATACAACTGGGTAACGCGCAACATTCGTTACGTTGCCATTTACCTTGGTGATGGCGGTATCATTCCGCACGATGCCGATAGCATCATTCGCAACCGTTACGGTGACTGCAAAGACCACAACACCTTACTGATTGCCCTATTAACAGCCAAGGGCATAGAGGCAAGTAGCGCGCTAATTAATCAGGGGGCGTCCTTTGATTTACCCAAGTACCCGGTGATTGGCCCGTTTAATCACATCATTACCTATTTGCCGCAGTGGGATCTGTATGTGGACTCAACAGCAGAGATGGCACCCTTTGGAATACTGCCAAGTGATCAAATTGATAAACCAACGCTTTTAACGGCACTGCAAAAAGTGGGCCGCACTCCAAAGCCCAGAGCCGAGCTCGATCAAACCATTACCAAAACCGTATTGCAGGTCAACCCCAATGGGGAAATCAAAGGTAAATCGAATACCCACTACGTAGGCAATGCAGAAATCGCTGCCCGCTATAAGTATGAGGGAGCCGATACCGCTTTGTCTGAAAAGATGGTGCGCAGTCAGCTCACAAAGTTTAGGCAAACAGGCGAGGGCACCTTTAGTACCAGCAATGTCTATGACCTTGATAAACCCTTCACCACGGAATCGGAGTACGTCTTAGATGCTATGACCAATATCCCTGGCCCGGGCGCCATGACCATACCAGTAGGGGTAGCGCCAGGAGAGCTAGCTTCAATTGTGAACAGCAGGCCGCCAGAATCATTTAAGTATCCTTACCGCTGCAGCACACGCATTGTGACGGAGCAGTATGAGATTGCCTTTCCGAATAATGTAAAAGTAAGCCGCATCCCGCAAAATAGCCACTACCAGACGGACAAGATTCAATATGAGTCAAGCTACAGGCTAGAGGGCAATAAAGTTCTAGCTAGCCGCACCTTAACCATACAGCGCCCCAATGCAGTCTGCCATCCAGATGAGTTGCAAGCATGGCGTAAGTTCTACTCAGTACTCGCAAAGGATGTGCGGGGGCAGATTTTTTATGAATAGCTTTCTATTAAAAATAGAAATGCTTAAGTGATGTACTTCATGTCATACGATAAATTTAGAGATTTACAATTTGGACAAAATAAGGCTTCCTCTCTTTCTAAGTGCCCACCGCATTCGCAAATTAGGGTGGCCTCGTAGGCGGCTTCAAAGTCTTCCCTACGCTTTTTGATTGCGGCTAATTCTTCAGAAGGAACAGTGCCAAGCTCTTTTTTGCAGTTAGCAACGGTAGACTCCCAAGTGGGCAGCCAATCTTTTTTCTTATATTCCTTCATCTGTCGCTCACACAGATGAAGCATGCTTTGTAGGTGTTCAATCCTACTTGGTCTTTGATCTAGTGGTAATTCAGACAGCGACAAATTGTGATTTGAGCCGCCCGATTTTTTAAAAGGCTCTTCACGATCACGCTCTGCAAGCTTTCCACAGGCCTGACACTGAAATCCTGAAGTGCTGTTACTAGAGCCGTGAGTAAAGGACGTGATATTTTGACTGAAATCGCAATCCTTGCAACTTAGGGTTCCGTATCCGCCCATGAGACTAAAACGCATCCCTTTTTTTGCGAACTCTTTGGAGTCATATCTAATCTGTGTTGCTTTGTACTCTTTTAATATTCCCCAGATGAAAATGCACCATAGCAGCACAAAGCCAAGCGTTAAAGCAATACGAAAGAGAATAATTTTCTGATCAGAAGGCTGCTTTCGGCCCAGCATGGTGTTCGTAAACTCGGTTCCGCGAGCGCTATCCACCTCATCTGAAATTCTCTTGCCTGCTGGGCTAAAAGCTACCAATAGAATTCCAACAAAAAGATATATTCCTAGAGAAATTAAAATCATTTAGTGACCCTATATTTAAAAAACCAGTTGTTCTCGTAATGAATTCTTTTACTTTGATAGCACATCTCTGACGTTTGCTAATTAGAAATTCTTGAACATAGATAAAAGTAAAACAGCCGGTCTTTCCCGGCTGTCAGCGTGCTCTCACTCTGAAAGGAGTCCCTCAGGGAATAAGGGTTTGGCAGAGTGCACACGCTGGTATGGTTTTTCAATGAAAAAGACTCTGCTTAATAGCCTCGTCCTCTGATCTATGGGCACTCATACCTAATCCCGTTGATCACCATGCTAAAACTGTATTAATCGCTCTCAACCACTAGTTCGCCCACAATCTTGCCTTTACGCACAATTGCGTAACCACGCACATCACCACTAACACTTCGGTACTTGCCGATAGCACTATCTTTCGGAATAAAGAACGACCACAGCTTATCTGCTGGCTCGGTCATTTCTGCTAATAGGCGACCCCATGCTTTATTGAGGTGTCCAAAGGGTAGCTTAGGCGCTTTATCTAATGGATCGTGTACCTGGTTAAATACTTCCGCTTCAATTGGCGTTACTTCACTGACTAAGTGAGTCATGCTGCAGGTAAAGTCATCCTCATCTTCATCATCCAGTGCTTCAGGCTCATCGCGTTTTTGCAATAGCCACCAGACAATAAAGCCAGGCCAAGCCACTAGAATGCAGATGGAGGCAACGCCGTAGGCGATGCCATCCTCAATGCGTTTTTGTGTGCTGGTCTTGTTATGTATCGCCAGCAGCATGTCGTTTACAAACTTAGAGTTACGTTCACGATAGAGCTTGATCATGTTGTAAATCACATAGGCAAGGCCGGGTAGGGTGTAAATTCCAAACCACTGCAATAAGGTGTAGTCAAAGCTAATGGTCACTGGATTAGTCCGAACTTTCTTCAGAGTTTGGATCTTTGTTGTGAATGGCGTACTTTTTTAGCAAGACACCTTGCTTAAATTCCATCATGAGGTCGTATTCGTAGGTACTGGCATAGCCGCCATGAACATAATTCAGGAGCTCACCTTGTGGGCAGCGCAATTCCCCAGTAAACCAATGGGCAAAGACCTTATCAAAGCCTGGAAAAAGATCCGGTAGGGTCAGAACGGTTTCATAGTCCTTGTACGCCTCTATACCAATGAGGTAGAGGCGTTCAGCACCCTCGGCCTCAATGATCTGCCATGAGCCAACATACCCGCGCCAACAGGCGGTACTGGAAGCCTCAAACCTAATCTCATTCTGTTTTAGGTATAGCGCTAATGGCTCACTGCATAAGGAGATAGACTTCCCCTCATACAGCAGTTCTTCGTGTACTTGTGCGGTCATCTAGGTCCTTGTCTTTGATTGAAAGACCAGTATGAAAGCCATCAAGGTCACAGAGTGAGCCTGCTCAAATTATTACGATCCCAGCAGGTCGCTCGGTTTAATGCCCTTAGCCTGGAGCTTTTTCCTTAAATTGAGTAAGGCTTTTGCCTCAATCTGCCGTACCCGCTCCTTGGTTAAGTTCAGGGCGTCGGCTACTTCTTGAAGGGTTAAATGCATTTGCCGTGCATCGGTTTTGGTGTAGCCGCTCGTCATTCTGATTTTGCTCATGGCATCTCCTTTTTGCTGTTGCTTTAAGAAATAAATACCCTCTATTAAGCATGCCATACTCGCGTTTCACCTTATGAAATAAATGCATTAATTTCCATTTATTTTTTCATTTCGATTGGGGCACAGGGTCGGTATATGAGCTAGCCCCTTCGTAATCTGTATCCAATCAAGCCCGACTTTTCCCCACCACAATCCACCCATTGGAGTATTCATGCCCGTACTAATTGAAGGCGTTTGCGTTCTATTGAAAAAAGGAGCAATCCACCAGCGTTACCAGGGAGGCTACGGCCAATTTATCTTTGATCTGGTCGATCAATCTAAGCTTTGGTCTAGTGATGAATTGCTTAGCATTCGGTTTGATGATCATGCAGCAGCGCGCCAATATCTTGAGTTTGTCGCTGCCAAGGGCCTCAAGGTCATCCAGATCAATGAAGAGGATCCCCACTGTACCGATGCCGTGTTGGTAGATCAGATATTTGGCCCCAGCTTTAAGGTCTATTGGCTCAACTTCTTACGGGCATGGCCAGTTGCAGAAGAGCAAAAACCCTCCAGATCTAAAAAGAGCCCCAAACCCAACTTTGAGCGCCTTGCCCTTGTAGCCACCGACGATGAAATGGAGGCCATCGATGAAGTAAGGCGGCAATGCTGGAAAAAGGACGAGATCACCTTTCCGAAAGACTGGGAATTTACCCAATCCCAAACCATGGACTTGGATTTCATGCGCATGTCTGAAAACCGCAGCTGGTTAGACCACTAGGAGACAGCATGGCCCAAGTAAACAGAGAGCAGTGGTTAATGAAAGCAGTAGAGCATATTATTCCGATCTTTGAGCGGGCAGGGTATGCCGTGCCGGTAGTCAAGGTATCGGTGGGATTTCCGAGTACAGGAGGGAAAGGGCGTCATTTAGGGCAGTGCTGGTCTAGTAAAGCAGCAGAAGATGGCATAAACCAAATCTTCATAGCCCCGCATCTGCATACCCCATTTGATTTTCTGGATACCTTAGTCCATGAATTAGTGCATGCAGTAGATAACTGCACAAGTGGTCATGGCGAGGGATTTAAGCGAATAGCCTTGGATGTAGGCCTAAAAGGACCCATGCGCAGCGCTGGAGCAGGAGAATGGCTTAAAAAAGACTTGCTAGCCATTGCAGAAAAGCTGGGGGAGTTCCCGCACGGTAGATTAAGCCTACCAGTTAGAGCAGCCCAAAAGGTAGCCAAAAGACCAGGGGCCAAGTGCGCTAAGTGTGGCTATGAGGTGGTAATGCTTAGAAAGCACCTGCTTTTAGGCCCACCCATCTGCCCTAAGGATATGGAGGGGATGGAGGAGACGGGGGAGTGGGAAGATATCTAAGGTTTTAGGGTGCCCAACCTTTATTATTAAAGTAATTAGTAAAAATTTAGACCCTAATACCATGGCACCACTTCCCGTAATAATTAAGGCGGTTAGCAAGATACCTGGGATAGGCTTGCCTGAAATCGCAGAGACTAGGTTGGGGTGGAAGTCATCTTTATTAAGTGGTAAAGAAGGGAATGATCTTGTGACCCTTTATACGGGAAAATCCACCAATGGCGGTGAGTTACTTATTAGTGAAAGTCAGTTCTCAGAAAATCCTAGTTTTAAGAATATTGGCCAACTAGTTAACGCCAAAACTCTGAAACTGGGCTATCCCCTTTACTACATAAAAGAAGCTTTGGGTTTGAAAGATGTTCCTTTACATATTGCGTACCCACTTCTGTATAGAAGTGCCAGCATTATTTTGGAGGCTGAGCGATTACATATCAGAAATGCAGTTTTGATTTTAGAAGCCCCTGAATTAACTTCAGTTATTTCAAGTGCATATCATGATTTTGCCGATCTTCTTTCTGCAAATAATCAAATTAATTGCATTCATCATAGTAATTTGCCTGGCAGAGCTAATTTTTATTTTGGCCTGTTCGATACCAAACAAAATCAATTTCATTAAGCAAACAACTAAGACCTATATATGAGCAAAGAGTTACTCCTCTACACGGCAGCGTCCAGTTTTGAATCCGCAAGGCAGGTAAGCATACTGCCAGAAGGGCACAAAGCAAGGAACCTCCACGGCCATAGTTTTCTTGCTAAGGTACGGTGTGATTTGCCATCTGATTGGGGGAGTTTCAAGGGCGCAGAAGTTGGTGAACTTTTAGCTAAATTAAAAAAAGCGATTGGACCACTTGACTATAGCGATCTTAATAAAACATTGCACCAACCAACGGATGAAAACTTGGCCCGATGGATTCATGAGCGGATTGACGTTCCTGGCATTGAAAATATTGGCCTGCAAAGTACTGAGTCGCAAGGTGTAGATTTAGATATCAAGGGTCATGCGCATATTTGGCGTCGCTATAAATTTGAATCTGCGCATCAATTACCAAATGTGGTTCCGGGGCATAAGTGTGGCCGTATGCATGGCCATACTTTTGAAGTGATATTGCACGCAGATATCACTTTAAATAGCAATGAAGCTATTGGAATTGACTATGACTACATTGATAAATTATGGCAGCCAATCCATGCAAAACTAGACCACACCTGCCTTAATGATGTGCCAGGCCTTGAAAATCCAACCAGTGAATTAATTTCATCTTGGATTTGGGCACAGCTAAAACCTAATTTTCCACAGTTGTCGTGGGTAACAGTTTATGAAACTGCTAGTTGTGGCGCTAATTTCGACGGTAGTCACTACCGTATTTGGAAAGAAATGAGCTTTGATAGTGCGCTCCAACTAAAGAATGCACCCGATGGAGATCCAAGGAAGCAGATTCATGGCCATACGTATGTATTGAGACTCCACTTACATGCACCAATTGATAAGGTAATGGGTTGGACGGTTGACTTTGGTGATGTGAAGGAAGTATTTGACCCAATTTTTAAAAAATTAGACCATCACCCCTTGTATCAAATGGATCGACTTGATGACTGTGATGTAGCTTCATTGCTTAGATGGATTAAGGCCGAATCAATCAATGATTTACCTCAGTTAGATCGGGTAGATTTATATGAAACTAGAGGTTGCGGTGCGATTCTGTCATGGGGCAGTTTAGGGCCAGCTATTCCAGTTTGATTTACAACAAGGGTCAATTACCCGCGAGGTCAATCAACTGGAGTAAATTTTGTCCATCACGCATTTGATAATGCTGACAGACCCTTTTCCAGGTGCCATTAAGATTTCATCGTGGGCGCGAGCCTCTTTGATGCAGAAGTAGGCCTGATGTTTACTGCTTTTCCAGGCAAATACAAAAATATCCGAATTCTTTGCAAGCGACTTTAGTCGATCAGTTGCTTCATGATCATTATTGACTTCAATTCTAGCTTGAGGATAGTATTTTTTAAGTACTGCAGATGCACGTTGAGAGGCGCCATCCGTTAGGGTATAGATTCCGACATAGCCACTGTAATCCTGACGCATCAATTCCTGGGTTGCATCATCTTTCTCGGCAGGGAAGGAGTTTAGTAAGTCAGGGCAGTTAAAATCTTGGGCTAAGGTGCTTAGAACATCCCTTTGAGGTTCCGATATCCTATGGGCAATACTTAAGAAGTAGTTAATGATAGATATAAATAAATTCAGTCTAAGATCATCATTGCCTTGGCTTGGATACAGAATGAAAAGTTCTGCAATATTAAGCATCCAATCTGCATTCAAAACAGATTTATTTTCCTCCAGAATGTCACCCATGTCGCTTAGTAGATCTAAGTAGACTTCGCGTGTAGGAGCAGAGTTTAATAATGCATTAGTTAATGTTGCGGCAATCTCTAATTCATCTAGCGTAAGTGCGCCACGCCATGCTAATACCTTAATAAGACTGGCATAGATTGGTGAAAAGTTTCTCTGAGATGATTTTTCATTATCTGCAAAAAAATCTACGAGAGAAATAAACGCAGCCTTGTAAACTTCTTCCTGAGGCTTATCTGCATTTACGATAGAGTCAGCAATTTCGTTGCATTGCTTTGAGTTGGCAAGTAAATCGTCTAGGCTCCATTTGTGAATGGATTCTTTGAGAATTCCTACAGGATCTTCCCCTAATGAGTTATTTTTAACTCCGGTAACCCATGCGTGCATAGAGTTAGGCATTTCAAATGCAGTTTCAGACTCTAAACTCTTCCTTAATTTTTCAAGGCGCTGAGTATCCCTCGAATTTAATTTACTTAAATCTTTAAGCGAGGCAGCGTGAGAAATGACCTTTTTTGATAACTCCTTAGAGCCAATATTTTCTGCGCAGCGTAAAAGGGGTGTTAAAACCCAATCTTCCGCTAGATGCTCTAGACATATCTCTGCAGCTAGTAAGTAATCTTCGTCAATAATTGCATCTTTGACCAATTCAGCAGGTTCATTCGGTTTTGTGGTGGGTGGTTGCACCCTAGAAGTTGGCTTAAGCCATCCTTTCCACTTCAAGACTAGATTTCGGCCCTCTGCATTTTCAGAGTAGGCTGAGACTATCCCATCAATTTTAGATTGATCAGGCTCGTTATGGGCTAACTGAGCCAACAAGAAGGACCTTAGGACAATAGGATCGCGGATGGACTTTCTTGTCTTAAAGAGGGCGCCGCCATAAGGTTTATAAATATTCTGATTAAAGTTGTGCATCACAACTTCTTCAGACTCATTTTCATATGCTCTTATATAGGTTTCATACAAAGCAGTAGTGATATCAGTAATTATTTGATGCGGCAGTGAGAGGTCAATAACTGATGTAATTAAAGCCTGATCTCTAGCAATTAGATCGGTGTATCCAAGACCAGCAAGCAACCTAATCTCAAGACATTTCTTTTGTGAAGAATCAAGCCTGCCGGTAAGGCTCATCTCATTGATGAGTTGACGTGCATGATCTTCGTTCTTAGCTAATAAAGCAAGATCAAAATCGTTCCTAATCTTCCCAAATGGTCTAATTGTTCGCTCGACACTAGCGGGGCGACGGTTAATTAAGGCTAGATAAGAGTCAAGAAGAAGTGCTACCTGCTCTTGTTGAGGAGTTCCAAAAGGTATAAACCGAACTACCTTATTACCAAATCTATTCTTTAGGATTTGCTCATTAGGCCTGATGGAGATGTCGTCAATATTTTCAAAAGTACAATAAGTTGCACCTATGAAACTCTTCAAATCATCACTCATTTCTGAGAATAGTTGCGTAGTAGTCGCAACGCCGTACCAAGTAATATCCCCATTAGCCCCGAAACTTGGGATTGCCGTAAAAAAGTCATCCCCAGATCCCTCTAATTTATGTAGCCAAGGGAGGACTTTTCTTGCAAGGGCATTCTCGCTTGCGTTATCAGAGGTCAATATCTTCCAACTTAGGGCTTGTGGCTCAGAATAAAAGTCTGATAGCCACTTTGACTCTGTAGTATTTAAGATCAAAGTCATGCTTATTTGGCCATATATGTTGAAAACTCAGACCTTGTCTTTGAGATGTCTTCTGGATCAATTGAAAATTGAATCCATTCATCATTCATTTCTAAGCCGTTATAGGTAAGGTTCATAGAGCCCATAAGAAGGGACTTCGACAAGAGCAGGCCCTTGGTATGTAACTTATCACTGAGTTTGATATTAAGTAAGGAGTCTACAAAATTTTGATGAGCAACTTCCTTCAATCCATTTATAAAAGGAATATTTGAAGGTTCATCTTCGCGTGTGAAGATATTAACTTTGCAACCTCTAAGCATAAAAGCAAGCAAAACTTCAACAAGTCTAATTTCTTTTCTTCCCCATTCTGGGTTTAAGGTATCAAAGTTACCGGTTCTATTGTCAATAAGAACAACATTGCTAATCCATGGAGAAACAAGCCATATTTCCTGGCCTGTTTGAAGCAATTCGCCAATGAACATTGATTGCAGCAACTCTTTAATTGTGGCAACACCTGTCTGCTGGTGCTTAAAAATTCTTCTATAGTGAACTGTCATTGAATGGCCTCCAATAACTCGATATCGGCTTCTATTATTTGGTTGTTTTGTCTTACGCCTTGAAGACGAGCATAGGTATACAGGTAGTCTGATTCAATTGGTTGAGTTATTAGTGAGTTAATTGCAAGACCCAATTTACTTCTATTTTCGCTATTGCAGGTTAAGGTCACTAGTCGCCCTTGAGCAAGATATTCGGTAGTTTTTTCTAACCAGTCGCCCAACTCAACTGATACCTTAAGTCTCTCATCGTTAATAGAATCAATGACTAATAGTCGCTCAACTGGTGGTAGCTCAACAAAAGGGTTTCGAACAAGCAGTGAGGTTGATCTAATTTCTCTTCCTCTTCCCCATAAAAGCCCATAAATTGCACTCATTCGCCAGGAAGTAATTTGCTCACCATCGGTAGAGGCTAAATCACCGATTAAGGAGTCAATTTCATCTGATTGACTAAGCAGGTATGAAATGACTCTTAAATCGATCTCTATACCAAGGCGAGTTTCTTCCTTATCCCATTTTTGAATAGAGTTAAATATGTACTTATCAGTTCCTGGATTTGAGCCACTCTTTAGTACGCGATTATTAAGTGAAACCATGAAACCATGGAAGGGAGACAACCCCTCGTTAATTAATGTTTTTCTTAGGGCTCTATAGGAAGAATCAATTTCCTGAAGAGTCGAAGCGTTTCGCAGATCCTGGACTGATGTGTTTATCGGTGAATTAAGGGTGTTTAATTTCTCCGTAAATACATTCAACTGGTAATCAATAAGCTCAAATTCGCCAATCTCAAGGGATGCTCTCACCATTGAGAAAAATCTTCTTGGATCTTCAGAGTATTTGATTAAGAATTCTTCAATAAGACCACTGCCGCCAGGTGTTTTCTCAGTTATCCAAATATCTAAAGCCTTATTCCGGACCTCAGAGTTGGATAATTTTGGTATCAGATCTAAAGACAGGTCATCAGAGTTAATTGAAGGACATAAATCCGTTATCGTTTTAAGTATTGCCGCCCCCAGCGTGGATTGGTAAACCTCATTCAACCATTCAGTCCAGGAGATATTTATTTGTTCCCAAAGTAGGGTGCTTAATTTTTGCAATTCGAGCAAGATGTCCGGCTTTTTAAGTAGATCATCTAATTCCGTCCTTAGCTTATCTCTACTGCCAAAATCAACATCCGTTGAGTCATCAGCCTGGTCAGTATCAACTTGTGATTGAAACAGCATTTCCAGGACTTCATTTAAAGAAATTGTTGATTTACCATCAACAATTAACTGTGCCGCCTCCTCAAGGGAGACTTGAAGTTGAATTGCTTCGAATGATAGGGAGGATAAGAATATTTCAGCAAGCCATTTTCTAATAAATGGACTAGTGACATCTTTAAGGTATTGACCCTTCCATGCTGCATGAAAATATTTAATTGTTCTAAGTGATCTCCATTTCCGAGCATCCGGTTCACCCAAAGATATTTGTGAGCCAAAATTAGTTTCAAATCTAATTCCATCAGCTTGGTAAGACGTGCCAACAGCTACAACTTCCTCTTCATTGGTAAAGGTGAACTCTACATTCACTTTATTAGTTTGCGATAGTCCAATTTCAGCTTTAGAACCAGTTGTGAATCTACGAATTTCAATTGGATTCTGATTGGAGTGGGAGAAAAATCCTAGGGTAGGGAGGATATTTGCCCAAATGCTGCCATTCGGAGGTGTTAGAAGCGTTGGCTGATTTTTCTCAACAAACTGACTATGCCATTTAAGTTGTCCATTGGACGTATCGCCAATATTCTGGGATGGCATGGTGGGCTTAAGAACCCTTGGGTCATAAACTGATACGACTTTTAAACTACCTGCTTGATCAACATAGGAATACTTGCCGATTTTATGGAAGTCGCCAATTTCAGAAATTGGCAAGTTGAGTTGTGCGCCATTTGTCAGTAATGTTTCATCAGGGCAAATCCAATATCTCTCGGATCTATATTCCACGCCAAATCTGCGACTTACGCGGCCCGGGGTAAATTCTCTCAATGCCGAAAATATTGGCATAAAGTTAATGTTTGAGTCGCTTGGATATTGATTGTTGGGATTTTGCGGTAATTGGATTTCAACTTCAGTTAAATTCAGGTCAGCAAAAAGTGAGGCAGGTATAAATTCAGGTAGGGGGTTATTCCTAACCTGGTAATCGGTTCCGGGGAGATTGTTTGAGGACCATCCTGATTGGAGTCTACGAAGTGCTGTAGGAAGTACAACAGTCATCAATGGTCTTGGGTACTCCCAGAGTAATGCAGAAACTTCTTCGGCTGAAATCTTTAGCGATCTTTGGAGATGTCGTTCGAGGTTTTCGGCACCGTAAGAAGTCTCAAGAATAGTGGAAATTTCTTTTATCAATTGCGTTATGCGGCCGTTATTATCCTTAGGTCCTGCTAAATCCGTCCAGACGCTTCCTTTATTGTTCTCCTGGAGTCTTTTGCCAAGATAATCCATGGTCGAATAGACGGATTGCATTCTAGTTATGTATCGATTGGAGGTGGGGAGAGTGCGTGGCCTTAGTTCAGGATCAAATAAGAGTTCATACCCTTGATACGCTGTTCTATCCCTACCGTAATCCGAAAGGACAATTGCAGTCCATGGTCTCATGCCTCTGAGACGGCCTGCGCGACCCTTCCTTTGAAGGAAGCCGGCCATGCCTTTAGGGGCCTTGTGTTGGATAACGGCTCCTACCTTAGGATCGTCATACCCAACTTCAAGCGCAGCTGTAGCAATAATCACATCAGCATCATTGTTAATGCCCCTATCTTGTGAGCTCACCCTGTCTATATTTAATCTTTCAGATAAATCATGGCCAATCTCTTCTATTGCACGCCAATCCTGTCCGCCGGAGTAGCGAGAATTTGACTCGGATCTCTTCCTGAGTGCTGCTAGTCCACCATTTGGAGCATTTCTAATGTCTGGTCGGCCCTGACTATTGCGACCTTCAGCGCTTAATAGGCCAAAATAAAGTCTATTTGTAACGTCTAAGTCATCCGTGAAGGCAAAAGTCTTTTGGCCAAACGTGCCTTTACTTATTGATTTATCGGGCTCAGGTGTCTTGGGGTCTAGTGACCGCTCAAGAAGCATGGTTGTCTGAATCGTAGTTGAGAGTAGTGCCGCTTTTGATACCGGATCCCCTCGAAGGGCGATTAGGTATTCGGCGCCCTCAGATTCAAGTTCTTCAGAATAAGGGGATATCTCTTCAATGTAAGTCTGCCAAGTTCCAGTAAGGCTAGATAAGAAACTCGGGGCCTCTTTAAGAGTCGCTGATAAACCGACAAATCTTAGGGGTTGAGAAACTAAGTGCGCCCAGCGGCGTAGAAGGTAGGCCACTTGAGCGCCATGCCTTCCTTCATAGGTATGTACCTCATCCAATAAAACTAATTCAGGTGGTTTAAAGCAGTTTGGACCAATGCCAAACAGATGCCGGTACTTATTATCTGCGAGTCGTTGATTGAGCATCTCGGTAGTGGTGAATAAAATATCTGGCGGACTTTTCTCAATTGAATTCCTTGTAAAAGGAAATTTAGCGCCATCAATAGACCACTTACACTCATCATTACTACAAGATAAAACTTCTTTGTTTGATTCAAGGTTGGACTCTGATAAACGAAGATCATGGTTGCATTTCACGCATTTTAGGAAAGGGCAGATATAGTTATCACCTTCTTTCCGCCACTTTCCCTTACCGGTCCTTACATCCAGCAGTCTTTTTGGGATGTCACCATATAAGGCGCCAACCCTTACTGAAATATTGGGGTGCTGTTCTCTAAGGCTTTCACACCTACTGATTACTTCTCCTAGTTGATCCTTTAATAACTCAGATCTTGGGTAGATGGCTATTGATTTAACCCATTTATCTTTTGAGTTAGTTAATAAGTGTCGAATTATGGAGGAGAGTGCAGGCAAATAAAAAGCTAATGTTTTGCCGCTACCAGTACCAGCACAAACAATGGTGCCTCGCGCTTTGCCATCTTCTATGCTTGTGATGATCCTTTCAAAAGAGCGCAGTTGAAAGCCGGCAATTTTGAAGTTAGGATTATTGGGTAGTATTGCCTTGGCAGCAGTAATAAGGTGAGGATTCTTGGTGAAGGAGTTTATTGTCTCAAGTGCCTTTGACTTATCTATATCGCGCTTGGGATATTTTCTTTGGCGTCTTTGAAAGCGAAAATCAGCCACTAAAGAAGGGGCACTTAACCAACCATTTGATCTCTTGGCGTGCTTTGGAAAAACCTGCCTAAGTCTTTGTAAAAGCCTAACTGTCTCTGCCATCCTGGAGCGATAGACTTTTGATTCTGAATTTGATTGAGCTTCAACTATCAACTTCTCATCAAGTAACTCTTTGATAACTGGCGCTGAATCATAGAATTCGTCAAAACCTTGATCTAGGGCAGCATCAATACGATTAGAAATTAAATCATTAAGTTCACTCTCGGCTATAAATCCATCAACAAGACCCCATACCAAAAGTTTAGATTCTCGTTCCTCAATAAGGTCGAGAATACTAAGTAAGAATTTTTGACGAGTAAGTGACATCAGGCTATTAACTTTTTGCTTTGACTATAAAACTAGACAACATATCGTTTTCACGTAACCATACCATTACATCCTCTGTTAGATAATCAAGGCTTGCTCCAAAAGTGGTTTGATCGAAAAATTTCTTTACATCCTCAGGAACATCCTCCTTAAATGTCATGGAGATTTCCGATAGTTCTTTAACTAGACTATGAATCTTTTGAAAAATCTCAGGCGAATCTGGAATTTGATTATTATGCAGATTAAATTCAGTAAAAACTTTGGTGTACTTGTCTATAGCAATTTTATTTTCAGGAATTTTAAGGATCAATCTAGATTTTCTTTGTTCAGGAGTCATACCTCCGAAGAGAGCCTTAAAATATTTAGTCCAATCAGACTCTACCGATGTGACTGCATTTTTAAGTGCTAGGGTAGTTTTTTCGTTATAACTTGACCACTTTTTTCCTTCAAAGACTGAGGCGGATTTAGGTTCTTCCTTAAATTTATTTGCAAGCTTTTCTGTTGCATCTTGCACATCCTTTAAGTTGGTTAAAGGGGTTAATGGAACTTTATTTTCGGATAGCGCTTTTGATTTCTTGGCGGTACTCGCTGCCTCAGAACTTAATAGCTCTAAATATTGGCGCAATTGATCTAGTTGACTTATTTCAACTGCATCAACGGATGCGTCTATTAGATGTTTAAATTTATTTTCCGCATCCGTAGCGCGCTTAAGCATTTCCATGGGCCGTATCCTTTTCAATGGCTTTAAGGTTTTTATCTAACTCTTTAAAAGCAGTATTAATAGCATCAATCTTTTCAGCCTTATTTAGCCCCTTATATTGCTGCTCCAGAATCTTTACTTCATTTTCAACAGCGGAAATTAACTTTAAAGAGTGGGATATAAATCTCTCGCAAATTGAAAGTGGAGCCAACTGAAGTCTTCCAAAATTAGAAATCTTCTTTTCTCCACTCAACTCATCACTTTTGAATTTTGTAAAAGTTAGCAATGATTCTTTTAGAGTGGAGTCTCTAAATTCATCGCAAATAGAAGAGAATTCGTTAAATGTAAAACCTAAGCTTGGGGCATTAAATCTACCCATTTCTTTAAGATTATTTGCAATTCTTCTTAATGTTTCAGCAATTTCATTTTTATCAAAGGTATCACCAAATTCAGATTCTATGCTGTCCGCTATCTTTTGAGCATCAATTGCAACGCCTTTTATTCTTGCTTCAACCCTTGCATTTGTTAGGCTCTGCAATACTGTTTTAGTATCCGCATCCAACCCAAGCAAATCTTTGTACATATCTTCTACTGGCTCTGTAGGATAGTCGGTAAGTATTTTGACTATATCGATGCCGTAGCATTTCTTTCCCGTCCCCTGGAAGCAACCATTTCCGTCAAGAAGTAATCTTTGTAAGATTGGCCTGATGCTGAGTACCTTTTCCTTAAACGATACCCACTCACCAAATTTTTCAGATGCGTAAGTTGGAAGAAGGTCCTTCAACTCAACATTTGCAAATAAGGTTTGGTCAATATATGTGGGTGATGGGTTATTTTCAATGAATCCCAAAGCCCTTCCATTTAGATTTAGTGCCTGTATTACTGAGTTTGTATGTTTTCTGTTTATAGCTCTTGCTATCTCTATTGCTTGTGGCATTAATCGATCAATTAAGTTGGCTATCCTTGCTAAATCTTCCTCATTATTAGGATAATTTTCAATTCCTAATTTAGTAAATTCATGACTTCGCAATAGGGCAAGTAGCTCAACTCGTAGTCTGCCGTCTGAATCGGTTGGGTCTGTGACTAGCTCTATTAATAAATCTTTGCTAGCAGCATTCAACCCTCCTGCAGCATTATGAATTGATATTTGTTGATATTTAATTTCAACTTCTAACGTTCTTTCAGCATTCCAATCGATATTTTTTACTAAAAGAGAGGAGATTTTTTGTCTTATTGTGTTTGATATACCTTGCTCGAGCCTTGTCCGATCCACAATCCATTGTTCAAGTGTTTTTTCATAATCATGAATCTTTGCCTCTAGCTTTGAATCAACAACTGGGGCGATTACAGGCTGCTTTGCTTCAGTGCCAGGCTTTTTTGGCTCAACGCTTGGTGATGGGAGGTTACTAAATTCTGGTGTTTTTAAAGAAAATACATTAAAAATTTCGCTTTTAATATTTCCTGGTATTTCACTTCTGTTTTTTGGGTCATTACCCCATACCGTAACAAGGCGTTCATAACGCCCTTTTAAATCTGGTGCTGCATCGAGGCTAGAGATCCAATTCTGAACATCAGCAGATGGTTTTCTTGAGATCATGCCTGGGGGTGGGAACTGACCTTCAATAAAGGAACTTCTCCGCTCTAAAACTAGGCGAATAATATTTTTAATAATGTAGCGAGGATTAAAAATTAAAGCGTTTCCAGAGCGAAGGCCAGATGATTGCCGCGCGAGGAATTCAATAGCATTATCAGTAAATGGAAATAGGGGAATTTGATCGATCAAGCCAAAGGCTTGAATTGAGGATATTAACTCTCCAATATCCTCATTAAAAATTGGGGTATTAAAGCTAGCATGGTTGTCTTTTTTAAGAAGGCTATTGTAGTAATCCTTTAAACCTTTCTCCCCAATCCGTGCAGCATTTAAATAAGACGCTACTAATTTCTTAGTTCTTGCCAAAGTTTCGTCTTCTGACTCAAGCCTACTTTCCACTACCCATTCCTGACCGGCACGAGTTGCTAAAGTGTTCTTGCCGCCAAGGTAACCATCCGTTACAGCAATTGCAGATCTAATTGTTGCAAACTCGGTGCCCTTACTTGTTGCGCCCTCTTGTATAAGTACTTTTGCCAAAGTTTCTTGAATGCCAACTAGGGCAGCAAAATCCTCGACTAACAATACTAATTCTCGTCCATCCTTAAGGAGTAGGCGTCTAATTTCAAGAATGACCTCACCAAGAGTCATGCCTCCTAATGATTGGTTAAGTTTATATAGTTGATTCGTTGCCTGGTCTACAACATCATTTAATACTTCAACTGCTAGGTCCCTCTCGCGGGTAGATTCACCTAAAAAATTTAGTTGGTAGTATTTTGCAACTCTTTGGCCAGCACTAGCGATATCTAGGCCCTCAAAGTCGAAATCTTCCACCCTAAATTTTATTGAGTTGGGGTCAAAATCAACATCATCCTTGCTTAAATCACCGCCATTTACTGATCTTTGGATAATTCTTGGTAGGACATTTAGTCGAAAATGCTGAACAATTTCAGCATCTGACATCAAAAGAGGCAGTGATTCAGCGTGAGCAATCTTTCTTTTAATTACCCCATCTGTTGGGCTTTGTTTGAACGCCTCTTTTTGAGTGCTGCTGTATTCATTCAATGCAATTTCTAGCTGTCCTTGAAAAGTTATAACCGCATCCTCAATGCGAATATCGGCCATTGCTTTTGAAAACTCAGCTTTAACTGAGTTATATTTTTTATCCTGGAGTGGTTCTGCACTCAAAATTAGATCAACTACTTTTCTAAGGCTTGCACTTTTTGGTATCCGGATTACTAGGTACTTATCAGCATTTTTTAAGCGCTTGATTCTGGCATCAAGTATTCGAACTAAATGAGACTTGCCAACACCTGATTGGCCTGTAATAGGAACTACATGCGATCCAGATGGCGCATCACTAAGAAAATATCTTAAAAAATCATCTTCTGAGGCTGATTTCTTACTTTCAGGCATTACATTGCCGTCTGGGCCAACAGTGGAATAGGCAAGTGGAAATTGCTGGTGTACAGCAAGTAGAACTGCATCTGAAGAATTTTCAGCCTGGTCTTTGATGCAATTATTAATTTCTTCCGTTGATGGCCAGTATTTATCAATGTTCATAATTTTTTATCCCACACAACAGTTTCGAATCCCGTCCATTGACGATGGTCTCTGCCTATTAGCCTATAACTACTTCCAGTGTCTGATTTTCCGCGTAGTTGAATATTTCCATTTAGTTCCAGACGTTTTAGTGCGAACGAGAGGGATTGAGATAGTTCATTTGGATTTAATTTTCTCCATACACTATCGTTAAGATTTTTTTCAACCTCATTCCTGTATACGCCAAAATCTAGGACTGGCAATTTTTCAGAGAGTGATACCAAAAAGTCCTTGGCCGGTAACTCCTTACTATTTCCAAATATTGACTTCAGCCGATGTTTAATGGCTAAAGTGGGGTCAATTTTGAAGGATGAGCTTTCTCCTGTGGCTAGACCAAAATAGCGCATCCAAAACCTTAAATTTCCCCATCTAAAGTCACTTTGTATTGGTCTGGTTGATCCAGTAGATTGTTCATTTACTAGTGACTCAACCTCTCCCCATGCAGTTGGAAAGTTATATATGTCTTGAGCAAGGACCCAGGATGCGCCAAGAATAAAGTCTCCTGATACACCTTGGTTGCTGGTGTTATCCATTATTGGGGTTGCATTTTTAGGGAGACAAACAAATTCCATTGCTATATGTGGTAATTCGTTTGTATGTGCATCAATATCAGATTTTTTTATTCTTTCAAATAGATCAATTAATTCTACGTTGTCACCATTTCGCTTAAATAAACCAAGTTTTATCCAGTTATTCAATGAGCCTCGCATACGAGTTTTTGTTGATTCGTCATTCTCTCCCATGATCTTTGGAAGGCACAAATTTACAAGGTCTTCATATGGAATGGATTTAAAAAAAGCAATCGTCCTAAATAGAACTATTAATTCGGGATGAAGGCCATCATTGGTATTGTTAAGTAACGTCATTTATTTATTAATCCAATCAATTGATCTAGATTTAATTCATTTATTGCAGTATCAATATATTTTCTGCTGTGATGATTGGGATCCATCATATCTGAGGGTAATATTAATATATGAATTGGCCTATTAAGTTTCATAACTTCATTTAAAAGGCTTGGTTGAGAGTCTTTTCCAAGAATGGATATTCTGCCAAGTGGGGTGTAAGGTTCATCATGGAAATCAGATAACTCCCTAGTTATGAGGGCTTTAGACTTACTCCTTTGATACAAATTTCTAAAATCCTCTAATTTACTTATTCCTTTTGTTTGATCAATGCCAATTTCTTTAATATCGAATTCATTAACAATCCAGCTAATTACTTTAATTAACTGAGAATCATTATTTTTTAATGGGTCATAGAAAATATTGATAAGCTCGGGATTGTATTGAGGAAATTCATTTTTCAAGCTTGAAAGATCAACCGGAATTGCATTGCCAATAGGTTTGGCTACAGGCATATGATATTTCTCCGGTGATGAGTAGTCGTTTCGGTCGCTTGGACAACCCCCACATATTTTTGTTACTACCACCGGCCATTTGCTTGAGTTATTTGAATATAAGTGGGACAGAACATCAGATACCTCAGATCCACCTTTCAGGATTAGTTCCATTAGTCTTAGGTTATTTCCTCCTGAATCTAGGGTACGCTTTCTAGAGGCTGAAATGACATTTTCCCAAGAGTCTGGAGATAAGTGGTCATCTCGAAGAATCCTGACTCTTAGGGATGTTAGGGAGTGAAGAGGGTAGTCTTCAGAAGGATCCCTCTCTTGGAAATTATTATCCTGAAGTGGGGCAATATTCAATTCAATGAAACCAGCTCGCGACATTAGCAATAGAGTTCTGATGTTCCACTTTATATCTTCATTATTGCTTTCAGTTCGACCTTGCCGAACAACGCCTAGATCAAGTTCAAATAGTGAAGGATCATCAACAACTGCTTTTCTGCTTTTATATAACGATTCCCATCGTTTAATACCAAGCTCATTAGATATAAGTGTTGGATTAGCCATTTTGCGGCATATATCCCAGTCACTGTCCTCATATATAACTAGGCTTACCGAAGGTTTTCCATCTCTGCCGCCTCGACCCACTTCTTGGTAGTACCTATCCAAAGTCTCGGGAATGGTGGCATGTATAACGGTTCTTACATCACCTTTATCAATGCCTACGCCAAATGCTGACGTTGCTACAACGCCATCAAGCTTATTTTCAATCCATTCATCAATAATGCGTTTTCGATCCGTATCACTTGTTTTTCCATCAAATCGCGTAATTCTTTTGTAACCATTGCTTTTAAGAATCTTTTCCCATTTAACGCAATCCTGTTGCTTGGTTACGTACAAGATAAATGGTCTTGGAGCATACCTAAGTGCCTCGAGAACTTGACTTTCCTTCTCGGAAAAACTACCTGCATGGGAAAACCAGTACTGAGGCTCAGGCCTAAGATGAACAGCAGAAATCATTTGGACTTTGTCCGGAGGGCCAAAAAGATTGGCTAGTGTCTCGATGGTTTCTTTTGTATATGTAGCGCTTAGGAGTAGGGTGCGAAATAGGGGTCTATTTTCACTTTTCAGTTTTCGGAGAAGGCTATGTCTTAATCCTGCAATAACCTGAAACTCGGGTCTAAACTCATCGCCCCACTGAACTGTTAGATGTGCCTCATCAATTACTAAATAATTGAGCATCCCCTCTAAAGCAATCTTATATATAACTTTTAAGAGAGATTTTGTTAGCGCTTCCGGGGATACAAATAGTATCTTTTGTGTCCCTTGGTTTAGGCGATCACGTATTTGTGCTTTATCGCTATCAGAGGTGCCACCATGCCATGCCAAAGGCCAAAGTTTTGTAAATTTCTTCGACGCTTCAAAATACAACTTCATTTGACGTTCTTGGTCAATTGCCAAAGCTACTGTAGGAACAACAAAGACAGTCAAAAATCCGCTTCGATCGTTAACAATCGATGGAACTTGCCCGACCAGACTTTTTCCTGACCCGGTGGGCAAATTGACAATTAAGGTTTCGCCTTCAGGAATAAGGAAGGCGCCTCTAACTGACTCTCTCTGTCCAGGGCTGAGGTAATGTTGGTTCCCTGTAGCATTAGCTACGAATGGATCGATTTCACATCTGCCGTCTGTTCTAACTACTTTATCGGTGAATGCATCGGCAAAGACGCCTTTCTGACTCGGATCTAACCAATCTGGGTGCCAATTATTTGCGCTTAATAAGAGCCCACCACTTTCATTTTGGATGGCGGTTATTCCGCCATTATTCCATTCTGTAATTGATGGCCATGGACCCTCTCCTGAAATCAACAGTCGAATTTCTTGGCCAGAATTATTGGATTGCAGCAATAACACCTGCCTAATTAAGGGAATTAGATCGCTTTTATATAGAGTGCCATTTTCCTTAAATCTAGAAAGGATCTGTCGAAGTCGCTCAAGTACGGAGTCAATCTTTGTCGACTCGGCAGGGATTTCAGCTGAACTCCAGTTATTCAGAATTTCCTGGAGCGTATAAAAGTCAAACTTCATTCGTCAGGAAAAATTTGATTGGTTAAAAGGGTCATCCCAGTCGCATCAATTTTGATGCTTGGGTGTTGAATCCCTGTATAAATAAGATTTGATAAAGCCTTTTCAATTGCCAATTGTTTTTCTTCTGATTCCGCTTCAATTCCCTCAAGCAATTGGATCCTGGTCATCAATTGAGTTTCTCGAAGTTCATCATCTACTTTTGCGGTCGCAATAGCAGTCCTAATAGAGTTGTTTAGCGATTCATTATTTTTAATGTGCCCTAGGGCAAATTCCCTCATCCTAAAACAACGCGCATTCCAGTTATCAAACTCATTAGGCATTTTTTGCATCAAAGACCTAAAACGAAGGGATTTAAGGTTTGTATCCTTATAGGCTTCATTAATTCCGTCTTTATCGTAGGGCGGGTTAAGGTACTCGGAAATAATGTCGTTCTGAACAAGATCTCCCTCCTCATTAATCCATACGGGTATAACAATCGGTGGAAATAAGCCATCAGAACGTCGCAACAATGAGGACTTTGCGGAATTTGGCTTAGTAATTCCGGAGGAGACTAAGAATTCAACAGCCTCCTTAATGTTAGTCTCTACTAAAAAATCAAACCTGAAGTACATCCCTAGAATATCTTTTGGAATGGGTGTTAAGAACTGTCGCCACATTGCTGCACTACGACCTCTATCATCAAGATCTGAAAATGCTTTTAGGGCCTCTACAAAGCTATCGCCGTATCTCAAGGGTCGAACGCTTTCTTTCACAGCTGATTGTCTGCGAGCTACATGGCTATGTGACAGGGGGGTTTTGGACGTTGATCTTCTATCGTCATAGTCTAAAACGCCAATGAAATCATTCAAGAAGCCGGATAGGGGTATTAGTGTGGCCTGGCCCCCGGTGCCCGGTATCTTGTATAGATACCTAAATGCTGGATCCATGGGTGCAGGGGCGCCCGGAATATTTGCTGGAGCTCTGTCGGGAATTTGACTGAAAAGAAGAGTGTCGCAAGCCCAGTAGTTAAAGGATTCTTTAATAGCTCTCCAGTCATCGTCGGCATCGATTAAATCATCTAGCGCTTCCTCTGAAAGTGGCGTTAACTCATCCAATGTATCCTGCCGATCAATAGACTTTAGTTCTTTTGCGACTTCGCCATTCGGTCCTTCTAAAGTTTTTTGAAGTGTATCGAGTGCCTCAAGACCGCCAAGAAACAATTCATCTTTGAGCTTTGAAAATTTATCTTCAATAAGATATTGAAGGGTTGAAACAGATTGGTTAAATATTCCAAAGGAATCCTTCAAAACTTTTACATAAAGATCTTGAAATTGAGAGTCCGCATCTAGGAGGGTAAATGTCTGAATTGGATCACCTGAACCATAGCGGTCAACACGACCCATTCTTTGCTCTAATCTATTTGGGGCTAGAGGTAGATCAAAGTGAATGATAGTCTTCTTACCGCCTTGCAGATTCATGCCTTCTTCTGCGCGCCTATCGCAAATAATAATTTTAGTATTTGGCTCTGAATTAAATTTACGCCAATCGTTATTGGGATCTGGCGTGACATTTTCATCAAAAATTTGATGTCTTACAACGGCAGTAAGAAAAGTGCCTCTTAAATTCTCATAAATGAGATCTGCTTCATCACTTGAGGATGTAAAAATAATAATCTTTTGCTTCTTATCAAGAATAGCCAGTAAAGACTTCTTTAATGACTCAATCTTCTCATCAATCCAATCTTCGTAATTAAACGCCGTCTTCATTTGACCAAGTAACTTGGCTTCATTTTCAAGGCCATTAATCTGATTTGTTTGAATGGATTTAAGGCGATCATCTATTATTGGCTGCAGATTTTCATGATCAGAAAATAAGCAGCGAATAATTGACCAGTAGAAAGTGGAGAGTTCTTCGGATACCAATTCATTAGAAATATTATTGCTGGAATAGTTTGCTTCGATTCTCCAGTTTTCTAATATTTGCTCTAATTGCGCAATAGATTGGTCTGGAATATTAATTGTCTCTACGCCATTGCGGGTAGGTGTTAAGCCCGTAATCTTCTTTCTTCTATTTCTAAGGATTCTTCTATTGAGCTTATAAGTCTCGGAGAGATGCGTCTTAACCTTTCTTATTGCTTCAATAACCTCTGGATCTTCCTCATCAGGAAGCCCCACTAAAACTTTTTGTAGACTTAAAACTAGATCCTTAAGTAGTGCGTCATTCGGCAAGTCAATCAGTAATTGATCAAGTATTGGATCTAAAAATAGAACATTCTGTGGATCTAAATTTGAGACTGCTTCTGCAAGAGACTTTCTGTTCTCCACTTTTAATTTAAAAGCTTCAACATCTTTAGTGTCGTAAACAACGGGATCAATTAAATGAAGCATCCTCAAGAATCCGAGCTCATTTCTAAGGATGGGGGTTGCAGAGAGAAGCAGTACTCTTTCAATATTTTTAAGATTAGAGCTAATTTCTTTATAGGCGTTTGCAGCTATCGGGTCATTACTATCTGCAAGATGATGGGCCTCATCTATAACGAGTAGGTCTACATCCTCAATAAATTTACTTCCAATGCTTTCATCATCATAGGGCAGGACATGTATAGAGATATCAATAAAATCTAGTAAAGCAAATTTAGTTTCTAACTCTGACTTCCATTGGTCAACTAATGAGGGCGGGGTTAAAACAATGATGTTATGTAATTTAGGGTCATCAAGGGCAATTTGTCTAATTACGACGCCTGCTTCGATTGTTTTTCCAAGCCCAACTTCATCGGCTAATAAGTATTTCTGAATTGGATCACTCAGTATTTTCCTAATTACATCGATTTGATGTGTTTCCATCTCAATAGAGGAGGAGAGAAGGGCGGAAATTCCATGGGTTGCGGATCTTTGTTGAATATAACTATTCAGAAAAGATCTTCTAGATTCTGTGTACTGCGGAGTTTCAGTGATTACATTCGCTAAAAAATCTACGGGGTCTTCAATAGGCTTTTTGCAGCGAACAAATAATGATTCGTAATTAAGTGATAAGTCTTGCTTATCGGAGAATCTAACTTCTACCCCGTCATCATTATCCTGAAGTACTCGGCCAACTAGCCATTCTTCAGAAACATTATGGAAGTAATAGATCCGGGTATTTGGTTCCAGTCTTTTGCGTGCAACAGTATTTTTTGGACGGGTTAATGTTTCACGATCTTTAGAATTTGGGGTGTCAAAATATTCAATCGTGCACGATTCTTGATCGAGGCTAATTACTTTACCCACACCCTTAGATTCATAACCTTTAGCAATACAAAACATTAAATACCTATCAATAGTTACGGTCGAAATAGGCTAAAAGTGTCCCCAATTAGCCTAAAGCCTAATCTATTAATAGTACTGTAATTTATATCGTTTTTTTGAAATTAAGCGCTAAAAAACCGCTTAAATTTGATGGATCTAGCCCATGATATGAGCTAGTAATATGTTTACCTTCTGGTTATATGATGCAACCTCATAACTTAGATCAAGACTATCGAATGTTGATGATCTTATGAGTTTGTAAAGACAGTTTCCATATGGGATTTTTTTGGCAGAATTCTATAGCGCCGGCGATATTCTTTTGTAAGTTTGGCCCATCCATTGCTTGCAAGAAGTAATTGTCAAAACCTTGAGTTTTTATCTTCTCGGGATTTAGATCTTCTTGTGGAAAGACTAGTTTTAATTCGTTTCCTGTTTTTTGAACCCATGTGGTCTGGGATTTTGGGCTAACACAAAGCCAGTCAATGCCTTTAGGGGCCAGAATGGTCCCATTGGTTTCAACGGCTATCGTAAAGTCGTATTTATGTAATTCTGCAATGAGGGCCGCATCTAGTTGCAGGAGTGGTTCGCCGCCAGTAAATACAACATAGCGATGACCATGACCCTCTGGCCATAAGTCATTTATTTGAGTAGCAAGGGCTTCCGCGGTAGAAAATTTCCCCCCAAAAGTCCCATCGGTGCCTACAAAGTCGGTGTCACAAAATTTACAAACTGCCTGATCACGATCCTTTTCTAGTCCATTCCATAGGTTGCATCCCGAAAAACGGCAAAAGACAGCAGGGCGACCAGCATGCATGCCTTCGCCTTGCAATGTGTAGAAAATTTCCTTTACCGAGTACATGTATTCATTCTCAAGTGTTAAATTTATTCCAGCCAGCTTTTCTTAATTCACAAGCGGGGCAGGTGCCACAACCAAAGCCCCAGTCATGACTTACTGAACGGTCGCCTAGGTAGCATGTATGCGTATCATTTTTAATAATATTAATTAGACGGTTGCCGCCAATGTCATTAGCCATCTTCCAAGTTGCGGCTTTATCAATCCACATTAATGGGGTTTCTATAATTAATGGGTAATCCAGCCCAAGTGATAGGGTCTTTTCTTGGGATTTAATGGTTTCATTTCTGCAATCTGGGTAGCCAGAAAAGTCTGTTTCACACATCCCACCAACTAGCACTTCAATGCCTCTTCTATAAGCAATGGCTGATGCAAGAGTTAAAAAAAGGAGATTACGACCCGGAACAAAGGTTGTGGGTAGACCCGACTTACTAAATTCAATTTCCCTATCTTGAGTTAAAGCGGTATCACTGATGCTTCCTAGAACCGGAATATCTAGCAGATGATCTTCTCCTAACTTGTCAGCCCACTCGGGAAATTGCGCGCGAATATTTTGCAGTACCACTTTCCGGCATTCAAGTTCTACAACATGTCTTTGGTTGTAGTTAAACGCAACAGTCTCTACATGACTAAACTTATCCAAGGCCCAAGCTAGGCAAGTAGTTGAATCTTGGCCACCAGAAAAAAGAACTAAGGCTGATTTTGACTTATTCATTTAGTAACTGTCCTTAATTGCTTTTCTCAACTGTCGCAACAAGTAATTTGTTAGTAAGTCAATATCTGTGGGGTTATTTTGAATGCCATTCCAGGGACGTTTATCATCCCTAGAAAAAACCCAGGTACCCTCTGTCCATGCTGTTTTCGGCGCAAGAAGTTTTAACCCTTTCATAAATTTTGGTTTAGAAACTTCCCCGTAGCCAACATACAATTGCTCCATTACAAAACTCATTGCAACAAGGCCTGTTCCATGAACAAGCCTTGATGTTCTTGGAGTCATGCCGTTCCATGCACCTGGGAATACTTCTTTAACAGCAGAGAAAAAAGTATTAATGAGGTCGAATGACCTTTCTTCAATTATTTTAATTGCACCCGGTTCAAGAGATGGATTCTCTTCAATAAATTTTCGTATGGCTCCATTTGATGCTGATTCCATAATTATTTTTTGAATTGCTAGATCACTCAGTTTGCCTTGAGAGTTCGTATGCTGATGTATTCGACCGTAAAAAACTGCATCATCTGTTTTAGTGTAGTTAAGTTTTTCAACCATTTTGGCCGCAAATGAGCGCTTACTGAATCTTTCAGGCAATCCCTCTACATTAGGGAGTAACTCGTAGATCAATGCCTTAGGCAGGGGCCTAGTATTATTAATCAGAATAAATTGTTGACGTAATTCGTTGTAGTCTTCGCAAACAATGGCTGAAACGAATATTTCAAAATCATCTCTCTCAAGGCCTGAAAGAGCGGTTAAGCGTTGCTGGCCATCTACAACAAAGCCTGGTGGATTTTCTTTATCGCTTGAAATCTCAATATCTAGAAGGCCATCTTTTCTTTCGGTAACTTGAATTCCATCCAGAAAGGCAACAATTACTGCATTAGGAAGAATTGCATCAGGCCTCTCTAAATACTTCCTGATTTCTTTGATATGCGGTGCAATTTGATGGCGTTGAAAGCCATCGAGCCTTCCATCTTCGTGTCTTTTAACGCCATCAATCGTTGCAAAACTAAGAATATCTTTTGGCTTCGCAGCAAAGGAGAATACATATTTCCCATTAGCTTGAGTTGCCCTGACGGCAGTAAATTTATACTTTTTCATTATTGGCCCCAGTTAATTTCTTTACGTGTTCTAGGTATACGGCTAGGTTGTGAAAGCCACGCCGTTTATTTCTATTGTTGGCTCTAAAAATTATTGCATCTACGCCGATAGTTTTGCAGATACTGCATCCACAATTTTTCCATGGGGCACTTCTCAGAGTTTTTTCAAGGTCCGATTCTGCTTTAATTTCGAGTTTTGCTCGCTTAACTGGGTCAGACTCAGACGCCAGAATCAGACATTTTTGATATTTAATTACATTCTCTATTGTCGTGTCTATAGAAACTAAGCCCTTATCAAATCCCCGCAATGAATCAAGAGCAGTTACTTCCATTGATGCTAACTTATTTGCATTAAGTAAGCCTGATTTAATAGCGCTCTTTAATTTATTATTTTCTGTTGCCTGAGGAATTCTAATTGCCGTATAGTAATTTAATGTTGTGCCATCAGTAGTTGGCATATAAAAGTTCCTGTTACGATCTTTAAATGCCCTTATAAGAGGCGATGTTGAATCGAAGCTATCAATTTCATACTTAACAAACTCATGTATTGAGTCTGCCTTAGCAAATCCAAGTAGGTGAATCTTGGTTGTCTTTTTGATTACCTTTTTGACTGCTTGGATTACCAGATGTATATCTGGAGTAGAAAGTGGAACTAAGCCACCTAGTGCAAGGTACTTGTATCCCATCTTCTCTAGTAAAAGGGCGCCATTTGCCATACTTACTGGGGACCAACCCTGGACCACTCCAATAGGTTCAAATCTCTCCTTTTCTTTTTTGGTAATTTTCAAAAACTCTTCAGCGTTAGCTATGGTGATATCAAATCGATCTCCGATATTGCTATCTACATCCGACCTTGTCGGATTTTGATTGTCAAAAGCAAAAATAATGTGATCTGGATGACAGCCATGTGTAAATTGGGCCTGTCCATAAAATTCAACAACCTCCCAGGGTTCAAAAGCTGGCCTTTTAAAATCTGCATAGGCAAAAGAGCCGCAATCCCCCATGATTATTTTGTTCTTATGCTGCGCGGTATCAAACCTTAAAAACTTTCTAGCACCTTCCCGTAGAAATCTTTGCTCTTCTGCAGTTGAGTATTTGGTTTTACTAATGTTTGCTCCCGGCACAGATTTCAACGCACTAATGGCGATTAGTAGGCCATCATATGGATCGGTATTCATTAATTCATGCGCGTATTGGTCATCCCAGTATTTTTTTCTATTAGGCGCGTTTTCATCTTTGATGAAATCATAGTTTGGATCTACATAATCCAAGGTATCTGAATATAGAAACTTCATACAAGAATCTTTGCTGTGTAAGCCCTAACTAGGGCCTCTTGTAATTTTTTAATATCCTTTGGCGTATTTTGAATCTCATTCCACGCCACATCAATCGAATCCCATTTACCACTTGTCCACTTACATACAGGTGCAACTAGCTCCACTTCTTTTTTAATTAGTTCGTAGTTATTGCTTGCTGAGCTTAATTTTGCATAAATTCGATCCATCAAAACGCCCATTGCTTCTATGCCTGCAGAGTGCATTAAGCGACTTTGTTTTGGCTCTTTTCCCCAGGCATCTGGAAAGATTTCTCGTACAGCTCCCCAGTAAAGAAGGAGTAATTGGTACATCGATGCAAGATCTGGATTATCTTTACCAGCACCTTTATAGGGCGCAAGTGCCCCAAGAGTGTTACTAAGGCTGCTACGTATCATATTAATGACGGCCGTATCAGTAATTACCGCTTTAGATTTTATTAATCTTGAGTCTGATGGTCTTTTAATGAGTTGGTAGAAAGGTGACTGAGGATCACGGTTGAGTAGGTCACAAAGTTCGCTAGGAATTTTTCTGGTGTTTAATTCCCGGGGAAGTGTAATACCGCGAGTTTCAGGAAGCAGTTCATTAATTAATCTTGAGGGGAGCGGTTTTGCTTTATTAACAAGAATAAACTGCTCCCTTTGGATTTCTAGGCTGTCTGAAACAAACGCAATAACTGGTATGGGGATGCTTGAGTTTTTTGTTTTAGATAGTGCTAAAGATCTCTGTTGGCCATCGACAATCCAGGCAACCCTTTCACCTTCTTTATAAATTGGTATTGTCAGGGTTCCTGATTGGGCAATCTCAGATAGGCCATCAGGTCTTGGGCCTCTTGAGGGAACAAATTTGACCTCGGGCGAGATTGCCAAAATAACAGCATTTGGAAAGATGACATTCTTTTGATCGAGATATTCAATAATGCTTTTCACGTGCGCTTTGATTTCTGGCCGTTGAAAACCTTGAAGTGCTTCGTTCTCATCCCTTTGTATTCTGCTGATATCTGCCATTTCATATATTTGAGATCCCTTAACAAAAAAAGCAAATACATCTAGCCCCTCTCCCTGAAGGGTATGAAGGGCCCTAACAATAATCTCACTATTTTTTGTACTCATTTTTTAGAGTCCCTAACTTGAGAACATAATTTTTGAAATCTCGATTGCTCACAGGAAACTAAAGCCTCATCACGTATATATCTAAGTAAGTCCCGAGAGTTTCCCAGCTTACTTTTCCAATTCTTTTTTATGATGCGGAGAATTTCATCATCATCAACTCGTCTTCTTGCGGGAAGTGTTGGCTTTTGTAATTTTTTTAGGTTTTGACTTGCCTTCTTAATGTTAATTTCCAGTGAGTCTTTTGGGGTCCACACTGTTTCTAAGAAATGTCGCATTGCTCTTTGTGGAAAGTCTGTTCTAGTGCCCGCATATCCACTATTTTTATCTTCCAGTCTCTCATCGTAGGGAAGGGCATGGTGACGCCATTCCTCGGGTATAAATTGAGCGCCATATGAGGATGTGAAGACCAGAACCTTACTTAGCAATTTTGGGTCTGCACCCCATAGGTCATCTTGAATCATCTCAAGGTAAGACGAAGGTAGTGCAATAAAGACCTGTTTGTACCTTCTGCCATTAATTAATTTTGATAGTGGCCTGCTCGTCTTTTTAAGAGCACTATTCAATTTTTTCCACCAATCTTGGTTTGAATAACCTTGCTTTTGTAATTGTTTGCCAAAAGGACTGCCATCTACAACAGTTAATTCATAAGACGGAATCAAATCCTGCGAGGATACAAGGCCTAATCCAGCTGAAATAACAAAGGCATCTGCATTTAGCATATCGCCAACCGCTTTGCTATCGACGATTGATCTTCCCTGGTACAGCAATTCAGCTTTATAGAGATGCTTTGCATTCTTAATAGTGTTTGCCCAGGTTTGAGCACATTCGCCGATATCTCTCTGGGGCGTCAGTTTTGGAGTCGCACTTAACTTGGGATCTGGTGTCTGGGACTTGCGCCCAGTACAGTTAGTTATTACAAGGTAAGACATTAGGATTTATTTGCAGTAATTATGAGGATAATTTATTTGAATTCTGCAGTAATTTTAACAAAAAAAAATTTAGTTTTTGCAGTTTATTTCAGTTAGAAGCTCATTTAATGATCCTTAAAACTATATATTTTGTAATTTTTCTCAAATATTTAATTTAGGCATTATCAAACTGTACTGTCATGGAAATTTTCCATATGGATTGAAATTGAAAAGTAGTCTAGAGTCGCATAGTGAACTCAAAGTTGCATAAATCCAAAAAAATAGCCAAGGGTCAGTTTTCGCCCCCGTCGCAGGATGAGTATTTTGACTTTCTCATTCGTTGTTATTTTGGAGAGGGCGTTGATCTTCTAAAAATGGCTGTAGATCGCGCTTATTTGGATTTAAATAGAACCTTACATGGTTTTGCCAGTCACCAAAATGCAGATTTATTAAGGGATGAGTCCCATCGACTAATGATTTCATTGGTAAAGCGATTGCAGGGGAAAAAAATGACTCAGACTGCATTCGATAGTTGGCATCAAAAGTCTTGCAAAGAATTGCGACATCACTTTTGGAATGGTGGTTTTAAGCAGTTTACTTACGGCCAGGCTCAAAAATGGATCAATATGACCTTAAAGTATGTATTTACTTTGGGTGAAAAACGTCTGCCAGGATTTGAAACATGCTATCCCTTTGCCCATATACCTATTGATAATGTTTTTATTGATGCATTACAGGCATACAAGAAGATCTCTTTGCCTTGTGCGTGGAGTCGTATTGATGATTACGATGTCTATTTGAAACTGCAAAAAGAGTTTAGAGACGTGTTTCCAGATCTAATCCCTCTAGCTGTTGAGTTCAGGCTATGGATGCCTGCACGTTAATTATGGTGTATTTTGATTGTGAAAAATTGAGGGGTAATACTAGTGCATGACATTTATATGGAAGATCCCACTCAGGATTACATAGATGTATGGGCCGCTGCGGGTAAACATTTAACAGCTATTTCACAAGGCGCAATTAGTTGGATTAAGTCGGATCCAATGCCACCTTTTTTAGAACACCTTTCATTTAGACTGGGAAATCAAATTTTCTTCTTGCGAATTGAAGATGTTGACAATGCAATTCGCGTACCTGGAAATCAAGATGGATTGTTCTCCATAGCAGATGGATATCAAGCCATTGCCTGCATATTGCCCATGAAAAAAATTGGATTAGAGTGGCGCACGGTTATGTCTGACTGGGGATTGATCGATGCTCATACCCGGAAACCGTTTAACCCAGTTAATTTAATTTCTGTAGAGAAAATTACTATGACTGATTGGGAGTTGCAAGACTTTGCTGTTCAAGTGGTTCGAAATTACTTAACAGAGCAGGGCTTTGAAATTATGAGTGCCAATAGTCATCCAGGCGTAAACCCAAGTATTTGGTTTGTTAGAAACAACATTCCAGAGTGGGTCATAGTAAGCTATGCACTTTTCCCGGCCACGGAAGTTACTCTCTCAAGCAGCATTGACGAGTTCCTTAGTACTCCAAGTTTTGTAACTAATGTAGGCAATAAAGCCAGTGTATTTATTGCCTCTAGTGACGAGATGAGCAATGAGTCAGGAACGCCTATCCCACTGTATCGCGGACACGAATTAAGTGTACGGTTTGATGGACTTGAGTCAATCAATTAAGGCTTGTATTTCAATTGTTCGATTGCATCGCTTTTTCTTTAATAAACGCCTGGGTCTGTTCTAGGGTCCAAAAAGAAGATCGACCAATCTTAATTGGTTTTGGAAATTCTCCGCTCCTAACCAGCTGCCAAAATTTAGACTTCGAAATCGGTAATACCTTCAAAATCTGAGGAAGACGAACTAGCGTCGTAGTTACGTCGCTTGATGACGTGTCATGCATGATGATCTCCTTAGTACGAGCGTTCTGCATCTTTGCGATAACCCTCGAAGGTCATCTTTACAGATCCTATTCTCGTATATCCAAATGAACGATAAAAGCGGTACAAACGAATCACTATCATTTTTTTTATCCCCTTTAATGATTGATAACTAATCAGCGTTGATGAAATGTAGCGAGTATGGCTTTGACGGTCAATCCATTTGCAATACCCATGCTCTAGGGTCTAATTATTTTTTGTTTATGTAAAAATATTTTTCGCTATAAGTAACGATTTAATTTCTTGCATATGTCCTTACTGTTCTACAGTGTTATCAGGCATTTCTGACACGCGTTTCCAAATTAAAACAATCATGGACGTATGTGCATATTGAATCACCTTTAATGATAAGTAAGCCTTTATCGTCATGGGCTTGATAGCGTTATCAAATAAAGTATTTTAAGAAAAATCTTAAATAAATCGTGTTTGACTTCATCAATCTCGATTGATAGATTCTCCTCTGCTGTGCATTCGTAAACCGATAACCCAAGAAGATGGAGAACGTGATTATATGAACTACTACGAACACCACATTGGCGACTACACCGTCGCAACAACACACTTATCATTTATAGAAGATGCGACGTATTCAAGATTATTACGACGGTATTACTCTACTGAAAAACCACTACCGGCTGATATCAAAGTCATCCAAAAATTGATTGGTGCTATTAGTGGAATAGAAAAAAAAGCAGTAGTGAACATACTCAATGAGTTTTTTGTACTCGCAGCAGATGGCTGGAGACAGCAGCGCTGCGATCATGAAATCAAGCGATTTCAGGATAAGCAATCTAAGGCTAAACGCAATGCCGAAAGCCGTTGGCAAGGGCCTGGTGAGTCAGAATTGCCTTCAGGGGAGGGGTTGCATTCGGGGCATTTAAGGGATGCGGACGCAATGCTAGAAAAATGCGGACGCAATGCGAACGCAATGCTACAGAAATGCGGACGCAATGCTCTCCAGACACCAGTCACCAATCACCAGTCTCCAGACTCCATATCCCAAACACCAATCAATCAAACCGATGTTGGTAAAACGAAAAGAGGGGGTAACGGTCAGCAACGGATAAAGGCTGAACCTTCGGTCGTAGAGGCTACGCCCACCTTACGGGTTGTGCGGGATGATCCCTCAGAGCCAAGGCAAGGGGAGGAGGCTGCGCGAGAGGACTTGGCTTTGCAGACGCGCTTTGCAGCGCTTGTGGGCAAGGAAGGGGGTGCTGTAGCCATTAGCGATGTGCGCATACGGGACATGGTCAAGACTGGTGCTTCCGAGGAAGAACTGATCAAGGCCATTTCGATTGCACGCGAGACCCGTAAGAAAGCCTCTGTCAACACCCCGATTAATGCGGGTTATGTGCTGGCTATTCTGAAAACAGTGCTCCTTAAGCGACATACGCCTGATCCGGGGGAGCTAACGTGGTGGAAGAGCCATTCTGGTATTGATGCTAAAGGTCGGGAACTGGGTATGCAGGCACAGGGTTCTGAATCCTACGAATGCTTTAAGGCCCGTATTTTTACTGAATTACGTAAACGCAAAGAAGCGGATGCTATGGCTGCTGCTAAAGAGCCTAAGCCCTCTATGAATGCTGATTGTCAAGCCTATGGGAATGCAGATGCATCAGCCGATGCCGCTCTTACTGCAGAGGAGGCCTGCCATGCCAATTAACCTTCGCCATGCTGCTCACTTCGCTATTGCTGCAAATGAAGATTATTTTGGAGTAAAGCCTCGCCTTGATATGGAAGACTTTCCGATTGGGTCCTGGGTTAAAACACCGAGTGGCCGAATTGGTACGGTGCTCAAGCACCGCGGGGCGCAAAGCCGTCATGATTTGTTTCAACGGGTGATTGTGGGGTTTTTTGAACCGATTGGTGATTCAGTGGCCTTGCAGCCGCATTTACTCACCATGATTGATAAGCCGGATGCTGCCAATGACCCCTGCTAAGGCGAAGAGGGTAACAAAGCTAAAAGCTAAAGCCGTAAAGCCCTTATCGATTACGGATACGCAATTGGAACTGCCTTCTGAGCTTGCTCCGCGTTTACGGGAAGTAGCTCAGAAACATGTGGGCATGAGTCCACTCGATGTGATGCTGAAGGTAATGCATGAGCTAGTGGATGCTGCAGAGCAAATGGGCACTAATTCTGCTGGCCATGCTGGCGATCTTTTTGGGGATAGCGTGAGTGGTATGGGCGGCCTGAATGGCATAGGTGGCATGAGTGAATCACGAATTAAGTTACTCAATATGGCCGCTGCCGTAGGTAGGCACGTTGCCCCGTATGTGCATCCGCGTTTATCGGCAATTGAACATACTGGCAAAGATGGAGCGCTGTTACAAAGTGGTGTCTTATTAGTGCCAAGCCTGATGGATATCGACGAATGGGAAAAAGTAGCCTTAGCTAAGCCTAAGGCATGAAAACCATTTGGACCCCGCTACCTGGTAGTCAGACTTTATTTCTGACTTGCCCGGTGTATGAGGTACTTTTGGAAGGCACGCGGGGCGGCGGTAAGACCGATACCCTCATCATGAGTTATGCCCAGCATGTCGGCAAAGGCTTTGGTGATCATTGGCGGGGTACGCTCTTTCGCTTAACCTACCCACAACTGTCCGATGTGGTGGCTAAAAGTAAGCGCTGGTTCTATCAGATCTTTCCGGGGGCCAAGTTCAATGAGTCTGACTATGTCTGGAAATGGCCTACGGGTGAGATGCTGTACTTTCGGTACGGCGCCAATGAAGGAGACTACTGGAATTACCACGGCCATGAATACCCTTTTTTGGCTTTCGAAGAACTCACTAATTGGCGAAATCTGTCATTTTATGAAGCCATGCTTTCAACTTGTAGATCATCTCATCCGGGTATGCCGCGCATGGTTCGTGCTACATGCAATCCATTTGGGGTAGGGCATAGCGCTGTTAAGGAACGCTTTCAGATTGGGGCAGTACCTGCTGGCCAAATTATTCGCCAAGAAGGCGCTTTACCGCGGGTACGCATTCATTCCAGTATTTATGAAAACACCCACCTCCTCAAAAACGATCCCGGCTATTTAAAGAGCTTAGAGTCGCTCAGCGACCCCAATCGAAGAAGAGCTTGGCTTGAAGGTGATTGGGATATTCATGTGGGGAGTTTCTTGGAAGGGGTATGGCACCCAGCCAAGCATGTAGTAGAGCCCTTTGCTATTCCGCCTAATTGGAAAATCTGGCGATCAATGGATTGGGGCTATGCCAGGCCTTATGCGATTTATTGGTTTGCGCTCTCCGGTGATGGGGTGTATTACGTGTGGCGTGAACTATATGGCTATGGCGAAAAAGAAAATACTGGCACACGGGAAGATGCTACGGTCGTAGCCGATAAGATTAAACGGATTGAATTACACGATCAGCGCCTCGGTTATGAATACCGCATGAACTTAGCTGATCCATCGATCTTTTCAAAGATCGGTGCAGAGCGTTCCATTGGTCAGATCTTTCGAGAAAAGGGTGTGAAGTGGATTGAGGCCTATAACGCCCCAAGAAGCCGAGTCAACGGCGCGCAAGAAATCATTCGCTTACTGGCAGAAGACAGGCTAAAAGTATTTAGCTCTTGTAAGCACTGGATTAGAACGGTGCCGCAGTTGCCACCCGATGCGCTCAATCCAGAAGACGTCGATACCGATGCAGAAGACCATGCATGGGATGCAACGCGCTATGGGGTCATGAGGATGCGAAGAGTTAATGAGGGAGGCTAGTTATGCAAGGATGGGTCTTTATATAATTACATAACAATCCTGGAAATGGTTCCCGTCGAGATGTAAAGTGAATCATGGCATTTGATTCGTGCTGTACCCATGAAAATTCTTTAGCTCCAGTCGATACAAGGGTCCATTGCTCAAATGATCTAATAATTCTTAATGGTTGAGAATTTTCATGGCTCTTATAGGTTATTAAATTTTCATTATTAACATTCTTTAATACTGAGGAACCTGCTTGAAAGCCTATCAATATGCCTGATAGGATTACGAGGCCGCTAATGAGTAGGGCATCTAAATTAAAATCCTTCCATGGGGACCCTTTAAATAGCCAAATAATAAATCTTACCCACAAAAAACTTAGACCTAGAGTACCAAGTGAAATATATTTTTCGCCGAATAAGATCGGCATCAGCAGGGTAACTAGTCCAACATATTGAAATAGTCTCCATGGGAGAAAACGAGCTTTTCTAGTTGCCTCAGGATTTGAAGATGACTGAATTATTTCTTCTTCAGATTTCCAATTCTCAAGCCTAGGAATGAGAACTTTTATTAAAAATACTCCAGTAAGCATCCCAAATGCCAATGGATACCAGCGAATCCATCCCTTAAGGAAATCAGATGTTCCTAGCGGCGTTAGAGAAAGAGGGATTCCAAGACCGTAGAAGTAGCTCCATTCATATGTAATGCTTAGAATTATGACTGAAGGAACTGCTAACTTTGTGATGGTGAAAATTTTTTCTTTCATTACTGCAATCTACACTATTTATTCAAGAAAAATTCAAAGTCTATTGTTGGCGGCTTTATAAATGCTATGTGCCAATACAAGACCCCAAAGCCCTTCAACAAAAATGGATTGCCCGCATTGCCCATGCTAGATCGCATTGGGGAAGCTTTCATAAGAGGGTACGGCATAACCGAAATACGGTAGCGGGCTTTGATTGGAATGCCGACCCCACGAGTAAAGACTTTTATAGTCTGCGGGCTAATCTAATTCATGGGACGATATCGGCAGTTTTACCTAACGTCTATGCCCGTAACCCAGAGATCTCCACCACAGCAGTGCATGCTGGCGCTGATATTAAGTTATTTTGCAAGACTTTAGAGAAAGTCACCAACCGGTCGCTTGAGCGTGCCCAGCTAAAAAACAGAGCCAAGTCAACTGTACGCGCTGCCTTAACTTGCAGTTTTGGCATTCTGAAAGTGATGTATCAGCGTGATGCCAGTGAAGATGCCTACATTCAGGGGCGCATCAACGATGCCCAAGAGAACCTCCTTGCGATTGCCGATTTAGAAAAGGCCATCGCCTCTGCAAATGCAGATGAGGATTCACTGAATGGACAAGCCGAGCGTGCTGCCAAAAAGGCCGAGCTGGAGCAATTGCTTTTATCCCTACAAGAAGAGGCTGAGGTCAAATCATCTGAAGGTCTAGTGATTGATCGCGTCTTAACGGAAAACCTGCTCATTGACCCTTCGATTTGCGAGTTCTGGGATTACGTCGATGCTGATTGGATCTGCCAAGTCATTCCCATGAAACGGGCGCAAGCAGAGGCACTGTATAAAAAGAACCTCGCGCAAGCCAGGCTATATCAGCCAAGCCAAAATGAGCTGGTGCATTCCTATAGCAGGCGTTTGGCATCGATGCATTTGGATTCTGGTGCATTGCCAGTCAGTGATGATCAGCAAATTGCAGTGCTTGAGATCTGGGATCGTAGTACCCAGCGTGTCTACACCATGGTGGAAGGGGTGCTGGACTGGTTACGCGAGCCCTACTCACCGCCCCGAGCTGGTGAGCGCTGGTATCCATTCTTCTTATTGCCTTACCAAGTGGTTGATGGTTCCTTTGTAGGGCCAAGTCTCGTAGATCTAACCGAGCGCCTACAAGACGAGCACAACGAAGCTCGCGATCGATTTAATCAGCACCGTGACTTGTGCATACCGGGCTGGGTGGCATCGAGCGAAATTAATGAAAAAACCATTAAACGCCATGCAGATTCACGCTTTGGCGAGATCACGATTGTTGATACCGAAGGCAAACCCCTCAATCAAGTGATTGTGCCTAGAGGTCATCCCAAGATTGATCCGCTGGTATATGACACCAGCGCAGTGCGCCACGACTGGGAGCAGGTTACTGGTTTGCAAGATGCGGCGCGCTCAACGGTGGTACGGCCTAAGACGGCCACCGAGGCAACCATATTGCAGCGGGCCTTATCGGGCAGGGTATTTGAGTTCAAAGACCAGATTGAAGATTGGTTACAAGAAATCGCCCAGTACAGCGCGCAAATACTCTTGCAAGAACTCACCCCTAAGCAAGTAGCACGCTATATGGGCTCAAGCAGCCATACGAGTAAGGATAAATTCTTTGACTGGCCATCCCTTAGCAAAGATCGCATTTTTGATTTAGTTGATTTACGCATTCGGGCAGGAACCACCGGTGCACCCGATGGAATCGAATCCAGTGAAGGGTGGCTCAACGTATTACCAGTCGTGAATAGCCTGTGCATTCAGATGCAAAACTTACAAGCGCAGGGCATGGACTACAGCCATATCCGTAATCTCCTACAGGAGACCCTCTTGCGGTATGACGACCGTATCGATTCCAATCTATTTATACCGAGTATTGAAAAACAGACCGATGTTGCTAGCAATAAAAATAACGGTAATGCCCATCCTAGCGCGCAAAGCATTCGCGATAGTTTGGGCTACGGCCAGAACCAGTTACATAAGGAGGTAAACCATGGTGCACGAAGTAAAGAACTTTAATTCCGAAGTATTAACCGATGGTGGCGCGCTGATGCGTGAAGCCGAGCGCGAGGAGGCTAAACAGCGCAAGCAAGAACAGCAAGAGAGGGAAGCCATCGCCCAAGAAGCGCGCGAAGCGAAGGAAGCCCAGACCGAGTTACAGCGCGTTCGCGAAGAAGGGCGCCGCGCACTAGCCGCCAAACAAGAGGCCAAACGATTGGCAGCACAGGAGAGTGCTCTTAAAGACGAGGCAGTCGCTAAGCAGATTGCCGAACAGGCTGCAGCCAACGCGGCACGCGCAAAAGCAGATGAGGAAAAGCGCCAAGCAGCCAAAGAGGCACGCAAGCTTGAACTCGCGCGCGCTAAAGAAGAGCAAGCAGCAAAGCAAGTGTTAAAGGAAGAGCTTACTCAAGGTGTGCCGCGTAAAAGCAGCATGCATGCCCTCTTAGACGATTTAGGCGTTAAGCCTAGCGCTGTGCAAGTAAGCGTCTTTGATCGGGGCGTAGCCAATGTACCAGGACACATACCTGAAGCGCTATCCGCATTGTTAAACATGGAGTCAGACATCCTCTCAGGCAGCAACTCAAAGATCGACTCAAGCGCAGTACGTAATCTGAATGCAATGCTGCCCTCACCAAGCCAAACGGTCAATGCCATCTTGCTTGAGAGCGAACCACTTCATGAAAGCGGTGAAGAGTGCATTGCGCGGGTTTTAGATTCGGACGAAGCGGAAGAAGAGCATGGTGAGATTCGGTCAAAGCGCGGTAAGGGGCGAGTGCAGCGCCTCTTACAGGAAAAGCGCGCCTTAGAGACCCAGTTAGCCCAACTGCAGGCGCTGGTAGCGCACTTGCAAGGCACTGCAGAGCAAGCCGAAGAAGAACCTACGCCTGAGAGTAAAAAAGCCGCTACAGAAAAACAGCAGGCGGCCTTGGTAACGGAGGCTAAATTAGAGATGCTGCGGTTTTTAAATAGCCGTGAGAGTGAAGTAGATCATTTAGAAAAGGTCAATTGCTTTTACCGCTACATGACCAATCCGTTTTATATGCACGCTTTTGTACAAAACAATCGACCGGATGAATGGCAAGGTGTTTTGGAATACATCTACGATGCCATTGAAAAGCCACTACCACCGAAGGCCAAGCGCAGTAATAGCGATAGTACTCAGCCGATACGCTCACGCACGTCTACCTTAGGTATGCCCGTGGTGCATTCGAGTAAACCGATTGAGCGCATTACCGAGCATTTATCCAACATGGGTATTTAAGCGTTGAACCGGATTTCTATCCTTTACTCGCTCTTATTAAAGAACTCTTTAATAAGGAGTCATGCTATTAAAGCCCTATTTATTGGTTATCGATCAATAGCTTACGCTTAATTAGCTCCATTTTTATAGGTAAAGATGGTGGATAGACCCCAAAAGCCTTCCGTCAAGGGTGCACCCTTGACGGCTAGGCATAAAGACCCAAGGCGAGGAAAAGAAAAACCCCAGATAAGTTCAGCGCCAGGGTAATTGGGCCCAATAATCATTCCTGCCTTTTGATCACCGCGTAATAGCTTGGTTCGCGACGAGCAGCGTAGCAATGGATGGGTTCACGCGCCATCACCGATTAAAAGGCCAACACATTGATTAATACAGCTTCATTTATTGATAGGGGTGGCGTATGCCAATTTCAAATACCGATTTGCAGGAACTCGCGAAGGTTTCTTTAGATGAGTACCTGCGTAATCTGCCAGTGGATCAAATCGCAGTCGAGAGACCGTTTCTAAAAAAACTAATGGAAGGGCGTAAGAGCTTACTGGGCGCCAAACAAAACGTCGTTGAGAACATTCGTAAAGAGCATGGCAGTAACTTTAGCTGGGCTTTTGGTGAAGAGACGGTCAAGTTCAATAAGCGCAATACGACCGAGCAAGCGTCCTTTCCATGGCGCAGGGCGGTCGATGGCCTCTATATTGATTACGACCGCCTCTTTAGTAATGGCATCAAAGTGCGGGAGGGCGGCACTCGGGGCTTTCAGTTGGAACACAACGAGCGGGTCCAGCTCATTAATCTTTTGGATGAGCAACTTGAAGTATTACGAGAAGGCTTTTTAAATAAGCTTGATTTAGAACTGCACCGCGACGGCTCACATGGCGCAGATGCTTTAGTCGGTTTAGATAGTTTAGTCAGCCTTGCGCCCGATAGCGGCACGGTTGGTGGTATTGACCGAGCCAAAGCAGTCTACTGGCGCAACTATGCTGTCAAAGACATTGCCTCTACTGCAGCAGGCAGCTTAGTAGGGGAGATGGAAACAGCATGGCGTCAATGCATTAAGCACGGCGGTAGTCCGGATTTCATTATTGCGGGCGGCAAGTTCATTGATACCTACCGTAAGCAAGTCACGGTGACCCAGATTGCTGGCTCGGGCGAGACCAAGTACATCGATGCTGGGGTTGGTGCTGGCGTTAATACTGGCCTGGCCTTCAAAGGGGTCGAGATCATCTGGGATCCGCAGTTTGATGAGTTAGATGCGATGGCCAATCGCACAGTGGAGTGGAGTAAGCGCTGCTATTTTCTGAACACGCGTTTCATGAAACTGCGTGACGATGACTTAGACATCGTAGCCCCCATACGTCCGCACGATACCTTAGCAATGTACGCCATGGTCAATCTGCGCTGCGCCTTATCAGTATCCCGTGCCAATGCACATGCGGTATTGGCGATTCAGTAAGGAGCAAGTAATGAAAACCAATCAATCCAACCTAATTAGTCATCAAGACGTAAAGCAGGAGTTAATACACAGTGATTTTCAAATTAGAGAAGTGGAAGCCGTTGTGCGCAGGGATGCCTTCACCACCATTCATGTGCATGTGCCGCCGTACGAGACCAATATTTTGCGTAATTTGTTTGGCCGGGAAAATGTTACGGTGTTTGAGCGGACCAGCAAAACCACGATAACGCCCACGCATGAGTACGACCGCCTGTGCGCCAAATACGGCCATGAAGTGGTTGCCAAAGTATTTGGCGAAGACGACGGTGATCGCTTAATCGAAATCGTAGAAGGCCTCCTGCTAGCGGATGGTAAGCCAGCGCAGGCAGGCGCGCGGGATAAAGCAAGCAAAGACTTTGAGCTTGAGCCTGCTGATACTGCTGTTGCTGTGGTCAGTAGCAAACGCAAAGCGGCGATTGAAAAATAGTTTGGCTGTGGATGTGTGTGAAGTGGTTGTAAATGTGTGAGGTGGGGGCGGGGCGTGCCAAGAGTGCGTCCCGCAACTGCTGAAAGTATCCATTCCACATGCCATCCATTTATTGAATACAAATACCAATACAAATTCCTATACCCATGATTCCGATTATTACTTCCTTAGTGCATACCTTGGCTGTGAATGGCCTTGGATTATTAGCTGGCGCTGTAGAGGCCAAAGGCAAAGAGTTTATTGAGCACAAGATTGGGGTGCGCATTCCGGATAACCCGAGTCAAGAAGACTTAATTAAGCTAAAGCAACTGGAGATCGAGCAAGAGCAATTACTTTTGCAATACACGCTTAAGCAAAAAGAGCTTGAAGTGGAAGAGTCCAAATTACTAGCGCAAATGCATCAAAATGCCCATGCCAGTACCAGTAGCCGCTGGCAATTTGATATGGGCAGTGACTCTAAGCTCTCTAAAAACATTCGGCCAGGCACCCTCGTTTATATGCTCACGGCTTATCTCTTATTTGCCTTACTTTCAGCAATCGGCATCGATATCAACGAGGCCTACGTCAAGCTACTCGGTGAGTGGGGTCAACTTGTGATGCTGGCCTACTTTGGCGGCAGATCGGTCGAGAAGATTTTTGAGTCCCGCTTGCATGGTCAGCGCATGAAAGGCGGTGTGCAATGAGTGGATTGGTCGCAGAGCAGGCTGCTTTTTTATTAGATCTAAGTCATTTGATTCAGTATGCACGGGAAGAGGGCTGGGTATTAACGGGCGGTGAGCTTTGGCGTAGTCCAGAACAGCAGGCAATTTATTACAAAAGTGGCCGATCAAAAACCATGCATAGCAACCATTTGCGGCGCTGCGCAATTGATCTTAATTTCTTTTGGGGCGGTAAGCTCATTTGGGATGCCGAGTTAATTCGCCCAATCGGTAATTTTTGGGAAAGCCTAAATCCCAAAAATAGGTGGGGTGGTAACTTCAAAGGCTTTGTGGATATCCCGCATTTTGAACGGGTTTAGTTGGCATATAAGATGCCTATTGCCCTAATGTGGATTTTGTCCCTACATATATATATGTCACCCGATAGGCATTACTATGGGTGCAATGAGCAGCGCTGGATACAGAATGAGCTGAATAAACGATGGATGACGACCTAGTATATAAACGCCCCCGCAAAGGCATTCCTGCAGAAACTGCTGCTGCACTTGATACCGCAGGGAATGTGAAGGGTGTCGATTCCGATTCCACCTTACCCACACTAGCCCAGCTCCAAGAAAAGCAGCGCAGTGAACTGATTGAAATGGCGCAAGTGCGCTATGGCATCAAGGGTAGCCAGATACAAGTTAATTTGACGCCATTGCGGCTTGATTTAAGTATGAGCCAAGGACAAATCTTTAAAGCCTTGCTCGGGGCTCCAGAGTCCGAGCGCGCAGACCAAGTGCTGTATGCCTTGGCCAAAGGGGAGCTCGATGCCGATATGGCTAATCAAATCTTGGCCAGTTTGGCGCTGCTCGGAAAGTTTAAGAACATCAAGATTGAGTCCTAGCAAGATAGACTCCACCTTATTTCAACCACTCATCTAAATCACTCAACTCAATCACTCCATTGGATCTTGCCGCATGAATGCTTCTCTTAAATGGGCGCTGGTATTTATAGCTCTTGTAGTGCTGGTATTGATCGTGGTCGACCAGTTCATCTGCAATCGGTGGGTTTACCATGACTTTGCTGCTGGAATAGACCGGCGTTTATCGTGTTTTTGGAAGTAGAGGCTAAGTTAACCGCCCAATAAACAACCCAATTTAACTAACCAATTAAGCTGCACAACCGCCATTAGAGGAAGTGGACGAGCCAAACCCCCGGCACTGGCAGTACTTGGGTTTGGCTGCTTCGTTCCCGACCTGACCAGGTTACCAAGCCACCATGCGAGGAGGCCCGTCCACAATCATTTTAGCCCTTGTTAGAATAGACGCATGACAACATTGGCATTGGCCCGTTCGTGGCGCCCCAAAACCTTCCCTGAACTCTTGGGCCAAGACCACGTTGTCAAGGCCTTGACCCACGCCCTGGATCAGGGGCGCCTGCATCATGCCTGGCTCTTTACCGGAACCCGTGGGGTGGGTAAAACCACCATCGCCCGTATTCTGGCAAAAGCCCTTAATTGCATCGGGCCCGATGGCCAAGGCCAGATGACCTCCCAGCCCTGCGGTAAATGTGCTGCTTGCCTCGAAATCGATGCCGGGCGCTACGTTGACTATATAGAAATGGATGCCGCCAGTAACCGCGGCGTCGATGAGATGGCGCAGCTATTAGAGAAGGCATCCTACGCCCCCAGTAATGGCCGCTTTAAGGTCTACATGATTGACGAAGTTCACATGCTGACCAACCATGCCTTTAATGCCATGCTCAAAACCTTGGAAGAGCCACCCGAGCATGTGAAGTTCATATTGGCGACCACCGACCCACAAAAAATACCAGTGACCATTTTGTCGCGCTGCTTGCAGTTCAACCTCAAGCAAATGCCAGTACCTTTAATCGTGGAGCACTTGCAGACCGTCCTTGCCGCCGAAAAAGTCGAATCCGAAATCGGTGCACTGCGCGTATTAGCAAAAGCAGCCCAAGGCTCCATGCGCGATGCACTTTCCCTCACTGATCAAGCCATTGCCTATGCCGCTGGTACCGTGACCCAAGAATCAGTACGCAATATGCTGGGTACGCTCGATGATGCCTATTTAATACAAGTACTTGATGCACTGGCCAATAAGAATGGTGCTGCCCTCGTAGCAGTCGCCCAAGAGATGGGTGAGCGCAGCATGTCTTTCTCATTAGCACTGCAAGATTTGGCAAGCCTCCTGCAAAAGATAGCGAGTGCCCAAGTCGTCCCGGAATCGGTGTTAGACGATTGGCCTGAAGCAGCCGAGATCCGCCGCTTAGCCAGCGTCTTTAGCAAAGAAGAAGCCCAGCTCTTTTATCAAATAGCGATTACCAGCCGTCCTGATTTATCGCTCGCACCCGATGAGCAAACGGGTTTCTCAATGGCACTTCTGCGCATGCTGGCCTTTCGGCCGGGCAGTGCAGGATCAGGATCAAACCAAACAGTAGGTGGCGGTAGTAATGCTGCAGCTTCTACCCCTGCATTGACCCAAAGCTCTAGCAAGCCAGCCTCAGCTACTCCAGCTGCCGCTAAGCCAGCAGCTAATCCAACCTCAGCTAAGCCTGCAGTTAGTGCAGCTCCAGCAGCAGCCGCGCCAGCAGCAGTACCTAAAGTAGCATCCCCCGCAAGCGTTTCGAGCAGCGAGCGCCCCGATTGGCACAGCTTGATGCGCGCTCTGCCAGTGCGTGGTTTAGTGCAGCAATTGGCGCACCAGACTGAATTGCAAGAGTGGGTAGATTCCCCGCAAGGCGTTAAAGCTACCGTGATTACTAGCTTGCCGCAGTTAGCCAGTGCAGATTGCGTCGGCCGCTTAAGTGAAGCGCTGAGCGTGCATTACGGAAAAAAAGTACAGATCTCGATTGTGGAGGGCGCTGTTGAAAAAACCGTAGCCAAAATCGATGCGCAAGTCCAGAGCGAGAAACGCCAAAATGCCGAAGAGCGGATAGCAGCCGACCCTTTTGTGCAGCAACTCGAGCGTGAGTTTGGCGCGAAGGTTGTGAGTGGTTCCGTTAGACCTGCTTAAAAAAATAAAGCTAAATCAAATCAAAATAAACCAAATTAATTGATACCTATTAAATAGAAGGAATACAAAATGATGAAAGGTAATATTGCTGGCCTGATGAAGCAAGCCCAGCAGATGCAAGAAAACATGAAGCGTGCCCAAGCTGAGCTCGCCAGTATGGAAGTCACTGGGCAAGCAGGCAATGGCCTGATACAAGTCACGGTATCTGGTAAGTACGAACTCAAGCGCGTACAAATTGCCGAAGGCGCAATGGAAGACCGCGAGATGCTGGAAGACTTAATGGTGGTTGCGTACGCCGATGCATTCAAACAAGTCGAAGCCGCCAGTGAAAAACTGATGTCGGGCGCAACGGCTGGCATGCCAATGCCACCTGGCTTTAAGTTACCGTTTTAATGGCTCGAAATGATGTTCCGCAGGATGCGCTGCAGCGCTTAGTTGAAGCACTGCGCGTTCTGCCCGGCGTTGGACCCAAGTCCGCGCAGCGCATGGCTTTTTATTTACTGCAACACGATCGCAATGGCGCTGCTTTACTCGCCCAGTCCTTGGGTGAGGCAGTCGATAAAGTAGGGCACTGCAGTCGCTGCAATACGTTTTCAGAAACGGCGATTTGTTCTACCTGTGCGGATGGCAGGCGTGACCCTTCGATGCTCTGCATTGTGGAGACGCCAGCCGACCAAGTGATGGTCGAGCAAACCCTCAGCTTTAAAGGCAATTACTTTGTACTCATGGGCCGCATCTCGCCGCTGGACGGAATGGGCCCGACGGAAATTCATTTTGATCGGCTCTTGGCACGGATTGAGAACCCCGATACTGGCCTTGCGGTGCGGGAAGTTGTGCTGGCCACGAATTTCACGAGCGAAGGCGAGGCCACTGCCCATTACATTGGTGAAGTCCTTAAATCCAAGGGCATTAAGGTCACCCGCATTGCCAGGGGGATCCCAGTAGGCGGTGAGCTGGAATACGTTGATGCCGGCACTCTAGCCCGGGCCCTGATGGATCGGCGCGCAGTCGGCTAGTTGGGGTTAGTGCAGTAATTCATATTTCTTTGCCCTTTTCAGTCTGCTAAGACGGGTTTACCCCATATAATCATTTACCCACTTTTTATCGGGTAATTGAGGGCAAGACAGCAATTGAAAATTGTGGTAATAAATTTTAGAAGCATGTGTTTGCCTCAGGCCGTGCTCTACAGCCGCCGCGCTTGGTCTCTCGCGCTTCTGTTGTTCTGTTGCGGAGCTGTTGCTGATTCATATGCGCAAACGCCATCCCTCGCGCGGGAAGCGTCGGTGACTGTTGCGCCGGCCAAAAATACGCCCCCCAATTTTGTCAGTAGCCCAAGCATTCATTCCAGCCCCAAAGCAGCTGCGCCCAATGAACTCGATTTACGCCAGCTGTGGTCTGAACTGAAGCTCAATAATCCCCAGCTCGCTGCACTGCGTGAGTCCTACTTTTCTGCCAAAGCCACCGTACCGCAAATTGCGGCTCCTGCTAATCCACAAGTAGGACTAGTGTGGTCTGGCATGCCAGCAAACTCACCCTTGGCATTGGGCGGTGCGAACACACCCACTTCGCAATACCCCAACGGCATAAGCAATAACAACGCCATCTCCTTTGCTCAGCCATTTCAGTTTCCGGGCAAGAAAAGCTTGGCTGCCGACATAGCCGATACCAATGCCGAAGCACTCTTAGCCCAAAGTGAATCGACTTACTTGCAATTGGGGGCGCAGTTATCTAGTTTGTATTACAGCGCCTTGGCATCGCAAAAACAGCTAACCGTTTTAAGGGAATCGGTCACCCGTTTAGAAATGATTAAGAACGTGGCCAAAGCCCGTTACGCCAATAATGCCGCTGCCTATGTGGAATTTTTAAATGCCCAGGTGGCGCAAAGCGCAGCCGAAGCAGATCAGTTTGCGCTCGATCGCCAATTGCAAGTGGCGATCAAGAACATCAATGCCTTAATTGGGCGCCACTCACGCGAGCAGTTGCTGCTGCGGGGGGATGCGCGCCTCACTCTCAATGCCGTACCCAGTTTGCTCGAGCTCGAAGATTATGCGGAGACCAGTCATCCGCTACTCAAGAGTTCGGCCTTACAACTGGATGCCGCTAAAAAAGGCGTCAGCCTGGCCCAAAAAGCCTACCTGCCGGATTTTCAGGTGATTGGCTCTTCGTATACACCGCGCGGTCCGTTTGCCGCGAACAACGGCGCGCTGTTTTATCAGTTTGAACTCGATATTGTGATTCCACTGTATTTCTTTACTAAAGAAAAGTATGGGGTAGAGCAAGCAAGGCGCAACCAAGCCTCGCTGGAAGCCAGCAACATCGCCAGTCGCCAGCAAGTGGTATTGGCCGTCAATACGGCCTACGCCAATTACGAGCAAGCCAAAAACCAGGTGCAGTTTTTGCGCGATCGCCAGGTGCCGCAGGCCGACGCCGCCTACAAGGTGGGCCTAAACCAATACGCCAACAATGGCCAAGGATTTAATGACGTGCTAACGGCGCAAACGCAATTGCGTTTACTGGAAATTCAGTTGGCTTTGGCTCAAAGTGCATTACTGCAATCGCAAGCGACTGTACTCGCAGCCGCTGGTAAAGAACCGTTTTAAGGACATCGTTTGAAAGATCAATTTCGCACCGGAACAAAAAAGGCGGTAGAGCAGATGAGCCGGCTCCAGCAGATGCTCGGTGGGCAGTTTGCGCATTTGCGTGAAAACCTGGCCGCACTCTACTGGAATCGCTCACCCGAGCAGCGCCAGCGCATTCGCATGGCCGCGGTGGCCTTTGCGATTTTATCGCTCGGTATTGTGCTCGGTCGCCTGACGGATGTGAATCGGAATGTACAAATCGATAAGTCCGACAAGACGCTCAAAGTGGAAAAGAGCGGTACTTTAGAACTCAAGTTGCCGGGCGTAACCCTCAATCCTGAAATTTATGTCTTTAAAGAAGCCAAAACCACCGAAGTGCCGATTGAAATAAAAGTGCCAGGACGGCTGGCATTCAACGCCGAAAAATCCAAAGTGATTTCAGCGCGGGTCGCAGGCCGAGTTGAGCGGATCTTTGCCTTTGATGGCGCTGCTGTTAATCAAGGCTCACCGATTTTAGAAATGTACAGCCCGGAATTTAATTCAGCGCAGCAAGAGTATTTGCTAGCAAGCAGAACCGTGGGCATTCTGTCTAAAAATCAGGCCATGAGTGACCTGATGCAGGATGCCAAAATGACCCAAGATGCAGCGTCCAATCGCCTGCGCAATATTGGTGTATCCGATCAAGAGATAGCGCAGCTCAGGGCTAGCCAAAAAGTGCAGGCGAACTTGTTGATTCGCTCCCCTATTGAAGGGGTGGTGACCAAACGCAATATTGAGCCGGGTGCCGTGGTCAATAGTGGCGATGTGCTGGCGAGTCTGGCTGATCCAAAGGCCTTGTGGTTTTTGGGGAATGTGTTTGAAAAAGACATTCGACTTTTATCGAGTGGCCAGCAACTGATTCTAAAAACCGAGGCCTATCCCGATCAGGTATTTATCGCCAAAACCAATTACCTTGCTCCCAGTGTTGATCCAGAAACGCGGGCCTTACTGATTCGTGCCGATGTCAGTGATGCGGATGGTTTATTGCGCCCCGATATGTTTATGTCGGCCAAGCTCTTAGTAGGAAAAGGGCTAGCTGTGGTGGTGCCGCAATCGGCGATTGTGCGCATACGGGAGATGCGCTATGCGATTGTGCAGGTGGCGCCCGATACCTTCCGCCGACTTCTAGTGAAAGGCTATGACTTAGACGGCAAACGCTTTGCGATTACCGATGGCCTCGGCCCTGGCTTAAACGTGCTGACGGATGGCGCAGTCTTGCTCAACGATCGCTTTGCGAAGTTAGAAGACTGAGTTAGAAGACAAAGTTAGAACACTAAGTTAGAAAACTACATGAGCCAATTTACTTCCTTCATTCGAGGCGTTTTAGAAAAACGCGTCTTGGTGATTGTCGGCTCCATTGTGCTCTTGGGCCTCGGCATCAATAGCCTGAGTAAATTACCCATACAGCCATACCCAGGCGTTGCCCCCTTAACGATTCAAGCGATTTCCCAGTGGCCGGGCAGAAGTACGACGGAGGTGGAGCAGCAAGTCACCATTCCCGTAGAAAATGCCCTGGCTGGTATTCCCGGGCTGCAGGCGTTTCGTTCGGTCTCGCTCTTTGGCTTATCGGTCGTTACCCTGAAATTCAATGACACCGCCGATCCGTTTAAGGCGCGGCAAACCTTCATTGCCAATTTAGCCAACGCCAATTTACCCACTGGTGTTGTCTCGAGCATTAGCCCGGACTCCGATGCTACTGGCGAAATCATGCGCTACGAGGTGCATTCCGACTACGCATCCTCGGCTGAACTCAAAACACTGCAAAACTACGAGATCTACAAAGAGCTCAAGCAAACCCGAGGGGTTGCGGATGTGTCTTCGTTTGGCGGCAAGGTACGCCAATATCAAGTCATTGTGACGCCAGAGAGCCTGCAATCGAAGGGCATCTCCATTAGCCAATTAATTGCTGCGATTACCAGTTCCAATAGCAATATGGGCGGCGGTTTATTGCCCAGTGGCGAGCAGCAGTTTGTGGTGCGGGGTGTGGGCTTACTCAAGAACATCGATGACATCAAGCAAGTCGTCATTACGACCAATAATGGTGTACCGGTACGGGTGGGTGATGTGGCCACGGTACAAATTGGCAATGCGCCGCGCCTCGGTTTGTTTCAGTTCAATGAGAACCCGGATTCCGTTGAAGGCATCATTTATTTGCGCCGCGGCGAAAACGCCACCGAAGTCTTAGCGCGGGTACGCGACACCGTCCACAACATTAATAAGCAAATTCTGCCGCCGGGCATTGAAGTTCGGCCGTTTTATGATCGGCAGGTGCTGCTCGACATTACCGTTGGCACGGTCAAGCACACCTTATTCTTTGGCATCACCTTGGTGCTTGCCATTCTTTACATTTTTCTGGGTAATCTGCGCGCCGCTGCGGTGGTGGCTGCGGTTATTCCATTGGCGCTCTGCGTGGCCTTCATTCAAATGCACATTTGGAGCGTGCCGGCCAACCTCATCTCCTTAGGGGCCATCGACTTTGGTGTGATTGTCGATGCGGCGGTCATTCTGACGGAGAACGTGATGCGGCACTTGGAGAAGGGCGGTAAGCGCCTCAATCAGGCCATTATTCTAGCCACCAGCGAAGTGCAGCGGGCAATGATCTATTCCACCGGCATCATTATTGTTGCTTACTCCCCGCTCTTCTTTATGGGCGGGGTAGAGGGCATCATCTTTAAGCCGATGGCCTTTACGATGGGCTTTGCCTTAATCGCTGCGGTGATATTGAGCCTGACCTTTTTGCCGGCGATGATCTCCTTGATCTTTGGTGAGACCATGGGCCATAAGCCACCCAGTTTTATGACCCGCTTGACTGAGGGCTATAAACCTTTACTCCGCCGCTGGATGGATCGCCCCAGAACGATTGTGGCAGTCGCGGTATTCATTCTCGGACTCACTTTGCTTAGCGTCACCCGTTTAGGTACCGCTTTTTTACCGACCCTGGAAGAAAACAACATTTGGTTGCGTGTGACGCTGCCCAATACGGTCGACCTTGACTACTCGATTAAGGTCGCCAACCAACTGCGTGAGAATTTCATTAAACAAGCTGAAATCGATAAGGTGGCGGTGCAAATTGGCCGGCCCGACGACGGCACTGACTCAACCGGGGTATTTAACATTGAGTTTGGTCTTTATTTGAAGTCGCCCGATAAGTTGCCCGATGGAAGCAGTAAGAAGCAATTGATTCATAAACTGGAAGGGGTTCTGAATCAAATCCCTGGCGCCAATTACAGTTTTTCCCAATACATTCAGGACAACGTCAATGAGGCGCTCTCCGGCGTGAAGGGCGAGAACTCGGTCAAAATCTACGGCGCCGATTTAGAAGTGCTCGATGCCAAAGCCAAAGAAGTGCTGGAGCAAATTAGGCACGTCCGCGGCGTAGCCGACGAGGGCATCCTCAAGGAATTGGGTCAGCCTACGCTCAACATTCAGATTGACCGGGAACGCGCTGCGCGCTATGGCATTAATGTCAGTGATATTCAGACGGTGGTGGCGAACGCCATTGGCGGCGCTGCAATCACGAACTTACTCGAAGATGAAAAGACTTTTGGTATTGCCGTGCGTTTGAGCGAAGCCAGTCGCAATGATGTATCGGATGTATCACAATTGCTAGTCGATGCCCCCGGCGGAAAAAGAATACCCCTTTCCATGGTGGCCAAAATTGAACTCAGCGATGGACCGTTCTTTATTTACCGGGAAGCCGGTAAGCGCTACATTGCCATTAAATTCAGTGTGCGCGGACGCGACTTGGGGAGTGCGGTGGAGGATGCCCAATTCTTAGTCGAACAAAATGTGGTGTTGCCGGCGAATTACTCGATCAGTTGGGATGGCCAATTCAATCAAATGAAACAGGCACAGAGTAAGTTGATGGTGATCGTACCTTTAGCCCTGCTCGGAATCTTCTTACTCTTGGTAAGTGCCTTTGGTAACTTCCGGGATGCGGTGATTGTCATGATCAACGTACCCTTTGCAGCCATTGGCGGAGTAATTGCCCTGCACTTGGCAGGCGAGACCCTGAGCATCTCGGCATTCTTTGGATTTTTATCGCTCTTTGGAATTGCGATTCAGGACGGGGTGATCCTCATCTCGTTTATTAACAAGACCGTAGCTAATGAACATGGCGCGATGAAGGACTCGATGGTGGAGGGTGCTGCTCTGCGCGTCAGGCCAGTCTTGATGACGGCCATGCTGTCTGGCTTTGGATTATTGCCTGCTGCACTCTCGACATCGATTGGCTCAGAGGCTCAGCGCCCCTTGGCACTCGTGATTGTGGGGGGCATGGTGACCACCACCATTCTGACCTTACTGGTACTGCCGGTCATTTACGGCTGGTTCCGTTGCCGGAGTCTGCCCGCACCGACTAAGCAGGCGATTTGATACTGCTAGGACTATTAGACTAAGTGCAGTTCAACGCGCTTGCCTAAAGCAGCAGCGTATTTTCGGAGGGTGCTTAGACTGGGTGAGTGCTTTCCGGTAGCCAATGAACTTTCCAGTCTTGCAATTGCGGGCGCTTGTGTACCCATGCGTTTTGCTACTTGTGCCTGAGAAAGGCCGGCTGCCTTTCTTGCTGCCAGGATTTGATCCAGAATGGCGAATTCTTCGCGATTGAGCTTTTCTACTTCCGCTTTGACGGCTGGATTTTTGAGTAGCTTATCCACCATTTGTTTATGGCTTAAGGGTTTTGCAGTCTTTTTGATGGCAGTCTTCATTTCTTTAACTCCTTCATGCGTTGCTTGGCTATCTTCAATTCTTTCTCTGGCGTTTTTTGAGTTTTCTTAACAAAACTATGGAGCATTACAATTTCTTGTCCCACCATCGTACAAAAGAAGACCCTAGCAACACCTTCAACTCCTTTAAGTCTCAATTCAAATAGTCCACCACCAAATGCATCGGTATGCGGTAATCCTAAGTGTGGGCCATATTCAATCATTCTATTGGTCAAGGCAATGTAGCGCGCTTGAAGCGTTACGGGGAGACTAACAATTTCATCCTGCACTTCTTGACTGTAATAAGTAATGTTGAAACCCATCGCAGAATGATAACAAATTTGTTATTGAACTGGAAGCCTTAATTTCCTCTCCAAATCACCCAGAAGCACGGCTAGGTAAGCAAGACTGGGGCTTGATTTCAATGAAGACCACGACTCTCGGTATCATGAGGTATGGCTACCTCTTTTCCTACCGGCGATACTACTTTGCCCCACATTCTGATCTCCAATGACGATGGCTATTTAGCCCCTGGCTTACTGGCTTTAGTCAATGCAATCCGCCCCTTGGGCCGCATTACGGTGATCGCACCGGAGCAAAACCACAGCGGCGCCTCCAATTCCTTAACGCTGTCGCGTCCTTTGTCGATTCACCGGATCGCTGGCGGTGAGCGCGATGGCTTTGTCTTTATTAATGGCACCCCAACCGATTGCGTGCACATTGCCATGACGGGTTATTTAGACCATCGCCCCGATTTAGTGGTGTCTGGCATCAACCAAGGCGAGAACATGGGCGAGGATGTGCTCTATTCGGGTACGGTTGCCGCAGCAGTGGAGGGCGTGATGTTTGGCGTTCCTGGCATTGCGTTCTCGCAAACCGATCGAGGCTGGGCCCGCATTGACGATGCAGCGCAAGCGGCGCGCGATATTGTGGCGCAAATGCTATCGCACCCCATGCCCAAACACCCACAGCAGGGCGATGGCATTGCCACGCTGCTCAACGTCAATATTCCCAATCGGCCGTATGAAGAACTCAAGCGCTGGCGCGTCACGCGTTTAGGTAATCGCCATCACTCGCAGCCTGTGGTTGTGCAAACCAATCCCCGCGGTGAAAAGATTTACTGGATCGGCCCTGCTGGCGATGCCAAGAATGATTCGGCTGGCACGGATTTTCATGCGATTAACGAGGGCTGCATCTCGATTACGCCGATGCAGCTGGACCTCACTGATCACGCTCGTCAAAAAGCGATGGGCGCAGACGGCTGGAATCGCGGTTGAAGTCGGCCTCTGCTGATCGGTTTGCCGGGCACCGGCAGGCGCTTGCTACGAAGGTAGCGATGGCGGGTGTGAAGCATGCCAAAACCTTAGATGCGATTGCAACGGTGCCACGCCATGCTTTTATGGATGCCGGCCTGCATCCGCAAGCGTATGAAGATTCTGCATTACCAATTGGGCATCAGCAAACCATCTCCAAGCCATCGGTCGTGGCGCGCATGATTGAGCTCTTGCATAAATCAAAACAGCCTCTGAATAAAGTCTTGGAAATCGGTACTGGCTGCGGATATCAAGCTGCCGTATTGAGCTTACTGGCTGATGAGGTGTATTCGATTGAGCGCATTCGGCCGCTGCATGATTTAGCCCGTGACAATTTAAGGCCATTTCGGATTAAAAATCTGCGCTTGATTTACGGCGATGGCATTTTGGGCCTTCCCCAGGCTGCCCCGTTTGACTCCATCATCCTCGCCGCGGCGGGTTTGGGCATACCCGATGCCTTACTCGATCAGCTGGCGATTGGCGGGCGTTTGGTTGCCCCGGTCGCTCGCAATGCAAAAGAGCAGCAATTACTCCTGATCGAGCGGGTGAGCTCCCACCGCTATCAGCGCACGGCCCTAGACGATGTCTTTTTTGTGCCTTTACAATCAGGGGTAGTATGAAAAAATCTAGCCCATTCTGGAACACCCCATCGATGCACAGCAAGCTGCCTGCTCGGCTGGCATTGATACTGCTTAGCTCCACCGTATTGCTATCGGCTTGCAGCACCCCACGTACGACGCCCGCAACCGTAATCGACCGTTCGCGTTCGGACTCCTCGGCATCCGCTGCACCCACTGCCAGCATTCCAACACCTCCGGGGTATTACCGTGTGAAGCGGGGTGACACCGTATTGCGGATTGCGCTGGATCAAGGGCAGTCCTATCGCGATATCGTACGCTGGAATAACCTGACCGATCCCAATCAGATTGAAGTCGATCAGTTATTGCTGGTACGACCCCCCGCGAACGCAATGACAGTGAAGCCATTGAAGTCTGCGCCCGCCACACCCGCCCCGCAAAAAATGGCGGAACCGGCAGCAGAACCCAAGATTGAAGCCGTAAAGCCCGATGCACCCCCGCCAGGCATTCGCTTGTCGTGGCCCGCTAAAGGTAAGGTAGTGGAAGACTTTGTGGATGGTAAGAATAAGGGCATCGACATTGCCGGTAAGTTAGGTGATCCAATTCAGGCAGCGAGCGATGGCCGTGTTGTCTACGCTGGCAATAGTCTGCGCGGCTACGGCAATTTAGTGATCGTGAAACACGACAATACCTACCTCACGGCCTATGCCCATAACCGCAACTTGTTAGTGAAAGAGGGCGATGCGGTACGCAAAGGGCAAACCATTGCCGAAATGGGCGATACCGATGCCAACTCCGTACGACTGCACTTTGAACTGCGCGTGAATGGCAAGCCAGTCGATCCGCTGCCCTTCCTGCAGTAACCTAAGGTGGCATGACAACCGTTCTGGTATTTGATATTGAGACCATTCCGGATGTAGTGGGTCTGCGCCGGTTGGAGGATTTTCCGGCAAGCATGACGGATAGCGATGTAGCACAGCAGGTCATGCAACTGCGTTTAGAAAAAACCGGCAGCGATTTTTTACCGCTCTACCTGCAACGTATTGTTGCGATCTCCTGTGTGATTCGGCGTACGACCAAAGAAGGTTTGCCGCAAATCAAAGTTGGCTCTCTTGCTAATCCAGAGGATTCTGAGAAGGTACTGATACAGGCATTTTTTGATGTAATCGAAAAATACACGCCGCAATTGGTGTCGTGGAATGGCAGTGGCTTTGATTTACCAGTGCTGCACTACCGCGCCTTAATCAATCAAGTGCATGCACCGCGCTATTGGGAAATGGGCGAGAGCCAGGATAGTGATAGCCGCGAGTTCAAATGGAATAACTACATTAGCCGTTACCACATGCGGCATTTAGACTTAATGGACCTGCTGGCCAAATTCAATGGCCGTGCCAATGCACCCTTAGATGCCTTAGCAAAGCTGTGCGGCTTTCCGGGCAAGCTCGGTATGGATGGTAGTCAAGTCTGGCCAGCCTACCAAGACGGCAAGATTGCCGACATACGGCGCTATTGCGAAACCGATGTGGTGAACACCTATTTAATGTATTGCCGTTACCAACTGATGCGTGGCGGTGTGACGCAAGCAGAGCACGATGAAGAGTTGGACTTTGTGAAGCACTATTTAGAGCAAGAGGCTAAAGAGCCTAACGGTCAAGCCTGGCAAGAGTACCTCGCTGGCTTTGCAGGCGATGCCTAGGCGATCGCGCGCACGCGTAGCGCCAGAAAGTCACGCTGTATCGGGTCCCATCGTAGTGGAGGGCTTAGATCTTGATGCCCAAGGCATTGCCCGCTTAGCGCCCAGCGAAGAAGCGGCTGCGCGCGGTGAGAGCGGTAAAGTCATTTTTATCCGCGGCGCCTTGCCTACGGAGCTGGTGCGCTACCAAATTACCCGTGAAAAATCGCGCTTCTCCAAAGCCAAAGTAATCGATATCCTCAAAGAAGCGGTCTTTCGGGCCAAGCCTGCGTGCCAATATTTTGGTGTGTGCGGCGGTTGCACCATGCAGCACTTGGATATACGGGCGCAAATCGCGATCAAGCAGCGCGTGTTGGAAGATGATCTGCTGCACATCGGGCAGCTGCGCCCACAAGAGGTACTGCGGCCGATGGCTGGGCCAACCTGGCACTATCGCCACCGCGCTCGTTTTAGTGTGGTTAACCGCTCGATTAAAAAAGGCACGGTGCTGGTGGGATTTCATGAACACCAAAGTGCGTATGTGGTGGATATGCTTTCCTGTGCGATTTTGCCGAAGCACGTATCGGATTTACTGGAACCCCTGCGCGCGCTCATCATGCAACTGAGTGATCCGAGCCGAGTGCCGCAAATAGAATTGGCTGTAGGCGAGGGCAAGGAGATTGGTAGCCAGGTTACGGCTTTGGCCATTCGGCATTTAGAGCCGCTAACCGAGGCAGACCAAACTGCAATTAAGGCGTTTGCCGATCGGCATGGCGTTTGGATATGGCTTCAGCCCAGCGGCTTACAAAGCTTGGCTCCCTTTCATCCGCCAACCGGAACACTCTGCTACCGTCTGCCCGAATTTGGCATTGAGATGCCGTTTAAGCCCGCCGACTTTACGCAGGTCAATCACCTCATGAATCGCTCGCTCGTGAGTCGCGCCTTACGACTGCTGGATGTGCAAGCAGGCGATCGCGTGCTCGACCTCTTTTGCGGTATTGGTAATTTCAGCTTGCCATTAGCGCGTACGGCCAGTGCCGTATTGGGCATTGAAGGGCTTGCGAGCTTGGTTGAGCGCGCTACTGAAAATGCCCTCCACAATCAACTTAGCGATAAAGCCCGCTTTATGCAGAGTGATCTGTTTGAAGTCAGCATCGATACCGTTGTTTCGTGGGGCAAAGCCGAGCGCTGGTTAATCGATCCGCCCAGAGAGGGCGCCATGGCAATATGCCAAGCATTGGCCAATATTGTTCAAGCAAGCGCAGCAGGGCAGCATGAGTGGGATGGCTTCTTGCCAGAGCGGATTGTCTATGTGTCGTGCAACCCCAAAACCCTAGCGCGGGATGCCGCCATACTGGTACACCAAGCCGGCTACCAGTTGCAATCGGCCGGCATCATCAATATGTTTCCCCATACGTCGCACGTCGAGTCGATTGCGGTGTTTGAGCGCATAGGGACTGGAATTCTTCATACACCAGCCCTTAAAAAGGATTTAACTGCTGCTTTAGCCTGGGCACAAAAAACACCCGCTAAAGCAAGCGACCTTTCTGAATTAAAAATGACTAAAGCGTATGGTACGAAAAGTTAAGCCTGATCCACGTAAGGTGGAAACATTTCACTTATTAAAAACTCCTGCCAATGTGAAACATTTGGAGAAATCATTGAAGCAATATCGCCAAGGGAAAACCAAAACGAAGGCGGTTTAGTGGATTGGCTTATTTTAAGAACTCTGCTGTTAGGTCATTCTTAGGATACGGCAACTTATCAACCTGCCAGGTTTTTGATTTTCCGGACTTAAATACTTCATTCAGATTTATTTCAATGAAGTTAGTACGATTTGCATAGTTTGCAATTTTCATCCGATTATTCTTTAAGTCCTTGAGAGTAACCCACTGCGTGTAATCAGAAAAAACCTGCTTGCCATCTGTAGAGCGAGCTACGCCAACTGGAATATCAACGTTGTTCAAAATATGGCCAGCACTTTGCATCGCTTCTGCGCTATTACTCGGCTGATAGGTAAATTGTTTTAGGTAAGCCGCCCTGACGAAGCGCGATGGTGGGGTGTAATCGGCTGGTAAGCCCAGTAAGCCACCGCCTTGACCCAATTCAGTAACGTTCGTATTACCCACCATTACTGAAGCTGTTGGAGTGGTTGTGAGTGACAAATAATTACGCACATTATTCAGGTGCCAGTCATAGGTTGGCGCATTCGTTAGCACTCCAGCAACGTTATTGTGGATCACCATTTGGCCCTTAACAAACTCGACAATAATGCTGTCACCGATCCGATCTGTTAAGACAAGATGCAACCAGGGTGGGGTCGGCAATCCTTTGACTTCGCTGGGATCAAACCACACCTTATATTTAGGGAGCTCACTACGCAATTCTTTTACTGAACCGAACATGCCTAAAATAAATCCGCCTAAATTCAGGATAGAAACGTAGTTCTTATCTTGCGGTGTAACCGTTTGGTATTCAGTAAAGCCAGGTAAAAAATTTCCACTAATGGCGAGGCCTGCTTCATTTTGACCTTCTAGGTAGGCAGGAGGGCCTGCCAAAACTCCCGGCGCAATTGCGACAAATGCATATTTACTAGATAGGCTTGTTGCAGGCAACTTTAACGATGTTGGAGCACTAAGGGAAATAGGAGTGCCTTTGGGATTTGCGGTGAGCTGCCACTTCATATCAAAGGCCCATTCCATGGTTCTTCCTGCAACTACCGAGCCATCCTTTGCAACAATGTTTACGGCAGTACAGGCATAACTTGCTAGCGGGGTAAATGCCAAAGAAGCTGAAACGGAAGCAGCTACTATTTTTTTAATCATTAATGGTTTCACGAATGGTCCTCAGCATAGTTCAAAGTAGATATAAAAAGCATAACATCTTAAAAAGTTTTTATCGATAGTGGATCAAAATCACGCACTGTAATCCTGATGTTTAAAAAAGATTTGGCCTACTCAGCACGAAAGAAAGCTTTGCCGCTATCACTATGAATAGCCTCTAGGGCTGCAATTAACTCAAAGAAAAAGCGCCCCGTAGGGCGCTTCATCATTGCGTTACTTCGACTACTTAGTCGCGATCGCCACCCATGATCCCGAAGAGGGCCAAGAGGTTGGTGAAGATGTTGTACACGTTTAAGTAAATTGCAAGTGTCGCCATCACGTAGTTGGTTTCACCGCCATTCACAACCCGCTGAACGTCCACGAGGATGAAGGCCGAGAAAATCGCAATGGCCAACACCATCAAGGTCAACATCAAAGCAGGCATTTGCAGCCAAATGTTGGCAAGGGAAGCCACGATCAGCAGTATCACGCCAATCATGAGGAACTTGCCCATGCTGCCAAAATCACGCTTGCTGACGGTAGCAATGCTGGCCATGACCGTGAAGATCAGGGCAGTACCACCAAATGCACCCATGATGAGGGTTGCGCCGTTGCTATAGGTGCCCAGGGTATAGCCAACTAAACGGGACAGCATCACGCCCATAAAGAAGGTGAAGGCCAATAACAGCACTACACCTAAGCCGCTGTCCTTATTGCGATCAATCGCCCAGAAAAAGCCGAAGGCGACAGCCATAAAGACAATAAAGCCCATGAAGGGGCTGCCTTCAAATAGCTTGAATCCCATTGCAACACCGAGCCAAGCGCCGATGACGGTTGGAACCATGGAAAGTGCCAGCAGGGCATAGGTATTGCGCAGTACCCGGTTACGGACCTGTGCATTTGCTACTGAGCCTGTTTGCCCAAAGCCGAACGAGTTCAAATCACTCATATTGACTCCTTTTATCTAATAACGTGAGTCCACCACGGGACTTTGATACTAAGTATAGACAAAATCGATTAAATCAAGGGTCTAATCCAATAGGAATAAACAAAATAGGGTTATACCCAGTAAATTCAATGGCTTAGGGTAATGGGCATGGGGGTAAATACGGGCTAAGCAATGTATAATTGCGTGGCGTTGAAGAAACGCGAAATACCCGTATCGGCAGCCAATACCCTATTAATTTTGGTTAAAAATGGCTGTTTTTTATTACTATTGAATTAATCACTGGAGTTTTGCATGGCAATGGAGCGCACCCTTTCTATTATTAAACCGGATGCAGTAGCAAAAAATGTAATCGGACAGATTTATTCCCGTTTTGAGCAAGCCGGCCTCAAAGTCATCGCATCCAAAATGGCGCATTTATCGCAGTCAGAAGCCGAGCAGTTTTATGCCGTGCATGCTGCCCGCCCATTCTTTAAAGATTTAGTCAGCTTCATGATTTCTGGGCCAGTGATGATTCAGGTACTGCAGGGTGACAACGCCATTGCGAAGAACCGTGAACTCATGGGCGCAACCGATCCTAAAAAAGCAGATAAAGGCACCATCCGCGCTGACTTTGCAGACAGCATTGATGCTAATGCGGTGCATGGCTCTGATGCGCCAGAAACTGCTGCTGTGGAAATCGGATTCTTTTTCCCAGGCATGAACATCTTTTCGCGTTAATTGATTGACTACCCCGCGCACAAATCTCCTGGATTTTGACGCTGCCGGTATGGCAGCGTATGTCGCGGGTCTAAATGAAAAACCATTTCGGGCCAAGCAGCTCCTGAATTGGGTTCACCAGCGCGGCGTGTCCGATATCGCCGCGATGAGTGATCTAGCCAAAACCTTTCGTACTTCCTTAACCGATCAGGCTGAGATTAAGCCTTTGCCCGTGATACGGGAGGAGCAGGCGGTCGATGGCACACGCAAGTGGCTGATTGATGTGGGCGCCAAAGATGCGGTGGAGATGGTATTCATACCGGAAGACGACCGCGGTACTTTGTGTATTTCATCGCAGGCTGGCTGTGCAGTGAACTGCCGCTTTTGCTCCACGGGTTATCAAGGCTTCTCACGCAACCTCACCGCCGGTGAAATCATCGGCCAACTTTGGTATGCCGAGCACGAACTCAAAAAAGACCCGAACGCGATATTGCGCTTAGAGCAATACCCAACCCCCGGTTATGTCTACAGCGGCCGTGTGGTCTCCAACGTGGTGCTGATGGGTATGGGCGAGCCCTTGCTCAATTACGACAATGTGCTGACTGCCTTGCGTTTGATGCTCGATGACAATGCCTATGGCTTGTCACGTCGCCGCGTGACGGTATCTACCTCTGGCGTGGTGCCGATGATGGATCGTTTATCGCAGGACTGCCCCGTTGCCTTGGCAGTGTCCTTGCATGCGCCCACTGATGCGCTGCGCGATCAGCTAGTTCCCTTGAACATTAAATACCCGCTGCGCGAATTACTCGCAGCGTGCGAGCGCTATTTGGAATTTGCGCCGCGTGATTTTTTAACCTTTGAATATTGCATGCTCGAGAATGTGAATGACAGCGATGCGCAGGCCAAAGAGTTAATTCGTTTATTGAGTGGCATTAAATGCAAAGTTAATCTGATTCCATTTAATCCCTTCCCAGAATCCGGTCTAACGCGATCATTGCCACAGCGCGTTCAGGCATTTATGCATTTATTGCAAGACGCCGGCATGATTGCCACCGTGCGTAAAACCCGTGGCGATGACATTGCCGCTGCATGTGGCCAACTCGCTGGTGATGTGGTAGATCGGACGCGTGTGCGGGAGCGCGCGCTCTACGAACAACCCATCGAATGGGTCAACCGTTAATATTCCCTATACCAATGACAGTACCAACTAAAACCATGTCAAATTGCCTGCCTCCATTACCACTCGGCCCATCGCCTAAGCGCGCTTCACGCCAATCGGAAGTCGTCTGGGAGAGTGCCCGGATTACGGTTGGCGGTAATGCGCCAGTGCGCGTGCAGTCGATGACCAATACCGATACCGAAGATGCCATTGCAACTGCAATTCAAGTCAAAGAGTTAGCGCGCGCCGGTTCGGAGATGGTGCGCATTACGGTGAACACGCCCGCTGCCGCAGCTGCTGTTCCCTACATTCGGGAGCAGCTCGATAAGATGGGCGTGCACGTGCCGCTCATTGGTGACTTTCATTACAACGGCCACACACTGCTCAAAGAGCATCCCGAGTGCGCTCGGACTTTATCCAAGTACCGCATCAATCCAGGTAACGTAGGCAAGGGCGCTAAGCGCGATCCGCAGTTTGCACAAATGATTGAAGCCGCTTGCGAATACCGCAAGCCGATACGGATTGGGGTGAACTGGGGCAGCCTAGATCAAGAGCTGCTCGCTAGCATCATGGATGCCAATGCTGCCTTGCCGTCACCGAAGTCAGCACAAGAAGTGATGATTGAGGCGCTGATTCAGTCGGCCTTGCAATCCGCAGAGAAGGCGGAAGAGCTGGGCATGGACCCCAATCAAATTACGCTCTCTTGCAAAGTCAGTAACGTTCAAGATTTAGTGGCGGTCTATCGCGACCTGGCGCGCCGCTGTGACTACCCATTGCATTTAGGATTAACTGAAGCCGGCATGGGCAGCAAAGGCATTGTGGCCTCGACCGCAGCCTTAGCCATTTTGTTGCAAGAAGGCATTGGCGATACCATTCGCGTGTCACTCACGCCCGATCCCGGCGCTCCCCGCGAAAACGAAGTGATTGTGGGTCAAGAGATTTTACAAACCATGGGCCTGCGTAATTTCACGCCGATGGTGATTGCCTGCCCTGGCTGCGGCCGCACCACGAGCACGACCTTTCAGGAATTGGCAGCCAACATTCAATCCTACTTACGGCAGCAAATGCCGGTATGGAAAAAAACCCATCCGGGCGTAGAAGAAATGAACGTCGCTGTGATGGGTTGTATTGTGAACGGCCCTGGCGAGAGTAAGCACGCCAATATTGGTATCTCATTACCAGGAACAGGCGAGACACCCGCAGCCCCCGTGTTTGTCGATGGCGTCAAAGTAAAGACGCTCCGCGGTGAATCAATTGCGCAGGACTTTCAGGTGATTGTCGAAGAGTACGTCAAAACCCGTTACGGCAGTAAGCAAGCATGAGTAATCCGAAGTTGCAAAAAATAAACGGCGTGCGGGGCATGAATGATCTGCTGCCTGCCGATGCGCAGCAGTGGACGCATTTGGAAAATGCCGTGCGCGATCTCACCCGAGCCTATGGATACGAATTACTGAAAACGCCGATTGTCGAATCCACTCCAGTCTTTCAGCGTGGAATTGGCGAAGTAACCGACATTGTTGAGAAGGAAATGTATTCCTTTGAAGACCGCTTGAATGGCGAGCAACTTACCTTACGTCCAGAAGGCACTGCTGCACTCGTGCGCGCGGTGATTGAACACAATTTACTCTACGACGGCCCTAAGCGCCTTTGGTATACCGGTCCGATGTTTAGGCATGAGCGGCCACAGCGCGGGCGTTATCGCCAGTTTCACCAATTTGGGATTGAGGCCTTGGGTTTTGCGGGTCCTGATATCGATGCAGAAATCATTTTGATGGGTCAGCGCTTGTGGGATGAGCTGGGTTTACGCGGCGTGCGTTTGGAAATTAATTCCCTGGGGCAAGCCGATGAGCGCGCGCTGCACCGCACCGCTTTAATTGCCTATTTTGAGCAAAACGCATCTGCACTCGATGCGGATTCACAGCGTCGCCTCAAAACGAATCCACTGCGCATACTCGATTCAAAAAACCCAGACATGCAAGCCCTGATTGAAGGCGCGCCGCGGCTGCTGGATTTTCTCGGTGCTGAATCCTTGGCGCATTTTGAAGCAGTGCAGGCTTTACTGAAAGCCAATAACGTACCGTGCAAAATTAATCCGCGCTTGGTGCGGGGTTTGGATTACTACAACCTAACGGTATTCGAGTGGGTTACTGATGCGCTTGGCGCCCAAGGCACGATTGCAGGTGGTGGACGCTATGACCCCTTAATCGAGCGCATGGGTGGTAAACCAGCACCCGCCTGTGGCTGGGCCATGGGTATGGAGCGTGTGCTTGAGCTGATGAAGGTATCCGAGTCCTTGCCAGAGCCTACGAACTTATGCGATGTCTTTGTTTTGCATCAGGGCGGCGAGACCTTGCGTACTGCCTTGGTTGCGGCTGAAGAAATGCGCAGTGCCGGTATTGACGTTGTTCTCTTTTGCGCGCCAGACGGTCAAACCGCGAGTTTTAAGTCCCAAATGAAGAAAGCCGATGCCAGCGGCGCGGCGTATGCGGTGATCATTGGCCCCGATGAGCTTGCCCGCAATGAGGCGCAACTCAAAGATTTGCGTGGTGGTAAAGAGCAACGCGCCATTCCTTTGGATGGATTGCTCGGCACCGTAATTGATGCTTTAGTAGCGACATCCGAATAGAATGACGCATTCGTATCGTATTTAATAGCCTGGACCGTTATGCCTTTAGACCTCGAAGAACAAGAACAACTCGATAGCTTGAAAGCCTTTTGGGAGAAATACCGCTCCCTCATCATGGGCTTAGTCACCGCTGTGTTGTTTGCATTTGCTGCCTACAACGGTTGGCAATGGTGGAAGAATAGCCAAGCAAGCGAAGCCGGCAAGCTCTATGAAACCATGATGAGCTCGATTGAAAAGGGCAACAAAGACCAAAGCATTCTGGCTGCCGAAGACTTGCAAAAGCAATTTGCTGGCACAAGTTATGCCCCCATGGCTAGCTTGATCGCAGCAAAACTGGCTGCCGATGCGGGCGATGCGGCTAAATCACAGGCTTTCTTGCGCTGGGTTGCGGAAAAATCAGCCAATGATGGCTACAAGGCTCTGGGCAAATTGCGCTTGGCAACGGCATTGATGGATGAGGGCAGCGCGAAGTCCCTCGCCGAAGCGGATGCGATTTTAAAAGGCACGCCAACCCCTGGATTTGAACCCTTGTGGCTAGAGCGCCGTGGTGACTGGTATTTGGTGCAAGGAAAAAATGCCGATGCGAGAAAAAGTTATTCGCAAGCGTGGAAGTTATTGGAAAAATCCAAAGAGTTCCCACAAGAAGCGCGTAGTCTACTGAAAGTAAAGCTCGATGCCGTTGGGGGCATTGAATGAAACGACTTCTAGGCGCTGCCGTTGTTGGTCTTTTGGCCGTCACGCTGGTTGCCTGCTCGGGTAAGGCGCGCGTGCGCCAGCCCGCAGAGCTCGTCAAAGTAAGCAACCAGTTTGATTTGGCGCCGGTATGGTCTGTCAGTATTGGTTCGTCAGAGCCCTTTAACTTTCATCCTGCGGTGGTGGGCGATGCCGTTTACGCCGCATCGCGTCGCGGCAGTTTGCGCAAATTGGATTTGCAAAGTGGCAAAACCCTATGGGAAGCGACTGTTCCAGAAAAGCTCATCATTGGCCCCGGCTCGGATGGCAAAGTCACTGCAGTCGTGACCACGGAAGGCGATGTGTTTGCCTACGATGACACGGGCAAAAACATTTGGAAGTTTCACATTGGCGGCGAAGTGCTGACTGCTCCGGTTGTAGCTGGTGGGGTGGTGGTGATTCGCGGCTTAGATAATCGCTTTGTTGGTCTCGATGCGGCGACCGGTAAACGCCGCTGGCTTTACCAGCGCCAGCAATCGGCATTGTCCTTGCGTGTCGGTTACGGCATGCTATCGATTGGCAATGAAGTGATCGTGACGGGTTTTGCGGGCGGGCGTTTTGGCATGATTGGGATTGCCAATGGCGGACTCGTTTGGGAAACCCCGATCTCCTTTCCGAAAGGCTTCTCCGAAATCGAGCGCCTCAATGATGTGAGTGCTAAACCCAGCATGGAAGGTGAGCGGATTTGTGCCGTGTCCTATCAAGGCCGGATTGGTTGTGCGCAAGCGCGCACGGGCACGCTGATTTGGTTTAAAGATTTTTCTAGCTTTACTGGGACAGCCCAGAGTACTGATTTTGTTTTTGCCGCCAATGAAAAATCGCACGTCACCGCATTTCGGAGCAGTGATGGCGTACAGGTTTGGGAGAACACCCAACTGACCTGGCGCGATGTCGGCGAGCCCTTAGCAATTGGTAGAGTAGTACTGATGGGCGATAAGCAAGGCTACATTCATGCGATGTCGCAGTCGGGTGGCGAGATGCTCGCGCGTATTCGCCATGACACCACGCCGGTGACTGCAGCACCGATCGCAGTAGGCGGCTTGATTCTGGTCCAGTCTCAAGGTGGCAAATTAGCGGCGTACAGCCCCAAATGAAGCCGGTCATCACCATCGTTGGCCGACCGAATGTCGGCAAATCAACTTTGTTCAATCGCTTGACGCGTTCGCGCGATGCCTTGGTTGCGGACTTTTCTGGTTTAACGCGGGATCGCCATTACGGCAACAGTCGTATCACCTCGCGTGAGTTCATTTGCGTCGACACCGGCGGCTTTGAGCCGGTTGCGAAAACTGGCATCGTGGCCGAGATGGCCAAACAAACCAAGCAAGCCGTTGCCGAATCCGATTTAATTATTTTCTTGGTGGATGGCCGTTTAGGTATGGCGCCGCAAGATCGCGTGATTGCGGATTTTTTGCGCAAGACCGGTCGCCCTGTTGTTCTGGCAGTCAACAAAACCGAAGGCATGTCGCACGGTGTAGTTACTGCTGATTTCCATGAGCTTGGATTGGGTGAGCCCTTTGCTATTTCCTCGGCGCACGGCGATGGCGTTAAAACACTGATTGATGACGCGCTGGATGAATTAGGCATTCCTGAGCCCGATGACAGTGCAGACTCCGACCCCTTAACGCCGCGCGCCATGAAAATCGCGGTGGTGGGCCGCCCCAATGTGGGTAAGTCGACCCTGATTAATAAACTGATTGGTGAAGAGCGGGTGATTGCATTTGATATGCCGGGCACAACGCGCGATGCAATTGAAGTGCCGTTTGAGCGCAATGGCAAGCCCTACATCTTGATTGATACCGCGGGCTTGCGTCGCCGCGGTAAGGTGTTCGAGGCCATTGAAAAGTTCTCCGTCGTTAAAACGCTGCAGGCCATTGCCGATGCCAACGTCGTGATCTTGATGCTCGATGCCCAGCAAGACATTTCAGAGCAAGACGCGCACATCGCAGGTTTTATTTTGGAAGCAGGCCGCGCACTGGTCTTGGCAATTAATAAGTGGGATGGCATTGATCACTACGTCAAAGAGCGCTGCCGTGTGGAGATTGGTCAAAAGTTGCGCTTCTTGGATTTTGCGAACGTGCACCCCATTTCGGCGGCAAAAGGAACTGGACTCAAAGAGCTTTTTAAAGACGTCGACTTAGCGTACGCCGCAGCCATGGCGAAATTACCGACTCCAAGGCTCACGCGTATTTTGGCGGAGGCCGTCGAGCATCAGCAACCCAAACGCGTTGGCATGGGTCGCCCTAAATTACGGTATGCCCATCAAGGCGGTATGAACCCACCGATTGTGGTGATTCATGGCAGTGCGCTGAGCGGTGTCACGGACAGTTACAAGCGCTACCTAGAGGGGCGCTTTCGGGAGGCATTTAAGCTGCGGGGAACCCCGCTGCGGATTGAAATGCGCACCAATAAAAACCCTTATGTTGATGCAGATAAGGGCAAAAAGCGCTAATTCAGCGCCTTCTTTTCCGCTGCTGTTTTAGGCTTGGCAAAAGTTTGGCAGGCGGTATATATTATTAACCGTAGGGCGAATTCCATTTATTGTGTAGTAGCCCTGCAGTACCCGAATAAAAGCAAGACTCCCACACATCCAATAATGAATAAGGAGCAGTATGAATAGCAACAAGACCCAATTACTTCAGGACCCTTTCCTGAATACCTTGCGCAAAGAGCACGTTCCGGTATCAATCTACTTGGTCAACGGCATTAAGCTGCAAGGCAATATTGAATCCTTTGATCAGTACGTCGTTTTATTGCGTAACACCGTCACGCAAATGGTTTATAAGCATGCTATTTCAACCATCGTGCCGGCGCGTGCAGTCACGTTCCGTGCTGATGAGGATGAGCCTTCTGCATAAAACCGGCATTGATCCCGTTCGCGCAGTTCTAGTCGGTGTCGATTCGGGGCGAGAGGATTTCCCCGACAGCATGGCTGAGCTCAGCCTTCTGGCAGACAGCGCAGGCTCCATTCCCGTAGCGCGTGTGGTAGCCCGCAAAGGCAGAACTGATCCCGCCTTATTTGTTGGATCCGGTAAGGCTAATGAAATTAAGCGGGCCTTAGAAGACAATGACGCTGAGCTCGTTATTTTTAATCACCCCTTATCGCCAAGCCAGCAACGCAATTTAGAGCGCCACCTCGGTCACCATGTGATGGACCGCACGGGCTTGATATTGGATATTTTTTCGCAGCGCGCGCAAAGCCACATTGGTAAAACCCAGGTGGAGTTGGCGCAGGTACGCTACCGAATGTCGCGCTTGGTGCGGGCATGGAGTCACTTGGAGCGTCAAAAGGGCGGTATCGGTTTGCGCGGCGGTCCTGGCGAGACCCAAATGGAGCTCGATCGTCGCATGCTGGCGACCAAAGCCAAACGCCTTGAGCTTGAGCTGGAGAAGTTGCAACGCCAGCAGCGCACCCAGCGCCGATCACGTAGCCGCAAGGACGTGTTTTCGGTTTCCTTGGTGGGCTATACCAATGCCGGTAAATCGACCTTGTTTAACGCTTTAACTAAGGCCGATACCTATGCTGCAGATCAGCTCTTTGCCACCCTAGACACCACCTCGCGGCGCGTATTTTTGCCAGAAGTAGGGTCGATTGTGGTCTCCGATACGGTTGGATTTATCCGGGATTTACCGCACCAGCTGGTTGAGGCCTTTCGGGCGACCTTGGACGAGACCATCCATGCGGACTTAATACTCCATGTGATTGATGCCTGTAGCCCGGTGGCCAAGGAGCAGCAAGCCCAAGTGGAGGCTGTTTTGGCTGAAATTGGGGCCGATTCCATCCCGTGCTTAGAGGTCATGAACAAGATTGACCTGATGCCCCAGACCTTCACGAAAGGGCCCATGGTTGTAAGGGATATTGAGGGTCAGCCAAGCCGCGTTTATCTGTCGGCGCAAACAGGGCTGGGCCTTGATTTACTAAGGGATACTCTGGCTCAAAGTGCTGTAATGACTGATAGAATAAGGGATGAGCACAACCGACCCAAGTCGCAAATGACTACGGAGGAGTTGTTGGCCCCTATGACAGAACGACCTGATTCCGCTGAATTTAACCCGATTCCACTAAAACACTATTTACCCCATGATGCGTAGACTGCTTTCGATTTTTTCGGTAAATGACCCTGGCTGGGGTAATTCGCCACGCCCAAATGACAATAAAGGCGATTCCACTGGATCCAAAGACGGCAATGCTGGCAATGAGGGCGCTAAGCCCCCCGCTGAAGAGCAGGGCGCCTCTGCTAACCCGCCTACCAGCAAACCGGATCCGGATCGCAAGCCAGTTAGTAATGGCCCGCCTGACCTCGATGAACTCTGGCGCGACTTCAATGATCGCCTCAGCAACCTCTTTGGCGGCAAAAAAGGCCCCAGCAGGCCCAGCGGCGGCTGGGATGGTAAGCCTAATCCAAACCCAAATCAGAACAATGACCGTGGCGGCCCTCCAGGCGGCGGTTCACGTCCCCCCGTTTTTTCGGGTGGATTGCCTTTCTCATCAAAAAATGGTGTTCTAGCTGCCCTTGGCGGTGTCTTTTTTATCTGGATTGCGACCGGCTTTTTTATGATCCAAGAGGGCCAGGCCGGTGTGGTTCTGACTTTTGGTAAATACAGCTACACCGCAGGCCCTGGTATTAATTGGCGCATGCCGTATCCGATTCAAACAACCGAGGTGGTGAATATTTCTGCCGTCCGATCAGTAGAGGTGGGGCGTTCCGTTGTGATCAAGGCGACCAACCAAAAAGATTCGTCCATGCTGACCGAAGATGAAAACATCATCGATGTTCGGTTTGCGGTGCAGTACCGTTTGAAAGATCCAACGGAATATTTGTTTAACAATCGCGATCCGGATTTTGCTGTAGTGCAAGCGGCCGAAACCGCGGTGCGTGAAATCGTTGCGCGTAGCACGATGGATACGGTGCTCTATGAAGGGCGCGAGAAGATTGCGATTGATTTAACCGCATCGATTCAGCGCATTCTAGATAGTTACAAGGCAGGTATCTTTATTACGAGCGTGACGGTGCAAAACGTGCAGCCACCCGAGCAAGTGCAAGCGTCCTTTGATGACGCTGTGAAGGCAAGCCAAGATCAAGAGCGCTTAAAGAGTGAAGGGCAAGCCTATGCCAATGACATTATTCCGCGCGCCAAAGGTACGGCAGCGCGATTAATCGAAGAGGCGGAAGGTTATAAAGCCCGTGTCGTCGCAACCGCCGAGGGTGATGCGACACGCTTTAAGCAAATCTTGGTTGAATACGCCAAGGCGCCGCAGGTTACGCGTGATCGCATGTACGTTGATACGATGCGTGAGGTGTACACCAATGTCTCGAAGATTTTGGTCGACACTTCAAAAAGCAACAGCATGCTGTATTTGCCGCTCGATAAGATCGTCTCGCAGGTCAGTGCCGAAAGCGCAAAAGCAGCCAGTCAAGCGGTAGCGAGCGGCTCAGTCACCGTTGGCGCTGCAACAGACGTGCCTGCTGCACCTACTACCAGAGCGCCTGAGCGCCCTGCGGATCGCCGTGATGGCGGACTGCGCAGCCGAGATCGGGACGCACGATAATGAATATGAATCCAAATCGCGTTATTGCCATCCTCGTTGGCCTTGTTTTATTGGTCATTGTTGTTTTATCCAGCGTCTTCGTTGTCGATCAACGTAAATTTGCCGTGGTCTTTGCCTTCGGGCAGTTTGTTCGTGTAGCCGATGATGCGGGTCTGAATTTCAAGTTACCAGCGCCATTTCAAAATATCCGCTTCTTTGATCGCCGCATTATGACGATTGATAACCCGGAAGCAGAGCGCTACATCACTGCTGAAAAGAAAAACTTACTGGTTGATTCGTACGTTAAGTGGCGCATCATTGATCCGCGTAAATTCTTCATCAGCTTTAAGGGCGATGAGCGGATGGCTTCGGATCGCTTAACGCAGCTGGTGCGCTCAGCGCTCAATGAAGAGTTCACCAAGCGCACTGTGCGGGAAATTATCTCCGAGCAGCGAGATGAAGTAATGCAAAGCATACGTAAAAAAGTCGAAGTCGATGCAGCCGACATTGGCGTTGAAATTGTTGATGTGCGCCTCAAGCGGATTGATCTCTTGGCGGAAATTAGTGACTCGGTCTATCGCCGGATGGAAGCCGAACGCAAGCGCGTCGCCAATGAACTCCGTTCAACCGGTGCTGCTGAGTCCGATAAGATCCGCGCCGATGCCGAGCGCCAGCGCGATGTGATTCTGGCCGAAGCCTATCGTGATGCGCAGCGCATTAAAGGTGCTGGCGATGCCCGGGCAACTGCCTTGTATTCCGAGGCCTTTGGTCGTGATCCGCAGTTTGCGCAGTTTTACCGTAGCCTAGAGGCCTATCGGAGCTCATTCAAGGATAAGCGCGATATTATGGTGATTGAACCCAATAATGAGTTCTTTAAGCACCTTAATAAAAAATAAGAAGCGCGTATCGTGAATCGCTGGTTATTACCCGAAGACATCGCCGATGTCTTGCCTGCCAAGGCGCGTAAAGTAGAGCAACTGCGCCGCAGTTTGCTCGACCTTTACCGTTCCTATGGCTACGAACTGGTTGCCCCTCCCTTACTTGAGTTTTTAGATTCCCTCCTCACGGGCACAGGCTCTGACCTGAATTTGCAAACCTTTAAATTGGTTGATCAGCTCTCGGGTAGAACACTGGGGCTGCGTGCCGACATGACGCCCCAAGTTGCTCGCATTGATGCCCATTTACTCAACCGCACCGGTGTAACGCGCCTTTGTTATGCCGGATCGATTGCCCACACCCGCACCCCGATAGGCTGTTCTTCCCGTGAAGAGTTACAACTGGGCGCTGAAATTTATGGCCACGCTGGATGGGAAGCCGACTTAGAGGCGCTATCCCTTCTATTGCAAACACTGCAAACCGCTGGCCTCAAGCAGGTTTACCTTGATCTCTCGCATGCTGGCATATTGACTGGCATCTTGGCGGATCAGGTTGTTTCAAAAGAAGACATTGAAACCCTCTACGGCCTGTTGCAAAGCAAAGACCGCAGTGGTCTTGCGGGCTGGTCGAGCAACTTGCCCCAGCCGGTTGGTCAGGCTTTGATGGCATTAACGGAACTCAGTGGCTCGGCTAAAGAGGTTCTCGTGCGAGCACGGAAGGTATTGCCAAGCAATGCCTTAGTGAGCGATGCCTTAGCTTTGCTTGAGAAACTAACGAATGCGATTGCTTCGACGCCATCGGCGCCCGAAGTCAGCATTGATTTGGCGGATTTACGGGGCTATCAATACCATAGCGGCATGATGTTTACCGCATACGTGGATGCACTATCGCAACCGATTGCTCGGGGCGGTCGTTACGATCATGTGGGGCAGGCCTTTGGGCGTGCTCGTCCAGCCACGGGTTTTTCAATTGATTTGTTAACCTTGGCCGGCTTATCAACCGACCTAGAAGAGCGCTCAGCGATCCTGGCTCCTTGGGTCAGCGACGCTGGTTTGAATGCCGCAATCCAAGCACTTCGCGCTGCAGGTGAGATTGTGGTTCAGCTAGCGCCTGGCGATGCGGCACTCAGTGCAGAATATCGGCTGGATCGTGTTTTAGTAGAGCAGGGCGGTACTTGGAAAGTACAGCCAAAGAGCGCTAGCAAGAGCTAGTAGCTTGCTATGCCCTTTTGATTGATTTGTTTATTACTGGATTAAATATGCCTCAACAACAACAAACTCGTGGCCGCAATGTGGTCGTTATCGGCACGCAGTGGGGCGATGAAGGTAAAGGCAAAGTTGTCGACTGGTTAACCGACCACGCACAAGCCGTAGTACGCTTTCAGGGCGGGCACAATGCGGGGCATACCCTGATCATTGGGGATAAGAAAACCATTCTGCGTTTAATTCCGTCCGGCATCATGCATAAGAACGTCATTTGCTACATTGGCAATGGTGTTGTGCTCTCACCTGAAGCCCTCTTTAAAGAAATTGGCGAACTTGAAGCGGCGGGTTTAGATGTGTGTTCCCGCTTACGCATTTCAGAAGCAGCCACTTTAATTCTGCCGTACCACGTGGCGATTGACCATGCCCGTGAGAAAAAACGCGGCGAAGCCAAAATTGGCACCACCGGTCGGGGCATTGGCCCTGCCTATGAAGACAAGGTCGCGCGCCGTGCATTGCGCGTGCAAGATTTGTTTTATCCCGAGAAGTTTGCTGAGCAGCTACGCGAGAACCTCGAGTACCACAATTTCATGTTGACGCAGTATTACGGTGCTAGTCCGGTTGATTACAAAGCAACCCTGGATGAAGCCATGTCCTATGCAGCGCGCATCAAGCCAATGGTGGTGGATGTCTCAAGCGCACTCTATGCAGCTGGGCAAGCGGGCCAATCCCTCTTGTTTGAAGGCGCTCAAGGCACCTTGCTCGACATTGACCACGGCACTTATCCTTATGTCACCTCCAGTAACTGCGTCGCAGGCAATGCAGCAGCCGGATCCGGCGTTGGCCCTGAGTCCTTGCAGTACATCTTGGGCATTACCAAAGCGTATTGCACGCGCGTGGGTGCAGGGCCTTTCCCAAGCGAACTCTATGATCACGACAATCCGGCCAAGCAGGATCCAGTCGGCGTTCGTTTGGCAGAAGTCGGTAAAGAATTTGGCTCAGTAACAGGTCGCCCTCGTCGTACTGGCTGGCTTGATGCCGCTGCTTTAAAGCGCTCGATTCAGATTAATGGCCTCAGCGGCCTTTGCATTACGAAGCTCGATGTCCTTGATGGGTTTGAAACCATTCGCTTGTGCGTGGGTTATCACTTGGATGGCCAGCGCTTGGATGTATTGCCTCGCGGCGCAGAAGCAGTAGCACGTTGTGAGCCGATTTATGAGGACTTCCCAGGCTGGAAAGGCACTACCTATGGCATTCGAGAGTGGGATAAGTTGCCGCAAGAAGCCCAGGCATTTTTGCGCCGGATCGAAACCGTTGCGGGCAAACCGATTGCAATGGTTTCAACAGGGCCGGAGCGCGATGAAACAATTCTCCTGCAGCACCCATTTGAGGCTTAAGGCAAACGCAGTTCATCGCTGCTTAATGCTACGGGGCAATGCGCTAATGATGCACAACCCCGTTTGGAATGATGGTGCCCAGAAGAGGACTCGAACCTCCACAACCTTTCGATCGCCAGCACCTGAAGCTGGTGCGTCTACCAATTTCGCCATCTGGGCATTGGGCTCTATTATAGGGCTAGCGGCCATTTTCGCTTATATCTACTGGAATTCTGAATCAATGAATGCAAGCCATGCGTAAATCTGTGCCCCTCGTGCCGCGCGAGTCCGATCGCCTCGGTACGATTCAGGGCCATCGCGATGGCTTTGGCTTTGTCGTTCCGGATGACGCCGGCGAGGACATCTTTCTCTCCGAGCGGGAAATGTCCCGGGTGATGCACGGCGACCGAGTCATGGTACGGGTCATGGGAACTGATCGGCGCGGACGCCCTGAAGGTCAAATTGTTGAGGTGATCACCCACGTGAATCGCCTTGTCATCGGACGCCTCTTAAATGAAAACGGCGTTTTGATTGTTGCCCCAGAAGACAAGCGCATTGGTCACGATATCTTGATACCGCCCAAGGGGCAGCTCAACGCCAAATTGGGCCAAGTGGTCAGCGTCGAAATTATTGATTACCCCGACAGTTACCGTCAGGCAGTAGGCCGAGTAGTTGAAGTGCTGGGTGAGATCGATGATCCCGGTATGGAAATTGAGATTGCGGTTCGCAAATATGGCGTGCCTCATGAGTTTTCCGCTGCCACCATGAAAGAAGCCGCCGCACTTCCAGACGGAGTAACTCAAGCCGACTTAGAAGGGCGGGTGGATTTGCGGGATGTGCCTCTCGTTACTATTGATGGCGCAGATGCCCGCGACTTTGATGATGCGGTCTATTGCGAGCCCACGATGTTTGGCAAGGTCAAGGCGTGGCGCCTGATTGTGGCGATTGCGGATGTGTCGCATTACGTCAAACCTGGTAATGCTTTGGACGAAGAGGGGCTACTGCGAGCTACTTCCGTGTACTTTCCGCGCCGCGTTATTCCGATGCTGCCCGAAAAGATTTCCAATGGACTGTGTTCTTTAAATCCGGGGGTGGATCGCCTCTGCATGGTATGCGACTCGGTCATTGATGTGCACGGTGAAATACTAGCCTATCAGTTTTACCCTGCCGTGATGCACTCGGCGCAGCGTTTTACCTACGATGCAGTATGGGAGGTGATTAGTAACTCCAACGGTCCCGATGCTGCGCGTTTTGCGCAGTTTCGTCCGCTGCTGAGCAATTTGTATGGCCTATTTAAGATCTTGCTATCTGCGCGCGAGAAGCGCGGCGCACTCGATTTTGAAACCACCGAGACGCAAATTATTTCGAACGAGCTCGGCAAGATTTTGCGCATTGAGCCACGCACGCGCAACGATGCGCATCGCCTGATTGAAGAGTGCATGTTGACTGCCAACGTGTGCGCTGCTGATTTTTTACAAAAGAATAAGCACTTGGGCTTGTACCGCGTCCATGCCGAGCCATCGGAAGAGAAAATCATGACGCTACGGCAGGTACTGCGTACCGCATCACTTAGTCTGGGCGGTAGTGAAAAGCCCCAACCTAAGGATTTTGCCAAGCTCATTAAAGAAATTAAACCCCGGCCGGATGCAACCATGTTGCAAACCGTGGTGCTACGCTCCATGCAGCAAGCGGTCTATCAACCTGAAAATGTCGGGCATTTTGGTTTGTCGTATCCAGCCTATGCGCACTTCACTAGTCCGATTCGGCGTTACCCTGACTTATTAGTGCACCGCGCGATTAAAGCCATCCTAGAAAAGAAGCCGTATTACCCCAGTCTGCCAGAGCGGGTGCCACTCAATCTCACCTTGCCACGCAAGGGACAGGCGCGCACCAATGCATCGGAAGCAAAAAAGTCACAGAGCGCGAGTAAAGCAGCCGGGCCACAAAAGGGCAAAGGGGCCGCTGCTAGCGGCGCACTCGCGGTATGGGGTCAACTGGGCGTGCATTGCTCATCCAATGAACGACGCGCTGACGAGGCATCGCGTGATGTCGAAGCATGGCTAAAGTGCTATTACATGCGCGACCACCTCGGCCAAGAATACGCCGGCACAATTACGGGTGTGGCGAGTTTCGGACTTTTCATTCAACTGGAAAATCTCTTTGTTGAGGGCATGGTCCACGTCACGGAGCTGGGTGGCGACTATTACCAATACGACGAAGCCCGTCAAGAGTTGCGAGGCGAGCGCACCGGTATGCGTCACCGTTTGGGCGATCGCCTGCATGTCCTCGTTAGCCGAGTTGATTTGGATGCACGCAAGATTGAGTTCTCCTTAGTGAAGTCCGTCATCAGTGAGCGTGATGGTGTGCGTAGCCGTACCCTCGTGCTGGCGAGTGATACGGGCAAGCCCAATAAAAAAGCAGCATCCAAAAAGTCGCGGCCCTCGAGTAAAGCGCCCCAGAAAAGTTCCGGTATCAATGTCAATGCGGCCAAGGCAGCGGGCAAGCAAGGTGCCAAGCAATCCAAGTCAGCTAAGGCCTCGCGTGGTAAGTCTGCCGCGATTCGTGTTCCAGGAAAGCCTTCTGGCAACAAACCGCCCGTACGTAAAGGGAAGCGTTAATGAAACAAATTATGCTTGGCTTTCATGCGATTCAGGCGCGCTTGCGCCTTGATCCCGATAGCCTCAAGGCAGTCTACTTTGATCCAGCACGACGCGATCGCCGCATGGGGGATTTTTTAAAACAAGCCGAATCGATTTTGGGTGATCGCCTGCATTCTGCGGATTCAGAGCGCCTGCATAAATTAGCAGGGCATGATCGCCATCAGGGCGTTGTTGCCTTGGCTGAAAAAATGACCGTGGCCCGCACTTTAGCCGAGCTGGTTGATGGCATTGAGGGCAAACCCCTTTTACTCGTGCTCGATGGGGTTACCGACCCGCATAATCTCGGCGCTTGTTTGCGCGTTGCGGATGGTGCTGGGGTGCATGGGGTAGTGGTTCCAAAGGACCGCTCTGCGCACATCAACGCCACCGTGAGTAAAGTCTCCAGCGGCGCCTCGGAAGTAATGCCTTTAATCACTGTGACTAATTTAGCGCGCAGCATGCGTGAGATGCAAGAACTCGGCATTTGGCTTATCGGTACTGACGATGAAGCAGAGAAATCGATTTATGACCTCGACTTAACCGGACCGATTGCTTTAGTGATGGGTGCAGAAGGCGAGGGCATGCGCCGCTTAACGCGCGAGCATTGCGATCAGTTGGTGCGCATTCCGATGCACGGCGTGGTTGAGAGCCTCAATGTTTCGGTGGCGAGCGGCGTTTGCTTGTATGAGGCATTGCGCCAACGCAGCCTAAAGTAGGGTGGCTTTTCGCAGCGTAGGCTTACAGGGGCTTCATTTTTTACCTGTAAAAACTGTTTTTTTGAATTTACAGGGAAAAAACGGTTGGTCAAGCTAATTCGTAGTCTTTAGCAGCGCCTCTAATTTGACAATATCGCTGCAGAAAGCCCGAATGCCTTCTGCTAGTTTTTCAGTCGCCATGGCATCGTCATTGAGCTGCAGTCGAAAGGCGGATTCAGTGACAGCTAGTTCTTTCATCTCTTTACCTTGTGTGCCCTTGGGATCGAGCTTTCGAACGACTGCTTCAGAACTGCTTTGCAGTTCAGCGAGCAACTCTGGGCTAATCGTCAGTAAATCACAGCCGGCCAATTGCATGATCTGATTGGTGTTCCGAAAGCTGGCACCCATGATCTCGGTGGCAATACCAAAGTGCTTGTAGTAGTTGTAAATTCCTTTGACGGATTGCACGCCCGGATCATGTTCCCCGCCATGCTGGGCATCATTCCAATCGCTACCCATCTTGGCTTTATTCCAATCGGTGATCCGGCCCACGAAAGGCGAGATGAGTTGCGCTTTGGCCTTGCCGCACGCCGCCGCCTGCACTAAAGAAAACAGCAGAGTCATATTGCAATGAATGCCTTCGGCTTCGAGTACCTTTGCAGCCTCGATTCCTTCCCACGTACTGGCAAGTTTGATTAGGACGCGGTTACGGTCAACGCCATGGGCGGCATACAGAGCAATTAACTCTCTGGCTTTGGCAATCGTTGCTGGGGTATCAAATGACAAGCGCGCATCGACCTCGGTAGAGACCCTGCCGGGTACGATGTTTAGGATTTCTAAACCAAAGGCAATCAGAATCCGATCCATCAGTGCCGCTACAGTAGCCTGCGGATTGGCAGCCTTCACCGCTTGAACGAGCTGCTGGTAGCTGGGCTGCTGTACGGCTTTTAAAATCAGGGATGGGTTGGTAGTGGCATCCTGCGGGGCAAACTGCTTCATCCGCTCAAAATCACCGGTATCGGCTACTACGGTCGTAAAGGCTTTTAATTGGTCTAAAGCCGTATTTGCGGTCGTCATGGGTATGCCTGTTTCTCATCCAAAATGGGACACCGTTATAGTGTCATACAGTGAGTAGCATAAATGAATCTGAAATAGGCTCCCTATGGATCAAGATCAACTAAAGCGCCTGGTGGCGGAAGCGGCGCGCGATGCGGTATTGGCGTTGGCCCCCGGTCAAGTCCTCGGCATTGGTACAGGCTCTACTGCCAACTGGTTTATCGATGTGCTGGCCCCGCATAAAGCCCATTTTTCAGGGGTGGTGTCGAGTTCTGTTGCCAGTACGCAGCGACTGCTGAAGCACGGCTTTTATGTGATTGATGCCAATCAGGTGGAGACCTTGCCTGCTTACGTAGATGGTGCCGATGAGATTAACCCCAGCGGTCACATGATCAAGGGTGGCGGCGGGGCGCTCACGCGCGAGAAGATTGTGGCATCGCTTGCGAAACAGTTCATTTGCATTTGCGACGACTCCAAGCAAGTGGCTACCTTAGGCCGCTTTCCATTGCCCCTGGAAGTGATTCCATTGGCAGAAGCGTCAGTGTCCAGAGCGATGCAGACAATGGGAGGCAGCCCGCGCTTACGGCTGATGGCGGGAACCTCTGACCCCTTTGTGACCGACAATGGCGGCTGGATTATTGATGTTGCTGGACTTAGTATTAGCAATCCAGTTGCTTTGGAATCCGAAGTCAACCAAATTCCAGGTGTCATTACGGTCGGATTATTTGCATGCCAAAAAGCGGATATCCTTTTCGTTGGCGGCGCGAGTGGAGTGAAGCGCGTCGACTTTGCTTGAATATTTAGATAATCAACTAGTCAGTTAATAAAAAAGGACCGCTGAGCGGTCCTTTTACATTCGCAGCGCCTAACTTAGGCAGCTTAGGCAACTTAGGCAGCGGGCGGTACGTAACCCGTGGCAGCATCGGCACCACCTTCATAGAAGTATTTTTCCACTTGCTTTAAGAGGTACTGGCGCGCACGCGGATCGGCCATATTGAGGCGGTTCTCATTGATGAGCATGGTTTGGTGCTTTAACCAGCCAGCCCAAGCCTCTTTCGAGACTTCCTGCCAGAGTTTTTTGCCCAGGTCACCCGGTAGTGGAGCAAAGTCCATTCCTTCGGCTTCTTTGTTGAGCTTAATACATTGAACCATCCGTGCCATTGCGTAAACCTTTCTAAATGCAATCAGTGAATACTTAAAAATCGAACTTGCATTATGTCAAGTTTTTGGTGAGCACCATCGATTTGCGATCCCAGTTGTAAATTTGCTTACGCTCTTCAGGCAAATCGTCCACGGTGGAGCGCATGAAGCCGCGTTTCAAAAACCAATGCTCGGTGCGGGTCGTCAGGACAAATAGTTTTTTAATGCCTTCTTTTTTTGCCCTGGCTTCAATGCGCAACAGCAAACGCTCGCCGTCACCGGAGCCTTGGACGTCTGGATCAACCACCAAGCAGGCGAGCTCGCCGATGCCATTAGGGAAGGGGAATAGGGCGGCGCAACCGAACAAGACCCGATCGTGCTCGATGACAGAGAAGCGATCGATGTCGCGTTCAATTACATCTTGACCGCGGGCAGCGAGTATTCCTTCTTCTTCGAGCGGCATGGTTAACTGCAAAATACCGCCCACATCGTCTTGATTCGCTTCACGTAGATTTTCAATGCCGGAGGAGGCAAGCATCATGCCGACGCCATCGTGGGTAAAAAGCTCTTCCAGTAAAGCGCCGTCGCGGTTACAGGGCAAGAAGTGCACACGGCCTACGCCGGCCTTAATTGCTCTGCCCGACAAGGTCAGTAAGGTTTTCATGCCCGCGGGGATTTCTGGATGGCTGGTGATGTATTCCTGCATTTGCGCCAAGGACAGTTCCGTGATTAGGTCGCCTTCTTCGTCGTGAAGTCCAGAGTAGGGCGTTAAGAACAGAATCTTGTCTGCTTTGAGGGCGGCAGCAGTTGACGCAGCAACGTCCTCAAACGATAAATTAAATGCCTGACCCGTTGGTGAAAAGCCCAAAGGCGAGAGCAAGACGATCTTATTGCTATCGAGCGAGAGCTTAATCGAGACCGAGTCCACTTTGCGGACGAGGCCGGTATGAACAAAGTCCACCCCATCCACAACACCAAATGGCATGGCCGTAATGAAGTTACCCGAGATCACTGAAATACGCGAACCCGCCATTGGGGTATTGGGTAGACCGCGACTAAACGCAGCCTCAATATCCAGGCGCAATTCACCAGCAGCTTCTTTAACGCACTCGAGTGCGGCGGCATCGGTAATGCGGTAGCCATTCATGTGGCCCTGCCCAAACTGGCTCTTAATCTGGCGTAGCGTCAGCTGCTCTTCAATCTGCGGACGAATGCCATGGACCAAGACAATCCGCATGCCCATGGCATGCAACATGGCAATGTCTTCAATAATCCGTTCTAGGCCAATTTCTTGTACAAGTTCGCCTGCAAAGGCGATGACAAAGGTCTTTTCTCTAAAGCTATGAATGTAGGGAGCGACGTCCCTGAGCCAACCCACAAAAGGGAAGTTGCCCGGGGTTTCGCTCTCGGGGGGCGGTTTTGTAGGAGAGTTCGGTGTGCTAGCTGCCATAGTGAGAAAATTATAGGGTGATGCCGCCGATAAACCAACCAAAATCCGATGCTGTGCCTGCTTCCAACACAATTAATGGCGGCCCTAGGCGTATCGCGATCCGCTTTCCAGAAGAATTGCCGGTCTCGGGTCAGCGCGAAGTCATTATGGAGGCACTGCGCTCGAACCAGGTGGTGATCGTTTGCGGCGAGACCGGTTCGGGTAAAACCACGCAATTGCCCAAGATCTGTTTGGAGCTGGGCCGCGGGACCATGAATGGCGGCCGCTTGATTGGCCACACCCAGCCACGCCGCATTGCTGCCACGGCAACCGCCAAGCGCATCGCCCAAGAGCTGGGAACGCCGATGGGTCAGGATGTGGGTTACCAAATCCGCTTTGCGGATAAGACGACAGCAAGCGCCTCAATCAAGCTAATGACCGACGGTATCTTGCTGGCACAGACTCAGCGCGATCCCTTACTGAAAGCCTATGACACCTTGATCATCGACGAGGCGCACGAGCGCAGCCTCAATATCGATTTTTTATTGGGCTACCTGCGTCAACTATTGCCCAAGCGCCCCGATCTCAAGATCATCATTACCTCAGCCACGATTGATGCGCAGCGTTTTTCGCAGCACTTTACGATTGGCGCAAAAGCGGTACCGGTGATTGAGGTGAGCGGACGATTGTTTCCGGTGGAGCAGCGCTATGAACCGCTTGAGCTCGATGCAAAAAAAGAAGTAATGGATTTGCCGGATGCAGTGGCGCAGGCAGTAACCAATGTTTGGCGCGAAGGCGCCTCTGGCTCAGGCGACGTGTTGGTTTTTTTACCAGGTGAGCGGGAGATTCGGGATTGCGCTGAAACCCTCAGAAAAGATTCTGTTTTGCAAAGCCGTTTTCATCCCGATGTACTTACGCTCTTTGCGCGTCAATCGGTGGCGGAGCAAGAGCGCGTCTTTCAGCCGGGCAATGGTCGCCGCATTATTTTGACCACCAACGTGGCCGAAACCTCATTAACTGTCCCGAATATTCGGTATGTGATTGATAGCGGCCTTGCGCGCGTGAAGCGCTACTCGTATCGCAATAAGGTCGAGCAGTTGCAAATCGAGCCGATTTCGCAAGCGGCTGCCAATCAACGGGCAGGGCGCTGCGGCCGGGTTTCGGATGGCATTTGCATCCGCCTCTATAGCCAAGCGGATTTTGAAGCGCGACCCCGCTTTACCGATCCTGAGATTCTGCGCAGCTCACTGGCTGCTGTCCTCTTGCGAATGAGCGCACTGCGACTCTCGAAGATTCAAGACTTTCCATTCATAGATCGGCCACTGGGACGTGCAGTAGCGGATGGTATTCAATTGTTAGACGAGCTTGGTGCGATTGAAACCGAAGGGGAAAACAACACCTTTACCTTAACTACTACGGGTAAGGCACTGGCTGATTTGCCGCTGGACCCGCGCATCGGTCGAATCTTGCTTGCAGCGCGCGAGCACAATGCCCTGCGTGAAGTAACGATCATTGCCGCGGCCTTAGCCACGCAAGATCCGCGCGAGCGACCCATGGATCAGGCTGGAGCAGCTGATCAGGCCCATCTTATTTTTAAAGATGAAAAGTCGGAGTTTCTGAGTTTTGTCAAACTCTGGGACTGGTATCACCATGCTTTAACGCATAAGCACAGTAATCGCCAGCTTGAAAACCAATGCCGCAGTCAGTTTTTGTCGCCACGGCGACTGCGTGAGTGGCGTGATGTGCATGGACAGCTACACACCATGCTGGGCGAAAAGGGCTGGAAAGAAAATGGCCTTCCTGCAACCTACGAGCAAATTCATTTGGCTTTGTTAACGGGTTTACTGGGTCACGTTGCAAAAAAGGAAGAGGAAGAGCGCGGCCCACATGCTGGTTCTTATTTGGGCGCACGCGGTATTCGTCCTCACATCTGGCCAGGCTCTACCTTAGGGAAAAAAGCCGGCGCGTGGATTTTGGCAGGCGAGTTGCAAGAGACGAGTCGCTTGTATGCGCGCACGATTGCGAAGATTGAGCCGCAGTGGGTAGAGAAGGTGGCCGCACACCGCCTGGTTAAATCATTAAGCGATCCTTTTTGGGATAACCGCCAGGGTGAGGTCATGGCGTTTGAGCGGGGAACACTCTATGGTCTGCCGATTTACCATGGCCGTAAGGTACGCTTTGCGCCCCATGATGCGGCAGAGACCCGCCAGCTCTTTATTCAGCAGGCCTTAGTTGGCGCCGAACTCTTTGGCCGCATGGAAACCCTCGCCCAAGAAAAAGAACTAGAAGCTCTTAGTAAAAAAACCTACCCCAGTTGCTTTGGGTTTTTTTGGCACAACCGAAAGTTAATCCGCGAGATTGAAGCTTTAGAACACCGTTCCCGCCGACCGGATGTATTGGTGGACGAGCAGTTGCTCTTTGCGTTTTATGACAGTCGCTTACCGAATGATGTGCTCAGTCGATCCGGTATGCAGGCGTGGCTGCAAAAGATCGCGGATGCAGAAGTAAGCTTGCGTTTGGATAAAGCCGATTTGATGCGCCATGAGGCTGCTGGCATTACGGTTGACCGCTATCCAAAGACGCTCAATATGGGTGGCAGCAGCCTTAGCCTTACCTACCATTTTGAGCCGGGCAGTATTAAAGATGGCGTCACCTTAGTGATCCCATTGACGGTACTGAATCAAATCGATGGTCGCCGCTGCGAGTGGCTGGTCCCCGGCATGTGTGAGGAAAAAACCCTCTTATTACTTAAATCATTGCCACAAAAATTACGGCGCCACTGCGTACCCTTGCCCGATTACGCCAAAGGCTTTATGCAGCGTGTAACGGATGCCAAGCAATTTGGTGTGGGCGATTACATGGATGCCTTAATTACGGATTTACGCAAGGAGAAGGGCCTCGAATTTAAGCGAACAGACTTTCGTCCCGAGGCATTGCCAGCCCACTGCGCCATGAACTTTCGCTTGATTGATGAGCACGGGCGTCAGCTGGAGCTGGAGCGCAATTTATCGCGCTTGCGCGCCGAGTATGGCCAAGAGGCTCGCACTGCGTTTCAGGCGGTGGCACAGGAAACCGTTGCGAGCGAGGTTATTCAATCGGATAGTAAAAAGACAGGCGCACCCTCGAGCGATGCGCCCATCACCGAAGCCATTGGCGGTTATCGCCAATGGGATTTTGGTCCCTTACCCGAGACACTGGAGATTCAAAAGGGCAACAAAACCTTATTTGGCTATCCCGCTTTAGTTGATCGGGGGGATGCAGTAGACCTCGAGGTGTTTGATGATCTGATTGAGGCACGTAAGGTGCATTGGCAGGGTTTACGCCGTTTGTTTGCCATCGGTCAAAAAGATACATTGAAGGCTTTACAGAAACAGATGCCTGGCGCTCGCGAAATTGGCTTGCTGTTTATAAATATAGGCCAAGTGGATCAATTCATTGAGCAGATACTACAGCTTGCATTGGAGCGCGCTTTTATGCAGGATCCATTGCCAGGTAATGCGGAGGACTTTGCCGAGCGAGTCAGCAGCGGGAAACCGCGCTTGGCCTTGATTGCCCATGAAATTGCGCGCCATACTTTGGCCGCACTCGAGGCCCATGCCGAGACGCAGAAAAAAATGGCACAAGCAAAAGCGGTATCGCCAGCCGCCCATGCGGATATGCTTGAACAAATTCAGGGCCTCATTTTTCCAAAAATGCTGCTTGAAATTCCCTATGCGCAACTGGTGCATTTGCCTAGGTACCTCAAGGCGATTGCACTGCGCATTGAAAAGATGCGTACCAACCCAGCACGGGATGCCCAGTGCCAGCGTGATTGGGAGTCCATCGCTAGGCCATGGCAAAAGCGGCTGCACGGCGCCAAGGGCTCGTCGTATGCAATGCAGGATGACCCAGGCTTGCGGGATTTTCGTTGGCAACTGGAGGAGCTCCGTGTGGCCCTGTTTGCGCAGGAGCTCAAAACCCCAGCCCCAATGTCGTTGAAGCGCCTGGAAAAGGTCTTGGCAAGCCTGCGCTAAGCCACAAACTGCTTACAATAGAGTTATAGATCAACTTTCATTTGTAAACAGGCCATTGACGTGCATACACCCGTATTTTTTCAACTTGCTTTGAGGTCCGCAGTCGCATTTGTAGCTACTTCCATGTTGTTCGGAGTAGTCCAGGCCGTCAAGCCAACCGAACCGACGCTGGCGGTTGTTTTAAATTCGGGGGATGCTAGCGTGAGTCTGGTCGACATGAAAACGCGCACGGTTACTAAAACCATGCCCATCGGCAAAGAGCCGCATCATGTTATGTTGACGCCCGACGAAAAAACCTTGTTGGTTGCCAACGCAATGGGTAATGACATTGCCTTGATGAATCCATTGACGGGTGAGGTAACAGGACGCATTCCAAAAATCATCGATCCGTATCACATTGGTTACTCTCCCGATAATCGCTGGTTTATTACAGCAGCAAACCGTTTGGACCGCGTTGATATTTATTCTGCCAACGGGGCAGATTTAAAGTTAGCTAAAACGATTGCTGTTGGCAAAACGCCAAGCCACATTGCATTTACTGCGGACAGTAAGCTTGCGTTTGTAACGATGCAGGATTCAAACGACCTTGCTGTGATTGATTTGGTAAATCAGACCTTGTTATGGAAGATACCAACCGGGCCAGCACCAGCTGGACTCTGGATGACGCCGGGAGATCAATACCTTTTGGTTGGCATTACTGGCGGCGACTATGTACAAGTGATCGATTGGCGAAATCGCCGTGAAGTCAAAAAGATTTTTACGGGCAAAGGCGCGCATAACTTTCGACCACAGGGCGATCGCAAACACGTTTTTGTAACCAATCGGATTGCTTCCAGTATTTCCCTGATTAATATGCAGACACTAGAAAAAGTGGGCGACATTACTGGCTTGCCAGCGGGGCCGGATGATATGGAATTAACGCCCGATGGGAAACAGCTGTGGGTTACTTTCCGGTTCGCTCGCAAAGCAGGCGTGATTGATGTGCCAACCATGAAATTAGTGAGTGTGATTCCGGTAGGTAAATCACCGCACGGCATTTTCTTCCACCCGCGCGCACCTTGGGAGTAATGCAGCAGATGCGCTTCTCAACTAGGTCTTTTCTTTGTTTATCGTTCGCCCTCACTTCCTTTTTAGGGGTGAGCCTCGCTCAGGCAAAGACCTGTCAAAAGCCGATTTACCTCACCTTTGATACTGGCAACATGGCGGTAGCAGAAACGGTTGCTGCGATTTTGAATCGGCAGCAAGTGAAAGCCACCTTCTTTTTAGCCAATGAAAAAACCTTCCGTGGCGACTATTCTTTAGACGATAGCTGGAAACCCTTTTGGCAAGAACGGGTCAAAGAAGGGCACCAGTTTGGTAGCCATACCTATGATCACGTCTACTTTGTGAAAGATTTGCCAGCAAATGCAGCAGGTGATGCACGGGTTCAAATGAAACCCGAGTTTGGTGCCAACGCTAATCAAGTCAAATCCATGAACGGCGCTGAAGTCTGTGCGGAGATCAATCGGGTGAATACCCGTTTTAAGGAACTCAGTAATCGATCCTTGGACCCGATTTGGCGTGCTGCGGGTGGCAAGACCTCGCCTCAGTTGCTGGCGATGGCAGAGCAGTGTGGGTATCGCCACATTGGCTGGGCGCCCGCCGGATTTTTAGGCGATGAGTTGAGCTCGGAGAAGTTCCCCAATCAGGCCCTTTTAGACAAAGCCTTGCGATCGGTTAAGCCAGGCGATATCACGATGGCGCATTTGGGCATTTGGTCGCGTAAAGATGCTTGGGCTCCCGCTGTTTTAGAGCCTCTGATTGAGGGCTGGAAACGCAAGGGCTACTGCTTTGATGTTCTTCCTTTGAGCCCAGCAAAGGCTCGGCCAGCATGAGTCTCGCCGATACCGATTTAGGGATCACCCGCTGGTATGGCGAAGTACAGGAGAGCCTCTATCGGCATGTCGTGGAGCCAATTTTATTTCAGCTCAATTGGATTGGATTGGCTGAAGATGCCTACGATGGCGTTGAGTGGTTCATGCTCGGCGTTCTGCAAATTGCGATTATTGTGCTTGTGTTGCGGACCTGGGAGCGAGTCAATCCAGCGGAGAATCAAGGTGCGCACGTAAAAGCGAAATGGCCCGATATGGCCTATACGCTGTTTCACCGACTGGGCTTTTTTCAAGTATTCATTTTCTTTGCATTCTCTGGACTGTTTTTCCAGATGCAATCGGTTTTGCACGACTGGCGCTTTGAGCGGCTCAATGTTGAAGATTGGTGGCCGGGCATCACCACTATTCCGCTAGTGAGCTTTTGCATTTACCTCGTGATGCTGGACTTTGTCGAATATGTTTATCACCGCGCCTCCCATCGCTTTCAGTGGTGGTGGCAATTGCATACCTTACACCACAGCCAAGTGGCTATGAATGCCTGGTCAGATGATCGCAATCATATTGTTGACGACATCATGCATGCACTCGTCTTTGCATTCTTTGCTTTGCTGTTTGGCGTCTCCCCAGGGCAGTTTGTCTTTTTGGTTGTCGTCGGTCAGTTGATTGAAAGCTGGCAGCACGCGAATCTAAAAATACACTTGGGTATTGGGCGCTATTTTTTGATTTCACCGATGTTCCATCGCATGCACCATGCCGTTGGTTACGGGCACGACGCCATTGGTAAGCCGGGCGTATTGGGCGGTTGCAACTTTGGTGTTTTGTTTCCATGGTGGGACATTTTGTTTAAAACAGCAGTCTTCCCGAACGCCGTTTATCCCACAGGCGTGCGCGGCGTGACTGTGCCTAATTCAATTTGGACGCAGCAGTGGCAAGGATTACGCCATGCCTACCTGCATTTATTTCACCTAAATGGAAAGTAAGCCAATGCAAGGAGTGCAAAACGTATTTCGTTCCCTTGGTTTGGCCATGGTGGGCACGATGCATCCCCGTATGCTCTGGTTGAGTTTTCGCCCTTTTTTGATTGTGTCGATTCTCTGGGGCATTGTCATTTGGTTGATATGGTCACCTGCGCTGGATATATTGCGGGTGTTTTTGACCACCTCTATTTTTACCAGCTGGATCCAGACTGTATTGACCTGGGTCGGATTAGATGAAGCGCGCGCCTGGATTGCCCCGTTGTTTTTGGTAATGCTCTTAATTCCATTGATTGCAACTAGTTTGTTGGTATACATCGCTTTTTCAACCGTACCGGCAATTGTGAGCAGTGTGACGCGACAAGGTAACTACCATGGCATTGAGGTACTTGGCAAGGGTGGCATGATCGGCAGTTTTTTCTACACCATTTGGTCTGCGCTCATTTGCTTGGCATTAATTATGTTGACTCTGCCTGTATGGTGGATTCCGCCACTGGTGGCGATATTGCCCCCCCTAATATGGGGTTGGCTAACCATGCGCTTAATGTCGTATGACGTCTTACTGAAGCACGCCACTACTGCCGAGCGCGATATCTTGCTCGAGCGTTACCGCTGGGAGTTATTGGGCATGGGTGTTGCAGCCGGCATGCTGGGTGCAGTGCCCACCTTCTTTTGGGCAACGTCTGCACTGGCTTTGGTGTTGTTTCCCTTTGTTAGCTTTGTGGCGCTGTGGATCTACTCCATCATCTTTGTCTTTGCCGCGCTGTGGTTTGCGCATTTCTTATTGGGCGCACTCAAAGAATTGCGCGCAACGGAAGAGGCCAAAACGCCGAAGGTGGAGCACGCCGTAATTGATATGGAGGCATCGTAAATGGTGGCCATGGATAAGCAGCCGGCACGCCGCTTCGGTTTGATTGTGATTGGCGATGAGATTTTATCGGGCCGCCGTAGCGATAAACACCTCAGCAAAATGATTGAGTTACTCACTGAGCGCGGCTTGACCTTATCGTGGGCCCGTTACGTCAGCGATGATCCGGACCAAATTGTGCAATGCCTAAAAGAAACCTTCGCTAGCGGTGATGTGGTTTTCAGTACCGGTGGCATAGGGGCCACCCCCGATGACCATACGCGTATGAGCGCTGCTAAGGCCTTAGGCCTCAAAATTGAATTGCATCCGGAAGCAAAGGCGCTGATTGCCAATCGCATTATTGCAATGGCAGAGGGTGACGCCGCTAAGGCCGACTTGTCTCTCCCTGAGAATCAACATCGCTTTAAGATGGGTGAGTTTCCGGCTGGCTGCGAAATCATCCCCAATCCCTACAACCAAATTCCGGGATTTCGGATTCAGGAACACCATTTTTTCCCTGGCTTTCCGGTGATGGCGGCGCCGATGATGGCGTGGTGCCTTGATCACCACTATGCGCACCTGTTTCATCAAGAGAACTGGCTGGAAAAAAGTTTTATTGTTCCCGAGGGTATTGAGTCGCGACTAACGCCGCTGATGGAAGAGATTGAGCAGCGTTTTGAGGGCGTCAAAGTCTTTAGCTTGCCGTCGGTAGGTGATCCTGTTCGGGGCGGTGTTTATGCTCGCCGGCATATTGAATTGGGCGTCAAAGGCCGCGCCGATACGGTGCAGCCGGCTTGGGAGGCCCTTCGCCAGGGGACGCAAGCCTTAAATTACGATATTCACGACCCAATTAAGCACTAATTTAGTGCATAAACCCGAGTAATACCCCTTTTTAGGCACTTTACTAGTGCAATAATAACGATTCAAGCGGTTCGCTTTGGATACATTGCATACATCGAGTCAGTGTTGTGCGCACCAACAGGGCATACCACCAATTACAGAATTCGTTTCACTTATTGAGGAGATTTGCATGACAAAAACCGTCGCGGACGTAATGAAGTTGGTTAAAGAAAAAGAGTGCACCTTTGTTGATTTTCGCTTTGTAGATACCAAAGGCAAAGAGCAGCACACGACCGTGCCTATCTCGCATTTCGATGAAGATAAGTTCGAAAGCGGTCATGCATTTGATGGCTCCTCGATTGCCGGCTGGAAGGGCATTGAAGCGTCAGATATGTTGTTGATGCCAGATCCGACTGCGGCCTATATCGATCCCTTCTATGAAGAGCCAACCCTGGTTATTACTTGCGACGTGATCGAGCCATCCGATGGCAAAGGCTACGATCGTGACCCACGTTCGATCGCTAAGCGTGCAGAAGCCTATTTAAAGGGTACTGGACTAGGTGACACCGCTTACTTTGGCCCAGAGCCTGAGTTCTTCATTTTTGACGGCGTACGTTGGGGCGACAACATGAAGGGTTGCTTTGTCAAGATTGATTCGGAAGAAGCTCCTTGGTCATCGTCTGCTGAGATCGAAGGCGGCAACACCGGCCATCGCCCAGGCAAAAAGGGCGGTTACTTTCCAGTAGCTCCAGTTGATACCTTCCAGGACATGCGTTCTGAGATGTGTCTGATCTTGGAGTCCATGGGCATTCCAGTTGAAGTGCATCACCATGAAGTTGCTGGCCAAGGCCAGAACGAATTAGGTACCCGTTTCAGCACACTCACTCAGCGCGCTGACTGGACCATTTGGCAGAAGTATGTAGTGCAGAACGTAGCCCATGCCTATGGCAAGACCGCTACCTTTATGCCAAAGCCCATCGTTGGTGATAACGGTTCCGGTATGCACGTACACCAGTCCGTATGGAAGAACGGTGAGAACTTGTTTGCTGGCAACGGCTATGCCGGTCTTTCTGAATTCGCCCTGTACTACATCGGCGGCATCATTAAGCATGCTCGCGCACTGAACGCCATTACCAATCCAGGCACCAACTCCTACAAGCGTTTGGTTCCCGGCTTTGAGGCTCCAGTGAAGCTTGCTTACTCTGCGCGTAACCGTTCAGCTTCGATTCGCATTCCACACGTATCGAATCCAAAAGGTCGCCGCATTGAAACCCGCTTCCCAGATCCATTGGCTAACCCATACTTGTGCTTCTCAGCCCTGTTAATGGCTGGTTTGGACGGCGTACAGAACAAGATTCATCCAGGTGAAGCTGCTGATAAGAATTTGTATGACTTGCCACCAGAGGAAGATGCAAAGATCCCAACCGTATGCCATAGCCTCGATCAGGCTTTGGAGTGTTTGGATAAGGATCGTGAATTCTTAACCCGTGGCGGTGTCTTTACTAATTCGATGTTAGATGCGTACATTGATTTGAAGATGGAAGAGGTTACTCGTTTCCGTATGACGACCCACCCCATCGAATTTGACATGTACTACTCACTTTAATTGCAGGAGTAATCCTTGAGCGCAGGTGTATTGCGCAATTCGTTCAAAGGGGCAGCTTCGGCTGCCCCTTTTGTTCCGAACTTGCTTGATCAGTTACCCAATGCCATCATTATTTTTGATGGCAAGACCAAGCATTTGTTTTACGCTAACCCCG
>JBIJAM010000042.1:0-12168 GCA_044345755.1 Polynucleobacter sp. | reverse complement strand
CGCAGTAGGCTGATCTTTAATTTTATTTTTTAGGCGAAAGAGATACTCTCCATCGCCATGCGGCTCTGAACTAATTTTAGAGCCCTCAAGCTCAATTTCAACCTTAGCTCCTTTGACCAATTCATTTGAGGAGTAGCGATCTAGGTAGAGCGTGATTTCCTTACCATTGATCACTCCTACCGCCTCATAGAGATCAGATTCAGCATAAAAACGAGGTAATGATTGAGTTTGTGCAGTGGTGGGTTTTTCCTCCCCATGACCAGGTCCTGCATGAGCTGCCGATGCGATTGTCAGAGATAGCGCAATTAATAGTTTTGACGCCAACTGACTATATTTGTTCAATAAATTCATAGCTAAAGTGACCTTACTCTGGTAACAGGCCAAGGGCCTGTCGTAAATTTGAAACTGAAACGGCGTAATTGATTTTTGCAATCGCAGCCTGTCTATTTGCATCCACTGCTTCTAGCTCAATACGTAGTCTTGTGGGTAAATCGGTTTCACCAAAGCGAAATGATTTATCAAAAAATTGACGTGTTTCATTGGCTAGGTTAGACCTCTTATCTGCGGCGCCAAGCTTCATTTGTGCCGACTTCACTAAAGCCACATTTGATTCCACATTACTTAATGCAGACTCTCGCTCATAGGACAATCGAACCTCTGAATCGACCATCTCAGCTGTAGCACTGGCCAATCTATTAGTATTGCGAGCATCAGAGCCAAAAGGAATTCTTAACCCAACAGCAACTGATTGCTGATAGGGAACGCCGTAGACTTCACGTCCCTTAGTAGTCCATATTTGCAATTGTGGGGAAGCCCGAGTTTGAGACTTTGCTAAGTCAACTGCTTTTTTAGCAACCTCTAACTGATCTACAAGCGCTGCAACGATTGGCAAACTGGAATCTAGTCCTGACAGGTTTTCAGGAACCTTGGGTAACGGTTCAATATTTTTAGTAATGTCACCGAATTGGATTTTCTTGAGATACTCACTTCCCAATAAAGAACGCACCCTTTGCTCAGCATTAATGACGTTGGCCTGCGCTTCGACCAAAAAAGCTTCTGATGATGCGAGGGCGCCATTGGCCTGATGAAGATCTGCGCGAGATAAGTCTCCAGCCTTAAATCTCTTTTCAACATCAAGAGCTAAGCTCTTTGCATTCTCATTTCTGCGTAGCGCTAAATCAGACTCAATTTTTGATTTCTGGTAATTCCAATAGGCATCCCTTACTTCAGCTGCAATTCTCAATTGGGATAGATAGTATTGAGACAAAAGCTTTTTATATTCAGCATCCGCTAAATTAATTGAGCTTGACCGCTCATTCCACAACCACAGAGGAATATCTAAACCCAGTATGGTTTCGCTAGCGCCTTGATTACTGTTAGTTCTATCGGTCTTTTGCGACACTTCCACCGAAGCTGGGCTTACCAAAAGGCTGCTAGCAATTTTTTGCTTAGCAAGCGCGGCCTCTACTCGATACTGATAGGACTTGTAGTCAGGTTGGCGCTCCCATGAAGATTCATAGAAGGACTTTAAGGTCGATCCACCTTTGAGCTCGGCATTAGCCAGCGCTATTGGCGATCCCAATATAAATACCAATCCAGTAAATTGAATGACGCAGCGACGAACTACGCCCGAATACTCTCGCAACATAAAAACTCCATTTGTTTGTTCAAAACAGAGTTAGCGAGAGGAGAAGAATTAGGTTAAGGCTCTCGCTAACTTAGGCGAGAGCGAGCCAATTGGGTTTTTCGGGGCGGTGAGGAGAAATATCGACTAAAAACTCCACTCGAGCATCTTCATAATGAAAGATGGTAGTGGCAATTGAAATGGTAAAAGTGGAGTGCAATGCTGGAGAATGCGCCAAATGACAGACTCCACAATCAGAATCGTAGCTTGCAGAATCGCTAGCTGAGGCAATACTGACTGGCTTCTCATGCTCGTGATGTGAAACATGAGAAGCTGCTGCCTGCTCTTCTTGGCAGTAAGCAGAAACCGTAGCATAGGATGTTTGTATCGATAAAGCTAGCAGGGCCAGAATTATCAGGATTTTTCTCATTAGCTAATAATAGTATATTTCTTGGTATTTTGCATTTAGAGCTTTTCCATACAAGTCAAATGGATTAATCACTCACATAGCTGCTGTATTGCCACAACCCCCTGAATACCCAATGACTTGGTGGAAGAGGCGGCTCAACAACTTCAGAAGGTCTCTTAGTGGCCGATAGCTCCCATTCCAAGTGTCGGTTAACCCGACAAACCAAGTGTCCGGAAACACGACACTCCAACATGACATTGTCGAAACCACTCGACCTCCACCTGAACCCAATCGACTCCACAAAACCCATTGCCGATATCGCAGTACTTTCTTGGCAGGTTTAAGCTAATGTTTTAGCTACTGTTCGACATAATTCTTAAGTCTTTTAATCCGTTGGTTGCGAGAGTTCTCGATCGTAAGCGTTACTTAAAGTAACGCTTGTAACCCATCTAAGCCGCCCGAAGCTCTCGTTCTGCTTGCTTCTTGCTAGGATAGTTATCAGCTGCCTTGCTATCAGCCTCAATAAGCTTTCTAGTATTTGCCCCACGTAATTGCTCAATAGCCTGTATTACCTGTAAATGGCTATAGTGGCGCTCAATCATTAAGACGCTAGTGCCCATCTGCTTAGCTAGCGTATGGATAGGAACCATATCGTGAGTAAGTGCTAACGTGGCATAGGTATGGCGTAGGCTATAGAACACCCGCTTTTGATTAGTCTTTGGATCAATAAGTAAACCATGGTCAGCCAAGAAGCCATCAAACATGTGGTTTAAGACATCACTTAAATCTCTACCCTCTTTGGTTCTAAAGATGTAGTCGTCATTGGTAGGTTTAATTAGCTCTGCCAATGGATCTTTAATTGAGCTAGTCACTCCATAGTTACGCAAGGCAATCCGCTCTAAGACTCTAATACTCGGTAAGCGTCCAATAATCTGTCTTTGCCCAGTTTTGCCTTTAACCGTCATCTCGCAACTACGATTTAAGCTATGCACTTCAATAACTTCTCCATCTTCGTCCAATTGGTCTGTGAATGTACTAATAGGGTTCATCATGAAACGGATTTGCTTCCATTTCATATCTAAGAGCTCAATACCTGGCCTTGCACCTGTATCAACCAACATCTCAACATAGTCTCGTAGGATTTCACGACGCTCGCGTACATCCCGAGTTCTACTTGCGTCAATATAAGGACCCAGCTGTTTTAGCAATGCTCTAAGCTCATGCAACTCAAACGCTGGGCGACGTACACTTTCCTTAGTCTTGCCATCTAACTTAGGACGATTACTCTCTGTTAAGTAACCCCGAACGATAGCTTCATCAAATACTCTATTAAAAGCAGCGTTTTGGGTTTTACGATTACTGTTCGATATTGCCAAGCCATACTTAGCTTCACGATCATCGTAGTACTGCTGCAGAGCATCGTAGTCAATATTGGTAATGAGCCGTTGTCCAAGACTGGGGATGAAATGCTCATTAATAATGCGGATGTAGTCTTTGTAGATTGACTTACCCAAGCCACCCTTTAGGTCTCGCTCCATGCGATCAATTGCCAGCATAGCGATATCTTTAAAGCGTTTGGTCACGACTGGGATGCCAGAGCGTTTACGAATCTCTGCTTCTACCATTAGCTCTTTAGCTTTATTAACCGCTAAATCAAGCTTAGTCTCTTTGGTAGTAGCTCGTATCCACTTGTTATCCACCTTATAGCGGCATTGCCATACGGCACTATGCTCGCGCTGATAGAGGGTTAGATTACGGTGTATGAGTTGATGTGTACTTTCTTTTTTAGTTGCCATACATATACTTTAGCTTCAGAGCTCCAGCTAGAGCAACCAAGTTGGCTGAATTATTCAGGTCAATTTAGCCAAAAGAACTTGTGGCTAATTGTGGTGATTAATGGAAGGTATTAGGGGATTTATGAAGGGATGAGCGTTACTTTAAGTAACGCTTACCACTGGTTCCATAACTCAATCGCAGCATCTATATATTCATCGGAATTTTTTTGATTCCAACAAGTATGGCTCCCATCACGAAGGAGATAATATTGCTCATTAGCGCAAACAAGCTCCTTCTTTGAAGCTTCCTGTTGATACCAATTCAATATATTTACTACGCTATTTTCATAGCTGAATGTCAACTTATCGTCTGGAACGTTATAAAGAAGGCCTTCAATAAAATATGAAGGTGCCGTGCTTGATGTAATTAACTTCTCCTCAATCATTCGACTACGCATATTCTTGAAAATACGTGCTAACGGCTTTAACAATTTTGATGTGTTTTGGTGCTTAGTTGTTAAATTAAGCGAATGTTGTATAGGGTAATTCGCGATAAGTTGGCCGTCACTATTCCAAAAACAAATTCCCTCGGCATAACTAGAGTCGTTCAATGATCGAAATTTAAAATATCTTCGGTGCTTAATAGCTACGATTACGTCAGATTTTCGCCGCGATCCGTTAGCGTCAATGGTTATTGCCTTTGAGCCAGATGTAACAGAATTTCCATATTGATTGATGAGCACTGACAGAACATCCCTTTTAAAATCAACGTGTGTATATGTTGCATCACGAAACGCAGATTTATATGCCGCCTTTTCACTATCATCTAATTTACTTAAATCACTCTTAATGCAGCTATTAAGCTTTACAACAATATCTACGTCACTTTCGGCATAGATATTCGTATCATTTCCATAAGATCCTTGTAGAAAAACTTTAAAGTCTTTGCCTGCATAGGGTGCTGAACTATTCTCTAAAACTCCTTTAATTGCATTGTATGTATTGCTTGACTGGCTAATTGAACCCTGATGAGACCAAGTTTCTAATTGAGATTTAGGAATTCCCATATCCCTATCAAGCAAAAAATTGCTTGATATCTCCTTGTCTAGAGTTAAATGATTTACGACCCCATTGATAAAGCTTATCTAGTTTTTTTAGATCTGATTCAAGCATATCTATGCTAAATTTTTCCGACGTAAAGTCATCACTAATTCTAATCATAGGCACTTCTTTAAACAATATTTCCCTTAACTGATCCATCGACTTGGTATTCATCTGTAGAGTTTTTTCAAGCAAATCTATGCTATTAAATGGAATTCTTCTAATTAACCACATGTACATTTTGGCTGGCAGCCGAAAAGATCCAACACCAATACTAAAAATTCGTATGTCCTTCTTATCAACATCCAAAGCTTCTATCGCTTCACTAATTGCATATAACGTTGGATTATTTGCACAATAACCGCCATCGATTAACTCAATCTGCTCTCCATCAAATTTCTTAACCACCACTCTTTCAAAAAAAGGGTATGCAGAACAAGATGCCTGCACTGCATCTGCCAATGAAACTCCAAATCCAGGAATAAATTTCTTTAACTCTCCGTGATTTTGGTCAGCATGCGATTTGAATATCATCGGGGTCTCTAGGGCCCACTTTGCAGAAACAATTCCCACTCTGGTCTTTACATCCTCAAAACCCTTTCCCTCAAAAACTTGTTGTGCAAGTTTTTGCAAGGCTTTTGTCCGGGTTTTCCTAGTCCACTTACCCATAATTCTAGGAACATATTTTTCATATAACGCTTTTATTTCATCTACTTGGTATCCCAATGAAATCAAGGCGGCAATCACTGAACCAGTACTAGTTCCGAAAATGAGTTCAAAATGCTTACTTAACGGCGCTCCAAACTGAAGCTCTAATTCCTTTAGAACGCCTAACGTGTAAAAACCTTTTGAGCCACCGCCATCTAAAGAAAGAATACGGCAGTGTCGGTGTACTTTACCCCGCTTGTCTTGACTACTGGATCCAATTAACTTCATGTTGACATTCTTGCATGGGGATATATTTTTGTCACTGCAGTCAAAAATTATGCTAAAAAAATACCAACCCGAAGGTTGGTATTTTCATTTCTGGTGGGCCCACCAGGACTTGAACCTGGGACCAAAGGATTCCGGTTTGTGTAGCTTTCACTACTCCCTGGACTATGCCTTCATCATATTGATTGCTCAACTTAGATGGGTGCCGTCTAGTCTCTACACCTTCAACAGCACTTTCACGCTGAAGCTTGGCTCGGCGTTAGCTTGTGCAGCTTTTGGCTGCATTTAGCTTTCTCCGAATTTGACACCATCCCTTATGCAGTTTCCACGCATAAGGCACAACTTTCGCTATGAGTCCTCTGCTCTAACCAACTGAGCTATGGGCCCTAAAACTTTCATTTACTACACACCTTGCTGCTGGTGTTTACTACTGCAAAACCACACTAAAACCGCATTTACTACACACCATGAAAAATGCCTTGGTGTGTAAGCGGTGTGTAAGCAATTTTATATGTCTAAACCACCACTAACCTCTTGAATCTATTGAGGTCTTTGTTACAAGACCTCTAGGGCTTCTTTCTTATGAGTCCTCTGCTCTAACCAACTGAGCTATGGGCCCGTTAGTCTTTCGATCAATCCTCTTCGAGGAAGGTCTTGAGCTTATCGCTGCGGCTTGGGTGACGCATCTTTCTCAAGGCCTTGGCTTCAATCTGACGGATGCGCTCACGCGTAACGTCAAACTGCTTACCCACTTCTTCGAGGGTATGGTCTGTGCTCATTTCTACACCGAAGCGCATGCGTAATACTTTTGCTTCACGTGGTGTTAATGAATCCAGCACGTCTTTCACGACATCACGCATGGATTCATGCAAGGCCGCTTCGGCTGGAGCCAAGGTGTTGCCGTCTTCAATGAAGTCACCTAAATGGGAGTCCTCATCATCGCCAATCGGTGTTTCCATTGAGATAGGCTCTTTGGCAATCTTCATGATCTTACGGATTTTATCTTCCGGAATTTCCATCTTCAATGCCAAGGTTGCAGCATCTGGCTCATGTCCAGTCTCTTGCAAGATCTGGCGGCTAATCCGGTTCATCTTATTGATGGTTTCAATCATGTGGACCGGAATACGAATCGTGCGAGCCTGATCTGCAATCGAGCGGGTTATGGCCTGACGGATCCACCAGGTTGCATAGGTAGAAAACTTATAGCCGCGGCGATACTCAAACTTATCCACTGCCTTCATGAGGCCAATGTTGCCCTCTTGAATCAAATCCAGGAACTGCAAGCCGCGGTTGGTGTATTTCTTTGCAATTGAAATCACCAAACGCAAGTTAGCAACGGTCATTTCCCGTTTGGCTTCACGCGCCCGCTTTTCGCCCGCAATCATTTGCTTGTTCACTTCTTTTAATTCAGGCAAAGGTAAAACAACCTTCGTTTGAATATCAATCAGCTTTTGTTGCAGCTCTTGAATGGCCGGAACGTTACGCTCCAGGAGTGCACTGTAGGACTTATTGTCTTTCAGTAAATTGGTGGTCCACTTCAAATTCATGGACATCTTGGGGAAGTCTTTTAATACTTCGCCGCGCGATACGCCAATTTTGTCTACCAATAAGCTAACAATGCCACGCTCGAGTTTCCACACTTGATCCACTTGGGAGCGCATGGTGTCACACAGCTTTTCAACACTCTTGGCCGTCAAACGGAAACCAAGCATTTCGTTCCGAATGGCTTCCTGTGCTTTGATATAGGCAGGGCAGTTATATCCATCCCGGTGATACGCACGGAGCATCTTGTCTGCCTGCGTGCGGATGATGGCAAACTTCTCTAAAGAAATCTGCTTTAGCTCTTCTAGTTGCTTGGCACTGGCCGTGCTTGAACCGCCGCCACCGCCACCAGTATCTTCTTCGCCACCCTCTTCATCGCCTTCTATAGCTTCGAGGTCTTCTTCTGGCTCATCGGGTCCCAGCTGAATGTCTTCGGCATTGGGATCTACTAAACCATCGACAAACTGATCAATCTCCATTTCGCCGGAAACAATCTTGTCGGCATTGCCAACGATTTCAGCAATGGTGACCGGGCATGCGGAAAGGGCCATCACCATGTCTTTGAGGCCTGCCTCAATTTTCTTGGCAATCACAATCTCGCCCTCGCGGGTCAGCAGATCGACTGTTCCCATCTCGCGCATGTACATGCGCACCGGGTCAGTCGTTCGGCCAAACTCCGAATCAACGGTCGATAGTGCAGCCTCGGCCTCTTCTTCTGCTTCCTCATCGGATGCGCCAGAAATCCCGTTCTCATTCAGGAGGAGGGTTTCGGCATCGGGAGCTTGCTCGTACACGGTAATGCCAATGTCATTGAGCAAGCCAATTAAAGTTTCCAGCGCGTCAGCATCCGACAATTCGTCGGACATCACGTCATTCATTTCGCCATGGGTTAGGTAGCCCTTGGACTTACCCATCTTAATCAGGGTTTTTAGGCGTGCGCGACGCAACTCTTGCTGCTCTTCTGATCCTAATTGCTGTGCTGCAAATTCTTTTAGGAGAGCCTTCTCTTTGGCCTTGCGGTCTCTCGCTTTTTGGCGATCGGTGCGATTGTCTTCGCCGGATTCCGCCGCGGGGACTTCGGCTTTGGCTTTACGCCCTTTGGTTTTTTTACCTTCTTCCGCCGCTTCTCCATCCAGTACCGCATCAGCAGACGCAGCCCCTTTAGACTTGCCCTTACCTTTTGGTAAAACTACTTCAGGCTCAACCGCTTTGCCTTTTTTAGCAGGGACGTCTTTGCTTGTTTTTGCAGCGACCGCTGTTTTTTTTGTTTCTTTACTTGGCTTTGCTTCTGGTTTTGCTTTTGCAGCCACCTTGGCTGGCGTCTTCGCCGCAGGCTTAGAACCCGACTTCGCTAATGGCTTTGCTGGCTTCGCCGGTTTTTTAACTGCCTTCGCTGGAACTTTTGATGCTGCCTTCTTTGCTGCTGGCTTTGTAGGCTTTGCGATTGGCTTTTTTACTGCCTTCGCAGGCGCAGCTTTTTTGGGCGCTACTTTGGATGCGGGCTTTGACTTAACTGCTACTGCCTTTTTGGCAGGTACTTTGGCTTTGGCTGGCGCAGCGGCTTTCTTTACTGGCGCCTTGGCAGCGACTTTGCTTTTTGCTGGGACGGTCGTTTTCTTGGCAAGCGGTTTAGACTTACTTGCTGGGGTATTTTTCACGGGTTTCGCGCTTTTCTTGATCTTGCTGCTTGGCATAGGTTTACGCTCACTTACTTAATTAATTGTTGGTTTCAATGGGTCAGACCAATTGCCTGGGTCACTATGGTCAATAAAATCAAATTAATGACGCAAGTGACTGAATTACTTCGTATTTTTTCTCTGAACAGAGGATTATAGTCGATTCGGCGTTTTCTGACCCGGTAATCAGCAATAAATCGGGCTTAAACGGGCAATTCTTACGGGCTTAAGGGACCAAAGGGGCTTTTCTTAGGAAAACTTCAGGCGTTCGCCCAATTCGCGATACCGCGCCCGATCCGCATCGGATGCTTCGCCGCTAGAAATCCGCTGGGTAATGGCGGTCATTTCATTTTTAAGCTGGAGCATATTGAGCTTTTTTAGGGCACCATCCAGGTCGGCAGCTGCGCCTGCCGCATCTAAATCCGATTCCATCACCCGTTTACGCAGCACCTCATACATCGATGCCAATTCACTTCGGGAGAGTTGCTCCTGAAACAATGCAAAGGCACCGGCGCCTGGGATTGATTCTGCGTTCGATGCGCTGGGCAAATAATCCAATTGATCGCACTGCTTAAGCAAATCCGTCATCAACATTAATGCATTGGCTGTGCGCTGCTCCGCTGCCGCCAAGACTAACTGGCGCTGTTCGGTATTTAAGCCCTTGCCTAAATGCGGAAACTGAATCAACAAACGTAATAGCTGCTCTGCTAAATCCATTGGTGCATTGGGGGGTGGGATTGCTGGCCCCGCTGGCTTTTTGCTATAGCCCTTACCGGGCTGCCATGCGCTGGTTTGGCTTCGTCCTATCGCACCGGCTGGCGCTGCCGATTTTCCCTGTGCTTGTGTATTACTGCGCGCGGCTGGTGCAATCGTCAGTCCACAAAATGCCTCTAACTCGGTAGCGGTTGAGGATGTTCGTATTGCCACCTCGCGCAGCATTTGTGAGCGCAGCGCAATCGGTGCCATCGACAAGAAGAGGGGCTTAGCCGCATGGTGCGTTTGTGCTCGGCCTTCTGGCGAAGTTAAGTCATGCCCTTCGCTCACTATTCTGAAAAAGAAGTTGGAAAACGACGTAGCCTCTTTAATGACCTTTTCAAATGCCGGCGCGCCGTAGGTGCGAACGTAACTATCGGGGTCGTGTTCCGTTGGTAAAAATAAGAATCGAATTTCTTTATCGTCTGACATCAAGGGCAAACAGGCTTCGAGTGCACGCTGCGCTGCGCGCTGCCCAGCCGCATCACCATCAAACGAAAACACAATCCGATCGGTTTGACGCAGAAGCATGCGCACGTGATTCGCAGTACAAGCTGTACCTAAGGTCGCTACTGCATTGGGAAAGCCCAATTGCGCCAAGGCCACCACATCCATATAGCCTTCGCAAACCAAGACGTACTCTTGCGCCCGAATTGCTTGTCTAGCCTCAAACAAACCGTATAGCGTGTTGCCTTTGGAGAAGAGTGGGGTTTCAGGGGAGTTCAAATACTTTGGCTCACCTTGATCCAGAATGCGTCCACCAAAACCAATCACCTGACCTTTGTGATTTCGGATAGGAAACATCACGCGATCCCGAAAGCGATCATAGCGACGTGCTGTTTGATTGGACTCACTCGTCTCGCTCTGAATCAATAAGCCGCCCTCAAGTAGCGGCTTTGCAGTCGCGTCGTCAGCATAACTACCAAACACAGCTTCTAGACCTTGCCAACCATCTGGCGCGTAGCCGAGGGAGTAGCGCTTAGCCACTTCGCCAGTTAGGCCTCGGCTTTTTAAATATTCAATCGCGCGCGGCGCCGCCTTTAACTGATTTTTGTACCAATCAGCCGCTAAGCCCATGACCTCACTTAAGGCAAGGGCCTGCTGTTGCCTGGCCACATCATTTGCGGTGCGCTCTTCACGCGGTACGGTGAGTCCGGCAGAGCGCGCGAGCTCTTCAATCGTTTCGACGTAACCAAGTCCGGAATACTCCATTAAAAAGCCGATGGCAGAACCGTGGGCACCACAGCCAAAGCAGTGGTAGAACTGCTTGGTCGCAGACACTGAAAACGATGGGGATTTTTCTTGATGGAATGGGCAGAGGCCTTGGTAGTTGGCGCCTGCTTTTTTTAACTTAACGTGCTGCCCAACGACATCGACAATATCGACTCGATTTAATAAATCCGCAATAAACGATTGAGGGATCATGCCCATGATGCGGTTTGCTTTACGCCTACTGAGCGAGTGCCGCTTTCACGAGACCAGATACCGCGCCCATATCGGCTTTGCCTGCCAGTTGTGGCTTGAGCGCGCCAATCACCTTACCCATGTCCTGCGGTCCACTGGCGCCCAGTTGTTTGATGGTTGCAGTCACAATGGCAGCGACCTCGGCATCGGACAACTGTGCTGGCAAGTAGGCTTGCATGATGGCCATCTCAGCCGCTTCGATCGCCACTAAATCAGCACGGCCTGCTTTTTCAAACTGACTGATGGAGTCTTTGCGCTGCTTGATTAATTTTTCAACAATAGCGATTACACCGGCGTCATCCACCACCACGCGCTCATCAACCTCACGCTGTTTGATGGCCGCCAGTAAAAGGCGAATCGCACCTAAACGCTCAGCCTCTTTGGCGCGCATCGCGTTTTTCATATCCTCGGTGATTTGGTCTTTCAGGCTCATTGCATTTCCTTGCGATTATTGAATGTCTTGGTGTCTATTAGTACCACAACAAAAAAACAAAAACCCGCTGCGTTTTACCGTCAGCGGGCTTGTTGGCAACTCTATAAATTGAGTGCCTGTATTCGGGCTGCCCTCTTAGTAGAGCTTTTTAGGCAACATTTGGCTGCGAATACGCTTGTAATGACGTTTTGCGGCAGCAGCTTTTTTGCGCTTGCGCTCTGCGGTTGGCTTTTCATAAAACTCGCGGGCACGCAAGTCAGTCAAAAGACCGTTTTTTTCAATGGTGCGCTTGAAACGGCGTAATGCCACTTCAAAAGGCTCGTTTTCGCGTAGGCGGACTGTAGTCATGCTGGTTTAACTCGTATATGCTCGAATAATCGAAATTAACTGAATCACGGATTCTAGCACGGCTTAACTAAAAATGATCGTTTTGGGCATAGAAACTTCCTGTGACGAGA
>JBIJAM010000041.1:0-12208 GCA_044345755.1 Polynucleobacter sp. | reverse complement strand
CCATTCGCCTCAAGCCACTTGCATTGCTTTAGTAGCTTAGGAATATTCGGACTGCCATCGGCATTAAATGGCGTGATGACAGGTGAAAGCACTGCGGATAGTGAGGAAGGTTTGGGGGTCAACATGGGATCTCCGGTTTCTAGTGGATCGGTGTTAATAAAGGACGGTGGTTAAAAAATGCTTCTAAGTTATCAATTGCCAAACGGGTCATGGCTTGGCGGGTTTCACGCGTAGCGCTGCCGATGTGGGGGCTTAGCACCACATTATGAAGCGGGATGAAGGCAGAATTCAACTGGGGTTCGCTCTCAAACACATCGAGCGCCGCCCCGGCGATGCGATTTTGCTGCAATGCAAAAATTAGTGCCGATTCGTCGATGACGCTACCGCGGGCAATATTGATTAAATACCCATTTGGCCCAAGGGCATTTAAGACCGCTGCATCGATCATGCCTTCGGTCTCAGGACCGCCTGGGCAAGTCAACATCATTACATCGGCTGCCTCAGCCAGCGCAACCGCGCTGCTATAGAAGGTGTAAGCAGATTTTTTAGCGCTAGGGCCTGTATAGGCAATTGTTACCCCAAATGCCTCGAGTCGCCTTGCTAGGTCAAGGCCAATTCGCCCTAATCCCACAATGCCAACCGTTTTGCCGGCTAAGGTCGTCGTAATGGGGAAGGCTTGTTCTTGCCATTCCCCAGAGCGAACGAAGCGATCCGCTGTAGGCAGGCGACGCAGTAAAGCAAAGAGGAGGCCGATACCCAGCTCACACACGGCATCGTTCAGTACGCCGGGGGTAGTGCTTGCCTGAATGCCGTGGGCTTTAAGGTAATCCAAAGGGAGATTATCGTAGCCAACGCCGCAGCATGCGATGACCTTCAGGTTTGGAATCTGGCGGAGCAGGCTTTCCGGTATCAGGGTGTTGGAGCGCGTCAGGATCGCCTCATAGGAACCGGCAGGAGCTGGCTCATGGGGATTGATTAAATGCACTGTTTTCAGGCTTCGGTTGATTTCCGCTTGCATAATTTCCGGAAACGAACCGACCTGCAACACCGAATTGACGGGGATCATGTCTCACTGCTATTTTTATTGAAATAATGCGCTATTGTAAGTGGATTTAACAAATTCACCACTTTCATAGACCGATATCAACAGGAAAACCCCCTTGAGCAATTCAGCGAACTCCAATGGCAATCCAAGCGGCATGCGTAAGGGTTTAACCCGTTACGGCGATGCTGATTTCTCATTATTCATGCGAAAAGCATTCATTAAGGCCATGGGTTTTAGTGATAGCGCGCTCGATCGGCCGGTTATTGGAATTACCAATACCTTCAGCGATTTCAATCCATGCCATGGCAACGTGCCGCAAATGATTGAAGCCGCCAAGCGCGGCGTGATGCAAGCCGGTGGCATGCCGATGGTTTTTCCGACCATATCAGTGCATGAATCCTTTGCTTTTCCAACCAGCATGTATTTACGTAATTTGATGGCACTCGATACCGAAGAAATGATGCGTGCTCAACCCGTTGATGCAGTCATCTTGATTGGCGGTTGCGATAAAACCATACCAGCACAACTGATGGGTGCGGCCAGTGTGGATGTGCCTGTGATCTCGATTCCAACCGGGCCGATGTTGACCACAACCTATCAAGGCGATCGCTTGGGTGCCTGCACCGACTGCCGCCGCTATTGGGCTAAGTTCCGCGCCAAGGAAATCGATCAAACGGAGATCGATGCGGTAAATGAAAAACTGGCCCCCACAACCGGCACTTGCATGGTGATGGGCACTGCTAGTACCATCGCTTGCATGGTGGAGGCAGCAGGCATGAGCCTACCAGGAACGGCAGCGGTACCTGCCGTGATGGCTGAACGCTTTCGCTTGGCTGAGTTAACGGGGCGTCGTGCAGTTGAATTGGCTAAGATGCCATCCGAGCAGGCCTTAACGCCATCACGTATTTTGACTTTGGAGTCGCTTACGAACGCCTTGACGGTACTCCATGCTATTGGCGGATCAACTAATGCCTTAATTCATTTCACAGCAATTGCTGCTCGCTTAGGTGTCAAAATTGACCTTGAGGCATTTGATCGTTTGGGCCGTAATGTGCCGGTGCTGGTGGATTTAAAACCCAGTGGTATGCATTACATGGAACACCTCAATGAGGATGGTGGACTCATGGCGGTATTGCGTGAACTGAAGCCCCTGCTGTATTTAGATTGCATGACGGTCAGTGGCAGAACCTTGGGCGAAGAGATCGACGCTGCCCCCGTGACACACAACCGTAAAGTCATTCGGATTGCGCAAGAGCCGATTTTCCCCGTTGGCGGCTTGGCTATATTAAAAGGCAATTTAGCGCCACGCGGTGCCGTGATCAAACATTCTGCAGCATCGCCTGCGCTGCTCAAGCACCGTGGACGCGCAGTGGTGTTTAGTTCACTCGAAGATTTAGCGCTGCGGATTGATCGAGATGATTTGGACGTCACCGCGGATGACGTCTTGGTCTTGCAAAACGCGGGCCCAAAGGGCGCCCCCGGCATGCCAGAGGCAGGCTATTTACCGATCCCTAAAAAGCTTGCGCAGGCGGGAGTCAAAGACATGGTGCGGATCTCCGATGCGCGCATGAGCGGCACCGCATTTGGCACCATCGTCTTGCACGTTACCCCCGAGTCGGCAGAAAATGGCCCGCTTGCGATCGTGCGTAACGGCGACATCATTGAATTGAATGTGGACGAACGCCGCATTGAGTTATTAGTGGATGATGCAGAAATTGCCCGCCGCCTGGCTGAACTAGCGCCGCCCGCAGTTCGTTTGAATATTCCCGCAACAGGGTATCGGCGCCTTTACCAAACCACCGTTACCCAAGCTGATATTGGGTGTGATTTTGATTTTATGGTGCCAGCCGCAACGCGTACCGCACCATTACTTAAAGGAAAATGAAATGTTATTCACCCCAGCGGAAACCAAGGTCGTCATTATCGGTGGCGGCACCATGGGCGCCGATGTTGCCGCCGTGTGCGCGCGTGGCGGCTGCGCCACCCAAGTAGTGGAGTTAACAACCGAGCGCCGTGCGCACCTACCCAATTACTTTGCGAATGCCATGACCGAATTGGGTTATGAACACCGCATTCATTTACTGACGGTGGCCGGCTCACTTGACGAAGTTGATTGGGCTGATGTGGATTTGGTGATTGAGTGTATACCCGAGCGCCTTGACTTAAAGCAATCGCTTTTTGCTGAGCTAGAAAAGAGGACCAAACCCGAAACGGTATTGGCTAGCAATAGCTCAAGCTTTCCGATTAGCGAAATTGCAGCTGGCCTCAAAACGACAGCCCGGATGATTGGTTTGCATTTCTTTATGCCCGCGCACATTGTGCCGTGCGTTGAAGTTGTTTGTGGCGAGAAGACCTCCAAGATGGTGGCAGAGAGTTTGTCGCGCCTGATGACTGCATGCGGCATGGTGCCGGTGATGGTTAAAAAAGATTTGCATGGATTTTTGGCAAATCGCTTACAGCATGCACTTTCGCGCGAGGCGTTTTATCTGATTGACGAAGGCATTGCTACACCAGAAGACGTGGATAAAGCCGTCCGCTTTGGTTTTGGTTTCCGCTACCTTGCAGCTGGTCCAGTGATGCAGCGGGATCATGCAGGTATCGAGATTCATGCTGCAGCAGGGGCGAGCATTTATCCCTCGCTGAATAACTCACCCAACATCGCTAACTGTTTGGGCGATCGCGCTAAAAGCGGCAAGCTGGGCATGAAGACCGGCGAAGGTTTTTTTGAATGGAATCCAGAAACCATTCGTGCCGAGCGCGCCCGCTACGATTCTATTTTGCGCGAAGGTTTAAAGATCATCCAAAAAGAGTTGCCCAAGATCGATTAAGGCATCGCACCATCAGTCCCGTGGCTAGCATTGGCTGTGGGATTGCTTTATTCTTTTCGTTATGAAAAGAACTCTGCGCATTTGGGATTTACCAACCAGGCTGTTTCATTGGCTACTGGTCGTCTGCATTGCGGGCGCGGTGATCTGCGTCAATATCGGCGGGAACCTCATGCAGTGGCATGCCTATTTTGGCTATGCTGCATTGAGCTTGGTTTTATTTCGCATACTGTGGGGATTTATCGGCGCAGTGCATTCGCGTTTCACCACCTTTGTTCCAAGCCCGCAGCGCCTCATTGCTTTCCTCAGTGGCAAGGAGGGTAGCGGCCTTGGCCACAATCCTTTGGGTAGTCTATCGGTTATTGCCTTATTGCTGGTGGTTGGTATTCAAGCCAGCACCGGTTTGTTTACCGACGATGACATTGCATTTCAAGGTCCGCTTGCCAAGTATGTGCCCAACGCTACCGTTAGCTTGCTAAGTAGCATTCATGCGCTCAACTCCAATATTCTGTTTGGATTAATTGGCTTGCATTTCTTGGCTATTGCCTATTACCAATGGATCAAGCGCGAGTCAATCCTAATGCCCATGATTCAGGGTGATAAGGCAATCGATCTTGAGCGCGAGGGCAAAGGTTTGCCTCCAAAAGAATTGCTTGCCTCTAAAGATGGAGCAGCACAGCGACTTACCGCATTGCTATCGCTGTGTGCAATTGCCTTACTGCTGCTCTATGCCCTCGGAATTATTTCTTTCTAAAGTCATCGTGGCATGCTTTGCAGGTTTGTCCTGCAGCACTAAATGCCTTTTTGATGTTGTCCAGATTGCCTGACTGAGCCGCTTGATTGAGTTCAGTAATCGCGGTTTGCATTTTCTCTGATCCTGTTTTGAATTTAGCTGCGTCAGTCCAAATTGCAGGTTGGGCTTTACCACCTTCGGTGCCAGCACCAAAGGCTTGCCATGGTAGGGTGGATAGCGTTGCAATGATGGCTGCATTTCTAGCAACATCATCTTTGTTGTAAGGCGCTTCACCTTTGACAACGGCACCAATCCGCCCGAAATGCGTCCCCATCACGCTGAATGCGCTTTGACGGTATTTAATGGCGTCTTCTGGTTTTTGAAACTGCGCAAAAGCGGGGCTGGCTGTAATCAAGATGATGGATGCTGCCAACATGCGCAGACCAGCGCTAGTACCAAGTGGATTCGTAGACATGGGATCTCCTGATGAGTGGAAGAGGGTATATGCGATATCAGCATAACCCACTTCGTCGCCTTTTAAGCGAAAAAATTCCTTTTTATAGCAAGTGCTGCAGGGGCCACATCAAGAAACGAATGATGGATAAAAAGAAGCCGCTTAGGGGTTGCATCCACCAATCGCTTACGAGTCCGCTGATGGCTAGGCCCAAGACGATAAAAAAGCCCCAAGGCTCAATTCGGCTAAAAGGCACTGCTTGGCGGTAAGGTAAGAGACCAGTTAGGACTCGCCCGCCGTCCATGGGCGGAATGGGTAGCAGATTAAATACCAGCAGACTGATGTTCCACATTACCCCTGCTTTAGCCACTGCCCCCAAATAGGGCTCATCGATGCCCAGGAGTTGCGGCACAAACCAGAGGGTAGCCCATGCAATCGCCTGAATGAAGTTAGACCCAGGTCCAGCTAAGGCAACCCAAATCATGTCGATTTTGGGGTTTTTTAGTTGATCAAAGCGAACCGGTACGGGCTTGGCATACCCAATTAAAAAGCCTGAATTCAGCAGAATTAAGGCCAACGGAATGAGTAAAGTACCTACTAAATCAATGTGTTTAAAGGGGTTTAAGGTAACCCTCCCAAGTAGGTAGGCGGTATTGTCCCCTAGCCGTTTTGCAACGTAACCGTGCGCCGCCTCATGAATGGTGATGGCCAAAATCAGGGGAATCGCGTTGACGGCTATTGCTTCTATCGAAAAGGCACTTATCATGACACTATGATATCCACAGGAGCCTAACGTGACTGAAGAAAAAAAACCCGCTACCAAGATTCCAGCCCGCCCGATTGCGGCTAAACCGCCCGTTCGTCCTCCTGCCGGAAAAGGCCCTCAGGGCGCCGGTGGCAAACCGCCCAGTGGCTTTGGCGGCGGTAAAGGCATGATGCGCAAAGCCGGCCGTGGCCGTTAAGCAGTCCTGCAATATGGCTAGCCGATGGCTGGATGGTGGATAATTGCGGAATTGCAATTTGCACTTAAATACGCACTATTGAGGGATAAGTTATGAATGAGTGGCATAAAGAAAGTAAGGACGAGATCAATAAAAAGATCATCACCTTGATCGTGATGTTGGCGGTCGCAACAAGCTTGGCAATCTTATTTGCGTTGGTTGCTGCCCATACGGCTTACGTATTTGGCTAATTGCCAACCTGCAGTTCGGCATTCATGCCCTTAGTTTTCGGTTGAAGCCCGCTTCCCACCGGAAATGAGTAAACACCGCCAGCCCGTAGTTTTTATTGGGCATGGCAGCCCGATGTACGCTTTAGAGCCCAACCGCCATACGGCAGCATGGGCATCCCTCGGTAAGCGTCTTCATAAACCCGATGTAATCCTCTTGATCTCAGCCCATTGGTTGACTCGAGGCATTTGGCTTACCGCGATGCAGCAGCCTAAAACCATTCATGATTTCGGCGGCTTCCCAGAAGCCTTATCTCAGATTCAATATCCCGCACCGGGCAGTCCAGCCCTCGCGCACCGCGTCCAGTCTTTGCTAACGCAAGCGGTGGTTTTAGAAGAGCATGAATGGGGAATCGATCACGGGGCATGGTCGGTTTTGCGCTACCTGTATCCGAATGCCGATGTGCCGGTAGTGCAACTCAGCTTAGATGGATCGCTCAGCGCCAATGAGCACTACACACTAGCCAAACAATTAGCGCCCTTGCGCGATGAAAACATCCTGATTCTAGGTAGCGGAAACATTGTCCATAACTTGCGCTTAATCGATTGGGAAGCTGGTGCAGTGCCACTGCCATGGGCAACCGAGTTCAATCAATTTTTTACCAGTCAGATTTTGGCGAATCAGCATCCTCCTTTGCTTGACTGGCAGGGCGCGGGTGATGGGGCTCGACTGTCGATTCCAACCCCAGAACACTATTGGCCTGCTTTGTACCCCTTGGCACTGCAAGGCAGTGGCGAGCAGGTAGAAATTCTTACTAATGGCATTGAGATGGGCTCCATTAGCATGCTGTCCTTCCTCATCCATTAACTACAATCAAGTTATGGGTACATCACTGGTAGCCATTTTTTTTGGAGCGGGTTTCGGGGCGCTATTGCGCGCTGGCTTTAACGTCTTGGGTGCGGGGTTGGTATCGGGCTTTCCCCTGGGCACCTTGTTAGCTAATTTGTTTGGCGGTTATTTAGTTGGCATTGCTGTTGCCTTTTTTGCTAACAATGCTGCCATCGGACCTGAGTGGCGATTATTTATTATCACTGGGTTTTTAGGCGGGCTGACCACATTCTCGAGTTTTTCTGCAGAAGTGCTTGAGATGATGCAGCGTGGTGAATACACTTGGGCGGTGGGGACTGCGTTATTGCATGTGATTGGCTCGCTTGTACTGACTTTCCTTGGGATCATGACCTACCAAGCTCTCAAGTAAGCTTAGATCAAGCCAATCAATCCCAAAGCAGCTCCAATCAGAATGAGGTACATCGGATGCCAGCGGGTTGCAGTAGCAATCAATGCTGTGCCGGATGTTAAAGCATACGCAAGCCAACTGGTATTAATCTGCAGGGCGATCTGCCAGGCCGAGGCCAGAATGAGTCCAACTGCGAGCGCTGCTGCAGCAAACTGAATGCTTTGCTTGGCCCGCTCATGCCGCATGGTGTTGATCACGCGTTGCAGCCAAAAGATCAGAATAGAAGATGGCCAGCAAATGGCCAGCGTTGCGATCAGGGCGCCTACAACGCCACTCACATGCCATCCAATGAGTGTGACTGTCATTAAATTCGGTCCTGGCGCTGCTTGGGCAATCGCAAAATAATGCGCAAAGGTCTCTGCATCAATCCACTGCTTTTGTTCGACCGCAATCGCAAAGAGTGTGGGCAACAAGGCATTGACGCCGCCAAAGGCAATTAATGAGAATGCCGATAAGGTGATAAATAAACTCAGTAGGATCATGCGACCCCCTTTGCTTTATGCCACGCAATGAATAGAGCGAGTGGCGAAGCAATTAAAACAACCCACCCCAGTGGCAGGGCAAGCCAAGTAGCAATGAATAGGGTCACCACCACAACCAACAGCATTCGCGGATAGCGTAATTCTTCACGCAGCATCTTGAGGCCAGTGGCTGCAATTAAGCCAACGCCTACTGCAGATATGCCGCGGAGCATGCCCTGAACTGCCTCAAGGTAACTGAAGTGGTCGTAGAGTATGGCCAATAGCAACACCACGCCAATCGGCGCCAACATTAAGCCCAAGACGGCGGCGAGTGCGCCTTTTGCCCCGCCAAAACGAGAGCCAATGCACACTGCAAGATTGACAATATTGGGCCCAGGAACCAGCTGGCAGATGCCCAAAATAGCATTGAATTCGGCGGCAGTGATCCATTGCTTTTGTTCCACGATCGTGCGCCTTGCCCAAGGCAATACGCCGCCAAAACCCGATAGGCCAATCTTGGTAAATCCAATAAATAGCTCACTCGTGCTGAGTTTGATTGGGGCTGGATCGATTGGATTGGGGGCTTGCAATTGAGTATTTACGGAGTTGTGGATAGGCGGTGGATTACTATACTGTGCTTAGAGGCATCAACATAGGGGGAAACAACATGATTTTAGAGCACGTCGATATTCAAATTGATCCAAGCAAACAAGTAGAATTTAATGAGGCCATTATTCGCGGCTTGGAGACGGTAGTTTCAAAATCAAAAGGCTTTCGTGGGTATAAGGTAAATCACTGTGTAGAGTCGCCTGCACGTTATCTACTCATGATTTACTGGGATACGCTTGAAAATCATATGGTTGATTTTAGGGAGTCCGCGCTTTTTACCGATTGGCGCGCGATTGTCGGCCCTTACTTTACGAAGCCCCCCTTCATGGAGCATTTTGAGTTGGTTGGTAAATCGACGTAATTGGTTGATTTAGTTAGTCGACTTAGTTACACCTGCTTTTTACGAATCGATTGCTCGATACCAATCGATTCGAGGGTGGGCTCAAGGGCTTCGCGCTCATCGAAGACAAAGCAAGTTCCCTGATAGTGTGCTGAGCCGACATCCTCAAAGTACTTGAGGATGCCACCCTCGAGTTGGTAGCTATGCTCTATGCCGATCTCGCGCATGTAAAGCCCTGATTTTTCACAGCGGATGCCACCAGTACAAAAACTAATCAGGGTTTTATCGGCCAACTCAGCTTGATGCGCTTTAATCGCTTCTGGAAATTCGCTGAACTTTTGGATATTGAAATGCACGGCATTTTCAAAGGTGCCGTATTCCACCTCAAATTGGTTGCGGGTATCAATCATCACAACGGGTCGCCCTAGGTCGTCAGTGCCGCGATCAAGCCACTCCGCTAGTTTTGCGGGCGCAATGAAGTGGGCTCTGCCCGTTTCAGGTTGAATAGCAGGGTGATTCATGCGTATGATTTCATTTTTGACTTTGACCAGCGCCTTCTTAAAGGGCTGATCGTCTGACCAGCTTTCCTTGACTTCGATGGCAGCAAAACGCTGATCCATCCGAAGCCACGCTAAAAAGTCGCGTAGTTGTGGTTCGGCGCCCGCCAAAAATACGTTAATGCCTTCTCCGGCCAGCAGCACAGTGCCTTTCAGTTGGCGTGTATTTAGGGCATCAAGCATCTGCACACGGAGGTCCTCAAGGGCCTCAAGGCGTACAAACTGGTATGCGGCAATATTGAGAATCGGCTTCATTGGTGACAAGGAATCAATAACATCCTCTATTATCAAACACACTCCTATTGGGTGGTAGTCTTTACCCTTAATTAATCTCTTTCGATACAAAATTCTCACTATGTCTGAAACCCCTCAAAACCGAGCAATTCCGTATATTCCGATTGATTTGGCTGAGCCTGCCGACTTGGTTGCCGCGATCCGAAAACGCCGCGGCGGCGCTTTCATCAATCTAGATCGCATGCTCTTGCATAGCATTCCGATTGCAGAGGGCTGGAATCACTTTGTGGGCGAGATTCGCAATAACTTGACCTTAGACCCCAGGTTACGCGAGTTAGCGATGTGCGGGGTTGCCGTTTTAAATGGCGCCGAGTATGAGTTTTTCCACCATGCACCCCCTTTCAGAAAGGCGGGTGGCAGTGAAGAGCAGGTCGAGGCTTTGCGTTTGCTAGGCACCCCGCAGTTTCCCAAAGCCTGCTTTAGTCCAGTGGAGGTTGACGCTGCTGAGCTTACGCTGCAGATGACACGAAACATTCAAGTGGATGATCAGCTCATGGTGCGCTTACGCGATGCCTTAGGCAACACGTGCACAGTCGAGTTGGTAACCGTGATCGCGGCCTACAACATGGTGTCCCGTTTTCTGATCGCACTCAAGGTGGGTCCAGAAGACCATCCACCTGCGTAATCGAATCGAGATAGAAAAGCGATGAATACCGTCAAGATTGATTTTGTGTCCGATATTGCATGCCCTTGGTGCGCTGTTGGTTTGGGCACTCTAGAGCAAGCCCTAGCTGAGCTGGGTGATCGGGTCAAGGTTGATCTGCACTTTCAGCCTTTTGAGTTAAATCCGCAAATGCCAATCGGCGGTCAGGATGTGATTGAACATTTGGTTGAAAAGTACGGCGTTGGTCCAAAGCAGGTTCGTGAAAACCAAGCGCAGATTCGAAAGCGTGCAGCTGAGGTAGGTTTCCCTTTCCATCCGGAGGGGCGTAAGTGGGTCTACAACACCTTTGACTGCCACCGCCTATTGCATTGGGCAGGAATCGAGTTTGGCAGTGCTGCGCAGCACCGTCTGAAACGGGAGTTGCTAGGGACGTATTTCACGCTAGCCGTCAATTTAGATGACCCCGCAAATGTTCTGGATGCAGTGGATCGAGCAGGCTTAGATCGCCTGCGCGCGCAAGAGGTGCTTGCGAGCGATGAATTTAAAGAGGCGGTACGCGAGCAGCAGAAATTCTATTTGGATGCTGGAATTCATTCTGTACCAGCCGTGATTTTGAATGACCGCATCCTCATTCAGGGCGCGCAGCCGGTAGAGCAATTCAAGACCGCCTTACTTCAGGCTAGTAATGATTGAAAAAGACAATCGCATGCGCTGGACAGAAGAAGGTACTGTTCATGATGTGCGATGGCAGTCAGAAAAAGGATTGCCACCACCCAAAAAAGTAGTGATTGCAGATGACACACTAACGGCTGATACGGCATATCGCCTTGCTTCCGAAGGGAGCACTTTTTTATGGCGCGGTGATTATCAAAATGCGAAGCAATTGCTGCAGGCTCTAGCTCGGCGGGCTGAGCAGCCCGTGAAGCGCAATCGAAAAAAAATAGCGAAAGAAGCTAAGCTGAATCCAGATGCAGTGACTATGCTGGAGCCCAAAGCCGTTTTTAATCAACACCGGCAAGCCCAGGCGCAGCGAGCCAGAATCCTCGATGCGATCTTAATTCCCGTATCGGCTAACCACACCATTCCACTGCGACGGGCGCCCGATGTGACGAAGGCATGCATCGAGGTATTTGGGAATGTGGCGAACGATTACGTACTTTCTTTGCGCGAATTATTTGGCATCATTAGCGCTCATGAGTGGCGCAAAAAAGGGGTGGTGATTCCATCCTTAAAGGAAGGTGCGCAGCGCCTTTTCCCCCATTACGGCGTCTTCTCACCCCTACGTGGTGAATACGTCGAGCTGGTAGCAATGGCGCCGCTTCCACCGGCATTAAAAGTCAATTCATTGGCCTTTGATATCGGTATAGGAACAGGAGTATTGGCTGCGGTACTCGCGCAGCGGGGTATTCAGAAGATTATCGGCACCGATCAAGATCCCAGGGCGCTGGAATGCGCGAAGGTGAACATGCATCAATTGGGACTAGCGCAGCAGGTGGAGATACTGAACACAGATCTATTTCCTCCTGAGAAGGCCGCTTTGATTGTCTGTAATCCGCCTTGGTTGCCGGCTAGGCCGACCTCTCCAATTGAGCGTGCCATATACGACCCGGACAGCATGATGCTCAACGGTTTTTTATCCCAATTAAAAGAACATCTGCTACCAGAGGGTGAGGGTTGGCTCATTCTGTCTGACCTAGCAGAGCATTTGCAATTGCGCTCGCGCGATGAATTGCTGTCCTGGATTACCGAAGCCGGGCTGACTGTGATCGAAAAGAGGGATGCTAAGCCTAACCACCCTAAGGCAAGCGATGCAAGCGACC
>JBIJAM010000016.1:0-39694 GCA_044345755.1 Polynucleobacter sp. | reverse complement strand
GGTCTAAGGTAATTTCGCTGCCGATATCCGCTGGTATCTGTTCTATTTTCAATTTTTCACCAGCAGCAACTTTATACTGTTTGCCACCGGTTTTTATGACCGCGTACATGGTTTGAAACCTCAAATTTATGAAACATTGAAGCTAATCCACACGGACTAGCTTAGCCGATTATTATATCTTGCATGAGTACCACTGTCAAAACTCCTGATCTATCAGCCATTTTGGCCCCCATAGCCCCTGATTTAAAGGCTTTGGACGAGGTTATTAAGCGCCGTTTAGCCTCCGAAGTGGTCTTAATTGACCAAATTTCGGGCTACATCATCCAATCTGGGGGGAAGCGGGTACGCCCTGCCCTACTAATTTTGGTCGCAAAAGCCCTCTCCAGTGGCCGAGAAATCCCCCATGTGCTGGATTTGGCCGCTGTCGTCGAGTTTATTCATACCGCCACCCTCTTACACGACGATGTGGTTGACGAATCGACCCTGCGCCGTGGGCGTGAGACTGCCAATGCGGCCTTTGGCAACGCCGCCAGTGTGCTCGTAGGGGATTTCTTGTACTCCAGGGCATTCCAAATGATGGTGGCCCCCAATGACATTCGGATCATGCAGATTTTGTCCGATGCTACCAATACGATTGCTGAAGGAGAGGTGCTGCAACTGCTCAATATGAATGACCCTGAGGTAGATGAGTCGAGTTACCTTCAAGTGATTCGCTATAAAACGGCCAAATTGTTTGAAGCCTCGACTGAGCTAGGGGCCATTTTGGCTGGCGCGGGCAATAGCGAGCGCGAACTCGCCGCGGCTTTTGGTCGCCACATTGGTACCGCGTTTCAGCTGATGGATGATTTACTCGACTACACCGCTACTTCTACTCAAATGGGTAAAAACGCCGGGGACGATCTGCGCGAGGGCAAGCCAACACTCCCCTTAATTTACCTACTGGAAAACGGCAATTCGGAAGAGCAGATTTTAGTGCGCTCGGCGATCACACAGAATACCGATTTACCGGAAGACGTATTTGAGCAAATTCTGAATGCAGTCCAGAGCTCCGGTGCGCTGGAATACACCCAGCAGGCTGCCAAACGGGAAGCGGACTTAGCCCTGAGTAATATCAAAGCGTTTCCAAAGAATGCGGCAACGGATTCTTTGGTTTCCCTATGCGAATACTCTCTAGCAAGGCAAATGTAGTAGTTTGCTTTGAACCCCTTTTTTAGCGGCACCAGTCGGATAAAATAGCTATGCTGGCAATTCCGGTTGTCAGTATCAGCACAGAGCAACACAACACGGAATGTAGCGCAGCCTGGTAGCGCACCTCGTTCGGGACGAGGGGGTCGGAGGTTCGAATCCTCTCATTCCGACCACGCCCCCCTATTAATTGATTTACTTGCCCACCGTTTTTATTCGCAAGGCTCTGGCCGTTTCACGCACCGCCTCCGCTTCAGCTTTCAAGCGCGCCACCTCTTCTGACGACAGGCGTTCAATGTTGGAGTAATCCAGCTTCCAACTCGGATCGGCGCTCCAAATTAAAGGAGACTGCATACTGGTTCGGGGCCCAGGCGCCGACTCCAATAAACGCAATGCCAACTCAAAATTAAGGGTGCGCGATTCTGCATCATTTGGCCTTGCAGCCGCATTACCTAACGGGAAATCACTAAACAGCAAGCGCGGCACACCGCAGTACTCAACAATGTCTTTCGCGCTGGCCATCACGACAGTGGATATACCTGCGGACTCTAAGGCCCTAGCCAATAGACTTTGGGATTGGTGGCAGATCGGGCAATTGGGGACGAGCACCGCAACATCGACTCCATCGGCTTGGCACATGGCAATGATTGCGGGCGCATCAACCTCTACGGTATGGCGTTGGCTGCGATTGCTGGGTAATCCATAAAAGCGGGGTGAGAGCGATCCAATTCGGCCGGATTGCGCTGCGGCCTGCGCCGCCTCATACGGAAACCAGCACTCGCTATCACTCATATTGGCGTGCTTGCGGTCAATCCCAACATGGGCAATGCGTAAATCTGGCTTGCTCGTCATTGAACCTAAGTAGGGCTCATAAAACTTTGCACTCGCGTTGTATGCTGCCCCTGCGCCTTGCGGACCCTTATCTGCTTGATACGGTGCTGCGGTTGTCACCAAGGCCAACCTAGATGCGCTCAGTGGCTTTTTGAGGGGCGCAAATGGCGCGTCGATGTAATGTGCCCAGACATAGGGGTTTTCATAGCCTAAGCCTAGGTAATAACTTCGAGTACGTAGCATGTAGCGCACCGGTTGATCAAATTCCGGTGCAAAAGCGATTACAGCTGGAGCCGCAGACTGGGGCATAACCGATCCTTGATAAGATAGAACGCATTCAATATTGAAAACAAGAGGAATTCATTATGACGCAATGGGTACGCTATCAGCACCAAGGTCAGATTGGCTTTGGGCAAGTTCAAAATGATCATATTACGGTGTACAGCGGCGATTTGTTTTGCAATCCCACTCCAACCGGTGCCACCCTCAAGTTATCCGATGTCGTGATTGATATTCCCTGCGTACCAACCAAGATGGTTGCGCTGGTGGATAACTTCCATGCCCTGGTGACTAAGCTTGAGCATGCAGTGCCGGCAGAACCGCTGTACTTCTTAAAATCCAACAGCTCATTTCTGGCCGCCAATCGAACCATTTGCATGCCCAAGTCCTACTCGGGCAAAGTGGTCTACGAAGGTGAGCTGGGCATTGTGATTGGGCGACGTTGCCAAGGTATTGGCGAGGCCGAAGCCGCCTCTGCTATTTTTGGTTACACCTGCATTAATGACGTCACCGCCATTGAGATCCTCAATCGTGATCCTGGCTACGCCCAGTGGACTCGCTCGAAGAGCTTCGATACCTTTGGTGTCTTTGGCCCCTACATCACAACTGGCATCGACCCAAGCCAGTTGCACATTAAAACCATCTTGAACGATCAGGAGCGCCAGAATTATCCGGTTGCCGATATGATTTTCCAACCCGCCAAATTGGTGAGCTTGATTTCCCAAGACATCACACTTGAAGTTGGCGACATCATTGCCTGCGGCACCTCGGTTGGGGTTGGCTCGATGAAGCCGGGTAGCAAGGTCAGCATCGTGATTGATGGTGTAGGGCAACTCGACAACGCATTCGAGTAAGCGCGCAGGGCTAATGTAAAAAGCCTCAAGGCATTGCTGCTTTGAGGCTTTTTTAATTACTGAACAAATCGTATAAAACTTTAGAACTCCACATTACCCCAGATTAATATCCTGCTGCAAATGGCAAAGCCAAACTGCCATTGGATGCTTGGACGTTTTCATCCAGCACTTTGGTTAGTGCAAAAACCGTACTGAGGCATGGCGTTGGGATCTTGGTGATCTGACCGAGCTCAATAACGGAGCCAAGCAAGGCATCAATCTCGAGCGAGCGGCCTGCTTCTAAATCTTGCAGCATCGATGTTTTATGCTTACCGACTTTTTCAGCACCACCAATCCGGCGTTCGATATCCACCCGGAACGTAACGCCCAGTTTCTCTCCAATGGTTTGTGCTTCAGCCATCATATTGCGCGCCAGATCTTTGGTTAACGGATGCTGACAGATTCCTTCGAGGTGACCATGCGTTAAGGCACTGATCGGATTAAAGGTCATATTGCCCCACAGTTTGAGCCAAATCTCGGCACGGATGTCTTCCAGAATCGGCGACTTAAAACCAGCAGCGGCCATCAACTCCGATACCATCTTTGCCCGCTCGGATACCGATCCATCAAGCTCACCAATCGGGAAGCGTGTACCTTCCACATGGCGAATCACGCCAGGCGCCTGCGTAAATGTAGCGGGATACACCACGCAACCCAAAATATTATTGGGATTAATCGTGCGCATGATGAGGCCGCCTGCATCCACAGTCTCAACGGAATGGTCTTGATATTCACCGGGCAGCTTTTGAAAGTACCACCACGGAATTCCGTTTTGCATTGGAATCAAGATCGTATCGGGACCCATGATGGATGCCATATCGTGCACGACCGGCTCCACCTGATGGGCCTTGACCGCCAAAATAATGATGTCTGGCTTACCGGCATCGGTAATCTTTTCAACTGCAGTAACCGTCGCATGCAGAGGCTCAGGCTCTTCATTGGTAATGAGTGCCAGCCCCCTTTCCTGAATTGCTTTTAATGTGGCCCCTCGGGCGACCACGGTTACATCATTGCCAGCTCTCGCTAACATGACAGCTAGGTAGCCGCCAATGGCTCCACCCCCGCCGATCACACAGATTTTCATAACAACTCCATAAGAACAAAAAATTTTTCATTGCACCCATCGTAGGCAACTTTTGCTGCGAGATCTCGCGCAGCGGATCAATCACAACAAAATACAAATTATTCAACCTGCACTTAACGCAGTGCAGAACGGGGGACTAGACCACCTAGCAGCATCCCAGTGATGCTGGCTAAGAGTCCCGCCAATTGCGGCGGTAAAGTAGCTTCAGGAGCTAATATCTCAGCCCCAATCCAAACTGTCAAGCCAAAAACAACGGCAAGCAGGCCGCCCAAGGAATTGGCCTTAGACCAGTAAATTCCGAAGGCAAGGGGCACAAATGCAGCAACTAAAGTGACTTTATAGGCACTTTCGACCATCTTGAAAATCGATAGCTCCGAGTTCATCGCAAATAAGGTAACCGCTAAGGTGAAGAAAAGGACCGTAATTCGCATGATTTTCAGCAAACCCTGGTCACTTAAGTGCTTGTAAAAGCCGCGCACGATGTTTTCGGCAAAACTGACGGAGGGCGCTAGTAATGTTGCACTTGCACAACTCTTGATCGCCGAGAGCAATGCGCCAAAAAATAGAATTTGGGCAAATACCGGTGCATGCTCCAGCACCAGCTTGGGCAAAATCATTTGTGAATCGGTATTGATGTAACGCTCCACCAAACCAGGATCGATTAAGGTCGCTGAATAGGCTAAGTACATTGGCACAAACGCAAAGATGAAGTACAAGACTCCGCCCAAAATCGATGCTTGCACTGCGATGTTGACATTCTTGGATGAGCTAATCCGCTGAAAGACGTCTTGCTGCGGGATCGAGCCAAGCATCATGGTGCACAGCGCCGCTGTAAACCCAAGAATTGATACTAGATTCATGTCGGGCCAAAAAGAGAACTTGCCTGCCGCAGCCGCATGCTCAATGACTACCGTAAAACCGCCCGTGAGCGCAGTCATTTCACCACTGATATAAAGCATCCCAATCACAATCACAATCATCTGAATAAAGTCGGTAATCGCCACCGACCACATGCCACCAAACAAGGTATAGATCAATACACTGCTGGCACCGATAATCATGCCCAGGTCTTCTGAGATGGCGCCATCTGATACGACATGAAAGACCAGACCCAACGCTTTGATCTGCGCAGCTACCCAGCCTAAATAGGACACGACGATGCACAAGGTAACCAATACCTCGACTGTGCGGCCATACTTTTCACGGAAGAAATCGCCGATCGTCAACATCCGTCGGTTATAGAGGTGCTTGGCAAAAAAGAGGCCGACCAAGATTAAACAAAGTGCCGATCCAAACGGATCAGAAACGACGCCGCCCAAGCCCTCTTTAATAAACTCCGCTGGAATGCCTAAAACCGCCTCCGAACCAAACCAGGTAGCAAAAACCATGGCGGTGACAATCGGCAGGGGGAGGCTATGGCCTGCTGCTGCAAAATCGGCCGTATTTTTGACGCGCATAGCTGCCCAAAGGCCGATGCCAACCGAGATTACCCAATAGATGACAACAAACCAAATCAGCACGGCAAACCGCCCCATTTAATCATTTGCACAAATTATATGGCCTTGTTACTTATGGTAAATATGTTTTTTGGCATGCCCTGAAGCACCCCGCTCTGACATAATTCCAGCATGACCAAAGCGCATGCGCAATCCATGGCCGATCTGGCTTATCAGCAGTCCATTTTGGGGGCGGTTTCCAGAACCTTTGCCCTCACCATCCCCCTGTTGCCAAAGGCGCTCGAAACCGTCATTGGGAATACCTATTTGCTTTGCCGCATCATCGATACGATTGAAGATGCCCCAACATTGAGCATCGAATCTAAGCGGGACTTATCTTCGCTGTTTCTGGATGCTGTTTTAGGTAAGCAATCGGTTGATGCATTTGTGATCCCTTGCTTACGTGCGCTTGAAGAGCACTGCAATGCGGATGAGCGTGATTTAATTGCCAATACCCCAACGGTACTGCGCATTTTTCATGGCTTTAATGTAAATGAGCAAGCTGCAATTAGCCGCTGCGTTGAAATCATGTCAAACGGCATGCTGCGTTTTCATGACAAGCAAACTTTGGCAGGCTTACGCGACCTGCCTGAATTTGAAGAGTACTGTTATGTGGTGGCAGGCGTCGTTGGCGAAATGCTCACCAGCGTCTTTGCCATGCACTCACCTAACTTTGCTCGAACCATTTCTGGTCGCGAACACCTGGCGATTGGATTTGGTCAAGCTTTACAAATGACCAATATTTTGAAAGACTCGCCCGAAGATAGCGCGCGCGGCGTCTCTTGGAAACCGCAAGGCTACAGTCAACTAGCGCTACTCGCCATTGCCGACCAGAAGTTAGCGGAAGCAATGGATTACATACGCCTCATTCCAGGGCATGAGGTGGGCATTCGGCGCTTTTGTTTTTTAGCGCTCGGCTTAGCTGTTCTCACCTTAAGCAAGATTGCAGACCGAAGTCATTTTTCCCGAGGCAATGAAGTCAAACTGCCTCGCAGAACAGTCTGGCTCTTTTATTACTTCACACTCATTGCTGCACGCTCCGATTATGTGATGGAGCTGTTCTGCAGGATTGCAGGACGGCCGATCAAGCGCGCGCTTCGTGATTCAGAAGCCATAGCTTAATGTCCCGATAGAGGCCAGGAGCATCCTGCCCCATAAAACCACCTAGATTGGCTTTGGCAACAACCCGGTGACACGGAATCACCAATGGAAAGTAATTGGCGCCGCAGGCACCACCGACCGCACGCGCACCCGAATGAAGGCGGGCCGCAATCGCTCCATAGGTAATCCTTTCACCCGATTGCAACTGAGTAATCGCATGCCATACCCGCTGTTGAAACGCTGTACCTAGGGGCTTAAGAGGTAAATCAAACACTGCCCTAGGATCGGCAAAATACGCACGGCATTGTTTCTCCACCAAGGCTGCCAAGGTATTACCTGGCGCTTTATGCTTTGCCGATGCAGGCAAATAGCGAATGTGCGCAAGCATTAAACTGCCATCCACCATTTCCGTAGTGATGCCAAGGCAACCAAACGGCGCCGCAATCACACAATCATTGCTCGGTTGATTGGGTTGCGCGCGAGAAGGGGCTGAATTCATCATTGGGATCTATGGTATCTGACAGGCAATTCAATCGAATCCGATAGTACTTCAGACGAGCAATCACTACAGTAGGACCAAGCACTTCCGAGCGCCAAATACATGGCCTATTACTTCAACATTGTTCAAGGTACTGTATTAATTTGACTACACAAAATGATGACTTTACTGTTATTCGGGCGTGGCAAGCCATCGTTACCCAAGCGATTCAGAGTCGTGCAAGTGATATTCATGTCGAAGCGCTCGAGTATAAAACTATCATTCGGATCCGTGTTGATGGTGTATTGCAAACACTTCAAATCCCCATCGCGGTAGAGCACGAACGCATCATTGCCCGCATCAAAATACTGGCTAGATTGGATATTGCCGAGCAACGTATTCCCCAAGATGGAAGGCTCTTAGTGGGTCTCAATTACACGCGCCCCGATATCGATTGCCGCGTATCCATACTGCCCACACTGCACGGGGAAAAAGCCGTAGTGCGTTTATTGCCGCCTCCCAGCACGGCGTTGGATTTAGGTTTGCTTGGCTTACATGCATCGCAACTGGCCCACTTCGCAGATGCCATTGCTCAGCCCGATGGCCTGATACTCGTTACAGGGCCGACCGGCAGCGGCAAAACCCGCACACTCTACAGCTGCTTAAACCAATTAAATACCAGCGGCCGAAATGTATGCACCATCGAGGATCCAATCGAGATCCGTCTTACGGGCGTCAATCAGATTGCCTATCACCCAAAAGCAGGCTTGGATTTCAATGGGATCATTCGCGCCCTGCTTCGGCAAGACCCTGATGTCATCCTGATTGGGGAAATCCGAGATGCAGTGACTGCTGAACTTGCCATGCAGGCTGCGCAAACAGGCCACTTGGTATTAACTACCTTGCACACCCGCGGCGCTCTAGCCAGCGTTCAACGGTTGCGCAGCTTAGGCATAGCCAGTGATGTTTTACGGGCTTGCCTGCGTTGCATTAGCTCGCAGCGCTTAGCACGTCAAATCTGTTCTGTGTGCCATGCCAAAGATTCGATGGATAACTGCCTACTGTGTAGCGGAACAGGCCTATTTGATCGGATTGGCATCCATGAAGTTTTTCCTTTCACAAGCGCCATTGCCACTGTATTTGAGAACAACGCAAATTCTGCTGAATTTGCACGCCAGGTTCAAAGCTACGGCTTTCAGGACATGCGCTCTGCTGGCCTGGTCCATGTTGATAATCACCGCATCACCCTTGCCGAGCTCAATTCACAGCTCGGCTCCTGGCATTAATCATGGTCCTTCGAAAACAAGAACAACTTTATTTTGTAGAGCGCATGCTGGTATTACTGGATGCCGGATTGCCCTTATTGGAGAGCGTTACGCTCATGCAGCAATCGGCTGCGCCTAGGTGGCAAAAAGTAATGGCATTGATTGCGCACCACTTAGTGCAAGGTGAGCGCTTCTCACACTGCCTATCCATGCAACATGCTTTTTTTGATCCGGCCTTTATCGGCTTAATCCGCGTCAGCGAAGAATCCGGCGAAATCAGCCTTGCACTGCGCACCATCCAACAGCAATTGCATACACAAATTGAATTGCATCGCCAAATACAACAGGCTCTGGCCTACCCCTTGATTACCTTAGGCTCGGCATGCTTACTCATGATTGCGATGATCATCTGGGTCATCCCCGTATTCAGTGACGTGTTTAGTCACTTCAATGCGCCCTTACCCTGGATGACACAATTGCTTCTCAGCGCATCGCAGCAGTTCATGCTATACATGCCGGTAATTGCTGGCGGGTTTGCGCTTGCGGTAATTAGCAGCTCACTGCTATGGCTACGTCATCCGCGGTTTCAGAAACGCTGTGATCAACGCCTATTACAAATTCCAGTGATAGGGGATCTGTTTCGCCAATCGGCCTTAGCTTGCTGGTGTCGTAGCTTAGGTTATTTGATGCAATCTGGCTTGCCTGCATTAGATGCAGTGCGCATTACAGCGCAAACCTCGAATCAGTGGCTTTGCCATGACCTCAGTGCGCATATCTTTAAATCGCTTGCCCAAGGGTGGTCTTTTAGTGAAGCCTTGCAACGCGCGGATCCGCGCCAGCATTTTTTTGATCACGAGACGGCGCAGTTATTGGAGATTGGTAGCGCTAGCGGCTCTTTAGCGGCCATGCTTAGTAAGCGCGCCGACGCCATCGAAAAGCAGTTAACCAGTCGACTCAAGCTATTGAGTCATAGCCTTGAACCTATACTCGTTGTATTCGTAGGACTTTTGATTGGGGGATTGGTGATAATCCTCTACTTACCAATCTTTAATTTGGGGCAAATTGTTTGACTGATCTCACCTTACTTGCTGATGTGATTCGCTATGGCTTAATTCTGCCCTTGGCCTATGTGGCCTACGTGGATTTTCGAACCTTTCGGATTCCGAATGCCATCACCTTTCGGCTGATTGCCGGCGGCTTACTGTTTAATTTCTTTGTGGATGTGCGCTTTTGTAGTCCACAAGAAGCCATCCTCGGTGCGACAGCTGGATTTGGATTCTTCTGGGGATTAAATTGGCTTTATCGCTCCCTCAAAGGCCGTGATGGCCTTGGCATGGGGGATGCAAAACTGCTGGCTGCTCTGGGCGCTTGGCTGGGCTGGCAAGCCTTGCCGGGCATCGTGTTGCTGTCGGCTCTGAGCGGCCTATTGGGTGGCCTTATATGGCTTTACTGGCAAAAGCAAGGGCGTGCGCAAGCCTTTCCATTTGGGCCCTTTTTGGCGTTTGCTGGCATTATTTACTTAATATGGCCTCAACTCCTGCGCATTCCGCTCTCTCTGCACTAAAAGGGCAAATCCCGCTCATTGGATTAACGGGCGGGATTGGGTCTGGCAAGTCTGTAGTAGCTAAGTGCTTGGTCGAACTCGGTGCAACAGTAATTGATTCGGATCAAATTGCCCATGACATTACTGCGCCGCATGGGGATGCCATCGCCCCAATTCAGGCTTGTTTTGGCTCCGATTTATTGGCAGCCGATGGTTCCTTAGATCGAGCTAAGATGAGGCGCCTGGCGTTTAATGATCCAAACGCACTGCAATCCCTAGAAGCCATTACCCACCCCCTCATTCATGCCGAAACCCTGCGGCAAGCCAGCCAAGCCCATCAAAACGGGGCTCTGTACTTGGTTTTTATGGTCCCCCTTCTGGTGGAATCGGGCTATTGGCCACAGATAATTGATCATCTGATTGTGGTTGACTGCCCCCCGGAGCTGCAAATTGCACGGGTCATGCAGCGCAGCAAGCTAGACCGCAGCCAAATTGAGCAAATTATGAGCAAACAAGCATCGCGAGAGGATCGGCTAGCGGCGGCGGACACGATTCTTCTCAATGATGGCGGCCTCGACAAGCTGATTCCCCAAATCGATGACTTGCACCAATGGATCATCAAAAATAGGTCCAAGCCCAGTAATTCCGCATAGAATAGATTCCGTGATTGTTTATGAATATCCCTTTAATGAGTTGGTCCGCAACATGCTCCGCCTGGAGTATTTGTTTGGGCGCTATACCCATTTTTCTAAATCCGATGATCCCGAGCTACACCACTGCGCCATTGCAACCCTATTTGAGTTAGGCGATATCAGCGCTCGGGGTGATATCAAATCGCTGCTATTGAAAGAGTTTGAACGTCAAAAACAAGCGCTGCACGGCCTCAAATCATCGGCAAAGGTAGATCAAGTGGTATTGAGCCAAGCCCTCGCCGAGATCGACGGCGCATCCACGCACCTCAATCAATCGCTTGGTAAACCGAATTCAGCGATTACCGAAAATGAATGGCTCAATGGCATTCGTACGCGACTCTCGATACCAGGCGGCACCAGCCCCATTGATCTGCCAAATTTTCATGCATGGAAATGCAGCGCACCCGGTGATCGGCGTGAGCTACTTCAGAATTTCATTGCACCCCTTCTGCCTTGGAATGAGTCATCCCAATTATTTTTAAAGTTGCTTCGTCAGTCGGGCGAATCGCGCGATGCGGTCGCCCATCATGGCGCATTTCAACAGGCACCATCCGGAAAGGTCTATCAACTCATGCGAATTGGAGTTGAGGATGATTCTGTGTTTTCTGAAATCAGCGCAAACAAATACTTATTGTCTGTTCGTTTCTTAAAAAGCGAACGGGACAAAAAGCCGCATCCGATTCTGGAAGATATTCCATTTAAGCTAACTTTGTGCCAGTTTTAATCTCGGCATAAAACTGCTTTAGCTGTTGAATCATCGGCAATGCTGCCGGCAAAAGCGGCTCTATCGTTAAATGATCCGCTCCTAAGTCTTGCCACGATAGGGCTTGGTTTTCACACCCAGTAGGCTCACCACTCCAGTCCCGAATGACGCTAACGTGAATGCGCACATACGCATGCGGATAGTCATGTTCAATCGTCATTAAGTCGACGCTGCCATGAATGGTGATTCCGAGCTCTTCTTCGAGTTCGCGCTGCAGCGCCTGAAAAAGAGTTTCATCCGCTTCAACTTTGCCCCCCGGAAATTCCCAATAGCCCTCATATGGCTTGCCTTGGGGTCGCTGACCCATCAAAAAGCGCTGCTGCGCATCGAGCAAGATACCAGCTGCTACCTCGGTTACTGGGCGCAGGGCATCACTCATGGGATCTTAGGCGTGTGTGCCGGTCCAGTGTTTCGCAAACTGCCATGCAACCCGGCCAGAACGCGAGCCCCGCTCCAATGCCCAAACTAATGCCTCCGATCGAGCAGCCTCAATTTGGACATCACTCAAGCCAAAATGCCGCAACCAATGCGCCACAATGGCGAGGTATTCATCTTGCTTGGGTGGATAAAAAGAAAGCCACAAGCCAAAGCGTTCTGATAAAGAAATTTTCTCTTCCACCACCTCACCCGGGTGAATTTCGCCATCGTCATCGTGGTGATACGTTTGATTGTCTTTCATGTACTCGGGCAATAGATGCCGGCGATTCGATGTGGCATAAATCAAAATATTGTCGACCTGAGCAGAGATCGAACCATCTAAAGCTGACTTCATTGCTTTGTAGCCAGACTCGCCTTCCTCAAACGAAAGGTCATCGCAAAAAACGATAAAACGCTCTGGGCGATCCGCCAATAAATCCGTTATGTCTGCTAAATCCGCTAAGTGCTCTTTCTCCACCTCAACCAAGCGCAGACCATCTTTTGCAAAGGCATGTAGGCTGGCCTTAATTAATGAAGACTTACCTGTGCCGCGTGCGCCGGTGAGTAAAATATTATTGGCTGGTTTCTTTTGTACAAAATTACGGGTATTGTCTTTAATCGCATCGCGCTGACGATCAATGTGTTGCAGATCCTCGTAAGCAATGTCGGAAACATGTTTTACAGGCTGCAAAAAACCAATGCTGCCAAAGATGCTATCGCGACGGCGCCAGCGAAATGCGGTTGATGATTTCCATTGCGCCTCATCCAATGGTTTTGGAAGAAAGGTCTCGAGGTGACTCAGCAATCGATCTAGTTTTTCGTTCATGGGATTAAGAGCGGTAATCGGCGTTAATCGAAACGTATTCATGCGATAAATCACAGGTCCACATCGTCTGCTCGGCAGTACCACGACCTAAGTCAATTTTGACAGCAATCTCGCTAGCCTGCATCACGCGCTTCCCATCCGCCTCTTGGTAGCTTGGGTTACGTCCACCATCTTTTGCGACCCAAACATCGCCCAGCCATAACTGAACTCGGTTCACGTCTAGATCGGTAATCCCAGCATAGCCAATAGCCGCCAGAATACGGCCTAAATTGGGATCACTGGCAAAAAAAGCGGTCTTTACTAAAGGAGAATGGGCTACTGCTTCTGCCACTAAGCGGCACTCTGCATTGGTCTTGCCGCCAATGACTTCAATCGAGATGAATTTCGTAGCGCCTTCGCCATCGCGCACAATCATTTGCGCCAGTCGGCGAGCAAATGCAATCAGCGCAGATCGCACAATCGGGTAGCTGGCGTCGGCCGTGCTATTGATCTTTACTGGGGACACGCCAGTCGCCATCACAATAAATGAATCATTGGTGCTGGTGTCGCCATCGATCGTGATGGCATTAAAGGAAAGGTCCGCTACTTCTTTGGTTAGGTTTTGCAACACCTCTGGCGCAAAGCCGGCATCGGTTGCAATGAAGCCCAGCATCGTTGCCATGTTGGGATGAATCATGCCGGCGCCCTTGCAAATGCCTGTGAGCGTAATGAGTCCGTCCGGCGTAATCACCACTTGCGAAAAGGCCTTGGGCTGAATGTCCGTGGTCATGATCGCTTCTGCTGCATCGAACCAAGCATCGTCGGTTAATTTAGCAACGGCGTGGGGCAGCGCAGCGGTTAACTTTGCAATCGGCAAAGGCTCTAGGATCACGCCCGTTGAAAAAGGTAATACTTGTTCTGGCTGAATATTCAAGGCGGCGGCCAGGGCACAGCAGGTCTCTAAGGCATCACGCATTCCTTGCTCGCCAGTGCCTGCATTGGCATTCCCCGTATTCACAACCAATGCACGAATTCCGCTATTGGTTTTGGCAACCCAGTCTAAATGGGCTCGGCAGATCTGCACAGGGGCTGCACAAAATCGGTTTTGCGTAAATACACCGGCCACCTGAGTACCAGGACTGAGCGTGATCACTAAAACATCTTTGCGATTAGCCTTTTTTATCCCCGCCTCGGCAATGCCTAATTGGACTCCAGCCACCGGGCTAAGCGCAGTACGTTCTGGCAAGGGTAAATTGACTGGCATTTTTAACTCAGAGCGCCACAGCAGGCTTTGTATTTTTTACCACTGCCACACGGGCAGGGATCATTACGACCGACTTTCGGTCCTGAGCGAACTGGGGCAACTGCTGTAGCGACGGGCTTTTCAGTCTCAGCGGTATCGGCACTTATGTCGGCATGCTGATACTGCAAATCCTTCACTTGACTCATGTCTTCGTTAATGGATTCCGAGGCAGCATCCAATTCATCGGCGGTCCGAATTTTCACCGCCATGATGCTCTTCACCACATCATTCTTAATCACATCAAGCAACTCGCCATACAGTTCGAATGCTTCCCGGCGGTATTCTTGTTTAGGATCTTTTTGTGCATAACCCCGCAAATGAATGCCTTGGCGCAAATGATCCAAGGCGGCCAAATGCTCACGCCAGTGGCTATCTAAACTGTAGAGCATGACTGAACGCTCATAGCCAGCAAAAGACTCGCGCCCCGATAACTCTACTTTGCCGTCATACGCTGCTTTCGCGGCAGTCAAGACGTGTTCGACCACTTCCTCCGCCTCGATTGAGTCGGCCGACTGAACTAGGCCAGTTAAGTCAACGCCGAGACCCCATTCATTCGCTAAGCTGTTTTCTAGCCCTGGTAAATCCCACTGCTCTTCCATCGATTCTGGAGGAACATACAATCCACAAAAGCTACGCAGCGCGTCCTCGCGCAAGTTGGCAATAAGGTCACCAATGTCTTTGCTCTCCAGCACTTCATTGCGTAAGCGGTAGGTTTCTTTACGCTGGTCGTTGGCAACGTCGTCGTATTGCAACAGCTGTTTCCGAATATCAAAGTTGCGGGCCTCGACTTTGCGCTGCGCAGACTCGATTGAGCGCGTTACCATCCCAGCTTCAATTGGCTCACCCTCTGGCATCTTTAAACGGTCCATCACGGCACGCAAGCGATCGCCTGCAAAAATACGTAATAGCGGATCATCTAACGACAAGTAAAAGCGCGATGATCCTGGATCGCCTTGGCGACCGGAACGGCCGCGCAATTGGTTGTCAATTCGGCGACTCTCGTGGCGCTCGGTACCAATAATATGCAATCCGCCCGCAGCCAGTACTTGGTCATGCAGACCCTGCCACTCATCGTGCAAGACCGCAATGCGCGCCTCTTTATCGGCAGCCACTAAATTGGCATCGGCCTCAATGAGCGAAGCTTGCTTCTCCACATTGCCACCGAGCACAATGTCAGTACCACGACCGGCCATATTGGTCGCAATCGTAATCATTTTTGGACGGCCCGCCTGCGCAATGATCTCCGCCTCTTTTGCATGCTGCTTCGCATTGAGCACCTGATGCGGCAACTTCTTCTGATCCAATAAGTGCGCAATTAGCTCGGAGTTTTCAATCGAAGTGGTACCAACCAATACAGGCTGACCTCGGCCGTAGCATTCTTCAATGTCTTTTACTACTGCAGCGTAACGTTCTGCCGATGTTTTATAGATTTGATCTTGGCGATCGGTCCGCTGACTCATACGATTAGGCGGTATAACCACGGTTTCTAAGTTGTAGATCTCTTTGAACTCATACGCTTCGGTATCCGCGGTGCCGGTCATGCCGGCTAATTTGCCGTACATCCGGAAATAATTCTGGAAGGTGATGGTCGCTAAGGTACGATTTTCACTCTGAATCGGTACCCCTTCTTTTGCCTCTACTGCTTGATGCAATCCATCTGACCAACGACGGCCCGTCATTAAACGGCCCGTGAACTCATCAACAATGATCACTTCTTGGTTTTGAACCACGTATTGTTGATCGCGGTGTTGTAAGCAATGTGCTCGCAAGGCAGCGTAGACGTGGTGCATCAAGGTAATGTTCTGGGGAGCGTAAAGCGAGTCACCTGGATTTAAAACGCCAATTTGCGCCAAGATACTCTCGGCTTTTTCATGGCCAGTCTCGGTCAAATAAACCTGCTGGGTTTTTTCATCAACCCAGTAATCGCCTGGCTTTTCAACACCAGTGCCATCTGATTTTTCTTCGCCAATTTGCCGCTCTAAGTGCGTAGGCAATTGATTCATTTTCAGATAGAGGTCGGTATGATCCTCCGCCTGACCTGAAATAATCAATGGCGTGCGCGCCTCGTCAATCAAGATCGAATCGACCTCGTCAACAATGGCATAGGCTAAACCGCGCTGAACCCGCTGCGCAACGTCTTGCACCATGTTGTCGCGCAAATAATCAAAACCAAATTCATTGTTAGTGCCGTACGTAATATCGGCTGCGTAGGCTGCTTGCTTTGCCTCGTGATCCATTTGGGATAAATTGATCCCAACCTGAAGGCCCAAGAAGTTATAGAGCTTGGCCATCCACTCGGCATCGCGCTGCGCCAGATAATCGTTGACCGTAACAACATGAACGCCCTTACCCGCAATCGCATTGAGGTAAACAGCCAAGGTTGCAGTCAGGGTTTTACCCTCACCCGTACCCATTTCAGCAATCTTGCCTTGGTGCAGGGCTAAGGCGCCCATAATCTGCGCGTCAAAATGGCGCATTTTCATGACGCGGCGGCTAGATTCGCGGACTACAGCAAACGCTTCTACAGTGAGGTCATCCAAGGATTCGCCTGCAGTAAGGCGCGATTTAAATTCGGCTGTTTTTGCTTGAAGCGCAGCATCATCGAGTGATTGCAAGGTAGACTCAAGTGCATTAACCTTGAGAACGACTTTGCGATATTGCTTTAAGAGTCGATCATTTCGACTGCCAAATAGAGTTTTTAGAATGCCGATTGCCATGGGATTTTGACCAAAATTAAGCCTTTGAGTTTATCACCCGAATCCCTTTTTCCCCATGAATCCAAAGCCAAAAACCCCATATCCCACTAAGCCAAAGATAGCCCGAGAGTGGATAGACTGCTTGCGCGGCCCAGAGGGAATTAATGGCATTTTGGCGCGCACCGAAGATTTGGCCAAACTCAAAGCCTGCCTGCAGCACTGCCTCAAAACCCTTGAATTAGCCCACTTTAGCCCTAAAGTAGAGCCGGTTTGGATCTCCGGCAAGCCTACCGAGCTTTTACTGATGGTGCCCAATGCCACCATCGCCGCTCGCTTACAGCAATCTTTACCCAGCTTAATCAATGAGTTAGGCAAGAATGGCCTGAATTGCACGGCTATTAAAGTTAGCTTAAAACCCGCCCTACCTCAGTCAGAGTGGGCTGTTCAGCCACGAGCCCCAGCTAGAGAAAAGCCTAAGGGGCTAAATCCCGTTGCCCGCTCAGCGTGGCTTGATTTGCTCAGTAAATTGGAGCCGGACTCGGATCTCAGCAAGTCAGTCCAGCACCTTCTGCAATCAAAAACGGGTTCGCGTTAAAAAAAGAGGGGCTGATTGTCTGCTGTGTAGGCTGCCGGCGCTTTATTGAGCGTAAACGACTCTATTGCAAATGCACTGGGATCTTCAAACAATTTGCGCAGCAACGCATTGTTCAAGGCATGGCCTGATTTTTTTGCAACATACGATCCTACGATCGGATGCCCTGCTAAATACAAATCACCAATGGCATCGAGGATTTTGTGGCGCACAAACTCATCCTCATAGCGCAATTCTTCATTATTGAGAATGCGGTGCTCATCCAAAACAATCGCATTATCTAAACTACCGCCACGCGCAAGACCAATTTCACGCAAGGCCTCAACCTCATGCGCGAAACCAAATGTACGTGCTCGACCGATCTCACTGCGATATGCATGCTCTGCAAAATCGACCACAAAATGCTGGCCTGTTTTATCGACAGCAGGGTGTTTAAAGTCAATCGTGAAATCCAACTTGAAACCGAAAAAAGGGTCTAAGCGCGCTAACTTATCGCCATCGCGCACTTCCACGGTTTTTTTGATCACCATGAACTGACGAGGAGCATCTTGCTCCGCTATGCCGGCAGACTCAAGCAAAAATAGGAAGGATGCGGCACTGCCGTCCATAATCGGAATCTCTTCGCAATCCACTTCAATCAATACATTATCTAAGCCCAATCCGGCACAAGCGGACAACAAGTGTTCAACTGTAGAAACACGTACCCCGTCTTTTTGTAAGACCGATGCGAGACGCGTATCCCCAACCAGCAGGGCATCTGCTGGAATCACGACTGGCTCAGGCAAATCAATGCGGACAAACTGGATTCCCGAATTCACGGGCGCAGGCTTAATCGATAAGCTTGCTTTGCGACCGGAGTGCAAGCCAATGCCAACCGTTTTTATCGGGTTAGCAATGGTGCGTTGCTTAAGCATGATCGCGTTTGTAAATTCGGGGAATCGATAAAACGAGTATTGGAATTACAGCTGCTTTAATACCGAGGCAGCATCGCTCACCTCAAACTTACCTGGCGCCTCGAGGGACAGCGATTTCACTACGCCGTTCTCTACCACCATGGCGTAACGCTGGGAACGAATTCCGAGTCCACGCTTGGTTAAGTCAAATTCCATACCTAATTTACTGGTGAACTCAGCGCTACCGTCACCCAACATGCGTACTTTTTTGCCTACACTCAGATCACGTCCCCATGCACCCATGACAAATGGGTCATTCACGGATACACACCAAATTTCATCAACGCCTTTTGCTTTGATAGCATCGAACTGGGCAACATAGCCCGGCACGTGTTGTGCGGAGCAGGTTGGCGTAAAAGCACCAGGCAAGGCAAAAATCACAATTTTTTTACCAGCAACTAACTTCTCTACCTCAAATGCATTAGGACCAATGGCGCAGCCTTCGGTTTCTTCATTCAGAAACTCATACAAGGTGGCGTTCGGTAGTTTTTGTCCAACTGCAATCATAAAATCTCCAATTCAATAGTTATCAATGGGTGAGCCAACGCAAGCGCAGGATTCGTCGTCCGGAGGGGCGCTGCGCTGGCATCTCTCATAGCACTATTGTATTGAGCAATTCATCAGTCGGCCTGTTTACGCAGAAAAGCGGGAATTTCATAGAAATCCGCCCCTTTATCCAGCATGGTTTTGGCCTGTGGTGAGCTATCTGCACCTAAGGTTGGCGCACTGCTCGGCTCTGACCGGGACCGAAATACCCGCGGTAAATCATATTTACTGTAGTCGACCCCGGCTGGCTGGGCCGAAGCCGCACCAAAGGCATTGCTACTGCTCGAAGCCGCCCCCGCGCCAGAACCTGCCGCTGAAATGGTTGAATCCATGCCCGCCATACTCATTGCAGCCGATGGGCTAGATGGGGCAAAACTATTCAAATCGGCCATCGTAGGCATTGCATCGTGGGTACCCGTTGCCTTGCGCCAAATTACTTCGGGCTGGCTTTTTTGCATCGCCTGGGGGTGATTTAGACCCGTCGCTACCACCGTAACTCGCAGGGCATCGCCCAAACTATCGTCGTACACCGTACCAAAGATGACGGTGGCATCGTCCGCGGCATAACCGCGAATGGCCGCCATGACTTCGCGCGTTTCGGACAACTTGAGGGAGCGGCTAGCAGTAATGTTAACCAAAACACCGCGTGCACCCGATAGATCAACGCCTTCCAATAAGGGTGATGCTACGGCTGCCTCTGCGGCTAAACGAGCGCGGTCCATTCCAGAAACAGTAGCCGTTCCCATCATGGCTTTACCCTGTTCGCCCATAACCGTCTTCACATCCTCAAAGTCAACGTTGATCAATCCTTGGACGTTGATGATTTCAGCAATACCTGAAACTGCGTTGTGCAAAACATCGTCTGCACAGGCAAAGGCTTTATCAAACTCCGCATCCTCGCCCATGACTTCAAATAGCTTCTCATTCAGAACAACGATGAGGGAGTCGACATAGGCCTCTAATTCATGCGCCCCATCCTCTGCGACTTTTAAGCGCTTAATGCCCTCAAAATCAAACGGCTTGCTAATAACGCCTACGGTCAAAATTCCCATTTCTTTGGCAACTTGGGCCACGATAGGCGCCGCACCAGTACCCGTTCCGCCGCCCATACCCGCAGTAATAAAGACCATATGCGCACCCTGCAATGAATCGGCAATGCGAGCGCGGGCCTCTTCTGCCGATGCTGCACCAATTTCTGGTTTTGCACCTGCACCAAGGCCACTCGATCCCAATTGCAAATTAATCGATGCTGCAGAGCGTTGCAATGCGCCCGCATCGGTATTCATGCAAATGAATTCCACTCCATCGACACCGCGACGAATCATATGCTGAACAGCGTTACCGCCAGCACCCCCAACTCCAACCACTTTAATAATGGTCTTACCGGCCATATCTTGATCTACCATTTCGAATTCCATAAACCCTCCTGAGTTACTTAGTTACATTAACGACGACGAAAAAAACTTAAAAATTACCTGCGAACCATTCCTTCATCCGCACAAAAGCACCTTGAAAAGAGCCTGATTGCGATACGCGGCGACCGCGCATCAGCTGCGCCTGACCTTCCATTAAGAGTCCAATACCCGTTGAAAAGCGTGGACTTCTCAATACTTCGTGAAGATGGCCACGGTATTCTGGTGTTCCAATCCGCGCAGGCTTCAAAAACACTTGCTCTGCTAACTCAACCATGCCGGGCATTAGGGAGGTACCCCCCGTTAGAACTATGCCCGATGAAACCATGCCCTCATACCCCGAGTCGCGCACTACGCCCAATACCAAGGTAAATAATTCTTCGACGCGTGGCTCAATCACAGCAGCAAGAGCCTGTTTTGAAATGGGTCGTGGCTCACGATCGCCCACGCCTGGTACGTCGATCATGGCAGTGGAATCAGCCAAATCTTGCCGCGCAATTCCATAATGAATTTTGAGGTCTTCCGCTTCCACGGTAGGTGTACGCAATGCCATTGCAATGTCATTGGTAATTTGATCGCCCGCAATCGGAATCACTGCGGTATGGCGAATCGACCCCTGACTGTAAATCGCAATATCAGTTGTGCCGCCGCCGATGTCGACCAAGACTACGCCGAGCTCTTTTTCGTCTTCAGTCAGCACGGCAAGACTGGAGGCGAGTGGCTGCAAGATCAAATCATTGACCTCTAAGCCGCAGCGCCGCACGCATTTCACAATATTTTGGGCTGCGCTCACAGCGCCAGTAACGATGTGGACCTTGACCTCTAAACGCAGTCCACTCATGCCAATTGGCTCACGAACATCTTCCTGCCCATCGATGATGAATTCCTGAATTAAGATGTGCAGAATTTGCTGATCCGTCGGAATATTGATGGCCTTTGCTGTCTCCAGCACGCGCTCAACATCGGTGGAGCCAACCTCTTTATCGCGAATGGCAACCATGCCGCTCGAGTTAAAACTAAAAATATGATTTCCTGCAATGCCAGTAAACACCTGAACAATGCGACGATCCGCCATGACCTCGGCTTCCTCGAGCGCTTTCTGAATCGATTGCACTGTTGCCTCAATGTTGACCACAACGCCCTTCTTCAATCCCTTAGACGTAGTTTGTCCAACACCAACTACATTAAATTGCCCATCTGCTTCGAGCTCAGCAACCAAAGCAACTACTTTTGATGTGCCAATATCAAGACCGACCAAAAGGTCTCGGTTATCCTTACTCATCAAATTTCCTCATTCTTAAATTCACCGTTGTGCTCCACTCTTTTTCATATCTGGATCTGGTTTTTTGTTGCCGGCACTCGCAAGGTGTACTGCAAATCCATTGCTATAACGCAAATCAATGACATCAACACGACTCGTCAGTCGCTCTTGTGCTTTTGGCCAATATTCAATGAGGCGAGCAACGCGCTCCTCGGTTAAAGCTTTACCTTGAGCCTCTTCATCGCGGCCAAATTCAACGCGGATACCGTTGGATAACTTCACGCTCCAGGAGTAGCGATCCGATAAGTTAACGCTAACTACATCGACATTCCAAGGCGTAAACCAGCGGCTCGCTTTTTGATAGAGTTGCATTACTTCTTTACTGGAGTCATTTGGTCCTGATACTTCGATTAGGTTTGAGGGATCATCTACCTGGGCAAGGCTAGCGCTGAATACTTCGCCAAAGCCATTCATTAACTTATGCTCATTACGGCTACCCCATACACCAAATGGTTTTTGCTCTTCAATGCTGACTGCTAGGCCATTCGGCCATACTCGCCGAACACTAGCGTGACGCACCCATGGCAAAGCTTCAAATGCTTCTTTAATATTTTCAAGGCGGACTGTGAAAAAATTACCTTGGACTTGTTCAAGCACTTGATTTTTTACTTGGGATAAATTGACGTGCTTAACGACTTGCCCTGGTAAGGGCTCAACTTGCATTTGGCGTAAGGCAAAAACAGGTCGCTGGCTAAGCCACATTAATACTGCAACCGTTGCCATTAGAAAAAAGAGGCGCATTAACCAACGACTCAGTTCAGCCATGCGTGCGGGATTGTTCAGCAAGGGTGTAGACATACCCAGAACAAAATTGAATGAGCGCTTCGCTAAATTACTCATTGTTTGGGATCCATCGTTTGACTTAGCAACCACAACACTAAATCGGCATAGCTAACGCCCGCTGCTTTTGCTGCCATCGGTACTAATGAGTGTGATGTCATGCCAGGGGATGTATTCATCTCCAAGAGATAGGGCTTACCATCGCGGCTATCCAACATTACATCGGCACGACCCCAGGTGCGGCAGCCCAATGCACGGTAGGCGGCAAGGGCAAGGGCCTGCACCTTTTGATTGATTGCCTCATCCAAACCAGTCGGGCAGCAGTATTGGGTATCGTTTGAAAAGTATTTATTGTGGAAGTCGTAATTGGCGTCAGGTGGAACAATCCGAATCACTGGCAGAGCCTCAGCGCTTTGACCTTCACCCACCAATGGGCAAGTCAGCTCATCGCCAATAATGCAGGTCTCTGCAATGACTTTGGAATCTAACGCCGCGGCTTTTGCGTAGGCAACTGGTAATTCTTCTACGGATTTGACTTTGGTTAAGCCCAGTGACGAACCTTCGTGTGCTGGCTTCACGATTAAAGGCAAGCCCAAGTGCTTTGCCACTGCAGCCCAATCACTTTGAGGTGTTAGCTCCTCAAAGTCAGGTGTTGATAAGCCATTACTGAGCCAGATTTGTTTGGTCGCAATTTTATCGATGGATAGTGCGGAAGCAAGGACGCCGCTGCCGGTATACGGAAGTTCCAGCAACTCGAGCAATCCCTGAATCGTGCCATCTTCACCATAGCGGCCATGCAGCGCTATAAAGACATGATCAAATTGTTCATTCGCAATCTCAGTCGGATTACGCGCACCCGGATCAAAAGCATACGCATCAACCCCTTTTTCCAGTAAGGCACTTAAAACACCATTGCCTGACAGGAGCGAAATTTCCCGTTCGCCGGATTTCCCGCCGAGCAATACCCCGACCTTACCCAGGTCGCTCGGCTTTAGCTTGGCAAGATCTGTCTTAACACGCTCTCCCCAGGGCATTGTGCGATTAAGCATGTTGTGCCCCCGAGAGAATGGCAGGCAAAGTAGATATCGATCCGGCGCCCATCGTTATAACAACATCACCATCACGCAGCATGGTCGTAATCACCGCAGGCATATCCGCTACTTTGGCTGCATAAGTAGAGTCGGCATACTGCAGCAATGCTGACTTGGCCTCAGCATCATTGCTGCAGGTTGCTTTAAAGAGGCTCTCCCCATCAGCGCCTTTGATACGGGGCTCTCCCGCAGGATATACGTCCGTCAAAACCAATGCATCGAAGCCGCGCAACACATCCACAAAGTCACCAAAACAATCGCGGGTTCTGGTGTAGCGATGCGGCTGAAATGCCAAGACCAATCGGCGACCTGGATAGGCGCCGCGTGCTGCCGCCAATGTGGCCGCCATTTCGACGGGGTGGTGTCCATAATCATCGATTAAGGTGAAACTTCCGCCCGTTGCTAATGCAATATCACCGTAGCGTTGGAAACGCCTGCCTACGCCACTAAATTCGGACAGGGCTTTCACAATCGCTTCATCGCGTATACCCAATTCGGTTGCTATACCAATCGCGGCAAGGGCATTGCGTACGTTGTGCAACCCTGGAAGATTCAGCTCGATTTGCAAGGGCCCCGGCTTTTCACCATGACGCCGAATCGTACGGCGCTCCACCGTAAAGCGCATCCGCGTTCCGTCGGCCTGAATGTGGTGCGCGCGGATATCCGCATCATCGGCAGTACCGTATTTCAGAATGGGTTGCGATACGAACGGAATCAGATCCCGCACATTGGCATCGTCTGCACACACAATCGCAATGCCATAAAAGGGCATGCGCTGCGTAAATTGCACAAACGCTTGCTTGAGGCGCGCCATGTCATGCTGATAGGTGTCCATGTGATCAGCATCAATGTTGGTGATGACTTCCATGGCTGGGAATAACTGCAGGAATGAGGCATCAGACTCATCTGCCTCCACCACAATAAAATCCCCCTGCCCAAGGCGCGCATTGGCATTGGCTGAATTAAGCTTTCCACCAATCACAAATGTGGGGTCCAGTCCACCTTCAGCAAGCACCGAAGCAACTAAGCTGGTCGTGGTGGTTTTTCCATGCGTTCCTGCAATGGCAATGCCTTGCTTTAAGCGCATGAGCTCACCCAGCATCACAGCCCGCTGAATAATCGGAATTTTTGCAGCGCGCGCAGCAATCACTTCGGGATTGTTACCAGCGACTGCCGTTGAAATCACCACAGCCTCTGCAGTGCCAACATGGCTGGCCTTGTGGCCAATCTGAATATCAGCACCTAGCTCGCGTAAGCGTTTTGTTGTCGCGCTTTCGGCCAAATCAGAACCTGAAACTTGGTACCCCAAATTAAGTAATACTTCGGCAATGCCGCTCATGCCAGCACCGCCAATCCCGACAAAATGAATTTGCTGAACAATGTGCTTCATTGGTTTACTCCTGCAGATTCAGCGCATATGGCTGCTACCCGCTCGGCTGCTTGCATCTTTGCTAGGGCGCGAGCACGCTCTGCCATTGCCATTAGTTCAGGGCGCCGTAAAGTTTTTAACCAAGCAGCCAGTGCGCTTGGATTGAGGTCAGTCTGTGGCCATAACTTTGCCGCATCTGCTGTTGATAAAAACTGGGCGTTGGCAGTTTGGTGATCGTCAATTGCAAATGGAAATGGCACGAAGCAGGCGGCGACGCCGCAAGCAGCAATCTCCGATACCGTCATCGCGCCCGACCGACACACTACGAGATCGGCTGCAGCATACGTTGCTGCCATATCCTCAATAAATGCATGAACATCTGCAGCAACACCGCAATCTGCATAGCGCTGCTTGAGTTCAGCGACGTGTTTCTCACCCGCCTGATGCAATACGTGCGGTCTTTCCTCAGCGGGAATTAGGGCAAGCGCCGCTGGAATTGTTTCATTCAGAGCGGCAGCGCCCAAACTACCGCCGACGACTAACAATGTCAGCGGGCCGGTTCGTGCTGAGTAACGATCACTAGGCGGCGCTATTGACTCAAACTCACCGCGAATCGGATTACCAACCCACTCTCCTTCAGGCAGGGTATTCGGAAATCCCGTCAGAGTTTTAGTGGCTATCTTAGATAAATAGCGATTGGCACTGCCAGCAACCGAGTTTGCCTCATGCAAAACTAGGGGGCGCTTAAGCAAGGCGCTCATTAATCCACCAGGAAAGGTGATGTAGCCGCCCATACCCAACACGACGCTTGGTTTGAGCCTGCGAATAATCTGCCAACTTTGCAAACATGCTCTTGCGAGATTAAAGGGGAGCATCAGCTTGGTCATCAGGCCTTTACCACGCAGGCCACCAAAATTAACTGCTTCAAACGGAAACCCTCGACTCGGCACCAAACGGTATTCCATGCCAGTGGCATTACCAAGCCAGGCCACCTGCCATCCGCGCGTACGCAGAAGCTCGGCAACTGCCAATCCAGGGAAGATATGCCCGCCAGTGCCGCCAGCCATGACTAAGATGGAAGGCTTATTCATAACTTGCCTCCCCGCATTAAGACGCGGTTTTCATAATCAATCTTGAGCAATACAGCAAGCGCAACGGCGTTCATCAAAATCCCAGATCCGCCATAGCTAATTAAGGGCAGTGTTAAGCCTTTCGTTGGCAGTAGACCTAAATTCACTGCCATATTGATAAATGCCTGCCAACCAATCCAGATGCCAATGCCTTTTGCTACCAAGCCAGCAAAACTGCGGTCCAGTTGCAGTGAAGTTCGACCAATCAGAAAAGCGCGCCGCACAATCCAGTAGAACAAAAAGATAATAACGAGCACACCCGCAAAACCCAGCTCCTCACCAATCACTGCCAAGATGAAATCGGTATGTGCTTCGGGCAAGTAATGTAGTTTTTCAACACTACCGCCTAAGCCAGTACCAAACCACTCGCCCCGTCCAAATGCCATGAGCGAATGGGTGAGTTGATATCCTTTATTAGCAGCATGATCCGCCGCCCAAGGGTCTAGGAATGCAAAGATGCGTTCACGGCGAAATGGTGAGAGGGCGATGATGATAGCAGCGCTCGAAATTCCAGCCACCACCAATCCACCAAACAATTTCACATTAATTCCGCCCAAGAAAAGAATGCCAAAGGCAATTAAGGCAATTACTACAAAAGCGCCCATATCAGGCTGCCATAGCAATAGAGCGCCAATGATCATTACGGCGACCCCCATCGGCACCAATCCCTTCACAAACGAATGGAGATACTCTTGGCGCTGAACGGTATAGCTCGCAGCAAAAATGACAACCGCAAACTTCATCAGTTCCGATGGCTGGAAATTCATAAACCCAAACGAGATCCAGCGCTTCGCTCCGTTTACGCCTTTACCGATTCCAGGGATCAGAACTGCAATCAATAAAAGGATGGTAATTCCGAACAGAATCGGCGCAAGCTTATCCCACGCTTTCACTGGGATCCGAAAAACGCACAAGCCAACCACTGTCGCGATAGTGAGTGAAATCAAATGCCGAATTAGAAAGTGATTACTGCTGTAGTTTTTATACTTTGGACCGTCTGCCAAGGTAATCGATGCGGAGTAGACCATCACCAAACCAATCAAGGCTAAAGATACAATTGCCCATACCAGTAGCTGGTCATACTCCATCATGCGTGAACGCGTTTGCTCTACTCCTGAAACTGCATCACGTAAGCCAGTTCGAAAGCCAGTGATACCGCCGCGTGAGTAGTTCCAAAAGCGATTTAGGTTCATGCGCTTACTCCAGGCGAGCAATCTGCCTCAAGGCTGGAGTCGGAAAACTGCATCCCCAGCTCCTCCACCTCAGATGCAAATACAGCAGCACGGTGAACGTAATCCTTGAACTGATCAAAACTGGCACATGCCGGAGAAAGCAGAACCACATCGCCTGATGCCGCACGCTCTGACGCCATCTTCACCGCAACCGCGATGGTTTCACAGTTCTCCACTGCAACACCGCTTGCTTGAAGCGCATCCGCAATGCGTGGCGCATCTTTACCAATTAATAGAACGCCCTTTGCAAAACGCTGCACTGGATCAAATAGCGGCGAGAAATCTTGACCTTTGCCATCACCGCCTGCAATTAACCAAATCTTTTTGGCGCCAGCGGTATCACCAAGTCCATTGAGTGCAGCAACGGTAGCGCCTACATTGGTTCCCTTGCTATCATCGACGTACTCCACATCCCGAATGACAGCAACACTTTGAACGCGGTGGGGTTCACCGCGGTACTCACGCAAACCATGCAGTAATTTATTCAACGGCAAGCCTACTGCGCGAGCCAATGCCAAAGCAGCAAGGGCATTTAGGGCATTGTGTTTGCCGCGAATGCGCAAGGCATCCGCCGGAATTAAACGCTTCAAGCGAATCGGCTCAGGCTCTACTTCTACTGATTTACGTCGTCGCCTGGGCTTTTCTAACTCGGCATCCTCATCCACCTCCGCCCAAACCAACCAATCAATTCCGCCCGCCTGAGGATCGCGCTCAATGCCAAATGATCCTTGCTCATCCGGCCGATTTGAGCCAAAGTGAATGATCTGCCGATCTTCCAATTGACTACTCAGCACGTGATTTAATTCAACTTCATCTCGATTAACAATGCAGATACTAGTTGGTCCAAAAATGGCTGCCTTTGCAGTTGCGTAGGCCTCCATATTTCCATGCCAGTCCAGGTGATCCTGACTTAAGTTCAATACCGTTGCTGCGCTCGGATTAAGGCTATAGGTAAAGTGCAATTGAAAACTGGATAGTTCGAGCACCCACAACTCTGGCAGATCACGCAAACCATCGGCGCTATCAAGGCAGGCCATTAGCTTATCCAATGCTGCGGGGCTAATGTTGCCAGCCACTGCGACCGTTTTACCGGCGCGCTCACACAGCTGACCCACTAGCGCCGTTGTTGTTGTTTTGCCATTGGTACCAGTAATCGCAACGATTTTTGGCGCGTAGGTCCAAGCCTCAGAATCAGATGACTCAGCAATCGATTCGTGCTCCAGCGCTGCAATACCGCGGGCAAAGAACTCGATCTCACTCCACACTGGAATACCTTTTTCTTGCGCAGATGCCAAAATGGATTGCGCTGGCTCTGCAATCGGCGATAGTCCAGGCGATATACCAATCACATCAATATCCATGAGCACATCGGGATTCCAAGGACCAAAATGCATGTCCTTTAGGCCTGCAAACTCGAGTTCACTTAACTGCGCGCTCTGCTTTTGATTGAGTTCTTGACGCGCGCGCGTATCTAATAGGCGGGTGACAGCGCCATGGCGTAGGCACCATTTCGCCATTGCGACTCCAGACTCACCCAGGCCCAGAATTAAAAAGCGCGTTGGCTCAACTGTGAGCGCTTCCGCTCTACTGAGTTCAGGGCGTATAAAAGGATTTTTTACATTGCGCATTATGTACTGATTACCGTAATTTCAAACTGGATAAACCAACTAACACCAACAAAATAGTGATGATCCAAAAACGAACAACAACTTGGGTTTCGCGCCAACCACCCAATTCAAAATGGTGGTGTAGCGGGGCCATTCGAAAAATGCGGCGCCCTTCGCCATAGCGTTTTTTGGTGTACTTAAACCAAATCACTTGCATCATCACGGAAACCGTTTCAGCGACAAAAATACCGCCCATCACAAATAAAACAATCTCTTGGCGCACAATGACCGCAATGGTTCCAAGCGCACCGCCTAGGGCCAAGGCGCCAACATCTCCCATAAAGACCTGCGCAGGATGGGTGTTGTACCAAAGGAAGGCAAGACCCGCTCCGCCCATGGCGCCGCAGAAAATCATCAGCTCACCGGCTCCAGGAATAAATGGAAACAGCAAATACTTCGCGTAGATTGCGTTACCCATGACGTAGGCAAATGCGCCCAGTGCAGCCCCCACCAAAATCACGGGCATGATGACAAGGCCGTCAAGGCCGTCCGTTAAATTGACTGCATTACTACTACCAACAATTACTAAGTAACTCAAAATGATGAAGCCCATCACTCCCAGTGGATAGCTAACCTCTTTCACAAACGGAAGATAGAGATTTGATTTTGCCGGCAAGTCTAATGAAAAACCGCTCTGCACCCAGTCAATAAACAACTGCAATACCTTTAAGTTGTTGACCTCAGATACAGAGAAAGCCAAGTAAATCGCAGCAAACAATCCAATCACGGTTTGCCAAAAAAACTTTTCGCGTGAAGCCATTCCCTTGGGGTCTTTGCGGGCAACTTTACGGTAATCGTCCACCCAACCAATCAAGCCAAAACCAAAGGTAACCAGCATCACAATCCAGATGAATCGATTGGTAAGGTCAGCCCACAAAACACAGGAGGTAAATATGCCAATCAGAATAAGCACGCCGCCCATCGTTGGGGTTCCTGATTTGACTAAATGCGTTTGTGGCCCATCGGTCCGGACCGCCTGACCCATTTTTAACTCCGTCAGTTTCCGAATAACCCAAGGACCGGAAATAAGCCCAATCAATAATGCAGTTAATGTCGCCATCACCGCACGGAAGGTAATGTAATTAAATACCCGGAAAAAACTGTAATCGTCTTGCAACCACTGCGCCAAGATTAAGAGCATGTTTTAACCTCCGCCAGCGTCACTTTTAACGCTGCTACTACTCGTTCCATGCGCATAAAACGCGATCCTTTTACAAGCACTGCATAGGGCTGAGATACCGAAGTGCCTTCAGAAAATAATTCAGTAACGGTTGCTGCGCATGCATTTAATGCATCGATGGTTTCAAAATGGATCGCTGCATTACTACTTCCTATGCGCCCATTGAATTCATTAAAACCCCGTACTGAAGACTGCGTTTGCTCTCCCAGCGCCCATAAGTGCTGAATACCGCGCTCTGCAGCATATGCACCGACCTCATAATGAAACTCGGGGCCTTTTGATCCGACCTCACCCATGTCACCAAGAACTAAACAGGTTTTTTTACTAGCCTGACTAAGGGCATCAATTGCCGCACGGACGGAGTCGGGATTGGCGTTATAGCTGTCATCAATCAATAGGCAAGCACCAAATTGCTTTGCCATCATTCGGCCGCCAACTGCCTGAAATGATTCCAATCCGAGGCGGATGGCATTTAGATCGATCTTTGCAGCTAACGCTACGGCAGTGGCAGCAAGTGCATTGCGCAGGTTGTGCTCACCGAGTACTGAAAGTCGTACGTTGATAACGCCATCGCTTGTTTTAATTTCAAGCACACCATCCTCTAAGGGGGCGCCGCTAACTGCTGCAGGCCCATTGAGCGCAAAATCAATAATGTGACGCCCATTGGCTTTTTTGCGCCAATCGGTACTGAATGGAGTGCCTGCTGGAAAAACCGCAATGCCATCTGCCGGCAACGACGCGATTGCATCCGCATGCTCATGAGCAACCGCATCAACGGTCTCCATAAATTCTTGGTGTTCCCTCTGGGCATTGTTGATGAGCGCAATTGTTGGTTTGGCGATATTAGCGAGGTAGGCTGTCTCACCAGGATGATTCATTCCGAGTTCAATCACGGCCAATCGATGGTGTTCACGCAAACGCAATACTGTCAGCGGTAGCCCAATATCATTATTCAAGTTACCGGGCGTGATCAAAACTCCTTCTTTGCCCACAGCCGCAGTAAAGATGGCCGCGATCATTTCTTTCACGGTAGTTTTACCATTGCTGCCCGTCACTACGACGAGCGGCAATGTAAATTGCTGTCGCCATGCTGCAGCAAAGTCACCTAAGCCCATTCGTGTGTCGGCAACGCATACTGCGGGGAGCTGATTTGGGCATGCCCGCTCATCGTCAATCAGTGCTGCACCTGCCCCGGCGGCACTCACCTCGCCTAAGAACTGATGTGCGTCAAACCGCTCGCCTTTTAGCGCAATAAAGAGTGATCCGCTTTCAATTGCCCTGCTATCAGTGGAAATCGAATCAATTAGATGGCTTTGTGCCGCCACCTCAGAAATATTGATCAATTTACTGGATGGTAAAAATGCATGGATTTGGCTCAGGGTAGTCATCGCCATTAGACGGAGCCTCCACTGGCCAATAAAACATGTTCTTGGTCTGAAAAATCTACTTTTTTGCCATTAATCTCTTGGCTTGTTTCGTGGCCTTTGCCAGCAATCAATACAACATCATTGGTTTGTGCATGCCGAACCCCACTGAGGATCGCTGCAGCCCGATCTAAAATAACTTCCAATGATTTGCCATTACCCATACCAGCTTGAATATCGGCACTAATTTTTTCTGGGCTCTCAGAGCGCGGGTTATCGCTGGTCAGAATGGTATGGTCAGCTAACTCTGCAGCAATCCGGCCCATGATTGGCCGCTTACTAGTATCGCGATCACCACCACAACCAAAAATACACCACAGCTTTCCTGCGCGCTGGTTTGCGATAGGGCGCAATGTACTTAATACTTTTTCTAATGCATCTGGGGTATGAGCGTAGTCAACAATAACCAATGGACCAATGCTGCGTGAGTTGCCCAGCACCATCTCCATTCTGCCGCTCACTGGTTTTAAGAGTGCAATGCGCTTACCTGCCTCAAGTACATCCATGCCACTAGCTAATAGGCAAGCCCAAACCGCAAGGCAATTGCTCAGATTAAAGCCCCCTACAACCGGAACACTGACCTCAGTCCTGTCGTGGTCTTGCCATTCAAATACGCCCTGATAGCCATAGTCTTTAAACCGCATGTCACTGGAATAAATAGCATGCAGTCGCTTGCCAAACTTTTCAAAACCAGCAAAGGCATTACGGTCGACTGCATAGCCCCACACCTGGAAACCTGTCTTTGCCAATAACTGCATGGCTAACTCACGACCCAATGGATCTTCTAAGTTAATGATTGCATTCTGTAAACCTGGGAACTGAAATAAACGAAACTTGACTGCAGCATATTCCGCCATAGTGCCGTGGTAATCCAAGTGATCTTGGCTTAAATTGGAAAATACGGCAGTGGTAAATTGCACGCCATTAACGCGCCCTTGCTCTAGTGCGTGTGAAGAGACCTCCATTGCAATTTGCTTTGCATTGGAATCCAAAAGTACTTTGAGTTCAGCTTGTAAGCGCGCGGCATTTGGAGTGGTGTAGCCAGTTGCCTCTAGGTGTCCAGGATAGCCAACGCCCAAGGTACCCATCACGGCGGCGCGTGACTTAGGGCGATCTAAGGCCTGCGAGAGCCATTGTGTGATGCTCGTCTTGCCATTCGTTCCAGTCACTCCAAAAACCATCATTTGACTGCTCGGATTGCCATACCATTCAGAGCAAATTGACCCGGCGTGGGCCGATAAATTTTCTAGCGCAAAGCAGCGCGCGTCATTTAAAACCGAAATACCTTCCAAATCCGTTGGATCATAAAAAACAGCAGCGACCCCGGCATCCAAAGCATCGGCAATGTAGGGACGACTATCCTGTACGGCAGTGCCATGCCCTACTCGATAAGCCAGGAAGACATCGCCCACCTTGATTTGCCGTGTATCACTGACAATGCGTGCAGTTGGCAAAGCCAATCGCCGCAAGTGATCGATGGCTTGTTCGGGCTTAATCAACGTAACCATCATTGCGTTAATACGACTCGTTGAATTGGCGCTGTCGAACCGGGTTTAATCGCATCATCCCGCTGCACCATATTTTTAATTTCGCTATCCGGCGCAACATTCATGGCGCGAAGCGTTTCAGAGACGATGGTTGAAAAAATAGGTGCCGCAACTTGCCCGCCATAGTATCCATTTGCAGTAGGCTCATCGACCATCACTGCCACCACAATGCGCGGGGCACTCATCGGCGCAATGCCTGTGAAATAAGCTAAGTATTTATTGCTTGCATATCCCTTACCCATAACCTTATGGGCCGTACCTGTTTTACCGCCAACACGATAACCTTCGGCATGGGCTTTAAGCGCGGTGCCACCAGGCTCGGTTACCGACTCCAACATGCTACGCATCTCGATTGCCGTTTTTGCCGAAATAACACGTGTACCCGGTTTGTAATCAGGGCTGTACTCTATCGTGACCGGAACCAGCTCACCATCGCGAGCAAAGATAGTGTATGCACGGGCCATCTGAAAAAGCGATGTTGATATACCGTAGCCGAATGCAATGCGTGCTTGATCGGTTGGCATCCATTTTTGATGGGGATGCACTCGGCCTGCAACCGCCCCAGGAAATCCTACCTTAGGCGCCTGACCAAATCCAACTGCCGTAAATAAGTCCCACATTTCGCTGGCTGGCATATTCATTGCCAGCTTTGAGGTACCGATATTGCTCGATTTTTGAATAACCTCTGCCACCGTCAGCGATGGATAAGGGTGCGTATCGGTAATGGGCTTTGGGCCAACCAAATACTTGGCGCCGATGGCCATTACCGTATTGGGATTCACTTGCCCCTTTTCCATGGCCAGAGCAACTGTGAATGGTTTAATGGTTGAGCCCGGCTCAAACGTATCGGTCATCACACGATTGCGTAACTGTTCGCCACTTAATATTTTGCGATCATTTGGGTTATAGCTTGGCCAATTGGCGAGCGCTAAAATTTCACCCGTCTGCACGTTAATTACGACTGCTCCAGCTGCTTTGGCACGATGCTTTTCAACTGCATCCTTTAATGCGTTATAGGCGATGTACTGAATCTTGCTATCCACCGAGAGTTTCAAATCCTTCCCGTTTTGCGGTAACTGCAAAACACCCATATCCTCGACGATGCGCCCGAGGCGATCGACAACTACACGTCGCTTACCCGCGCTCGCAGCCAAATCGTTTTCACGGGATAGCTCCATCCCTTCTTGCCCGCGATCCTCTACATTGGTGAAGCCAACAACGTGAGCCATTGCCTCGCCTTCGGGGTAAAACCGACGGAACTCATTGTTTAAACCAATGCCCGGAATCTCTAACTTGCGAATTTTTTGCGCTACAACTGGATCAACTTGGCGCTTTAAAAAAACTTGATTACGTTCATCCTTTAACTTTTTTCTAACATCGACTTCACGCATGTCGAGTAAGGCTGCAAGCTGCTTAATTTTTTCATCGGATAGATCTTTGGGTATCGTATCGTTATAGGCAATGACTGCTTTTGCCTCAAGGCTAGTTGCAATAACCTGACCATTGCGGTCCAATATTTTTCCGCGGCTAGCCGACATCTCCAGTTCACGCTGGGTTCCCTTGACTGCCTTTGCCTCATAAAAAGCATTGCCAGGACCCTGAATCCACAAGGCACGTACAACTAATGCAGCAAATGCAACGAACAACATGAATAGCATTAAGCGCGACCGCCACATGGGCAGACGCAAGACTAAATTAGGCGTGGTTGAGAAACCGACTCGCTTCACCGGTCTTCTCGCAGATAAATGGTTCGATTGGGTGCGATGGGACTCATATTGAGTTGATTGCGGGCCACATCCCGAATCCGCGCCGATTTGGATAAGTTACGTTGCTCGTATTCAAGGCGAAGCCATTCCTGATTTAGTTTTCGCTCTTCTATTTGCGCACGCTCTATTGCAGTGACCAGCTTACGCCCCCGCTGCTGTGCTGATACGAGCGAGAGCGCACAAATTAATAGCAATGCTAGTAAGGTCAGGGTGGCGCGATTCATTGGCTCACCTGCCTGCGGTAGATTAGGCCGGCCTCTAGAGTGCGTTTTTGCGCTACACGCATTACTGCTGAGCGTGCGCGTGGGTTTTCGCTTACCTCGCTACTACTTGGCTTGACTCTCGAGATGAGCTCCAATTCACCCTGCGGTAAATCTTTTGCACGTATCGGTAAACCGCGCGGCACTTCTACCGCTGAATGCATTTGCATAAATTGCTTTACGATGCGGTCTTCTAGGGAGTGAAAACTTATAACGACTAAGCGTCCACCTGGCTTGAGTAAATCCAGGGCTGCTTGAAGCCCGAGCGCCAAATCATCTAATTCTTTATTGATAAATATGCGTAGCGCTTGAAATGTACGCGTTGCTGGATCTTGTCCTGGCTCGCGTTTTTTAATAACACCGGCAACCAGGTTCGCCAAATCCATCGTAGTTGCTAAGGGCTGATTTAATTCGCGGCGCGCATGGATTGCTTTGGCAATTGGCAGGGCAAAGCGTTCTTCGCCGTAGGTTTTAATCACGTGCGCAATATCATCAATGCCAGCTTGATCCAGCCACTGTGCTGCAGTCAATCCAGTAGTCGTATTCATGCGCATATCAAGCGGCCCATCGCGTCGAAATGAAAACCCCCGCTCGGCCTCGTCGACCTGAGGCGAGCTGATACCCAAATCGAGCAGCACCCCGGCTACTGATGCAGGCTCGGCATGCTCGGCCATGTTGGCGAAGCTGCTGTGAATAATCCGAAAACGCGAATCCGTTATTTGTTTTGCCTCTGCAATCGCTTGCACATCCTTGTCGAATGCAATCAACTGCGCATTCGGTTGAATCGCCCTTAAAAGAGCTCGCGTATGACCGCCGCGCCCAAAGGTGCCGTCGATCAAGATTGGTTGTTCGGGCGATTCTATTTGTAATAACGGGCTTTCCAGCAGTGCAGTTACCGCCTCGGCCAGTAAGACTGGGCGATGAGTTTGATTCATGCGGCCCTGTCATTAAAAAGTAAATTGTTTGAGGGCGTCCGGCACACCTTGCATCATTGCGGCCTGCTCTTTTGTTGCGTACGTTGCTGCATCCCATAACTCAAGGTGACTACCCATGCCAAGCAGAATGACTTCACGCTGAATACCCGCAGCGGATCGGAGTTCAGGACTTACTAAAATGCGCCCCGCACTATCCAGATCAAGTTCGGTTGCGTTGCCTAGAAAAATTCGACGCCACCAATGGGCATCCATTGGTAATTGCGCAACGCGCGCTCGAAATGCTTCCCACTCGGGCCGGGGGAAGAGCAATAAACAACCATCTGGGTGCTTTGTCAGCGTCACTCTGCCCTCACCCTGCACGAGCAAGGCGTCACGATGCTTTGCCGGCACAGACATGCGGCCTTTTGCATCTAAATTGAGAGCTGACGCACCTTGAAACACCATTTACCCCACTTTTTCACACTTCTTCCCACTTTAGAGGAAGGGATTGTGAGGGTCAAGTGTTTTAATGGTTTTTTTTGGATTTTCTCTAGTGTTTACAGTCACTTAGCGATGACTATTAAGATAGGCATTATAAAAATAGTCACCCGAAACAATGGCTTGCAAAATATACTTAAGAACATATCTTAGATATATAGCTTAATTATCTAAATTAATACTGTTTATATATACAGTATTAATCAACTTGAGGTAAATAATGCCCTCATTTTTGTTGGGTTTTGGTCAAAAACCCGGTTCATACCTTATAAGCCGCTGTAGTCATAACTTTGGAAATAGCTTCCATGGCATTTTTGATGGGCTGTGGCAACGGCTTGCCTCCCGCATCCCATGCCGATTGACCATGATCGATTTCATCGCGCCGCATCTGATCAACAATGGCTCGCGAACGTGTATCTGCTAACGGTAAGGTTTCAAGGTGGCTATTGAGGTGCTTCTCCACCTGCTTTTCGGTTTCCGCAACAAAGCCCAAACTCCATCGATCGCCCGCTAAGCCAGCCAATAGGCCGATGCCAAAAGATCCGGCATACCAAATGGGATTTAAATAACTGGTGTGCGAGCCAAGTTCAGATAGGCGCTCTTCACACCACGCCATGTGGTCCATTTCCTCTTGTGCTGCATGGTCGAGCATGGCCCGCGTTTCAGGGCTTCGTGCCACAATTTTCTGCGATTGGTATAAGGCTTGAGCGCAGACTTCGCCCACATGATTAACCCGCATGAGCCCGGCTGCATGGGCTCGCTCGGCAGAATCTAGGGCGGCTGCATTTTCTGCTGATGGCGTTGCGCGACGGGCCTGGGCACCGCCAGCAAGGGATCGCAATGCGACATCAAACTCGGTAATGAATCGGTCCAGCAATGACATAGGCATAGCTAAAACTATACCGTGACTTCCGCCTTCATGTGTTGCTTGGTCTTGAGGCCGAGTTCAGCCAGTAGTGCACGATCTTCTTCTGCCTCTGGGTTACCCGTAGTCAGCAATTGATCGCCATAAAAAATGGAATTGGCGCCCGCCTGAAAGCACATCGCTTGGACGGCTCGGCCCAGCTCTTGCCTCCCGGCAGATAAGCGCACACGGGCTTTGGGCATGGTGATGCGCGCTACCGCGATGGTCCGCACAAACTCCAAAGGATCCATCGGCGGCTGATCAGCCAGCGGCGTGCCTGCCACCGGAACCAAGTGATTGATCGGCACTGACTCGGGATATGGACTTAAATTAGCCAAGCGCGCAATGAAGGCAGCGCGCTGCTCGCGCGATTCGCCCATGCCCACAATGCCACCGCAGCAAACGGACATACCAGCAGCACGGACATGCGAGATCGTATCCAAGCGATCCTGATAGTCACGGGTCTTAATTACCGAGCGGTAGAAATCCTCACTGGTATCGAGGTTGTGGTTATAAAAATCCAGCCCCGCGCCCTGCAGCGCCTTGGCCTGTTCTGGCTCCAGCATACCGAGTGTGGCGCAGGTTTCTAGGCCAAGGGCTTTAACTCCCCGAATCATGGCGGACACTTTTTCAATATCGCGGTCTTTGGGTTCGCGCCAGGCTGCGCCCATACAGAATCGATTAGAGCCGGCCGCTTTCGCTGCCTTCGCCGCCTCAAGTACTTCCTCCAAATCCATCAGTTTGTTGGCTTTAACATCCGTGTTGTAACGCGCTGCCTGGGGGCAATAGCCACAATCTTCCGGACAGCCGCCGGTCTTAATGGATAGCAGGGTGGCCAATTCCACATCACCCTCTGGGAAATAAGCCCGGTGCACTTCTTGAGCGCGAAAAAGTAAATCATTGAATGGCATAGCAAACAAGGCTTCTACCCTTGCCACTGTCCAGTCACCCTCAGAGATGCTTGCTTTGGCGACCGATACCGACGTTGCTTGAATCAGGGGTTTCTCAAGAAGCTGACTTTGTGACATAAGGAAATTCCAAAAAAGGGGCGAATAAGCCATAAACATAACAGATGAATCCACTTCAAGCCAAAACTAATGGTCAAATATCATTCATGACAACATCGGTAAGCCAGCCCAAGCAAACAGACGAGTGGATTTCGCGAAGCCTTGCGTCGGTCTGGCACCCTTGCACGCAAATGAAGCACCACGAGCATATGCCCTTGGTGACGATTACTCGGGGAAAAGGTGCTTGGTTATATGACGACCAAGATAGGCCGATTCTGGATTGCATCAGTTCCTGGTGGACTAATTTATTTGGGCATTCCAATCCGTTTATCAATCAACGTATTCAGGATCAACTCGAAAAAATTGAGCACGTGATGCTGGCGGGATTTACACACCAGCCCGTGGTCGAGCTATCAGAGCGGCTCTCGGCTTTGACCCAACATCGCCTGGGGCATGCTTTTTACGCATCGGACGGCGCCTCTGCAGTAGAGATTGCCTTAAAGATGAGTCACCACTACTGGCAACTTACCGGTAAGCCTGAGAAATCCCGCTTCGTCTGTTTACAAAATAGCTACCATGGCGAAACCCTAGGGGCTTTGGCCGTAACCGATGTGCCCTTATTTCGAACCGCTTACGGATCACTACTGTCCGATGTGTTCACTGTAATGTCGCCCGACAGTCGCCAGGCGCAGGATGGGGAATCAGCGACCGAAGTTGCGCTGCGTGCCGCACATGAATTAGAAATACTTCTGCAACGCGAGCACCATCATATTGCTGCACTCATACTCGAGCCGCTGGTGCAATGCGCCGGACAAATGGCAATGCACTCACCTGAATACCTACGGCGTGCGCGCGCACTCTGTGATCAGTATGGCATTCACCTCATCGCCGATGAAATTGCAGTGGGGTGTGGCAGAACAGGTCGGTTCTTTGCCTGTGAGCATGCAGGCATTTGGCCTGACTTCATTACCCTATCCAAAGGAATTAGCGGTGGCTATTTACCCTTATCACTGTGCTTGACGACGGACGCCATTTATCAGGCCTTCTACTCCGATGACACTGCCCGCGGTTTTTTGCATTCCCACTCCTACACTGGCAACCCACTAGCCTGTGCTGCAGCACTGGCCTGCCTTGATCTTTTTGAGACGGAACAGGTTTTAGATCGCAATCTGCAGCGAGCGCACGACCTTACCACTGCATTTGCATGGGCCAAAGCAGATGCTCGCATCGAACACGTAAGGCAACAGGGCATGATCTTGGCTTTTGATGT
>JBIJAM010000015.1:0-39779 GCA_044345755.1 Polynucleobacter sp. | reverse complement strand
AAAAGTTGCCTTTACCAAAGCGCGCCAGTGGAAGCGAGTGGCGGCGACTACATTAATTCAGTAGTGCAGATTGAGACCGACTTAACGCCCTATGGATTGCTACATGTCTGCCAAACCATCGAGCAGCAATTTGGTCGTGAGCGTCCCTATGAAAATGCGCCTCGCACGCTCGATCTCGATATTTTGTATTTTGAAGGGGTGGCGCAGGGCGATTCCGAACTGACCTTGCCCCATCCCCGCATTACCGAGCGCTCCTTTGTCTTGCTACCCCTCTTGGAAATTGCCCCGGATTTCTTTTTGCCGGAGTTTGGGGCACTCAAAACTTACCTGCCTCAGGTAGCGCATCAGCGCATTGAAAAACTGACTTGCCGCAACTGCGCCAGCGACGAAAAAGCTGAATATCGCCCCTCAGCCCATTAATTCATTACACTGGCGGTATGAGTTATTTGCAAGGCGAAAAGCCCATTACGATTTCTAAACTGCTCTCGATGCATGCAGAGCAGGAAAAAATTGCTGTCCTGACAGCCTACGATTCCACCATGGCCGCGCTCCTCAATCGCTGCGATATCGATGTGATTTTGGTTGGCGACTCGCTTGGTAACGTCGTTCAGGGCCACAACAGCACCACACCCGTGACCGTTGAAGAGATGGCGTATCACACCCAGTGCGTTGCTCGGGCCAATGCAAAGGCTTTTTTGATGGCCGATTTACCCTTTGCCAGTTATGGCGACCCCTACCTTGCTTTAGAGTCTGCCGCTGAACTGATGCGTGCGGGTGCCGACATGGTGAAGCTAGAGGGAGGTGGCGATTGGCAAGTGGAGATCATTGCTCACCTGGTTGAGCGCAGCGTACCCGTATGTGCTCACCTTGGCTTATTGCCACAATCCGTGCATTTGCTTGGTGGCTACAAAGTACAAGGCAAGAATAAAGATGCCGCAGTAGTGATGCTGGAACAAGCCCAGGCGTGCGCAGCTGCTGGCGCCCAGCTACTAGTGTTAGAAGCCATACCATCGGCTTTAGGGAAAAAAATTACAGAGGCAGTATCCATTCCAACGATTGGGATTGGGGCTGGACCAGACTGCTCAGGCCAAGTATTGGTATTACCCGACATGCTCGGAATTAGCCCCGGCAAGCCGCCCAAGTTCGTCAAGAATTTTATGGAAGGCAAGCCATCCGTCGAGGCAGCAGTAAAAGCCTATGTTCGCGATGTGAAAGCGGGCCGCTTTCCGGGTCCGGAACACGGCTTCGCCTCGTAGCAAATTCAGCGCTTAACTAAAAAAGCTTTTAACGCTATCGAACCACCCCTTTTGATGGGGATTGTGTTTAGCGCCGCCGGATTTTAGGCTCTCATCAAACTGCTTGAGTAGATCCTTTTGCTCATCGGACAGCTTGACCGGTGTCTCCACCATCACGTGCACAAACAGATCGCCCACGACAGCTGAGCGCAATCCTTTAATGCCTTTATTGCGCAAGCGGAATGTTTTACCCGTCTGCGTCCCTTCCGGAATCGGAAACTCCACTCGGCCCGTTAGTGTTGGCACCTCAATCTCACCGCCGATGGTTGCGGTCGCAAAGGAAATGGGCATTTGCACATGAAGATCAGTGCCATCGCGCTCGAAAACCGAATGCGGCTTCACGCGCACCTCGACATATAAATCGCCACTGGGGCCGCCATTCACGCCAGGCTCACCATTGCCAACCGAACGTACGCGCATACCATCATCGATGCCCGCTGGAATTTTGATCTCTAAGGTCTTTTGTTCTTTTAACTTACCGCTGCCATGGCATTGTTTGCAGGGCTTCGGAATGTATTGACCGGTACCTCGGCACTTGGGGCAGGTTTGTTGCATTGAAAAAAAGCCTTGCGCAACGCGCACTTGTCCCTGGCCATTACACGTCGGACAAGTTTCAACTTTGCTGCCAGGCTCAGCGCCGCTGCCGCTGCAATGCTTGCAATTGCTCCAACTGGGAACCCGAATTTGGGTGGAATAACCCTCGGCCGCTTGCTCGAGGGTAATGTCCATGTTGTAGCGCAGATCGGCACCTTTATAGACTTGGGGTCCAGCGCTGCGGCCACCGCCTTGGCCAAAAATATCGCCGAAAATATCGCCGAAGGCATCTGCAAAGCCACCCCCCGCAAAGCCAGCACCACCCATATTGGGATCGACACCCGCATGACCATATTGATCATAGGCAGCGCGCTTTTGAGGATCGCTGAGCATTTCATAGGCTTCTTTCGCCTCTTTGAACTTGGCTTCAGCCCCAGGATTATCGGGATTGCGATCAGGGTGATGCTTCATCGCTAATTTGCGATACGCCTTTTTTAATTCCTCGTCGCTGGCATTTTTTCCAACGCCCAATACATCATAAAAATCGCGTTTACTCGTAGCCACTGCATCTTCCTCTCAGCATCATTAAAACGACACAAGTCGGCGCGTGGCCGACTTGTGTTTATTACCTATGTAAAAAGCGGATTATTTCTTATCCTCTTTAACCTCTTTAAAGTCGGCATCGACTACATCCGCATCGGCTGGACCGCCCTGCGATGCACTCGCACCCGCAGCGCCAGGGGCAGCGCCGCCGCCGGATTTGGCTTGCTCAGCGGCAAAGGCTTTCTCGCCCAGCTTTTGGCTCGCTTTACCCAGGGCTTCGGTTTTCGCTTCAATCGCCGCCTTGTCGCTACCTTTAATCGCTTCATCGAGTTCTTTTAAAGCAGCCTCAATCGCTTCTTTTTCAGCCGCCTCTAAACTCGCGCCATGCTCTTCCAATGCTTTCTTGGTCGAGTGGGCCAAGGCATCTGCCGTATTGCGGGCAGTAACAAGCTCCAATACCTTTTTGTCTTCCGCCGCATTGGCTTCCGCATCTTTGACCATCCGCTGAATTTCTTCTTCGGTTAAGCCGGAGTTCGCCTTAATGGTGATTTTGTTTTCTTTACCAGAGGCTTTGTCTTTTGCGGCGACATGCAAAATACCATTGGCATCAATATCGAAGGTGACTTCAATTTGTGGCGTACCACGCGCAGCCGGTGGAATACCTTCCAAATTAAACTCGCCCAAGAGCTTATTGGCGCTGGCCATCTCACGTTCGCCTTGGTAGCACTTAATCGTAACCGCAGGCTGGTTGTCTTCCGCTGTGGAATAGACCTGCGCATGCTTGGTTGGGATGGTCGTGTTTTTTGGAATCATCTTGGTCATCACGCCGCCCAAGGTCTCAATACCCAAGGAGAGTGGCGTCACGTCCAGCAACAGAACGTCTTTGCGGTCGCCCGATAAAACGGATCCCTGAATCGCTGCGCCAACGGCAACAGCTTCGTCTGGGTTCACGTCTTTGCGTGGCTCTTTGCCAAAGATGTCTTTCACTTTGTCTTGCACTTTTGGCATACGCGTTTGACCGCCCACCAAAATCACGTCATCAATGTCGGAGGCAGATACGCCCGCATCCTTGAGTGCCATTTGGCATGGGCCCATGGTGCGCTCAATCAACTCCTCTACCAAGGACTCGAGCTTGGAGCGGGTTAGCTTTAAGTTCAAGTGTTTAGGACCACTAGCGTCTGCCGTGACGTAAGGCAAGTTGATTTCGGTTTGCTGTGATGAAGACAATTCGATCTTGGCTTTTTCTGCCGCGTCTTTTAAGCGCTGCAATGCCAAAACGTCTTTGCTGAGATCAACGCCCTGCTCTTTTTTGAACTCATCAATAATCCAGTCGATGATGCGCTGGTCAAAATCTTCGCCGCCCAAAAAGGTATCGCCGTTGGTGGAGAGTACTTCGAATTGCTTTTCGCCATCGACGTTAGCAATTTCAATAATGGAAACGTCAAAGGTTCCGCCGCCCAGGTCATAAACCGCAATCTTGCGATCGGCTTTTTCCTGCTTGTCTAGTCCAAATGCCAAGGCAGCAGCAGTGGGCTCATTGATGATGCGCTTGACTTCAAGGCCCGCAATGCGGCCAGCATCTTTGGTCGCTTGGCGTTGGCTGTCATTGAAGTACGCGGGCACAGTAATCACTGCTTCCGTCACCTCTTCGCCCAAATAATCTTCTGCGGTCTTTTTCATTTTGCGCAGAATTTCAGCGGAGACCTGCTGTGGCGCCATTTTCTTATCGCGCGCCTCAACCCATGCATCGCCGTTATCCGCTTGGATAATTTTGTATGGCATGAGGCCAATGTCTTTTTGTACTTCTTTGTCCGTAAACTTACGGCCCATCAGACGTTTAACTGCATAGACGGTATTGCGTGGATTGGTAACCGATTGGCGTTTCGCAGGCGCGCCAACGAGCACTTCACCGTCTTCCATGTAGGCAATGATCGAAGGGGTTGTACGTCCGCCTTCGGCGTTTTCAATTACCCGAGGGGTGCCGTTTTCAATTACAGAAACGCACGAGTTGGTGGTTCCTAAGTCAATTCCAATAATCTTTCCCATATCTACTCCGCTTAAATTAAGGTGTGCGCTAAAGTCGCGTTATTACGTCTGATATAAGGTATTTGGGGTCAAAAAAGGCCAATTCAAGGGCAAAAACCCAGAAAAACCAATTTATTCGCTTTTTTGCCCGAAATGCTGGGGTTGGCTACTAAGCCGACTGACTCACGGTGACCAAGGCGGGCCTTAAAACCCGATCTGCCAGTGAATAGCCGCGCTGCAAGACGCTGACCACGGTTCCAGGCTCTTGCTCCGACGGTACCATCGAGATGGCTTGGTGGTGGTGGGGGTCAAATTTATCGCCGCTAGCGGGATTAATTTCGACTAGGCGTCCTTTTTCAAAGGCGCTCATCAACTGCTTGAGCGTAATCTCTAGCCCCTCCTTAAAGCCTTTTGCATCGACCGCTTCCGCACTAAGGGCAGCGTAAAGGCTATCGGCAACCGGCACTAAATGCTCAGCAAAACCTTCTATGGCAAATTTATGCGCCTTACCAATGTCTTCTGCTGCGCGGCGACGGATGTTTTCCCCTTCAGCTTTGGCGCGCAAGAAGTTGTCTTGCATCTCACTTAACTTTTGCTGGAGCTCTGCCAGCTGCTGCTCAGGAGTCTGTTCTACCGGGGCTTCTGCGGCACTGGCCGCCGCATCCGTTGGTGTAGCTGCTGCTGGATTTTCTGCTGCTGGATCGGGTTTTTCTTGGGTCATGGGTCTAAATCGCTTTAGTAATTTCGGAAGGGAAGTGGCGTTGAACGCACTTGCTGCTACTTATTTCATCTGTATATGGGCGCAAATCATGCCGTTTCAAGGGGCAGCTGGGGCGGTGGGGTTAGCAATATGGGCCTCGGCAACTGCAACCAAGGCATTACGCTTGGCCAGGAGTGCAGGTGATTCCTCAGTCAGCGGCCAAGCGGCCATGTGATCCGAGGCTATGGCATGCAGCGCATTAATCCACGCCGGACTATTATTCAGACAGGGAATGTAACGGTAATCATTGCCGCCATGCTCAATAAAAATTTCTTTACCTTCCATGGCTATTTCTTCGAGCGTCTCCAGACAATCCGCCGGAAATCCAGGGCAAAAAATATCCACTCGAGGGCATTGCTCTTTTCCGAGCTGCTCAAGCGTAGGGGCCGTATAGGGCTTTAACCACTCCGCCTTACCAAAGCGTGATTGGAACGTAACGATGTATTGCCCTGGAAGGAGCCCCAAGGCTTCGCCCAGCAAGCGGCCGCTTTTAAGGCACTCACAATGATAGGGGTCGCCCTTCAATAAGTTCCGTTTAGGTAGCCCATGAAAGGACAGGACCAGGCGCTCGCCTTTTGCAAAATCGGGGCGACCCTCTTTTTCCCAAAACGCCATTACTTGTTGGCGCAACGCGTCAATGTAGGCGGGGTGGTCATGGTAATGCTTCACCATACGCACTTCAGGTTGATTGCGCCATGAGCGGAGCACACGAAACACCTCATCAAAACTCGATGCCGTCGTCGTTGCCGAATACTGTGGATACAGGGGTAGCAGCAGTAAGCGCTCCATGCCCTGAGCCTGTAATTCGTCCAAGGCTTCTTGGGTGCTCGGTTTGCCGTAGCGCATTGCTAGGTCCACCAATACGGTTTGGTGTTGACTGGCATAGTGCGCTGCCAATGATTTGGCTTGCAAACGTGAGTAATGCAAGAGTGGCGATCCCAACTCAGGCAACCAAATCGTGGCGTATTTTTTTGCTGAAGCGCCGCTGCGAATCGGCAAAATAATGCCATTCAAAATAAACCACCAAATGATGCGTGGAATTTCCACGACCCGCGGATCCGATAGAAATTCTTTTAAATAGGTTTTCACCGCACTGCGCGTGGGCGCCGATGGTGTACCTAAGTTGAGCAGCAAAATGGCTGTCTTGCTTGGCCGCAAATGGGGGTTTTGATTCAAAACAAATCCTTAGGAATGGCTGAGGGCGCCAGAAAGCAATTTCGAGGTGATATCAACAATCGGGATAACGCGATCATAAGCCATCCGAGTTGGCCCAATCACCCCCAAGGTGCCGACAATGGTGCCATCGACACTATAAGGTGCACTAATGACTGCCAAATCCTCATAGGGCAATAAATCGCTTTCACCGCCAATAAAGATCTGAATACCATCGGCATGACTGGATACATCAAGTAATTGCATGAGGACGGATTTTTGCTCAAGCATATCGAACATCTTGCGTAATTTGTCCAGATTGGAACTGAGGTCCCCAACATTAAGCAAGCGGCGCTCACCTGAAAGGACCATGCCGCTATAGCCCATATCGCCGATGGTAGAGCTACTATCCAGCGCCAAGGTCATCAAACCAGAAATATCGGTTCGTAAATTATCTAAATCGGACTTGAGGCGCAGACGCACCTCATCAAAACTTCTGCCCGAGAATTGAGAATTAATGTAATTGCCAGCCTCGATTAATTGGCTTGGACTGTAATCCTGGTTCGTAGGCAAAATGCGATTTTGCACATCGCCTTCTGGGGTCACCACGATCAGCAAAATTTTGCCCTCGCCCAAGCGTAAGAATTCGATGTGCTTAAACACATGCGCGCGCTTTGGGGTCATTACTACCCCAGCAAAGTGGGTCAAGTTCGAGAGTATTTCTGCAGCAGAATTAATCATGCGCTGCGGCGAGTCTGGTAAAAGGTGCTGCTCTAAGTCGCGAGCCGCTAATGCTTCGAGGGGCTGCATTGTTAACATTGTGTCCACAAATAGGCGATACCCTCGCGGTGTTGGAACTCGGCCGGCGGAGGTGTGGGGGCTGGTAACAAAACCCATGTCCTCGAGATCGGCCATTACGTTCCGAATGGTGGCTGCCGAGAGGTCTAGCCCCGAAAAGCGTGACAGGGTCCTTGAGCCAATAGGCTGCCCCTCCTCAATGTATCGCTCAATGAGGGTTTTTAAGAGGGCGCGGGAGCGGTCATCCATGGTGGGCTTTATTTTATGCCTATGGTTTAATCTTGATATGGTAAGCCCTTCTTCCCCAAATCACCCAAAAGGCTTCGGCCGGATTGCGCTTGTAGGCAAATACCAGGCGGATGGCATTGCGGATCATTTACATGAACTGGCCAAGTTGGCGCTGGGGCGCGGATGCGAAGTCTTTCTAGAGGCTGAAACCGCAACAAATACCCAGATTAATGACTATCCCCATAAAAAAGTAGAGGACTTTGCCGGCTCGATCGATTTAGCGATTGTGCTGGGGGGAGATGGCACCATGCTCGGTATCGGGCGTCAGCTCGCAGGCAGCAAAGTGCCTTTGGTAGGCGTTAACTTAGGACGCCTAGGCTATATGACGGATATTCCGATTCAGGATGTCAAAACCGTTCTGACAGAAATCATCGCAGGCCACTACGAAGCCGATGAGCGCACCCTGTTGGATGCAGTTGTCCTGCGCGACGGTAAGGTGATTAATCGCGCACTCGCCTTAAATGATGTGGTTGTTAACCGCTCCGGAATATCCGGCATGGTGGAGTTGGCCGTCAAGGTCAATGACTCCTTTATGTACAACCAGCGCTCCGATGGCTTGATCGTGTCTACGCCGACGGGATCAACCGCATACGCGCTATCTGCTGGAGGCCCTATATTGCATCCCCGCGTTGCGGGTATCTTGCTTGTGCCGATTGCGCCCCATGCCCTCTCTAATCGACCCATCGTGTTACCGCAAGATGCAAAAACCAGCATTGAGGTGATCAGTGGACGCGAGGTGATCGTCAACTTTGATATGCAGTCCCTGACCCATTTGCAAGTCGGCGATCGGGTCGATGTGAGCCAATCCGACAAAACCATTTCTTTATTGCATCCACGCGGTCACAGTGACTACAGAACTTTGCGTGAGAAGCTACATTGGAATGAGTATCCCTCGACATTCTGAACCCCTTTTATTCAGTACTCTAGATCCATGCTGCAAACCATAGCCCTTCGTGACTTCGTTATCGTCGATGCGCTTGAGCTTGATTTCACATCGGGCTTTACCGTACTGACCGGTGAAACCGGGGCCGGCAAATCAATCCTGCTGGATGCGCTTGGCCTCGTCTTGGGTGAGCGCGCCGACAGTAGCCAAATCCGAGAAGGCTGCAGCCGCGCGGAGATTAGCGCCCTCTTCCAGATTGATGGTGATGCGCAAGCGGCCATCGCCGCCTGGCTGGATGAGAATGGCTTTCCCAGTGAGGATCAAGGCCAAAGTCTTTTTTTAAAACGCATCGTCGAAAGCAATGGGCGTAGTCGAGCCTTTATTAATGGCAGTGTTGCTACGCTCACGCAATTACGCGAGGCGGGCGATCAATTGGTGGATATCCACGGCCAACATGCCCATCAGCTCTTATTAAAAGGGGGTGCGCAGCGCGATCTACTCGATCGGCATGCGGGCCTGGGTGCAATGGTGAACGATGTCAGCACCGCCTTTCGGACAGCGCATGACTTACGCAAACAACTAGCCCAAGCAGAGAATGCGGGTCAGGATCTTGCTAGGGAGCGCGAGCGCCTGGAGTGGCAGCTGGAAGAGTTAACGGAGCTGGCGCCCATTGCTGGCGAGTGGCTCACCATCCAAAGTGACCATAGCCGATTAGCCAATGCAGCAAAAATCATAAGCGGCTGTCAAGAGTCAGTCGCGATCTTGAGCGAATCCGATCACTCGGTCGACTCCTCCCTTTCTAAAATGAATGCAGTGATGTGCGACTTAGTCGAACACGACGCTAACTTAAAAGAGATTGCAGACGCACTCGAGTCTGCACAAATTCAGGTAGATGAGGCCGTGCATGGCCTGAACCGCTATTTGCAAAAGTTAGACCTTGATCCAGAGCGCTTAGCCCAGCTCGAGACCCGTATGCAGAATTTACATACTGCTGCGCGCAAATACAAAGTCGACGCCGATGCCTTGCCGCAATTGCTGACCGACACCGCAGACCACTTGCAGGCCTTAACTGCTGCGCAAGACATCGAGGCGCTTCGCAGTAAAGTAAAGCAAGCGGAAGAGGTTTATCTCACCGCTGCAAAGCAACTATCACAAAAACGCAGCAAAGCGGCAACTCAGCTCAGCAAAGAAGTCACCTTAGCGATGCAAGATTTATCCATGGCCGGTGGTCAACTCGAAATTGCCCTTCTTCCGCTATCCGAAGGTGGGGCCAGCGGTCTTGAACAAATCGAATTTCAAGTAGCGGGCCATGCCGGCAGCACCCCGCGTTCACTTGCTAAAGTCGCTTCTGGCGGCGAATTGGCTCGCATTAGCTTAGCCATTAGCGTTATTACCAGCAAGGCCTCCTTTACGCCTACTTTAATTTTTGATGAAGTCGACGCCGGCATTGGTGGCGCAGTTGCTGAAACAGTAGGAAAACTACTACGCCAACTGGGTGAATCCCATCAAATTATCTGCGTGACTCACTTGCCTCAAGTTGCAGCCCAAGGGAACCATCACCTCAAAGTCAGCAAATCCCAGGCGGGCAATACAACACTGTCACAGGTCAGCACGCTAGGCCGCAATGAGCGCGTTGAAGAAATCGCCCGCATGCTCGGCGGCGCAACCATTACCGATACAACGCGGCGTCATGCCCGGGAACTACTAGAGCAAAGTTAACCTGTTGCATTCCTCAGGCTAAATGCCTCAGTCGTTTGATGTATCTTGAAAAATACCTTCCCACAGTGCGTTGACTGTAGTGCGCGCCTGTAGCAGATCAGGGTGAAGCGCCAAATCGACTCGGGTTTTTTCAGCCCCATCTAAGCGCAGTCGATGCTGCTGTTCGCGCAGCAGGCGATAGGCATCGGCCACCGCAATCGCCGATGAATCCGGAATTAATCCTGCACTCGAGGCAATACCCAATAATGCGATATTGCCCAAATTACCAATCAGCGCAGGATGCTGGTGTGCGTATGCCAATATCAGAAACTGCACAATGAACTCAATATCAACCATACCGCCCGCATCATGCTTTAAGTCAAATTGACTGCTGGGATTGGGGTGTCCAGCATGCACTTTTCGACGCATACCTAAAATCTCCAAACGCAAGGCGGCAACGTCACGCGCCTGACTTAAAACATCGGATCGAATGGCATCAAACTGAGGTGCCACTTGAATATTGCCGGCAGCAAAGCGAGCACGCGTTAAGGCCTGATGCTCCCACACCCAGGCCGCATTGTCGCCTTCCCGAAATTGGTACTTGCGAAATGAGTCGAGGCTCGTAACCAAAAATCCGGCAGAGCCATTCGGTCTTAAGCGAGTATCAATTTCAAAAAGGGTGCCTGCAGCCGTGTGCGTCGTAAGCCAGTTAATCATGCGCTTGGCCAGCAATGAGAACACCTCTTGCGCCGGAAATTGAACTGCGCCCGCCTCCACTACGGCTTGATCGTATAAAAAAACCAAATCCAAATCAGATGCATACCCCAATTCCTTACCACCCAATTTGCCATACGCAATCACTGCAAATGAAGGGAGAGCGGGTTCTAAATCAAATTTCTTGGCTACGCCTGGCCAAATCCGCTCAAAACTAGCCTGCAGAATTAAATCGGCCAAGGCAGATAGGCGATCGCTTACCGCCTCAACACTCAACGGTTTAGCAATGCCTATTCCCAAATCGGCCAATAGCGTAATAAAGGTTTCGGTATGGTGGGTCACCCGCAAAATATCCATGGCATGCTCGGCTGCGCCATCGCCATCGGCTAGCGCATCATCAAGGCGCATATCTAAATCGGTCTTAACGCCCTTCCAATAGGCGTCCGGGTGATTCACGAGTTCAGACTCAGAACGGGTAGCGAGTAGGTAATCCAGCAAATGGGGGTGGCGACTTAAGTAGCTTGCGCCCCATTGAGAAGCCTGCAATAAAGCCAGAATGTTATGCAGGGCACTGGGGTACTCGGCCAATATTGAAAGGTAAGCACTACGCCGCGCAATCGCCTCTAGTAAATCAAAAAAGCGCAGTAAGGTTTGGTCTGCCAAAGCAGCGCTAATAGTGTCTTGCTCTAACTGCTCTGCCGCCTTGCAAATTAAATTAGTAAAGATGTGTCGGCTTTTTTCTGGCAAGCTACGCTGTTTTGAGCTTTCCAGCCAAGTCTGCCAGCGCTGGCAGGCTTCTGGGTAACGGTCGCCATTGGGCTGCCAATCGGACGAAACAGATTCGGTATCAAGGCGTGTTTTATCGTCCAGCACAAAGGCCTTTTCAAATAAGCGCGCAACCCGATCTTGGTGGCGGGTGAGCTCTTCCAGGAATGCAGGTAATGGCGTCTCAGATTGCCCATCGGGTCCAGCCATGGCTTCCGCCAAACGCGCCCGAGACTCGGGCTCTTGCGGAAAATAATGGGTTTGCTGGTCTTCCCACAACTGAATGCGGTGCTCAAGGCGACGCAGAAAAATATAGGCCTGGGTTAAATCATGCACTTCATCCGCTGGCAATAAATTCTGCTGGGCAATTAACTGCAATACCTGCAGAGTCGGCCTAATTCGAAAGCGCGGGTCTGTGCCGCCCCGCATCAATTGAAACATTTGCGCTAAAAATTCAATTTCACGAATACCGCCACGTCCGAGCTTGATATCGTGTGACCTGCCGTGGCGATTGGCGCTGCGTTTTTCTGCCTCGCGCTGTATCTGTGTGTGCAAATCCCGAATCGCTGCAATCACGCCATAGTCCAAATGGCGTCGATACACAAACGGGCGTATGAGTTGATCCAATGCTTTTTCGCAGCGCCCGTGGTCGGGTGAGCCTGTAAGCGGATAAATCAGTCGCCCTTTAATCCAGGCATAACGCTCCCACTCGCGGCCTTGAACTGTCAGATATACCTCAAGCATATCGAGGCTACATACCAGCGGACCAGAGTCGCCATTGGGCCGCAACCGCATGTCTACCCGAAAGACAAAACCATTCGCATCGTGCTCCGAGATGATCTTAATTAGGCGCTTACCCATACGAGTAAACCACTCGTGATTCGACAGGCTTTTTTCACCGCCTTGGGTGTCGCCCTCATACTCATAAAGGAAAATTAAATCGATGTCTGAAGACAGGTTCAGCTCATAGCCACCGAGCTTACCCATTCCCACCACCATCAGCGGCACCTCACAATTGCCCTCTGAAGACCACGGGATACCGAAGCGCCCCATTAAGTCGGCGCGGATCGCCTCCAAGGCAATTGCAACCGATTGCTCAGCAAACAAACTCAGTGCTTCAGTAACCTCGGCTAATGACGCCTGGCCACTCAGATCACGCAAACCTAACCACAATATTAATTTCTGGCGGGCCAGGCGTAACTCCGTCATGAGCTTAGCCTCGTCCAATTGCGGCTCAGCGGCGATGCCTTGCGCCGGCTCAAGTAAGGCCTTAATCGTAGCCAAGTTGACCGGCTGAGCTTGATGCTCTAAAAGCCAAGAGGTCCAATCGGGACGAGCGCGCAACCAGCGGCTAGCAAACACAGAATGCCGCTGTAAAAAGTCGATTGCTTGATGAGGCGAGGCCATACCGAATCATAGCTATTCTTGAGTGGGGTGACGGATAATAGGGTTTATGTTTCAAAACTCCCCTCTCGGTCCCTTGCTACGCAGCTTAAAAAGCAGCGTCGCGCGACCACATTGGTCGCGTTGGCTGGTCCGCCTCCTGAAGGTAATGGGTGTTATCGCTGCACTTGCCGTTGCATTGCATTTTGGGGTTCGCTATCTGGTTTGGCCGCAGATTGAAAAATCCAAACCGACCCTAGAAAAGCTCATAGGATCTCGACTGGGCGTTACGGTCACGATAGATGATGTGCGCCTCACTTGGGATGGCCTGCGACCCGAATTTGGAATCGATGGATTACGGTTTTATTCCCAGGGCGCAGGCAATGTCAGTGGCAACAATAAAAATACGCCTGCTCTCGCCATTCAATCCCTATCGGGCGAACTCAGCCTACTGTCCTTTTATCACCTTGCACCGTATTTTGAGAGGCTGACCATCAGCAATGTCGAGCTCACTGCTGAGCGGAATCAAGCCGGGATTATTTCGATTGCTGGTATTGCACTTGATCCAAACGTAAGTGGTCATGCGGGCAGTGATTGGCTCATGGCACAAAATGCGATTCGACTCAACAATGCAGTGATTCACTGGCGAGATCGCGAGAAGAAAAAATTAGATACCGATGTTCGGATTGAGTCCCTAGTGATCTCCAATGGCCTACGCGATCACCTATTTGACTTGGTGGCTTATCTGCCCAGCGATCCAAGTCCAGTGCGCTTGAGCGCAGACTTTAAGCACGGGCTTGGTGGCGAGCCCGGTAATTGGCGCAACTGGAGCGGCAAATTTACCTGGGACTTTAAGGGCCTCAATCTCAATCGCTTGGCGCTCGACTTTAAGCTGCCTCCACCCATACTGGAAGGCATTCTTGAGTCGCGTGGTTTTGTAAGCCTCAATAAGGGCATGCCAGATGGGGGCGCTGCTTTGCTATTTGCGGATGACTTACGCGTTCAATTAAAACAGGAGCGCGATCTGTTGGAGTTTGGTCGACTCGAGGCAGAAATTCAGGAAACCTCTAAAGGAAAAGTGGTTTCCGTGACGAGCAAAAAATTAGCGTGGCGGGATTTTGCTAGCCCTAAAAATTCCCCCCTGAAGCAATTAAGCCCTATGTCGTTTTATTGGACTCCGCCCAAAGCCGGCGAAGAAATTCGGGATTTTGGATTTGCATCACCCAGAATCAGCGTCGATGACGCTACGTTGTTTGCGCTCAATCTGCCGCTCCCCAACAAACTGCATCGGATCATTGCGGACTCAAAGGCAAGTGGACTACTGGAGAATGTCGACATCCAGTGGTCTGAAAAATCATCCGCGCTACCGCTACCCAAAACCTGGTTACCGAATGCCAATTTGGCCCTGTCGATCAAAGCTGATTTAAGCAACTTTCGCTTCCTAGGCCCCCGCGCTGTTTTGCCCAGCGTGACAAACCTAACGGGCCGACTGGAGACTAATGAAAAACAAGGCAGCCTGATATTGAACTCCCCCAATCTCGAGCTCGATATCAGCGGCTTTTTAGCAGACCCGAAACTCAAGCTGGAGACCGCAAAAGGTCGAATTAATTGGCAAAAGATAAAGGGGCAGTGGCAAATCAGCGGAAAGGATGTTGCATTTAGTAACCCGGATGTCAGCGCCTCCCTGACTGCTAACTACCTCTTTGGTGACCCCAAGCAAGCGGACTCGCTGACCCTGAATATGCAATTTGAGCGCGCTACACTCACCCAGGCGCATCGGTATCTTCCAGTAGAAATGGATCGTGATGCGCGCACCTATCTGAGCAAGGCATTTGCTGCTGGCGTGATTGAAAAAGGCAGCCTATCGATTAAAGGGGATCCAAATCAAATTCCCTACTCCGCTAAATTCCCAGGCGAGTTCACACTGAATCTGCCCATCAAAAATACGACCTTTAATCCCGTTCCAATGCTTCCAGTTGGTCAAGGTAGCTGGCCAGCATTTACCAATATTAGCGGCGCAGTGATGATGAAGGAGTCGGCGCTGAAAGTACAAGTCGATAAGGCAAACTACCAAAGTGTTTTGCTGCAATCGATTCAAGCGACGATCAATGACATCAACGCCCCAAATTCAGAGTTAAAAGTAACGGGCTCCGCTAGCGGCAACCTGAAGGAGTTGTTGGACTACATCAAACCTACCCCTATTCTGCAGAGGCGGCCCTCCGTTGCGCAATTACTGAGCGTCGGCGGCCCCGCGGATTTAAGTGTGGAGTTAGCAATTCCCCTATCGGGGACAAAAGATCCCGATCTCGACATTCGCCTAACTCTATTAGGCAATCAAATACAGTGGTCCGACTTTCCACCACTGGTTAACGCCAAAGGCAGCCTGCGAATACAGGATGACTTTCCGATGCCAGAAACCCTCCGCGCTCAACTCTTGGGTGGCGATCTCCAAATGACCAGTCAACCGGCCAAAGGGTCAGAAAAGCTACTGACGATCGCTGGCGGAATTAATACGAGTGAACTAAAAAAACACCTCATTGATAAAAGCGATTCCGCCTTTTTTCCATTGTTGAACGCAATGGCAGGCAGGATTAGCTATGAGGGTCAAGTCCGTATCGATAAATCGAATATCGATAGTAATGTCGGCTTCAATCTGAATGCATTTGCTTTGAACGCGCCAGAACCATTAAAAAAGGAAATCAACACACCACTCACTGGTCGTCTGAATTTAAAAAGTAATACAGATGCAAAAAGTGGAGGTAGCGCCATTAGTTGGTCCGGTCAAATTGGTGAACGTATTTTTATGCAAGGCAGCTCTGCTACTGCAGCCCCGGTACGGCAAGCCTACAGTATTGGTCTGCCGGCCACCCTGCCTCAGATTGGCATTGCTTTTGGGATCAATACCAATGAGCTTGATCTGGATGCCTGGTATGCGTTTTTAAAACCAAGTCCAGCAATTGATACGGTAACGAAAAAAGGGGGCGAGCCTACCCCATCAAAATACGCCGACGGTAATACGCCGGTGGAAATCACTGCCCAAGTAAAAAAACTAACGCTACTCGATCGCCTTTGGTCTGACCTGCAATTAAGCGCAAATCAAAAAGATGCGCAACTGCAGTTGCAAATCACATCGCCACAGGTAGCAGGGCAAATTCAGTGGCAGGCTAAGAAAAAAATGGACATTGCGGGGCAGCTAAGCGGTAAGCTAAGTACCCTGCGCATTCCGGAAAAAATAGAGTCTCCTACCATTTTAAATCCTGCGGCCAAACGACAAGAGCAGCTCCAATTATCGGTAAGCGAATTACCAAACATCAATGTGGCCATCGATGACTTTCAATATGGCGACAAGTCCCTTGGTAAGGTTAGCCTTAAAGCAAGCCGCTCGCCCACCGCCTTGATTATTAATAATCTACAAGTGGCCAATCCGCAAGATACCACCACCATTAGTGGGACTTGGCGTGGAGGCACTGGAGTACAACAAGAGCGTGCTGAGATTGATATCTCGATGGCAATTGCAGATCTTGGCCCCATTGCAGCCCGTTGGGGCAACCCCAAGTCAATAGAAGGTGGTGAAGGCAGCCTTAGCGGAAAATTGGCATGGAATGGCTCGGTATTTCAGCCCCAGCTTGCTACCCTCAACGGCAAGATTAATGTTGCGCTCGAAAAAGGCCGTCTCCTAAAGGTCGACACCACTGCCGCTAAATTGTTTAGCGTGCTCAGTCTACAAAGTCTCTTGCGCTTTGCCACCCTAGACTTACAAGGCAGCCTTGGAACGGTGGTATCGCAAGGCACAGCTTTTAAAACCATTACAGGTGATTTTGCAGTCAACAATGGAATTGCCAAAACAGATAATTTTTTAATGCAACTCGATCAGGCCCGCGTTGCCATGGTGGGCTCTATTGATGCTCCCAAAGAAAATCAGGATTTACGCATTACGGTTTTTCCCAGCATTGATGCAACCTCCGGCGCTTTGGCCGTATTTGCAATTAATCCGATTGCTGGACTTGGCGCTTTAATAGGTCAATATCTCGTAACCAATCGAATCAACAAGGCGATGCAATCCGACTACTTAGTTCAAGGTTCGTGGACAGATCCGGAAATTATTCCCCTCAACCAGCAGGGCCAACCCTTGGATCCCAAGGTGCTCGATGGAATCCGTACGAAGGGCCTACTCAAAGAACAGACTAAGCCAAGCGCGCCCAGTCTAAATGCCCCTCCGCCCGCCAGCACAATTGAGTCCTTTACTGGCTCCGGTGTAATCGCTACCCCCAATTAAAGTAAAGCAGTACGATTGAGCATTACCACTTTTAACTGATTTCGCTTATGTCAGAACTGCGTGTTTGCTCGATTCAGATGGTGTCTACCCCCCTGCTTCAAGAAAATCTCGATCGGGCTGCGTATTGGGTTGCAGAGGCTGCTGCAACTGGTGCCAAGCTTGTTCTGCTACCGGAATACTTTTGCCTGATGGGTTTGGCTGATACCGATAAGGTTAAGGCTAGAGAAAAGTTAGGTCATGGCCCAATCCAAGAGTGCTTATCTAGCCTTGCAAAACAACATGCTATTTTTTTAGTGGCCGGCACCATTCCACTTGAATGCAGCGATCCAAACAAAGTACTCAATACAACACTGGTCTTTGATCCAAGGGGCGTGCAAATTGCACGTTACGACAAAATCCATTTGTTTGGATTTCAGACAAACGAAGAGCGCTACCAGGAATCAGAAACAATTGCACCGGGCGATCAGCCAGGGAGTGTGTTGATTTCAGTTGCGGGGGTAGAGTGGCGTTTTGGTTTAAGCATCTGTTACGACTTGCGCTTTCCCGAACTCTATCGTGCAATTGGATTGGTGGATTGCCACCTGATTCCGGCCGCCTTTACCTACACCACCGGTAAAGACCATTGGGATATCTTATTGCGCGCCAGGGCCATTGAAAACCAATGCTATGTCTTGGCATCCGCCCAAGGAGGTCTGCATCAGAATCAGCGCCGCACCTGGGGCAATACGATGCTGATTGACCCATGGGGCCAGATTGTCTCCACCTTGGATCAAGGCGAGGGATTGGTACACGGTATCCTCAGCAAAGAACAGTTAAACGCGGTACGCTCTAAATTACCCGCACTACACCACCGCACCATGTGATTTTTTGAAAGACACTGCCTTTATGAATGATGTTCACCTGCCGACCGATTGGACTAAGCCCAAACAACAGGGCGACTTGCTACAAATAGCAAAATCAATCCTGCTGGAGCCCAGCGGTCTCACGGAATCGGATTTGCATGACACATTTGGGGTGATGTATACCCATCGCCTGGATGATGCCGATCTGTACTTTCAGCACACGCGTAATGAAAGCTGGAGTCTGGAAGAAGGCATCGTCAAGTCCGGTAGCTTCAGCATTGACCAAGGTGTTGGTGTGCGCGCCATTTACGGCGACAAGACTGCATTCGCCTATTCCGATGAAATCAATCTGCCTGCCCTACTTAAGTCAGCCAAAGCAACTCGGGTCATCGGCCCATCGGGTGGCAAGCAGGCCCTTGCCAGAACCGTATCGACTCCGGTCGCCAACACCCTGTACTCTGGATTAAATCCACTCGACTCCCTAGGTCCAACCGACAAGATTGCCTTACTTGAAGCAATTGAGCGGCGCGCCAAAGCACGCGATCCCCGCATCATTCAAGTGATGGCCAGCCTAGCCGGGGAATTTGATGTGGTTCTGGTGATGCGTGCCAATGGCTTACTTGCGGCCGACATACGGCCACTCGTCCGCGTCTCCGTTCATGTGATTGCGGAACAAAATGGGCGTCGTGAATCAGGTTCTGCAGGTGGTGGTGCGCGTCATGATTACGGGTATTTCACATCCGACTTGGTGAATCATTGGGTAGATGAAGCGGTGGATAGCGCATTACTGAACCTTGAGTCACGCCCTGCCCCTGCCGGTCCGATGACCGTCGTCATGGGCCCAGGATGGCCCGGTGTATTGCTACACGAAGCGATTGGCCATGGCCTGGAAGGTGACTTTAATCGCAAAGGATCCTCTGCTTTTGCAGGCCGCATCGGTCAACGGGTGGCTGCCAAGGGAGTGACCGTTGTCGACGATGGCACGCTCAGTGGGCGCCGTGGCTCGCTGAATATCGACGACGAAGGCACGCCAACCCAATGCACCACCTTGATCGAGGATGGCATTCTGAAAGGCTACATTCAAGATACCTTGAATGCCCGGCTCATGAAAATGCCGCAGACTGGCAATGGTCGGCGCGAGAGTTTCGCCTCCCTACCCATGCCACGCATGACCAATACCTACATGCTGGCCGGCAAAGAAGATCCCCAAGAAATCGTGGCCAGCATCAAGCGTGGCCTGTATGCAGTCAACTTTGGCGGCGGGCAAGTGGACATTACCAGCGGAAAATTTGTCTTTTCTGCATCCGAGGCTTACTGGGTGGAAAACGGCAAAATTCAATATCCCGTCAAAGGCGCCACCATTATTGGCAACGGTCCAGAGTGCTTAAAACAGGTCTCAATGATTGGCAATGACCTCAAACTGGACAGTGGGGTGGGCGTTTGCGGCAAGGAGGGCCAGAGTGTGCCAGTCGGCGTAGGCCAGCCAACGCTAAGGATTGATGGCATGACCGTAGGGGGCACGGCCTAATCAGCTTAAAATACAACCATGAGCAATCGAACCAACATCACCCCCGAAAACTGGTATGCCAGCGTGGATAAAACCTCGGATACCGACGACCAACGCATTCACAACATTACGGTACTGCCACCGCCAGAGCACCTGATTCGTTTTTTTCCGATTGCTGGAACAGCGATTGAAAAATTAATCAGCCAAACGCGCAGCAAAATTCGTAATCTGATTCATGGCAAGGATGATCGCCTTCTGGTCATCATTGGCCCATGCTCTATTCATGATCCTAGAGCAGCGCTCGAGTATTGCCAACGCCTCTTGGCTGAACGCAAGCGTTTTTCGGGTGAGCTCGAAATCGTCATGCGGGTCTATTTTGAAAAACCCCGCACTACCGTTGGCTGGAAGGGTTTGATTAATGACCCGTATCTGGATGAGAGTTTCCGCATCGAAGAAGGTCTGCGGATTGCGCGTCAGGTACTCATGGAAATCAACCGCATGGGCATGCCCGCGGGTAGCGAATTTTTAGACGTTATCTCGCCGCAATACATCGCCGACTTAATTTCTTGGGGAGCCATTGGTGCTCGCACCACCGAGAGCCAAGTGCACCGCGAACTCGCCTCTGGTTTATCCGCTCCCATAGGATTTAAAAACGGCACGGACGGTAATATCCGTATTGCCACCGATGCAATTCAGGCGGCGCGCAGGGCGCACCACTTTTTATCGGTACACAAAAATGGTCAAGTTGCCATCGTTGAAACCAACGGCAACAAAGACTGCCACGTCATTCTGCGCGGTGGCAAAGAACCAAACTATGAAGCGAAATTCGTGAACGCAGCTTGCCAGGAGCTCGAAGCAGCAAAACTGCCAGCCAGCCTCATGGTTGATTTATCGCACGCCAATTCGAGCAAACAACATGAGCGTCAAATCACGGTAGCCGATGACATTGCAAAACAAATTGAATCTGGTTCACGCCACATCTTTGGTGTCATGATTGAAAGTCACTTGAGCGGCGGCGCGCAGAAATTTACGCCTGGCAAAGACGATGCTAGCGCCCTTGAGTATGGCAAGAGCATTACCGATGCCTGCATCAATTGGGATGATTCTGTGCGGGTTTTAGAGCGCTTAGCGCAAGCCGTTAAGAAGCGTCGGCGCGGCTAAACCACAGTAGCCACTCTGGATTAATCGGATTTATTCTGATTTTTCCAGAGAATGTCCTGCCCACCAGCAGCGCGATTTAAGACCCGCGCCAAAACAAACAGCAAATCCGATAAGCGATTGACGTACTGCCGCGGCGAGTCATGTAAGGTATCGTGCCAACCGAGCTTGACGATGGAACGCTCAGCGCGACGACAAACCGTTCTACACACATGGGCCTGCGCAGCAGCGCGTGTCCCGCCTGGCAGAATAAATTCAGTTAAAGGGGGCAGCGTATCGTTGTATTGCTTTAGCCAGGTATCCAACTGCGCCACTTGTTCTTCTTTGAGCAAGGTGTAATTAGGGATACATAGCTCGCCACCTAAATCAAACAAGTCATGCTGCACCCGCAAAAAGAGGGCCTGCATTTCACTGGCAATGGATTCTGGGATAGCCTCGGTCATCAAAACCCCGATTTCGGAGTTGAGCTCATCGACGTCGCCCATCGCGCAAATGCGCAAATGGTCCTTTTCAACCCGGCTGCCATCCCCCAAACCGGTCATGCCAGCATCGCCGGTTCGCGTTGTAATTTTTGAAAGTCGATTTCCCATCAACTGATTATAGGTAAATGGCTAAAATGGAACGATGAATACTGTCGCCCCTCCATCCGATCTCTTACAAATTCAGGCTTTGCAGGCCAAATTGGTCTCGGCGCTCCGACCCATCTTGGCTGAAGACGGCCTTTTATGGGAGCCCGAGGACACAATCCCCTATGAGTGTGATGGTTTAGCGGCCTATCGGCGCATGCCTTTGGCAGTTGCCCTACCTGAAAACGAAGCCCAAGTGTCGCGTATTTTGCAAATCTGCTATGCCATGAATATCCCTGTCGTACCCCGCGGCGCCGGTACTGGCCTATCGGGCGGTGCCATGCCGATTTCGCAAGGCCTGGTTCTTTCGCTCGCGAAACTCAAAAAGATTGTGGACATCAACCCATTTACACGTACTGCCGTTGTGCAACCCGGTGTACGTAATCTGGCAATTTCTGAGGCGGTTGCCCATTTGGGCCTGTACTATGCGCCCGATCCATCATCGCAAATTGCCTGCTCGATTGGTGGCAACGTCAACGAAAACTCGGGCGGCGTTCACTGTTTAAAGTACGGACTCACTCTGCACAATGTATTGCGCGTTCGCGGCGTTTTGATGAGCGGTGAGATCGTCGAATTTGGGAGTCTAGCGCCGGATGCACCTGGCCTCGATTTGCTCGCCATTGTGATGGGTAGCGAAGGCATGTTGGCAGCCGTTACCGAAGTAACCGTCAAACTCGTACCAAAACCCAAATTAGCCCAAGTCATTATGGCCAGTTTTGATGACATCGAAAAAGGCGGTAATGCGGTTGCAGCCATCATTGCCGCTGGCATTATTCCGGCAGGTCTAGAGATGATGGACAAGGCGACCACCCGTGCAGTCGAGGAGTTTGTGCACGCTGGCTACGATTTAGATGCAGTTGCCATTTTGCTGTGTGAGTCCGATGGCACGCCAGAAGAAGTGGCAGAAGAGATTGGGCGCATGACTGCAGTTTTAGAAAAAGCCGGTGCAAGCGGCATTCGCATATCCAAAAATGAAACGGAACGCCTGACGTTCTGGAGTGGTCGCAAGAATGCGTTCCCAGCAGCAGGCCGCATTGCAGCCGACTACTACTGCATGGATGGGACAATTCCTCGGCGCCACATTGCTACGCTCTTGCGCCGCATTCAGGAAATGGAAAAGAAGTATCGGCTGGGCTGCTTGAATGTATTCCATGCGGGCGATGGCAATATGCATCCACTCATTTTATTTAATGGCGCCGACCCAGATGAGTGGCATCGCGCTGAAGAATTTGGTACTGACATATTAGAGGCCTGCGTTGAGCTCGGCGGAACCATTACCGGCGAACATGGCGTTGGTATCGAAAAGATTAATTCGATGTGCGTGCAGTTTGGTGAGTGCGAGCGGGAGTTATTCTGGGGTGTCAAACGCGCTTTTGACCCAGCCCAATTGCTCAATCCCGATAAAGCCATACCGACCCTCAGCCGCTGCGCTGAGTATGGCCGCATGCGCATCAGCGGCGGCAAGTTGCCCCACCCTGAGTTGGAGCGTTTTTAATGAGTGACGTTCAGATACAAGAGTTTCGAGAGCAAATTCAAGCCGCAGTCGCATCCAAATTAGTGCTATCAATTCATGGCGGCGGCTCCAAGTCATGGTACGGCAACCCCAACGCGCACTCAAAGCTGCTCACTGCTGGATTTCATGGGATCGTAGATTACCAACCAGAAGAACTCGTGATTACAGCGCGCGCTGGAACGCCATTAGCTACGATTGAAGCAGCGCTAACTGAAAAAAATCAGATGCTGGCATTTGAGCCTCCCCACTTTGGAGCGCAAGCGACATTTGGCGGTGCGATTGGTGCTGGTCTGGCAGGCCCAGGACGCATCAGTGCTGGTAATTTGCGCGACTACGTACTGGGTACACGCCTGATGGACGGGCAAGGGCACGATTTGTCTTTCGGCGGCAAGGTCATGAAAAACGTCGCTGGCTATGACGTCTCGCGTTTATTGCCGGGCTCTTTAGGCACCTTTGCTCTCATATTGGAGGCCTCCGTCAAGGTCTTACCAAAACCAGCCGGCACCGCATCGCTTCGCTGTTTTATTTCTGAGTCGCGCGCACTCAAAGTACTAAACGAGTGGGCAGGCCAACCCCTGCCCTTGTCGGCGAGTAGCTGGATCGGCTCGGGCGATGCCAATGCCGATGGCGAGCTGACCATTCGCCTTGCGGGAGCAGTTGCCGCAGTTCAATCTGCTAGCGTTCTCATGAAATCTACCCTTGGCGCTACCGAGCTCGATCCTGCGATTGCGAATTCTTTTTGGCGTGATTTGCGTGAACATGAATTAGATTGTTTTCATGAGGTAGGCGCCGCTGATGCCCTCTATCGCCTAGCCCTGCCGGCAGCATGTCCTGCAATTGATTTTTCTAAACTTGCATCAGGCGCTACGCAGCACCGCATCTTGGAATGGCATGGCCAACAACGCTGGTGGTATGGCCCGGCCGATGCTGCAACCCAAGCTAATGTCAAAGCAAAAGCAATTGAGCATGGCGGTCATGCCAGCTGCTTTCACGTTGGCAGTAATGGCGTTGAGCAGCGCTTCACCCTTCTAAGCGATCAGGCCCATAGCGCAGCACTGACTGCTGTCCAAACCCAATTGCGTAAGGCATTTGATCCATCCGGCGTTTTTGCAACCGGTCGCCTTCCTTAACCCATTCATTGACATGCAAACCCAACTCGCTCCCCAGTTCATTAACACCCACGACGGCAATGAAGCTGCGCGTATTTTAGGAAAGTGCGTGCACTGCGGTTTTTGCACTGCTACCTGCCCAACCTACCAGATATTGGGTGACGAATTAGATGGTCCACGTGGACGAATCTACCTGATCAAGCAAATCGCAGAGGGTCAGGCAGTTACTGAAAAAACCCGCCTGCACCTCGATCGTTGCTTAACTTGCCGCAATTGCGAAACCACCTGCCCGAGCGGCGTTCAATATGGTCAACTGATTGACATCGGCCGTAAATGGGCCGAACAGAGTACAGCCCCACGCAAATCCAGTGAGCGCCTTACGCGTTGGCTTTTAAAAGAAGGTTTAACGCGTCCCGCGCTCTTTAACTCCGCCATGGCACTCGGAAGATTGGTTCGCCCGCTTCTGCCAAGCGAACTCAAACGCAAGGTGCCTATCAACGGTGTCTACACCAATCAAATCAAGACAGATAACGCAGTACCTGTAGCCCCTGTAAAGCAGACGGTCCGCGGTACGATGCTGATTCTAGAAGGCTGCGTACAACCCGGTATGCTGCCCAATATCAATCTGGCTACCCGGCGTGTTTTATCGCGCCTCGGTGTTGACCTGATTAGCGCGCCTAAAGCAGGTTGTTGCGGGGCGCTGCGCTATCACCTCAATGACCAGGATGGTGGACTGGAAGCGGCGCGAAATAATATTGATGCATGGTGGCCTTATGTTGATGGCAGTAATCCGGTGAGCGCGATTGTGATGACGGCATCGGGTTGTGGTGTCATGGTGAAAGACTATGGCCATTTACTCGCTCAAGACCCGCACTATGCTGCGAAGGCTAAACGCATTTCTGAACTGACAAAAGATTTGGCGGAAATTCTGCCGAGCTACTCAGAAGGCTTGGTCGCGATGCTCGGTAGTAATCCAAAATCAGGTGTGGTCTACCATCCGCCATGCACCTTGCAGCATGGCCAGAAAATTCGGGGCAAAGTAGAAGGCCTATTAGAGAGCATTGGAGTGGCCGCACGTTTGTGTGCAGACAGCCATCTATGCTGCGGCTCTGCTGGCACCTACTCGGTCTTACAGCCCGCACTTTCGGGTCAATTGCGTCAGCAAAAATTAGATCATCTGCAGCGGACGTATGACGATAGCAATGCTACCGCCATTGTTTCTGCGAACATTGGTTGCATCACGCATTTGCAACAAGAAAAAATGCCGGTACTGCATTGGGTTGAGATTATGGATCAATTACTGGAAGACGCCCAAGCATGAGGGGAATCGCCGTCAATTTAATCCAGGTCAGAGGCCGCATGGAACTTGCTGCCCTCGCCGCTAAACGCGAACCCGAGGAAATTCAATTGATGGCAGTCAGTAAGCTGTTCCCTGCCAGCGCAGTAGAAGAGGCAATGCATGCAGGCCAAACGTGTTTTGGCGAAAACTACGTCCAAGAAGGCGTTGAGAAGATACAGAAACTCGCTAAATTACGTCCATGGCTTGAGTGGCATTTTATTGGCCCACTGCAAAGCAATAAAACCAAAGACGTAGCGCAGCATTTTGACTGGGTTGAAAGCATTGATCGCCTAAAAATTGCAGAGCGTTTGTCGGAACAGCGCCTAGAGCTGCCCGAGATACTACCCCTGCAAGTCTGTGTTCAAGTCAACATCAGTAATGAAGAGAGCAAAAGTGGGGTCTTGATTGAGGAAGCGGCGGCGCTATGCGATGCGGTTGCGCAACTGCCCGGTCTCACTCTGCGAGGGCTGATGGCTATTCCCGCTCTCAGCAGCGACCCTGCAGAGCAACGCGCCGCATGCGCCAAACTTAAAGCGCTGTTTGTACAAATTCAGCAATCTCGCCTAGATGATCGAGGCTACGCCTATTTTGATACCCTATCGATTGGCATGTCTGACGACCTCGAGGCGGCGATTGCCGAGGGCAGCACCTTGGTTCGCATCGGTACTGCCATCTTTGGTAAGCGTCCTCCCGCTAAGGCCTAGTACTATTCTGTCTATGACTGATTCCATTCGCTCTCCTTTAGCCCAGACGCACATCACCTTTATTGGCGGCGGCAATATGGGCCGAGCCCTGATCGGCGGCTTACTGGCGAGCGGCTTGCATACCAAACAAATCACGGTAGTAGAACCATTTACTGCAACTGCCGAAAAGCTGAAGGCTGATTTTTCAGTAGTCATCGTTAATTCGATCGATGCGCTGCAAATCAATTCGAAGCTCGAGCACGTCATGGTTATGGCCGTAAAGCCTCAAGACTTCAAGCAAGTAGCTCTATCCTTGGCGCCCCACTTAAAAACCATCGATGCGCAGCGACTACTCATCATTAGTATTGCAGCCGGTATTCGACTCAGCAGTATGGCGAACTGGTTAGGTCATTCGCGCTGCGTGCGTGCAATGCCAAATACCCCCGCCCTCATCGGCATGGGTATGACGGGCTTATGTGCCGGTGCAAGTGTGGATGCGCAAGCCTGTTCTAAGGCGGCAGCGCTTTGCAACGCAGTTGGGCAAAGCGTGTGGGTGAAGGACGAGCATTTGATTGATGCCGTTACTGCGCTGTCTGGCAGTGGCCCCGCCTATGTGTTTGCATTTTTAGAGGCACTGCAAAGTGGCGGAGAAAAATTAGGTCTTGATCCAGTCGCTGCCAGAGCCCTTGCATATGCCACCTTGCAGGGCGCCGCGCAGCTTGCTATCAATTCAGATGAATCTGCAGGTAGCTTGCGTGAAAAAGTGACCTCTAAAGGGGGTACTACCGCTGCCGCTTTAGCTGTTCTTCAGGAGCGTGATTGGCAAGGCATCTTAGAGACGGCCCTCGCTGCTGCAGCTAAGCGCGGGCAAGCCATGGGCGACGAGCTAGCCCAATAATCCGAGTACGATCCCTAGAAATAAAAAGGCACCTAGCCAATTATTTTGGCGAAATGCCTTAAAGCAAGCCTCGCGTTGCCGGGTGCGCACCAGTGACACATGGTAGATCGCGCAGATGAGCGCCCCAATCCAGCCCAACCAAAATAAATCATTGAGTTGGGCCAGGTAAGCAACCCACAACAGGCTGAATAGCAGCAAGCCATAACAAACTGCAATTGCAATCACATCAAAACGCCCGAAGGTAATGGCAGAGGTACGCAAACCCAAACGCAGATCATCATCCCGATCCACCATGGCATACGCAGTGTCATAGGCAATCGTCCAGAAAAGATTACCTACAAATAGAATCCACGCTTCAAGTGGCACTTGATTTTGGCTTGCGGCATACGCCATTGGAATTCCAAATCCAAAAGCGACGCCCAATACGGCTTGTGGCATTGCAAAGAAACGCTTCGTGAATGGATACACCGCTGCGACGATAATCGCAAAAACCGATAGCTGTTTAGTAAGTAAGTTCAGTGGCTGAATTAATGCAAAGGACAACAGGGCAAGGACGGCGGCAATCAACACCGCTTCTTTACCGCTGATTTGACCACTTGTGATGGGGCGATTTTTAGTGCGCTCGACGTGGCGATCAAAATCCTGATCAGCATAGTCATTAATGGCACACCCTGCGCTGCGCATCAAAAAAGTACCGAGCGTAAAGATAATCAACAAATCAAATGGCGGCATTCCTTCATTGGATAGCCACAAAGCCCAGTAAGTTGGCCACAGCAAGAGCAGGGTACCAATCGGCTTGTCGAGCCGAATTAAACGGGCGTAAGCATAGAGGCGCTGCAAAATCAGACCAGCCTCACTCCAGGCAAATCACAGCGCCGGATTATTTTGGCGAGCTCTACCATCGCAGCCGCACGCGGATAGCTTTTGCGCCAGACTAAACTCACACGACGGGTAGGCATGGGCTCTTCAAACGGGATATAGCGAATTAAACCCTCGCGTGTTTTGGGATCGGGAATCGACGTACGTGGCAAAACGGTAATGCCAATGCCGCCAGCCACCATTTGCCGGATGGTTTCCAGTGAGGAACCCTCAAAGCTGCGTTGCTCACCAATCGTCGGGCCCGGCCCAAAGCGATTGAGTTCTGGGCATACGCCGATAACATGATCCCGAAAGCAATGTCCCGCACCCAGAAGTAAGGTGTTTTGTGCTTTTAATTCATCGTGGCCAATCAATTGGCGCTCAGTCCAAGGGTGGTCTTTTGGAACGGCTACATAAAATGGCTCGTCATACAGCTCGGCAACCTCAAGGCCTGCCATCGGAAATGGGTCAGCCAAAATAGCGCAATCGAGGCCGCCTTGACGCAGCATTTCAAGCAAACGAACTGTAAAGTTTTCTTCCAAAAATAGAGGGGCGTTGGGCATAGACTCACGCGCCACTCGCACAAGACTGGGTAATACATAAGGCGCAACGGTATAAATTGCGCCCAGACGCAAGGGACCAGATAAAGGATCTTGGCCATGCTTTGCTAGATGCCTGAGCGCATTAGACTCCTCTAAAACGCGCTGAGCCTGCTCCACAATCAATACTCCTAAGGCCGTCATTGCAACCTCAGCGCTGGTTCGCTCAAAAATCTGTGCGCCTAATTCCTCTTCAAGCTTCTTGATGGCAACCGATAAAGTAGGTTGCGACACGTGGCATGCCTCTGCTGCGCGCCCAAAGTGGCGCTCCCGGGCAACCGCAACAATGTAGCGAAGTTCAGTTAATGTCATGGCTCAATTATCAGGCTTTTAGAAAATCGGCGCGCGATCCGAGCCACCGTTCCAGCTGCCGCTCTACCACTGCTGGGTGATTTGCCAAAAGGCGCTCTGCTGCCTGCTGGGCTAAATCAATCAGCCAGGCATCGCGTTGCAGGTCCACAAAACGGAGCATGGTATCGCCCGATTGCTTTGCGCCCAAGAGTTCACCCGGACCGCGCAGCGATAAATCCCGCTCCGCGATAACAAAGCCATCAGACACCTCGCGCAATGTTTGCAAGCGCTCCTTCGCTGCTGCCGAAAGGGGTTCTGCGTACATCAAAATACAGACCGAGTCGGCTGTGCCGCGCCCTACTCGGCCGCGCAATTGATGAATTTGGGCATAACCAAATCGCTCTGCATGTTCAATCACCATGAGGGCCGCATTAGGTACGTCAACCCCAACCTCAATCACAGTCGTTGCCACCAGCAATTGAATTTGATTGGCCTTAAATGCCGCCATAACAGCGGCCTTCTCCTCCGCCTTTAATCGCCCATGCACCAGGCCTACTTTAAATTGCGGTAGGCGCTCTTCTAACTGCGCATAACTCTCCACTGCGGTTTGCAGTTGCAAGGCATCCGATTCTTCAATTAGGGGGCAAACCCAGTAGGCTTGCAAACCTTTACTCAACCAGTCCTGCAGCCCATTGATGACTTCATCCCGCCGGCTGTGCTTCACCACCTTGGTCGTAATGGGCTTGCGCCCCGGTGGCAACTCATCCACCACAGCCACATCTAGATCGGCATAGTAGGTCATTGCTAGGGTGCGGGGTATTGGGGTTGCAGACATCATCAGTTGATGGCAATAGAACAATTCAGAGCCGATGCGCTGCGATATCTCTAGCCGTTGACGAACCCCAAAGCGGTGTTGCTCATCAATTACTGCTAAGCCCAACTTCGCAAAGGAGACGCTTTCCTGAATCAAGGCGTGGGTACCAATAATCAGTTGCGCAGCACCACCCTCAATCGCTGCATGTGCGGCTTTTTTTTCTTTGGCTTTTAAACTACCCGATAGCCAGACGATCTCCACTCCAAGGGGCCCGAACCATTCCTGCATTTTGATGTAGTGCTGTTCTGCCAGGATTTCAGTGGGCGCCATCACCGCAGCCTGATAACCATGATCAATTGCCCTGGCTGCGGCAAGTGCTGCAACCACGGTCTTGCCACTACCTACATCCCCCTGCAATAAGCGGTTCATCGGAAATGCTCGGCCAAGGTCCGACTCAATTTGTGCCCACACCCGCTTTTGAGCGCCGGTTAGCTTAAATGGCAGCGCGGCTAACAGCCCTTGCTCAATCGATTGGCCGCTTTGAGTTGATGGGCCACCATGTAGCCTCGGAGCATTGCGCTGACGGCGCAGTGCATGGGCTTGCTTTAGCGAGAGCTGCTGCGCCAATAATTCTTCGAACTGGACGCGTCGCCATGCGGGATGTGTTCGCTCCATTAATGCAGCGGTATCAGCATCTGCCGGTGGGTTGTGTAGGTAGTGAATGGCATCGTGCAAAGCCATCCACTCGCCGCGCGGCAAAAGATCAATCGTTACGGATGCGGGTATCACCTCCGCTAGAAATTGCTTGATGTCAGTTGATCGCAAGGCCTGCTGCACTGCCTTACGAATGACCGTTTGAGTCACGCCCTCACTGGCGGGATAGACTGGAGTCAGGCTTGCTGGGAGTGGCGCATCGGGCGGAACTGCTTTGACGGTGGGGTGAACCATCTCAGGTCCTGCATAGCCATCGCGCACCTCACCACGTACCCGAAGATGCGCGCCCACGGCCATTTGCTTTTGCTGGCTCGGGTAGAAATTGAGAAACCGCAACTGCAACACATCCGTCTCATCCTCGATGGTTACCACCAACTGGCGGCGCGGCCGAAACAGCACCTGACTGCGTATTACCTTCCCTTGGGTCTGTACTGCGCTAAATGACCCCTTGATTAATGCGTCTTCGATGCTGTAAAGCGCGGTCTCATCCTCGTAGCGGCTTGGAAGATGCAATGCCAGCGCAATTGGGCTGTTTAAGCCCATTTTTTCGAGTGCATTTGGTGGTCGGGGTTTCGTCATGGGTAGAATTCCAACTTCGATGGTAACGCTATGCAACTCTCCGACTTCAATTACGACCTTCCGCCCGAGCTAATTGCTCAGCATCCCCTTGCCAATCGCTCTGACAGCCGCTTGTTGGAGGTGGCTGCGGATGGCTTACATGACCGTGCGTTTATCGATATCAGCCACATTGCCAAACCGGGTGATTTGTTTATCTTCAATGATACGAAGGTAATCCCGGCAAGGCTATATGGTCAGAAAGAAACCGGGGGGCAAGTTGAGCTCTTGATTGAGCGCATCACTGGCGAAAACCGTGCTTGGGTTCAAATTCGGGCATCGAAGACGCCTAAGGTCGGTAGCCGAATCCATATTCAGAATAAGCTCGGCGAACAAATCGATACCCGGATCCTGGAGCGCAAGGATCGCTTTTATGAAATTGCCTTCGGGCAGAACGTATTGGAATTACTCGATCGCTTTGGAGAACTGCCCCTCCCACACTACATAGAGCACCAAGCCGATCGCAATGATGCCGAGCGCTACCAAACGGTTTTAGCCAGCAATCCCGGTGCAGTAGCAGCGCCGACTGCAGGCCTGCACTTTGATGATTTCGTATTAGGGCGGCTTGCAGAGAAAGGGGTGGAACGAGCGACCATCACCTTGCACGTTGGCGCCGGCACCTTCACCCCCGTTCACTCAGAAGATTTAAGCCAGCACCAAATGCACTACGAGTGGTACAGCATTCCTGAAAAAACCATCGAGGCCATTCAAAAGACGAAACAAGCGGGTGGGCGGGTAATTGCCGTTGGCACTACCAGCTTGCGCACACTTGAGAGCTACGCCATTACGCAGCAGGTCACTGGGGATACCAATTTATTCATTACCCCTGGCTTTGAATTCAAGGTCGTTGATGCACTGGTAACCAACTTCCACCTACCCAAGTCCACTTTACTCATGTTAGTTAGCGCCTTTGCCGGCATGGATAGCATTCGGGAAGCCTATCGGCATGCGATTGCAGAGCGCTATCGCTTTTTCAGTTATGGTGATGCTATGTTTCTGAATCGTTCATAAAGCAACCTAATGACTTCACCCATTCAATTTGAGTTAATCAAGCGTGATTCGCAAAGCTTGGCACGACTCGGCAGGCTTGATCTACCCCACGGCAGTGTGCAAACGCCCATCTTTATGCCGGTGGGTACCTACGGCACCGTGAAGGCTATGACCCCGCGCGATCTTGAAGAAGCCAAGGCGCAAATTATTTTGGGCAATACCTTTCATTTGTGGTTGCGGCCTGGGCTCGATGTCATTGCAAAACACGGCGGACTGCATCGCTTTATGGCCTGGGATAAACCCATTTTGACGGACTCAGGAGGCTTTCAGGTATTTAGCCTAGGCGCACTGCGAAAAATTTCAGAGGAAGGCGTGACCTTTGCCTCTCCCATTAATGGCGATAAATTATTTATGTCTCCGGAAGTCTCGATGGAAATTCAGGCGGTGCTCAATAGTGACATTGCAATGCAATTCGATGAGTGCACCCCCTATGAGACGCACGGTCAGGCCACCACCGAAAAAGCAGCGCGGCAATCTCTCGAGCTTTCCCTGCGCTGGGGTGCCCGTTCACTAAAGCGCTTTCGGGAGCTTGAAACCGGCAATGGGCTTTTTGGAATTGTCCAAGGCGGCATGTTTGAGTCCTTGCGTGAAGCCTCCTTGGCCGAAGTCAGTGGGCAGGGCTTTGATGGGATTGCAATTGGAGGCCTTTCGGTAGGGGAACCCAAGCCCGAGTTTGAGCGGATTTTGGCCTTTACCGCCCCCAAGCTACCAAAAAAAGCCCCTCATTATTTAATGGGTGTTGGCACCCCTGAAGACCTCATGCTGGGGGTTAGTAACGGCATCGACATGTTTGATTGCGTCATGCCCACCCGAAATGCCCGTAATGGCTGGTTATTTACCCGCTTTGGGGATTTGAAGCTCCGCAACAGCGGCTATAAGGACGATGATCGCCCAGTAGACCCGACTTGCACCTGCTACACCTGCCAGCGCTTTACCCGGTCTTATCTCAATCACCTGCAAAAAGCCAATGAAATTCTAGGGGCGCAGCTCAATACCATCCACAATTTGTCCTACTACTTAGGGCTAATGACTGAAATCCGGGAAGCCCTAGCGAAAGATCGGTTTAGCGCCTACCGTGAGCAGTTTTACGCCGATCGGCAACGTGGCGTCGAGCCAGGCCAGGATTAGGCCTCAAATCCCCCAAGCGGTTTAGAATTGCACCTTAGCCGATCTTTCTGGCTTGTTTAATTAGGGTTCTAAATGGAGGCGTTGAATATGTGGATTAGTAATGCATTTGCTCAAACGGGCACAGGCTCGGATAGCGGCGGCCTGATGGGTTTCTTACCCATCCTTTTGATGTTTGTGGTGCTGTACTTCATCATGATTCGCCCACAAATGAAGCGTCAAAAAGAAACGCGCCTCATGCTCGAAGCATTAGCGGTTGGCGATGAAGTCATTACCATCGGCGGAATTCTGGGCAAAGTCAATGCAATAAGAGATCAAAACGTGATCGTTGAAATTGCAGCGGGCACCGAAGTGATCATGCAAAAAGGCGCGGTCACCATGGTTTTGCCTAAAGGCACCCTCAAAGCTGCTTAATTTCATTTTTAGTATTAGCGCCATCAAGACACTATGAACCGTTATCCCCTCTGGAAGTACCTTGTAATTGGTGTTGCGCTACTGATTGGTGCGCTCTACTCCTTACCTAATATTTTTGGAGAGGCTCCAGCGGTCCAAGTGTCGGCGGCCAAGCCAACCGTCAAGGTTGAACTGGGAACGCAAGCGCGTGTTGAAAAGATCTTAGCGGATGCCTCGATTCCAAGTACGGGCATGTTTTTTGAGCGTACCGGCAATGTAGGGTCGGTGAAGGTTCGCTTTGATAGCACGGATATTCAGCTCCGAGCCAAGGATTTGTTGCAGCAGAAACTCAATTCTGATCCAAATGACCCCAGCTTTACAGTTGCACTAAATTTACTTTCCAACACACCGCATTGGCTCAGCGCAATCAATGCAATGCCAATGCCACTTGGCCTTGATCTGCGGGGTGGCGTGTATTTCCTGCTGCAAGTTGATATGGCTGGTGCGGTACAGAAAAAAGTGCTGGCGATTGCTGGCGACATTCGTAGTCAATTGCGTGAGAAGAACATTCGCCATCAAGGCATTGAGCGTGGCAATGAATCCGTCACCATTCAGTTTGGTAGCACCGAGGAAGCGGAAAAAGCCAAGACACTGCTGACCGCTTCGCAAACCGACATGATTTGGCAGCTGAGCGCACAAGCCGGTGGCGCCAGACTGATGGGTCAGTTCAAACCAGCCTCGCTTAAAGAAGTGCAAGACAGTGCGGTAAAGCAAAATATCACGACGCTCAATAAGCGCGTCAATGAATTGGCCGTAAAAGAGCCTGTGATTCAACAGCAAGGCGCCGATCGCATCATCGTGCAATTGCCTGGCGTACAAGACACTGCGCGCGCCAAAGACATTATTGGCCGCACCGCCACCCTAGAATCACGCCTTGCTGACCCGCTGGTTTCAACCATTGCAGTTGGCGATCCAGTTCCTCCGGGCATGGATGTCTTCCGCTTTGGTGAAGGTCGTCTGGGTGTATTTAAGAAGTCGATTATTTTTAGTGGCGAACGCATTACCGATGCGAGCGCTGGCTTTGATCAAAATCAACGTCCATCGGTCAATATCTCACTCGATGCGGCTGGTGGCCGTGTGATGCAAGAAGTCACCCGTGAAAACATTGGCAAACCAATGGGTATGATTTTGTTTGAAAAAGGCAAAGGCGAAGTACTTACTATTGCCACCATTCAAAGTGAGTTTGGTTCTAAGTTTCAAATTACGGGCCAGCCCACTACTGAAAGCGCCAATGACCTTGCCCTGCTATTGCGCGCAGGCTCACTGGCAGCCCCAATGGAAATCATTGAAGAGCGCACCATTGGTCCTAGCCTAGGCGCTGAGAACATTGAGAAAGGCTTTAAATCCCTAATCTTTGGCTTTATTGCAATCGCGATTTTCATGATCGTGTACTACATGCTGTTTGGATTCTTCTCCGTGATTGCACTGGCTGTCAATTTAGTTCTATTGATTTCCGTCTTGTCCATGTTGCAAGCCACCTTGAGTTTGCCGGGCATTGCGGCGATGGCATTAACACTGGGCATGGCGATTGACTCAAACGTGCTGATTAACGAGCGTATTCGGGAAGAGCTGCGCAATGGCGTTGCCCCTAGCACCGCGATTGCGATTGGCTTTGATAAGGCCTGGGCAACCATTCTGGACTCGAATATCACGACCCTGATTGCAGGCCTTGCGCTACTGGTTTTTGGCTCCGGACCCATCCGCGGGTTTGCGGTAGTCCATTGCTTGGGTATTTTGACCTCGATGTTCTCGGCGGTATTTTTCTCGCGCGGCGTGGTGAATCTCTGGTACGGCAAACAGAGAAAGTTGCAGAAGATTTCGATTGGCCAGATTTGGCGCGCAAAGGAGAAATAAGCCATGGAATTTTTCCGCATCAAAAAAGACATTCCCTTCATGCGCCATGCATTGATACTCAATGCATTCTCACTCATCACTTTCTTTGCTTCGGTATTTTTCCTTTGGCAAAATGGCCTGCACCTCTCCATTGAGTTCACGGGCGGTACAGTCATGGAAGTGAGTTACCAGCAAACAGCGCCACTGGATTCGATTCGCAAGAAAGTAGAAAAGCTCGGCTACACCGATACCCAAATCCAGAACTTCGGTAGCTCACGCGATGTCATGATTCGCCTGCCATTGCAAAAGGATGCGGAAGGAAAGAATATCTCTTCAGCAGATCAAAGTATTGTGGTGATGAAGGCACTAGTTGAAGACGGCACGCAAGCCAAGTTGCAACGCGTCGAGTTTGTGGGGCCTCAGGTGGGCAAAGAGTTAGCAATTGATGGCTTAAAGGCCCTTACCTTCGTAGTCATTGGTATCATGATTTACCTCTCGTTTCGCTTTGAGTGGAAGTTTGCGGTTGCCGGCATCATCGCCAACTTACATGATGTGATTATTATCTTGGGCTTTTTTGCTTTCTTCCAATGGGAATTCTCACTCTCGGTCTTGGCTGCGGTCTTGGCGGTTCTGGGCTACTCCGTCAATGAGTCGGTGGTTATTTTTGATCGGATACGCGAGAACTTCCGTAAGTACCGAAAAATGACAACTCCGGAAGTAATTGATAACGCGATTACCAGCACCATCAGCCGTACCGTGATTACCCACGGCAGTACACAAATGATGGTCTTGGCGATGTTGTTGTTTGGTGGACCTACGCTCTTTTACTTTGCGCTGGCCCTCACCATCGGTATTTTGTTTGGTATCTACTCGTCGGTATTCGTGGCCGCTGCGATTGCAATGTGGCTCGGAATTAAACGTGAAGACTTAATCAAGAACGATAAAAAGCCAGACGATCCGACTCGCAAAGACGATCCCAACTACGGCGCTACCGTTTAAGTAGTGAGTTCTTTTAGTGCGGCCATGATTCTCGTGGTCGCGCCCCGATACTGTGCGGCATAGCGCAAGGCTGCTTCCCCCATTGCCTGGCGCTGCCGTTGATCTTGAAGGATGCGACTCATCGCGCCCGCTAGTTCTGCAGCTAGCGATCCATTAGTCTTAACCCGCATTGCGGAACCACAATCAACTGCATCTTGGCTTGCTTGCTGAAAGTTAAAGGTGTGCTCTCCTAAAATTACCGGGCAACCGGCAGCGCAGGCTTCAATCAAGTTTTGACCGCCCAGTGGCATGAGGCTTCCCCCCATCACCGCGAGATCAGAGGCGCTGTAATACAAGGGCATCTCACCCATTGAATCGCCCAGCACCACTGCCGTTTTCAGATCGATTCTATTGTGCCAATCCGAAGCGCCCAAATCCATTTCGGAGCGCTGCAATACTGTCAACCCTGAAGCACGAATGAGCTCAGCCACCTCAGCAAAGCGCTCGGGGTGGCGCGGCACGATACACAGCAATAGCTGTGGCGATGATGTTGATGCCGATGTTGATTCTTCTGCATGCAGTTGAAGCAGCGCTTGCCACGCCTCTAGAATGATCGCTTCCTCACCCTCGCGGGTACTGGCAGCGCACACCATCAGACGATTGTTTTTTTCTAATTGGGCATGCCATGCAAGGCCACGCTCTACCAGAGTCGGACTCAGCACCACATCAAATTTCAGATTACCCACGACCTCACATTGTTTTACGCCCAACGCCCGATATCGCCCTGCATCGAGTTCGGTCTGCGCCAAGATACCAGCGAATGCCTGAAACAAAGACCGGCCCGCAGCGCCAAAGCGAGCAACGCGGCGGGCACTGCGTTCGGATAAACGGGCGTTGATTAAAAAGACCGGCAATTTGATTTCAGCGGCACGAAACACAATCGTTGGCCATGCTTCGGTTTCCATAAACAAGCCCATCTCTGGCTTGGCTGCTTTCAAAAACCGCTCTACCGACCAGCAAAGGTCATAGGGTAAATACACTTGCTGTAAGCGCCCCTGGGCAATGGCCTCTGCAAAAATAGTGGCGCCAGTGCGTCTGCCATTGGGCGTCATGCACGTCAGCAAAATGGATTTGCCCTGCTGTAAATAGGCTTCGATCAGGGGCTGGGCTGCTCTGGTTTCACCGACCGATACGGCATGTATCCAAATGGCTCCGGGCCGAACACGAAGACCAAAACCAAACCGCTCACCAATTGATTGGCGGTAGCCGAGGTCTTTACGCCCCCGCCACCAGAGTCGCAGCAGCACGATTGGTAACAAAACATGCCACCCGAGTTGGTAGAAGGCAAACCAGAACCAAGGGCGATCCACTATCGCTTGCGGCAATGCAGGCTCTGGGCTAGCTGGTGTCACTTTTTGAGGCGCTGAGCCAACTCGACTGCTTTACCTAGATAGCTGGATGGCGTCATTTCCAGTAAACGGGCTTTTGCATCGTCCGGAATCGCCAAGCCACGAATGAAGACCTGCAAATCCACTTGATTGATTCCCTTGCCACGGGTTAATTCTTTTAACTGCTCGTAGGGATTTTCGATGCCATAGCGGCGCATCACGGTTTGCACTGGCTCGGCCAACACTTCCCAGCAGGCATCGAGATCAGCCGCAATCGCTGCCGCATTCACCTCGAGCTTACCAATGCCGCGCATGGCGCTGTCGTAAGCCAACACGCTGTGGCCAAATGCAGGGCCCAAATTACGCAATACAGTGGAGTCGGTTAAGTCGCGCTGCCAGCGTGAGAGCGGTAACTTTTCAGCGAGGTGGCGCAGTAAAGCATTAGCAACGCCGAGATTGCCTTCGGAATTTTCAAAATCAATTGGGTTCACTTTGTGCGGCATAGTAGACGAGCCAATTTCACCAGCCTTGGTACGCTGCTTGAAGTAACCCAAAGAGATGTAGGCCCAAAAGTCGCGATCCATATCCAGCAAGATGGTGTTCGCGCGTGCAATCGCATCAAATAATTCCGCCATGCCATCGTGTGGCTCAATCTGAATCGTATAGGGATTGAATTGCAAGCCAAGGCGCTGCTCCACCACTTCACGTGCAAACTTCTCCCAATCAAAATCGGGGTAAGCCGAGAGGTGTGCGTTGTAGTTACCGACCGCGCCATTCATTTTGCCGAGCAAGGGTACTGCTGCGATTGCAGCAATCGCGTGCTCCAATCGTTTGGCAATATTGGCAATCTCTTTACCCAGGGTGGTAGGCGATGCGGGCTGGCCATGGGTCCGCGAGAGCATTGGTACGCTCGCATTGGCTAGCGCTAATTCAGTTAAGGCGTCGTGGATTTTGCGCAGCTGGGGTAGCAAGACGGTATCGCGCGCGCCCCGCAGCATCAAACCATGTGCCGTATTGTTAATGTCTTCCGAAGTGCAGGCAAAGTGGATAAATTCACTTGCCTTAAGTAGATCAGGTCGGCCCGATACTTTTTCTTTTAAGAAATACTCGACGGCCTTCACATCGTGATTGGTGACGGCCTCGATTTCTTTAATGCGCTGCGCATCGGCATCGGTAAATGCATTGGCCAAGGACAATAAAAAATCCGCATCGGCCTGCGAAATTCGCGGCACATCAGCAAGACCAGCAGAACCCAAAGCCAAAAGCCAATGAATCTCTACAAAAACGCGCTGCTTCATGAACGCAGACTCGGATAGCCAGGGCCTTAATGCATCCAGCTTGCTGGCGTAGCGCCCATCCAGTGGGGATAAGGCATTTAAAGTGCTAATCGGTTGGCTCACGGTCCTGCCTTTTTGGGGTGTAATCGATAAGACCCTATTTTAAAGCGTTATTGGATCACCCCCTCCTGACGCAGCTATACTTCATCGCTATGAAAATTATTGGTTCAATCACAAGTCCTTATGTCCGTAAAGTACGGATTGTCCTGGCCGAAAAGAAGATCGAGGCTGATTTTGTCCTCGAAAACGTCTGGGCTGCCGAGACGACCATTGGGCAAACCAACCCCTTAGGCAAGATTCCCTGCTTAGTGACGGACGATGGCAGCGCCATCTTTGATTCACGGGTCATTGTCGAATACGTCGATACCCTCAGCCCCGTTGGTAAGTTAATTCCGGCCGATGGCCGTGAGCGTGCGGCGGTCAAAACCTGGGAAGCTTTGGCGGATGGCATCTTGGATGCAGGTATTTTGGCAAGGCTCGAGGCGACCTGGCGACCAGCAGAGCAGCAGAGCCCAGCTTGGATTGAGCGTCAAATGAGCAAAATCGACGCGGCTCTGAAGAACATCTCGAATAGCTTGGGTGAATCGCAATACTGCCACCACAATCAATTTGGCCTGGCCGATATTGCGGTCGGCTGTGCCTTGGGTTATCTGGATTTTCGCTTTCCATCGCTGGACTGGCGCGCACCCTACCCGAACTTGGAGGCCTTCTACCAAGGGCTCATGCAGCGGCAGTCTTTTAAAGATACAGTCCCGCCTGCAGCCTAGGGCCTAGGGCCTAGAGCATCGGGCACTTAGTCTGGGCTTGTGGAAATAATCCCGCCGCCCAAGCAAATATCGCCGTCGTACACTACGGCCGATTGACCCGGAGTAACCGCCCACTGCGAATCCTCAAATTGCAGAGCAAACCCAGTAGGCGCACTTTGCAGAGTGCAA
>JBIJAM010000076.1:0-3874 GCA_044345755.1 Polynucleobacter sp. | reverse complement strand
CGCTCTTCGGCAAACGACTTAAATTTAGGCTGGTATGGGTAAATTAAGCTCGTATCTTCGGGTTGATAAATTGACTCTCTGCCACCCAAGTCCAATTTACGTTCGCGTTCCATTGTGTGAGCCATCTGTATTCCTTTATGCATTGGTTTGAACTAGGCAAGCCACTTATCGAAAGCTTGCCTGATGGGAACATGATGGTCCTTTTAGCTTCCCCTGACAAACGACACTTTTTCATGAAAACATGAATAAAAATCATGTATATAATATTTACATGAGGAAAATACCAAACTTCACTCTGTTACGCGCCTTTGAGGCTGCTGCCCGCTTAGAGAGCTTTACCTTGGCGGGTAAAGAGCTGCACCTAACTCAGTCCGCCATCAGTCACCAAATCCGCGACCTCGAAGACCATTTTGGCAAAGCCCTGTTTCTCCGTAAAAATCGGACAGTCGAGCCCACTGCAGAGGGGCGACGCTTGCTTGACTCTTTGTCGCGCGTATTTGATGTGATCGAATCGGCCTGCAACGAAGTTACGCTGGCGCCCAGCGCGCAAGTATTGGCATTGCACTGTTCACCCAGTTTTGCCGCAAAGTGGCTAAGCCCGCGATTACCTGGTTTTATTAAAGCTAATCCAAACATTACGATTCGCCTAACCTCGGGTGCGGAGCCAATAGATTTATTACAAAATCAGGAAATCGATATTGCCATTTCATATCAGGCAGCTCGAGCAGGTCCAGGCATTACATCCCTTTCTTTGGGGGATGAACGCATTGCACCGCTGTGCGCCCCCGAGCTAGTTGATCCAAGTATTCCAGTAGAAGAACTGATGTGTCGACTCACCCTGATCGAATCTTCCCTCAATCACCACACGTGGGGGCAATGGTTCGAACGCAACGGCCTAAAAAATCCATCCACTCGGAAGATGGCATTTGATCGTGCCGCCTTATCCATATCCGCAGCAGTGGATGGCATGGGCGCAGTACTGGAGAGTACGCGCTTTGCTGAGCGCGAACTCTCACGCGGTGAGTTAGTGGTTCTCGGGGCGGATGTCTTTTTACCCACTACGGATAAAACGCATTTTTTATCGTTTCGGTCGAATACCAAAAACAGTAAAAAAATACAGCAATTTACCAAATGGATTTGCAGTGAAGCGGGGGTAGCAGAGCACTAAATGAAATCACCCGTCTTTCTATTCATACTCAGTGGCATTTTATTTGCTACCCTCGATGCCATTGCCAAAATACTGGTTCAAGAAACCAATCTTATTGCCGTCGTTTGGTCGCGTTTTTTTGGTCAATGCCTCTTAGCACTACCAGTTGCCTGGTACTTCTTGGGATCCTATTTTTGGAAGACCCACCACCTTCAACTCCAGCTGTTTCGCTCTGTTTTGCTGGTAGCGACATCAAGCTTATTTTTTGCAGGCCTCTACTGGCTGCCCTTAGCAGAAGCCTCCTCCATTACATTTACGGCGCCCATTTGGGTGGCGATTCTATCTAAACCAATACTGGGAGAAGAAGTCGGATTAAAGGAATGGCTCATCGCAGGCGTTGGCTTTATGGGCATCTTATTGATCGCAAGGCCTGGTACAGCCATCTACCATTGGGCTGCTCTACTACTAGTGTTGATGGCTTTGGTGAATGCCATCTTCCAGCTCATCACCCGAAAGCTCACGCGCGATTCGGCCTACACCACCTTCTTTTATAGCGGCCTGGTTGGGCTGGGACTCGCGAGTGTACTGATGCCATTTGCAGAGCCGCTTCCCAATTTATCGATATCGGCGTGGATACTATTTGCTCTGTTAGGCCTGCTGGGCGGTTTAGCCCACCTGCTTGTGGTTCTGGCCTTCTACCAAATGCGCCCACATAAACTAACGCCACTGGTATTTTTGCAGTTAATTTGGGCGATTGCCTACGGCTACCTTATCTTTAACGAACTCCCGGATGCATGGAGTTTTATGGGCATGGCACTGATTGCCTCATCTGGCGCTTGGCTGATCTGGAACCACCACGCGAGCGCTCCAGAAAAATCCGAAATGGAGGCAAGATGACCACGAGATCCAGCAATTGGATATACTGCCTTCATACACCTACATAAGAGGCCACGCTATGCCTGAAATTCTATCGGTCACATTTGTTATTCATGAACAGTGGGTGGCGGATTTTGAAAAAGCAATTCTGATTAATGCACAGGCCTCACTGAATAATGAGCCGGGGTGTGATCGCTTTGACGTATGCAGAGATGAAAATAACCCTAGCGTGTTTTACCTCTACGAGATTTACCACAATAAAGAAGCAATTGATGCCCATAGAGCATCACCGCATTACCTTGTCATGAAGGAAACAGTCAAAGACTGGGTTATCTCATGCGAGGTCAAACAACTGACCTTAATCAACTCCGGGGCTGAGAAACACGGCGATCCATTCGCGTGAATTAAAACTGTCCTAACGTTTCCTCAGGAGCGATTCCAATCCAGTAGGCATTGGTTAATCTATGCCAAATACGAGAGAACATCAAGCAACTAAAAATTAAGTGTCCTCAAAAATTGTACGAGATCTTCCCATAGGCCGACCAATCGTATTGGCGATAGGTTTGCACAACTTGCTTGCTAGCACCAACTGCAACAGCAACATTTTTAGTAAGTCGGTGCACCACCATCGCATCAATCGGAATAAACCAACCTCCGCCTGCAGAGTGATAAATTAAGCCATTCTCATCCCAGAGTCGCAATGCCGTATTCGGTGCCAGCTGAAATCCTACCGTAGGAAACATCTGCAAATTGCGTAACAAGGCGGGCTGACTGGGGTTCACGGCATAACTGTTGTTCTTTGTATCAAAGCCATACATATACCGAATCAATGGCGAAAAATCGGTGACACGCAACACAGAATCTACCTGGGGGGAGAAAACCCAACTAAGTTGTGGCCCCACTGCCCACTGCCCATTATTGCCAAACGGGAAGATGACTCGGCCGCCAACTAAAGCGCCTAATGGCTTTAAAAACGATCTATCTTGCCCCCAAACAGTCACCATCGTATTGCCAGCGCTGAATTTCCCTGAATTATTTGAACTCATTTGTGAGTTGTAATCCGACGAGACAGAGGTATCCAATCGAATTCTGCCTTGCCAATTTCCAACTTCTAAAGGGTTGTAATAGCGCAACTTCAAAATATCTTGATAATTATTGTTACCCTCGTAGTTGTGATAGCCCCAAAACTCGATCACTCGATCCTTTGAAAGATCTTTTGAGTTATTTTCAAACTTAGAAAGGGGGACTAATAAATCTTTCGCCCAAGCAGTGGACAAAAATAGGCTAATAAAAAGTAGGAATAAATATTTCATTTATACAAAATGAATGAAAGTAATAAAGGGGGGAATAATTAACAAATAACGCTCCAGAAGAATGCTTATTTTAACTGGGGACTCATAAAAATTTATTACAGTGATGACAACAACAGGAACATCTCTGAATGAGCAATTTCAAGCAACAGACTTTCTAAAAATCATAATCTGTAAAACGGATTAATTTGGACATTAAAATGTACTTTAGTACAGTTTTAAAGCAGACAAGCTTGATTGCCCCGAATGATCTATCGACTTTATCAAAAAAAACATAAACTTAGATAGTCCAGTTGAATCAAGAATAATTACTGTTGTAATGCAACCAATATGAATTCATTTGCAGCGCTCGGTCTTGCGTACTTTCTATTCACCCTGATTTCAAGTGGGCTATTGGTTGCTGCGTTTAGAACACGATTAGATCCTTCTGCCCATTACGTATTATTTTCAGAACTCTGCATGGTCATTAGTTGCGGCGTGATATTTTTAGTGAATATTAACGTTGCGCCTGTTAATGCGATTACGATTGGAATTCCAAATT
>JBIJAM010000014.1:0-40982 GCA_044345755.1 Polynucleobacter sp. | reverse complement strand
TCTTTATTGGCCTGTTCAATGGCGTTCTTTAATTCCACCATATTTGGCTCGCACACTACGTCAAATGTTGGCATTTATTGCTCCTATTTACTCAAAATTACGGAAGACGAATAAGATTGTGGCATGAACTCCGCCCCAAATGCGCCTTCCTCGCTCAAAACAGTCCCGCCCACAGAGATCTCAGGGATTCCAGAGATGCTGCCAAGCTTTTCCTTAAAGGCGCGCAATAGCTTTGGGTTTGACGTGCTGGCTGAGCAAGCGTATTGCATTACCCATGCCGATCAAATTAATGCAGCAATGCACGCGATTGAAGCAGCAGGCCTGCCATGGCGCGTTCTGGGCGGTGGCAGCAATGTCATCTTGCCACCACTGCTTCCGGGTGTCACCTTACTCATGGATATTGCAGGACAGGCGATCACGCAACAGGATGCAAGGGGTGCTGTGGTTTCGGTTGGGGCCGGTGTGAACTGGCATGACTTTGTGATTTGGACGCTCGACCAAAGCCTGCCTGGTCTGGAGAACCTCGCGTTAATTCCGGGTACGGTGGGCGCTGCACCGATTCAGAACATTGGTGCCTATGGCGTTGAGGTGGGTGAATACATCCAGTCGATTGAAGCCTACGATTGCGATTCTAAAACCGTGGTTCATTTGCTGGCGAGCGAATGCGCTTTTACGTATCGCAACAGTATTTTTAAAGCCCATCCCAAGCGCTACATCATTACGCGCGTGCATTTTTACTTACCAGCCACATGGACTCCCCGCTTACGTTATGCCGATTTGGCTGCTGTATTTGCAAGCGATCATCTTCCAACAGCAGAGGAAGTGATGGTTGCGGTGTGCAAGATTCGCAATCGCAAACTACCAGATCCAAAATTAATCGGCAATGCGGGCAGCTTCTTTCAAAATCCGATTGTCGAACAGTCGCAGTATCTGCGCTTGCTTGGGCAATTTCCTGAATTGGTGTCCTACCCTGAAGGGGATGAGCGCGATGGCAAGCGTAAATTAGCAGCAGGCTGGATGATTGATCGCTGCGGCTTTAAAGGCATGCGCGCCGGTACCGTGGGGGTTTATCAAAACCAAGCCTTGGTGCTCGTCAATCACGGCGGCGGCTCCGCCGATGCCGTAATGGCATTAGCAAAAACGATTCAAGACAAAGTACACGATACCTTTGGTGTTGCTCTTTTAATTGAGCCGATCCGCCTCTAAGGCTTCACCTTTGCCAGTGTGACTTCAGCACTACCCTCGGCCAATTGAATGCGGTAATCGTGCTGAGCGAGTAGCTGATCTGGCTTGCGTACTGCTCCGGCGCCTTGCTGCAAAATCACGGCATAACCCCGCTCCAAGGTGCGCTGCGGACTGAGCGCCTCTAATTGCGCTGCGAGGTGCTGCTGATGCCGCTGCCAGTATTGCGTCCGCACCATCCACGATTGACCCAAGCGTTGCCGAAGATTCTGAATCTGCTCGCGCATTCGCTCTGGGTTAGGCAAAGCATGATTTAAACGCAGTGCAAATTGATCCAGTGTCTGCGCCTCGCGCTCGAGTCGGCGCTGTGCGGCTTGGGTCATGCCCTGCTTGAAGCTCGCTAACTCGGCTAGCAATTGATCGCGGCGCGGCGCGGCCATCTCGGCCGCACCGGTTGGTGTTGGCGCGCGTAAATCCGCGACAAAATCGGCAATCGTCGTATCCGTCTCGTGGCCTACACCACAGACGATGGGCAAGGTTGATTCTGCAATCGCATATGCCAACTGTTCATGGTTGAATGCCCACAAATCTTCGATGCTGCCGCCGCCCCGCACGAGCAGAATCACATCCACTGCCGCCTCCCGATTGGCATGTTCGAGTGCGGCGATGATGTTAAGGGGCGCTTCTGGGCCCTGTACCAAGGTGGGGTAAATCACAATCGGAATGTGTGGCGCTCTTCGACTTAAGGTACTCAGTACATCTTTTAATGCCGCCGCCTGGGGCGAAGTGACGATACCGATCGCGCGCGGGTGAGTGGGTATGGGACGCTTTCGATCCGCTTCAAACAAGCCCTCTTTAGCTAACTTAGCTTTGAGCTTTAAAAAGGCCTCAAAGAGCCCACCCATGCCGGCGCGCCGCATGACCTGGACCGTTAATTGCACATCCCCACGCGGCACATATAAGCCAAGACTGGCCCCGACCTCTACCAAATCCCCTGATTGGGGCATAAAGCCCACCTGGGCATTTTTGCCACGGAACATGACACACCGAATTTGCCCCTCCTCGTCTTTTAAGGAGAAGTACCAGTGCCCGCTGTCATAAGCCTTAAAGTTCGATACCTCACCGCTAACCCAGACAGAATCAAACTGGTCCTGCAAAGAGCTTGCAATGGCACGGTTTAGATCGCCAACGGTCAGAATTGGGTTTGGTATTTCAGGCATTTTCTAGGGGTCGATTTTGATGAATTAAATGGGGTTTGCCAATAAAGGCCAATACATATCCACAGTCTGGACAGAATTATGGGGCTCAATTAAGAAGTAAGTGTTTGCTGACCCTTAACGTCGTGTAAATCTGACACTTGATCCATAAGTCATTGATAAATATGAAGATAAATATTCCGTTTCTGCCTAATTTCTTCGCTCAGTTATGTACACTACACGACAAATCAAGGACTTACAGCAAATAGGGTCAAAAGTTTTGCACAGAGTTATCCACAGCCTAGCCAAAACCCCGCCAAACCTAAATTTTTTGAAAAATATCAAGCTTCTAGCAATCCCTGTCCATCTAGAAGCCCATTTCATTTCAGCTAAAGTACTGATCTTATGTACACCATCTTACTGTCTGCCGGTTGGCCCATTTGGCCCCTCTTAGCCCTCTCCATTTTTGGCCTCGCCATCCTAATGGAGCGCACTTGGTACTTACGCCAAAAGCACATTGCCCCACAGACCGACTTGGAAGTTGCCTTTGGCCTCGCCGAAGGAATGGCAAATGGAAAAGTCGCCCCAACTGGATTAATTCAGGATTTACGCCAGAGCTCGGTCATCGGCACACTCCTCGCCTCAATCCTATCTGAAAAACAGGCAGGGCATTCAGCCGGGCAGGCAATCGAAGAGCTTGCTGCACTTGCAGATACCTCCTGGGTTAAGTTGGAGCGCTACCTCGGGGCCTTGGCCACGATCGCAACCCTTGCTCCGCTCCTCGGCTTGTTTGGTACCGTGGTTGGCATGATTGAAATTTTTGGTAGTCAAGGGATAGTCACCGGCAGCGGCGGTAACCCGCAGCAGTTGGCGAACGGTATTTCGATTGCGCTCTACAACACGGCATTTGGATTACTGATTGCGATACCGGCCTATGCCGGTTGGCGTGGCTTACGCGCTATGGCTGATGAGCGGCAACGGGAGTGTGAAGAGTTTGCCCGCCAACTGTTTAAAAAACTCTACCCCGAAAATACATGAGCTGGATTGCGCAACGCTTAAGCGGTCAGCGAGCCCATCTCGGCTCACTACGCAATGCCAATCGATTTGCGCGCGCAGAGCCGGAAATCAATTTGATTGCCTTTATTGATGTGTTACTGGTGGTGTTGATTTTCTTAATGGTCTCAACCACCTTTACACGCTACAACGAACTGGCGATTACATTACCGACTGCAAGCGGTTCTGATACGTCGGCAAAACCGCAGTCCATCACCATTACCGTGAGCCGCGATGGTCGCTACGCCCTCAATGGCAAGGTAATCGATCGGAGCCAATTGGCCGCATCGCTGACTAAGCTCGCCAACCCATCCGCGCAAACGAGCCTAGAAAATAGTCCGCAAATTAACATCGACGCCGATGCCAAGGCGCCCCATCAAGCAGTGATGCGCGCCCTTGAGGCGGCGCGCGATGCGAACCTGCCCAATGTTGTCTTTAGTAGTCAAGGTAGCAAATAATGCAGTCTGCTGACCGTGCATAAGGTGCCCATGCAAGGTCGATCAGCCCCCGCCTTTTGGGAGCGACGCGGCATCATCAGCTGGTTGTTGTGGCCGCTATCCAAACTGTTTGGTCTGTTTGTGTCCAGCAAAAACGCATTGCGTGATCTCGGTATTGGAGTCGGAAAACCATTTGCAGTGCCCATCATTATTGTTGGAAATCTGCGCGTGGGCGGTACCGGTAAAACCCCCATCGTCATTGCATTAGCTGAGCGTCTGCGTGCCCGTGGTTTTTATCCCGGCATCATCAGCCGAGGTTACGGCGGGCGTAGCCACTCTAAGCAATCCAACCCAATGCAGGTGAACAGCAATTCGGATCCCGCCGTAGTTGGCGATGAGCCCGTACTCATGGCACAGCGCACGCAAGGCGCAGTACCTATTTGGGTATGCCCAAAGCGGCGTAAGAGTATTCTCGCCCTTCTCAATGCCAATCCTGAAGTCAATGTCATCATCAGCGACGATGGCTTACAACACCAAGACCTTACGCGCTGGGCAGCACGCGAAGGTGGCCGTGATATTGAAATCGTCGTGCGCGACCAGCGCGGTGAAGGCAACGGCTTTTTATTGCCGGCCGGTCCTTTGCGTGAGCCTGCTAATCGTGATCGTGACATCACCTTAGTTACTGGCAGCAATCAAAGTGCTGATAGCGCCGCTGACCTAAGCGATGCATTGCATTACATTGCCGACCGCCCTGCGTTTACGCTAGCACCAATATTGGAGTTCGCCTATCCGCTGGGGGATCCTAGCCGAGCTGTATCGCTTCAAAGCCTACTAGCGCAGAACGACAATGCGCCAATCACTGCAATTGCTGCGATTGGCAACCCCCAACGTTTTTTTAATGGCATCCAGTCGCTTCTTCCCCATTCAAGCGCGCTATTTAAGGGCATCGCATTGCCAGACCATGGGCACATTGATGCTGCCCTTTTGAATACACTCGATGCACAGTGCATTTTGATCACCGAAAAGGATGCCGTAAAATGCGCTCATATTGTTGATCAGCGCATTTGGGTTGTACCAATGCAGCTCAGCCTGCCGAATGCGCTGATGGATTGGGTTGAATCGATCCTGCAAAGACCAGATCCGAATGCCTTAAAGAGCGAGCCCAGAAGGAAAAAAGATGGATAAGCGTTTACTCAGTATTTTGGTTTGCCCTTTGTGTAAAGGTGGCTTGCACCTAAACGAGCAGCAGCATGAATTGATCTGCCGCATTGATAAGCTTGCTTACCCCATTCGGGATGGCATTCCGGTGATGCTTGTGGATGAAGCGCGCACCTTAACGCCTGAAGAGATGCAGGCTTTGTAAGCCAATCGATTTTGAACGTACTCGCCCTCCCCGAATTTAGTGTTGTCATTCCGGCGCGCTTAGGTTCGACTCGCCTGCCCCGCAAACCCCTCGCAGATATCGCAGGCAAGCCCATGGTGGTCCGCGTTGCTGAGCAGGCAAAACGCTCTGGCGCACAGAGCGTGATTGTGGCAACCGATTCCGGGGAAATTCAGGCGGTATGTGATGCCCATCGGATCGAGTGCCTCTTAACGCAAGCGGATCACCCTACTGGTACCGATCGCATTGCTGAAGTAGCGCAGTTATTGAAGTTACCTGCTGATGCCTTGATTGTGAATGTTCAAGGCGATGAGCCTTTGATTCCGCCGGAACTGATTAATCAGGTTGCACTCGCGTTAGCAGCCCACTCGCAATGTGCGATCGCCACAGTGGCGACGCCCATCCTTGATCCAGCAGAGATTAATAACCCCAATGTGGTGAAGGTGGTTCTCAACCGCCAAAATGAGGCCATGTACTTTTCGCGCTCGGTTATTCCGTTTGAACGCGATGCAGCAATAATGAAACCCCCATACCTGCGGCATTTGGGGATTTACGCCTACCGAGCCAGCTTCTTGGCAGCATATGCACGGCTCGAAGTGGCCCCTCCAGAGCAGGCAGAATCACTCGAGCAGCTTCGCGCCCTGTGGCACGGCTACCGCATTCAGGTGCATATTACGGCGGATGTGCCCCCACCTGGAGTCGATACGGAAGCCGATTTAGAGCGGGTACGACTGGCTTTTGCATCTCGGGGATAATCCTTAGAAAGTACCCGTAAATAGGTTTAAAAAATACGGGACAATGACGAATTGAGGGGAGAACAACAATGCGGTTAATCCTATTGGGCGCTCCAGGCGCCGGCAAAGGAACACAAGCTCAGTTTATTTGTGAGAAGTTTGGTATTCCGCAAATTTCCACAGGCGATATGTTGCGCGCTGCTGTGAAAGCAGGAACGCCCCTCGGCGTTGCCGCAAAAAAGATTATGGATGCGGGCGGCCTGGTTTCCGATGACATCATTATTGGCCTTGTTAAAGACCGCCTTAAAGAGTCCGACTGCAATCATGGCTATTTGTTTGATGGCTTTCCGCGCACTATTCCTCAAGCACAGGCGATGAAAGATGCGGCTGTAGCAATCGACTTTGTACTTGAAATCGATGTACCCTTTGAGGCCATCATTGATCGTATGAGCGGTCGCCGCGTTCATCCCGCCTCAGGCCGCAGTTACCACATCAAATTTAATCCACCCAAAGTAGAGGGCAAAGACGATGTCACGGGTGAGCCATTAATTCAGCGCGATGACGACAAAGAAGAAACGGTGCGTAAGCGCCTGCAGGTCTACACCGACCAAACACGCCCCTTAGTGGAGTACTACTCTAGCTGGGCTGCTAGCGGTGATTCTGCGAAGGTGAAGGCGCCGGCCTATCGTAAAGTCAGTGGCACGGGCACTGTGGATGACATTACGAATTCGATTTTTGCGGTACTGAAGTAATTCGCATCTCCACAGCAGGTGCGATGTGCTGTCGTTTCAATTTAACGGCAATCACTTTAATTCCTTCAGCGCACTCTCAAACGATTCGATATCGGCAAAGCTGCGGTAGACCGATGCAAAGCGAATGTAGGCGACTTTATCGAGGCGCTTAAGTTCACGCATCACCAATTCGCCGATGCGATCACTGGCGATCTCTTTCTCGCCCGTTGCCACTAGCTTTTCTTCAATGCTGGCAACGGCTTCATCCACTAAATCCGACGATACCGGGCGTTTACGCAGTGCCAACTTGAGTGAACTGGCTAGCTTTTCGTGGCTGTAATCAACCCGGCTGCCATTCTTTTTGACGATAGCGGGAAAGGTTAGCTCGGCACGTTCGTAGGTTGTAAAACGTTTGTCACAGCTCGCACAGCGGCGGCGGCGGCGCGTGGTATCGCCCTCGTCCGATACCCGGGTATCCATCACCTGGGTATCGTCACCATGGCAAAAAGGGCAGCGCATGCATCAGCCCCCGTAAACCGGAAAGCGCTTCGTCAGGGCATGCACTTGGGCTTTGACTTTCTCGATGTTGGCAGCATCATTTGGATTATCCAGTACGTCGGCAATAAAGTGACCCACCTGAATCGATTCCGCCTCTTTAAAGCCGCGGGTAGTCATTGCCGGTGAACCCAAACGAATACCGCTCGTCACCATCGGTTTTTGCGGGTCATTTGGTATGCCGTTTTTATTGCAGGTAATGTGTGCATCGCCCAATACTTTTTCCGCCTCTTTGCCCGTCATGTTTTTGCTACGCAAATCAACCAACATCACGTGCGACTCGGTGCGGCCTGAAACAATGCGTAATCCACGCTCGATCAGGGTATTGGCCAAAGCTTGTGCATTGGCGATCACCTGCTTTTGATAATCCTTGAAGCTGGGCTCCAAGGCCTCTTTAAATGCGGCTGCCTTGGCAGCAATCACATGCATTAATGGGCCGCCCTGCAAACCTGGGAAGACTGCGGAGTTAATCGCTTTCTCATGCTCGGCTTTCATCAAAATGATGCCGCCACGGGGGCCACGCAAACTCTTGTGGGTGGTTGAGGTGACGATGTCAGCATGGGGCACTGGGTTGGGGTACACACCGGCAGCGATTAAGCCTGAGTAGTGGGCCATATCCACCATAAAGATGGCGCCAATTTCTTTTGCCACTTTGGCAAAGCGCTCAAAGTCGATGTGCAGGGAATAGGCCGATGCGCCCGCAATGATTAACTTTGGCTTGTGCTCACGCGCCAAGCGCTCCATTTGCTCGTAATCAATCGCCTCGTTTTGATCAAGGCCATACGAAATCGGGTTAAACCACTTGCCACTGAGGTTCAGCGCCATACCGTGGGTGAGGTGACCGCCTTCGGCCAAACTCATGCCCATGAAGGTATCGCCCGGCTTTAGGAAGGCCAAGAAAACGGCTTGGTTGGCTGAGGCGCCGCAATGGGGCTGCACGTTCGCAGCCTCGGCTCCATAAAGGGCTTTAACGCGATCGATTGCCAATTGCTCTGCCACATCCACAAACTCACAGCCACCGTAATAGCGCTTACCTGGATAGCCCTCAGCGTACTTATTGGTTAACTGAGACCCTTGGGCTTGCATCACCGCTGGCGAGGTGTAGTTTTCAGAGGCAATTAGCTCAATGTGGTCTTCCTGGCGGCGATTTTCATTCTCAATGGCGGCCCACAGTTCGGAATCTGTCTTGGCAAGGGTGTTTTGGCGGTCAAACATGGTGATAATCCTGAGTTAGTTGGATTGCTTAGATAAAATCAACCTACATAATACAAAACACCTATGAACCCGACCGAAGACCTCTCTTTTTTATCCCTTATTCTCAATGCCAGTTTGATCGTCCAGCTGGTCATGCTGATCCTCATAACCATGTCGATTGCATCCTGGACCGTGATTTTTAAGAAAGGATCGACTCTGCGGGGCGTACGGCGCGATACCGAACGCTTTGAGCGTGACTTTTGGTCTGGTGGCGACCTCAATACCCTGCTGGAGGCTGCCCAGCGCAATAATCGCAGCTCCGCCGTGATGGAGCGTATTTTTGCAGGTGGCATGCTGGAGTTCTCCAAGGCACGGGAAATTGATGCAGCGCGCCGCGCCATGAAAGCCACCTACCAGCGCGAGATGGATATCTTGGAGGCCAATCTACCCTTCCTAGCCTCCGTAGGCTCAGTCTCCCCATACATCGGCTTATTTGGCACTGTTTGGGGCATCATGCACGCCTTTAAGGGTTTGTCCAACGTTCAAAATGCCACTCTAGCTGCGGTTGCACCTGGCATTGCAGAGGCCCTAGTCGCTACCGCCATTGGCTTATTTGCAGCGATTCCGGCGGTAGTCGCTTACAACAGCAATGCCACTGAAATCGATCGCTTAGCGATTCGCTTTGAAACCTTCATGGAAGAATTCACCAACATCCTGCAGCGCCAAGCTGCCCATCGTTAATTGATTGCTTTGAGGAATAGCTAAACGCATGGCCCAATCCAGTCGATCCTCCTTTCGGTCTAATCGCCGCCGTGCGATGTCGGATATCAACGTTGTTCCGTACATCGATGTGATGCTCGTCTTACTCATCATCTTTATGGCAACTGCAGCAACCGTTAACCCAGGCGTGGTCAATCTGCCCACTGTCGGCGGTGCAAAGACCCAGACATTGCCTCCTATTTATTTATCGGTGGATGCCAACGAAAATATTACGGTCAAGCGCGAGGGTGAAGCATCGCAAACCCTCAGCCGTTTGGAGCTCGGTGCATTTGCACGCACCCAAGCAGAAAAATCAGCCGATCAACCTGTTGTATTAGCAGCCGATAAATCCGTGAAGTACGAAGTGGTGATGGATGTCATGGCCAAACTCAAAGAGAATGGCGTAAAGCGGGTTGGCCTTGCTGTTAAAAGCCAGTAATTTCATGGACGCGTCTTCCAGCGCATGCTGACCCCATGAATACTGCACAACAATTGCGTTCGCCTTTTTCAAAGGCAAAACCAATCAAAACCGAAAGTACTGCACGCGCATTCTCGTATTCGATGGTGGCGCACTTGCTGCTCATTGCAATGTTCACGATTGGCATTAACTGGCGTACCAGCGCCCCTGGCGGAGTGGAAGTCGAGCTGTGGGATTCCACGCCAGTAGTCGAGCGCACTGAAACGCCGCCGCCAGCCCCCATCAAAGAAGAAGCGGCTGATATTGCAATCAAGAAAAAACCGGTGGAAAAAGAACCTCCAAAAAAAGAGGTGGTGAAAGAAATCCCCAAACCAGTTGAAAAAGTACCTCCAAAAAAAGAGGTGGTGAAAGAAGCGCCGAAGCCGACCAAGGTGACTCCGCCTCAAGAAAAACCAAAAGAGCCGGAGAAACCCAAAAAAGCGGAGGAAGCCAAAGCACCCACGCCAGCGCAGATAAAAGCCAATGCTGCGGCTGAAAAAGCCCGCGCTGATCAGTTAGCCAGACTGCGAGCTGCAGCGGGTGCTGAGGGTGGCAGTGGTGGACAAGTTGGGAGTAGCGTTGGCGGCGGAGGCAACGCACCGCCGGCGTACGCCGATAAAGTACGCCGCAAAATTAAGCCACTCATTGTGTTTAACCCCGAATCCATTACGGGCAATCCGGCGGTTGTTGTATTAGTCGATCTTGCGCCTGATGGGGCGATCTTAAAGCGTGGCGTCATTACGTCCAGCGGTGTACCAAGCTGGGACCAAGCCGTTCTACAAGCGCTGGATCGTGCAGAAACATTTCCGAAAGACGACAATGGCGTTATTCCAATGCGTCAAATGAAACTTACCTTTAAACCCAAGGATTAATGCCATGTGGACACCCCTATTGCAACGCCTGCGCCTCTTTTTTGCCTTGCTTGCCACCATAGGCGCAATTAGCCCAGCTGCCGCGCAAATGAATATTGAAATCACGGGCGTCGGTCAATCGCTCTACCCGATTGCGGTAATGCGCTTTCAGGACGAAGGGAAATTACCTGTCGGCGTAACGGAAATCATTCGTCAAAACTTAGCGCGCAGCGGCTACTTTAAAAATACCGAAAGTGGCAATACCAGCGAGAGCGATGAGGGTACGCCAAATTACAAAGCGTGGTCAGCACGCGGTGCTGATGCTTTGGTTGTGGGCTCGGTCAAACAAACGGGCCCTACCCAGTTTGAGATCCGCTACAAGCTGTTTGATATTCGCAAGCAACAGAGCCTAGATGGCCTCTTGATCACGGCCGGGAGCGACAATCTGCGTCAAGCTGCGCACAAGATTTCCGATGACATCATCTTTAAGTTGTTGGGCGAGCGTGGGATTTTCTCAACACGCCTCTCGTATGTTATTAAAGACGGCAATCGCTACCGCCTCGTGATATCGGATGCCGACGGACAAAATATTCGCAATGCACTCAATAGTGCGGAGCCGATTATTTCCCCATCGTGGTCTCCAGACGGCAAAAAAGTAGCGTACGTTTCTTTCGAAGATCGCAAACCGGTTGTGTATGTGCATGAACTCGCAACCGGTCGCCGTGTCTCGCTCTCCAATCAAAAGGGGAATAACAGTGCACCTGCATGGTCACCCAATGGGCAGACGGTGGCTCTAGCATTGTCCCGCGATGGCAATACTCAAATTTATTCCATGAATGCCGATGGCAGTAATTTACGCCGCCTCACCCAAGGCAATACGATCGATACTGAACCCCAGTACTCCCCCGATGGTCGCTCGATTTATTTCACCAGCGATCGCGGTGGCAATCCGCAAATCTACCGCATGAGCGCCGATGGTGAGCGGGTAGAAGGCGCTAAGCGGGTAACGTTTAAGCAGTCGTTTGCGACCTCTCCGCGGATATCGCCCGACGGCAAACTGATGGCCTTCATCGCCAACGTGGGTGGGGGCTTTCGGGTACATACCCTCAATTTAGCTACAGGCGAGACCCGCGCCCTGACCGATACCACCCATGATGAATCCCCTTCCTTTGCTGCCAATGGCCGCTACATTTTGTACTCCACCCGCGTGGGCGGCAAGCGGGTGCTAGCTGCTGTGTCGGTCGATGGCCAATCAAAACAAGTGCTAAGCATTCCGGGGTCTGACGTCAGACAGCCTTCCTGGGGGCCCTTTATGGATTAGTGATCCCTTTCTAATTCAGGGACGAGAAAGTATAATAGAGACATAGCGGCATTGTCATAAATGCCTTCTACCCATATTGAAAAGGACTACAACCATGATTTCCATTGCGCGGCGTTCTGCTGGATTTGCTATTTTAGGCTTTTTTGCTCTATTAACCGCTTGCTCTTCTGGCGTGAAATTGGATGACGTTAATGGCGCCGGTGGCAGCGGTGGAGCTGGTGCATTTGGCTCGCAGCCCTGGAATGATCCAAAAAGCCCTCTGTTTGAGCGTAGCGTGTACTTTGGTTTTGATGAGTTCACGGTAGATGGCAGATACCAAAAAATGTTGTCCGCCCATGCGAGTTTTCTGAAACAAAATACAGCCCAAAAAATCATTATCCAAGGCAATACCGATGATCGCGGCACAACCGAGTACAACTTGGCACTGGGTCAACGCCGCTCGGATGCGGTACGCAAATCGCTGGCTTTAATGGGCGTATCCGATGCGCAAATAGAGGCCGTTAGTTTTGGTAAAGAAAAACCCAAAGCAGAAGGCAGTACGGATGCAGCTTATGCAGAAAATCGCCGTGCTGACATTGTTTACGTTCCCAAGTAATTTGGAATTGCCACAATGACATGGAATGTCGCATTAAAAAGGGCGCTAGCAACTGGCGCCCTTGCTGTTTTTTTTATTCTGCCCACGCCTGCATCAGCGATTCTTTCGGATGATGAAGCGCGCAAAGCCATTTTGGATTTGCGCAAGACATTGGCAAGTACTCAGTTAGAGCTGCAAGGTCAAATTGAGCGCCTCAAGTTAGAGAATGCCCAATTACGCGGTCAGATTGAGGGTCTGCAACGGCAGAGCGAAGAGCTGATTGCAAGCCAAAAAACCAACTACCAAGATTTAGACGCGCGCGTAAGTAAATTTGAGCCCCACACCCTTGAAATTGAAGGCGTTACTGGCACGATTCAGCCCGGAGAAAAAGCGGCTTACGATGAGGCTTTAGCTGCCTTTCAGGCAGGTCAACTCAAAAAAGCCGATGCTGGCTTTACTGCTTTTGTACGCAAATACAATGCCAGCCCCTACTTGCCCTTAGCGCTCTACTGGTTAGGTAATACTAAATACGCCTTAAAAGAGTATCCCAGCGCCATCACCCAATTGCAGGCTCTTATCAAGACCTATCCGAAACACCCCCGCGTTCCAGCGGCGATGTTGACGCTTGGTAATTGTCAACTCGAGAGTGGCAATAAAACTGCTGCGCGCAAAACGTATGGTGACCTGATTGCTAACTATCCCGACACTGAGGTGGCGGTAGAGGCGCGTCAGATGCTGCCGCGTACCAAGTAAATAGTCCCTTTATTTTTTAAGCGCAGCATGACTAGCATTAATTCGCTCTCGGCATTTTCCAATTTTGCGCCACGCAAATCAGGAGCGCCTGCAGTCATTTTATTTTCCGGCGGGCTGGATTCAACCACGATTTTGGCGCTAGCAAAGCACTTGGGTTACGCGCCCTATGCACTCTCTATTCGTTACGGTCAACGCCACTCCTCCGAGCTCATTGCTGCAGAACGGATTGCTAAATCGAGTGGCGTAGTTCGGCATGAGGTGATTGATCTAGCCCTCACGCGCTTTGGCGGCTCGGCTTTAACGGATTCCACTCTGGAAGTGCCGACGACCTCCAATGCCATCACCAATCCGGACTCTGATATTCCGATTACCTATGTCCCGGCTCGCAATACCATCATGCTCTCGCTTGCTTTAGGCTGGGCAGAGGCTTTAGGGGGCTCTGATATTTTTTATGGCGCCAATGCCGTGGATTACTCGGGTTACCCTGACTGCCGCCCCGAATACGTTGCTTCCTTTGAACGCATGGCCAACCTCGCTACCAAAACAGGAGTGGAAGCCCACAACGATGCCGAGCGCTTTCGGGTACATGCGCCCATCATTGCCATGAGCAAAGCCGAAATTATTCACTTGGGTATGGCGCTAGGCATTGACTACGGTCAAACCGTGTCCTGCTATCAGGCCGATGCTTTAGGGCAGGCCTGTGGCGAATGTGAATCCTGCAAGCTGCGTCAAGCCGGCTTTGTTCAGGCTGGTGTTGTCGATCCAACGCACTACTGTAAATCTGCGTGAGTAGATTTCTGCCTGAGATGCGGGTAGCAGTACCGATCAAACTTCTAGGCTTTGAAATCCATCAAACGCGCCACGTAACGCGCAATCAAATCCACCTCTAGGTTGACTGCATCACCGGCCTTGAGCTGACCCAAGGTAGTGTGTTGCATGGTGTGCGGGATGATGTTGATTTCGATTGTGCAGGCACCTGCATTGGTTTTATTCGCGGCGTTCACGGTGAGCGAAACCCCATTCACCACAATCGATCCTTTGTAGGCCAGAAAAGGGGCAATCTCAGCCGGCGCCTGAATCACCAAATGCCATGATCCATCCGGCGACTGATCGACTGCGGCAAAACGCTCTACATGCCCAATGCCATCGACATGGCCGCTAACCAAATGCCCGCCGAGGCGATCGGAAAGGCGCAGCGCTTTCTCTAAATTGACGGGGGCTTGTAAATCTAGTCCTATTGTCTTGTTCAGGGATTCACGCGAGATATCCAAAGTAAATTGGTTGCCCTGGATTTGGGTCGCTGTCATGCAAGCGCCTTGGATTGCAATGCTATCGCCAATCGCCACATCATCCAGGTAGCCTGCGGGCGTCTCAATGGTAAGGCGCATGCCATCACCAAAGGGGGATGCTGTTGTAATGCGGCCAACTGCAGTAATGATTCCTGTGAACATATCAGTGCTTTATCAGTGGGTGTTTTTTGTTTGGGTGTTATTTAATTCTGTCGTCTGCTTATCTTACGGCCTTACTGCCGTACAAAGCGTAAACGCAGATCCGGATCAAATGCCGTATGGTCAATTCGCTTCCAATCGGTGCGCTGCGTTAATGCGCTCAACTCCGGTAAATTGGCGATGCCCAGGCCTGAGCCGAGTAAGGTAGGCGCTAGATAAACGAGTAACTCATCAACACAGCCTTCACGCAACAAAGAGCCATTTAACTTATGGCCAGCTTCCACATGAATCTCATTCATCTCACGCTCGGTTGCAAGGTAATGCATCAGGGCAGGTAAATCAACTTTACCCATACTATTGGGCATCGATATCACTTCAACACCCTGAGCCTGCAGTTGTGCCTTCTTGGCCAATTGCACATCACTCGTGATCTCACCGCACACCACCATGGCGCCATTGTCTTTCATTGAGTTGGATGCACTGGCGGCCTGCTTCAGTACGGCAGCAGTTAGCGGAATGTCGAGCTTGGAGTCGATGATGATGCGCTTGGGTTGGCGCACGGTACTGACGGCCCGCACGGTCAAGCTGGGATCATCTTCTTTTACGGTTCCAACGCCAGTCAAAATAGCGCAGGCCTGGGCACGCCAGTGATGGCCGTCATCACGGGCGGCGGCGCCAGTAATCCATTGGCTTTGGCCGTTGGGTAAAGCTGTCTTGCCGTCTAGGCTGGCAGCGACCTTGAGTCGTACCCACGGCAAGCCCCGAGTCATGCGTGATATGAAGCCAGGATTGAGGGCGGCAGCCTCTTCCTCTAATAAGCCACACTCCACCTGAATACCTGCTGCGGCCATCTGCTGGATACCTTTACCGCCGACCAAAGGATTGGGGTCTTGCATGGCAATCACAACACGCGCCGGTTTAGCGGCGATGATGGCCTGTGTACATGGCGGCGTTCTGCCCACATGGCAACAGGGCTCCAGACTGACGTACATGGTTGAGCCGCTTAGGTCAGCGCTATGCTTGCGGGCATCGGCCAGGGCTTCGATTTCAGCATGGGCAAGACCCACTTGCTGGGTAAAGCCGGTACCGATCACTTGGCCTGCTTTGATAATCACACAGCCGACACGTGGATTGGGATTGGAAAGGTATAGGGACTTTTGTGCCTCAGCAAAGGCTAAGCGCATAAAGTCAGCGTCTTCTTTTGTGAACATACCCATATTAAAACCGATTTATCGGCAGGCCCTGCTATCTTGGTTCGGGTCACATAAGCGCCAACGTCCCCCACTGCTCAAAATGGCATGGCGCTCAATCCCACGCGCATGCTGATGCCGAAACACCATTCGATTGGCCACAAAGCCGCCAGACTGGCTTTTTGCCGACCCAAAAGCATCAAATCCAATCCGCTTATGTTGGCCATTTGGCCCCGCAAAGCCCGAGCTCCGTTCGTCAATCTCAACCGGGGCGATATCGCCCTGACTTAGCAGTACCAGCTGCATTTCAGTTTGAATTACCCGCCAACCCCGCGACCACCGATGCTCAACCGGAATAATTTGAACAGCAAGCCCGTCACCAAATAAAGCAGCTTGGCGGGCAAATTGCGCGTGCTGAATAAAACGCCGCGCTACGTTTTCCACTTCGCGCCGCGCCAGTTGCTGCTGCAGAAGTGGCGCTCCCATGCCAGCCATAATTGCTACGATTGCTACGACCGCCATCATCTCCAGTAAGGTGTATCCGTTTACAGTGGAGTCGTCTAATTGTTGAATTGGGGTACGCATTAGTGGGAGCTGCGCTGATCGGACTGAGCCTCTGACCACAGCACGCGCCAACTCAGTCGCTCTAGGGTGTGATCCTGTTTATTACGGTAGACCATTGACTCGAGTAGGGTTTGTTTGGCGTGATTGGGTTTAGATGGTGTGGGCTGTTTTGGTATGGCACTCCCAAGCGCTCGAATTCGGATGAGCTCGCCTCTAGCATTGGCATCCACTGCGGTGACATCGCATGCGGTGCTAGCAGCGAGTGGATCTGCATTGCTCAACTGCACTTCGCATTGATTGAGTGTGTTCTCTGCTGCTACAAAGGCTGCGTGCGCCTCTTCTTCGATTGCAAGTAAGCGAATTTGCAGAGCGGCACTATGCCCTAATTGGCTAACGAGGCTAGTAACCATCACGATCATACAAAGGACCCAGGCAATGATCATGGCGCATTACGCAGAGCTACAAAGCGACTGAACTCACGATCAACTAGTGTGGTCTTAAGGACAATTTGTACTCCACTGCGAGCGTTAGATAGCAATTGGCCTTGAGCTGCTTTGTGTTCTAGCCATTGAAAGTGGAGCGAGTCTATATAGTTCATCAAGCTGGTATTTTGGAGGCGGCCTTGGCGATCGAGTGAGGTGCACATCAGCGATCCAGCATGATCACCTACTGCCTTTTGTACAAAAAAGCCTTGGTGACGCAAGCCCTTTTTGGTTCTGGATTGGGTTTTTGTGTGATGAACTTGTTCCACCCGATTACCCAAGCAATCCCCTTCATTACTATCGGCTGACTCTTGCTTTACCCACAGCAAATCCGAATGGTTCCAGCCACTGCGCTGCTCAATACCGATGTAATCGATTTTGCTCGTGCGCTGCCGGTAATCTGCCAATGAGTTGATCTTGCGGTAACCTGCCATGCGAATGGCGCGTGCCATAAGCTCCATTACCCGAATCGCATCTTGCTCGACCAGCCAAGCTTTTTCGAGTTCAGTTTGTTTGCGCACGAGTACTGCGCTGGACTGCATCACTGGCGCAATCACCGCAATACCCAAGCCGATGCTTATCAAACACCCTAAAAGAGTCATGGTGAGCCACGCTCGTGCTCATCCTGAGCCCGATTAATCTCGGTGCGCTGTGCTTCGATTTGCCCGTAGTGCAAGAGCACGCGCTGATACGCCTCCACCACGGCAATGTAAGTACCAGCAATCAAGGCCATCGCCACCACCACCTCTATCAGCCCAAACCCCCTATCGCCGGCAAGGTAGGCTGAATGCGACTTTGGCACTGATGGAGGCAATCGGCTTGCTTGTGGTTTTTGCATTCAGCCATATTGCGGGAATGAAGGGCTGATTTCTATCAGGCAATACGGCTTTTATCCGGTAAAAGTGCTGTAGACCTACCGCTTTTGCCCCCTGCGCTTAAAATAGCAGCTTATGCCTACAACCTCCTCCGCTATTTCTGCTGTGCCGCAAGGCAGCCTCTCCTCGACCCTTGAGATCATTGCTGAAATGCAAGCGGGGCGCATGATCATTCTGGTTGACGAAGAAGACCGTGAAAACGAAGGTGATTTAGTTTTGGCTGCGGATCACGTTACGCCCGAGGCGATTAATTTTATGGCCAAGCACGGTCGCGGTCTAATCTGCTTAACCTTGACGCGCGAACGTTGCCAGCAATTGAACTTACCGCTGATGGTGCGCGACAACGGCACCTCGATGGGCACCAACTTTACGGTCTCGATTGAAGCAGCCAGCGGTGTGACGACTGGCATTTCAGCGGCAGACCGAGCACATACGATTCAGACGGCAGTAGCGCCACACGCAAAGCCGAATGACCTGGTTCAACCGGGCCATGTGTTTCCGCTGATGGCACAACCGGGTGGTGTATTAATTCGGTCTGGCCATACTGAGGCCGGTTGCGATCTTGCCGCACTGGCGCACTGTTCTCCGACCGCAGTGATTTGCGAGATCATGAAAGACGATGGCAGCATGGCAAGGCTACCGGATTTATTGGTGTTTGCCAAAGAACATCAATTGAAGATTGGCAGCATTGCCGATTTGATTCAGTACCGCAGTCAAAACGAGAGCATCGTCGTGCGCGAAGGTGAGCGTACCTTTTCAACCCCTTGGGGCGACTTTCAAGGGATTGTGTACCGCGATACCCCTAGCTCCTGCGTCCATCTGGCCCTTGTAAAGGGTAAGCCAATGGAGAACATCGAGACCTTAGTGCGCGTGCATGAGCCTGCAACCGTTCTCGATTTTTTAGACAGCAAAGAAAGTACCCACTCCTGGCCTTTGGCACATGCACTGCAGAAAATTGCAGCAGCTCCAGTCGGTGTTGCGGTCCTACTGAATATTGCTGGCGTTGCCGCACCATCCGAAGCAAACTGGTTATCGCAATTCCATAAACTCAATAAGAGCGTTTCGCCAAGCGAGAATAAAACCGTTGGTCACAAAACCGATTTTCGGAGTTACGGTATTGGCGCGCAAATTTTGAAAGACTTGCATGTGGGTAAGATGCGTTTGCTAGCGAAGCCCACGCCCGTACCCAGCCTCTCGGGTTACAAACTGGAAATCACCGGGCATATCCCCTTTGAGTCCGCTTAAGTTGATCTAAGTTTAGATAACCCCATTACCCTTTTTTGACATCCAACCAATCGGAATAATTATGACTAGCCTGACTTCCTCTCCTGGCATGGACGATGACAATGAAGGCCGCGGCGTCGGCATCTTAGAGGCCGATCTCAATGGGCAAGATATGCGCATTGGTATTGTGCAAGCGCGCTTTAATGAAGACCATTGCAATGCTTTGAGCGAAGCGTGTATCGCCGAGTTGATTCACTTAGGGGTGGCACAAGATGACATTCGGCTCGTGACGGTTCCTGGCGCGCTGGAGATTCCATTTGCACTCCAAAAACTGGCCGAGACAGGTGAGTTTGATGGCCTCGTTGCTTTGGGTGCTGTTATTCGTGGGGAGACCTACCATTTTGAGCTGGTCTCCAATGAGTCTGCTGCTGGTATCTCTCGAGTATGTTTGGAGTCGGGTCTACCGATCGCCAACGGCGTTTTAACCTGCGATACCGATGAGCAAGCCGATGAGCGCGTCCAGATTAAGGGGGCTGACTGCGCTCGTGCCGTAGTCGAGATGGCTAACCTCGCCCTAGCCCTCACACCCGACCTCGATATTGAAATCAATAATGCCGAATAATCCCCCAAAACCAACCGACGATGGCAGCACCAAAGCAATAGCACCGAAGCGTTCGCTAACGCCGCGCCGCCGCGCCCGTGAATACGCACTGCAAGGTGTCTATCAATGGCTAGTGATGCGCCGTGCTGGTAGCCTGGGCAATGCAGCAGCCATTAGCAAGCAGTTAGCAGAGGATCCTGCTTTTGCCCGCTGCAAACTGGATTTGTTTGACGGCTTATTTAAGGGCGTACTCGATAATGCCGATCAGCTCGATAGCGTGATTGCCCCTGCCCTCGATCGCCCGGCCAATGAACTCTCGCCCGTAGAGCATGCCGCTTTGCTGATTGGCACTTATGAACTCGCCATGGATCTTTCAGTGCCTTATAAAGTCGCCATTAATGAGGCGGTGGAGCTTGCCAAAACCTTTGGCGGCACGGATGGCCATAAGTACGTCAATGGGGTACTGGATTTACTGGCGCAGTCCCTAAGGGCTGCCGAGACCCAAGCGGGCTAGGCTTGGGCTTTAGCCCAAGCCCAAAGACTTAGGCGTTAGATTGACCCGAAGTTCTCGTGGAGCGATTGCGCGCCACCTCATTGAGCTCTTCACGCTCTGCAATCACTTTGTAGGTATAGCTATTGGGTCCACTGCTGGCATTGGGGGCGCCAAGGTAACTGCGTAAACCCGCCTCCAGTGATCCGGCTTTGGCGATGCATGCTTTGAGTATCAATGCGCCTACCCGAATGTTTGCCTCCGGCACGAATGCGGCTACAACCCCACCATAGGGCTCAAATTTCTCGGTATGTACGCGGGTGAGCACCTGCATTAAGCCTTGAGCCCCTGCACGGCTTTGCGCATTCGGATTAAAGCTAGACTCGGTAGCCATAATTGCGAGCAGCAACACGGGGTCTAAATTAACCTCTTTGGATACTTCGATGGCATGACTGACATAACGCAGGCTCTCGGCCGTGCTAATCCGGTACTTGGTCGCCAAGTGGTTTGCTACCGCGTTGCGCTCTTTCTCGCTCTTCAAAAACTGGGCATCGAGGGCAGCAAGGTCGATCTTGCTGCTGGGGATTGCAGCTGCGGCAGGGGCAATCGACGGAAATGCCGCTGGTGACTCGGTATTGCCAAAGTCCAATTGAACGTGCTCTAAAAGCAATTGCCGTGCCTCGCTAGGGACCAATATGCGCGCAAACTCAAAGGCGCCGGCGTTGGTGCGCGGGCCCGTTAGCCAAAGGCTGGTGGCCAGGAACACAAGAACCATCCAAGTATTTGTACTCAGCGCCCTTAAAAATGGCGGCAACTCCACCCGTGCAAGCTGGAGCTTAAAGTTATTGAAACGCGACGCTACGATGTCAACTGGTTTTCTCATTTACCGGAGTCACTCTGCAATCTGCCACTTCTACTTCACGCATATTGCATTGCAACATTTAATATAGATGATGCATAGTAGGTAGCCCTATATATCATGTCAAGTATATAAAAGTAGTTTTCTATATCTTTTTACTACTATAGACAGGTCCTTGACTGGCTTTAGGGCGAATACGGCAATAAAAATAGATATAAATCATTAACTTATAGATGTTAGTCCACACTAATTTTGGTATGTGAAAATCCACCCATAAACATACTTTTTTTCATGATGTAGAAGATAAAAACACTAGATCTAGTTATTTTTTTGCAATCACAGACCTAGGGGTAGTGTTCGACCGCTGAATTGAGAGTGGTGAATTGGAGGCCATTCACCCGGTATTTAACGGAGCAATTAGAGCCTTGCTACACTTCAATGCGTTCAGCAGTAATCTAACTACCACTTCCTATCGAGCCAAGCCATGCCCAATCCCACCATTCAATCTACTTTGCAAAACCCCGCCTTGTTTCAATCAGACGCCTGGATCAATGGCCATTGGATTGCAGGGAGCGCGCGCTTTGCAGTAGATAACCCAGCAAGTGGCGAAGTGATTGCGCAGGTCAGTAATTTGGGCGCTACTGAGGCTGAAGCAGCCATTACGGCCGCCGAAGCTGCCTTGCCGGCGTGGCGTGCCAAGACTGCCAAAGAGCGCTCCAGTATTCTGCGCCGCTGGTTTGATTTGATTGTCGCCAATAGCGATGATTTGGCCCGGATCCTGACCCTAGAGCAAGGCAAGCCCCTGGCTGAAGCCAAGGGCGAAGTTGCCTACGGCGCTAGCTTTTTAGAGTGGTTTGCCGAAGAAGCGAAGCGGGTAGCGGGTAGCATTCCGGCCAGTACGTGGGGAGATAAACGCATGCTCGTTCTCAAGCAGCCGATCGGCGTGTGTGCCGCGATTACCCCATGGAACTTTCCGATTGCCATGATTACGCGCAAGATAGCTCCCGCCTTAGCGGCTGGCTGCACCATTGTGATTAAGCCAGCCGAGCAAACGCCTCTATCAGCCCTCGCCTTAGCCGAACTAAGCCGCCAAGCCGGTATTCCGGATGGGGTGGTTAATGTGGTGACTGGGGATGCAGACCATTCGGTCCTAATTGGTAAGGCGCTTTGCGCTTCGCCTGTGGTGCGCCACCTTTCCTTTACCGGCTCGACTGAAGTCGGTCGCATTTTGATGGCGCAGTGCGCCCCAACCATTAAAAAGCTTGGCCTCGAGCTGGGTGGCCATGCCCCCTTCATTGTGTTTGAAGATGCCGACATTGATGCTGCCGTTGCGGGAGCAATGGCCTCTAAATACCGTAATGCTGGCCAAACCTGCGTCTGCGCCAACCGCTTTTATGTTCACAGCAAGGTCATCGATGCCTTTACCGAGCGCTTTGCTAAAGCAGTGCAAACCTTAACCGTTGGTAATGGTTTGGATGCCGGCGTGATGCAAGGGCCACTGATTGATGCTGCAGCGCTTACCAAGGTGGAGGAGCATGTGGCCGATGCGCTAGCCAAAGGGGCTAAGCTCGTGACCGGCGGCAAGGTAGCTGCCATCGGAGGGCACTTTTACGAACCCACGATTTTGTCGCACGTCACGACAGCGATGCGCATCAATAGCGAAGAAACCTTTGGGCCGGTCGCGCCCATCATGGCTTTTGATGACGACGCGGAAGTCGTGCGTCTAGCCAATCAATCGCCCTTTGGGCTGGCCTCCTATTTTTATAGCCGTGACATTGGCCGGATCTGGCAGGTAGCTGAGGCGCTGGAGTACGGCATCGTCGGCGTGAACAGTGGTGCGGTTTCGAACGAAGTGGGGCCCTTTGGGGGCGTTAAGCAATCCGGTCTTGGACGCGAAGGTAGCGTCTGGGGGATGGATGAGTACCTCGAGATGAAATACGTTTGTGTGGGCTTGTAAGGAGGCCCGCCAAGCGCCTAAGTGGAATCACCCATCAATACTTTATTTATTAAACACCTCTGAATGCGTGCCAATTCTGGCTAAACGCAATTCGCCATCACTGACTTTGTAGATTAATACACAGTCATTTGTGATGTGGCAATCCCAGAATCCACTATAGGCGCCTTTTAGCTCATGATTGACATACTTGGGCGGAAGAGTTTGTCTATTTAGAAGTAATGTAATTACTGTCAAATATTCTGCCTGGTTAAACTTGGGACTCTGGACGATTTTTCTAAAATCTTTTCGGTAATGCGTGCTGGGTACAGGTTGTAACAAATTCAACGCAATAAATCCTTATGCAATGCTTCTGCTGTTTTGAACTTCTTTAATTTAGTCTTTGCTTTAGGTGACTCTAATTCCTTAATCGCCATTATGGTTTTCTTATTTGGCGTGCGTAAGTCAAAAGGAATTGCCCCATCCGTCGCAACCCGCTTGAGAAACATGCGAATTGCATCTGAAATATTCAATCCCATTGCCTCAATTACTTCAGCAGCTTCTGCTTTCGTTTTGGCATCGATGCGGCAACGTACATCAGTGGTGAGCATAAAATTCTCCAATAAATATGCCGCTATTGTAGCTACAAATTGCTACAAATACAAGGTGTTTTACCGCTTGCGATACACCAAATCCCAAACGCCATGCCCCAAGCGAATCCCGCGGTTCTCAAACTTGGTAATAGGTCTGTAGGCGGGTCGCTCGGCATATCCGAGATGGTCACCCTCTAAATCTGCCAAGGTGGGCGTAAATTCGTTTTTTGATTCGCTCGGACCATCCGCGCCAGAATTAAGAACATCGGCGCTGGTAAACGTTTCAATACGGATGGATTCTGCAGAGGTGTTTTGCAAGCTCACCTCTCGATTCAGAACGAGTAGCATTTGCTCAGCGTAGTTGTGCCAATCGGTGGCCAAGTGTAAATAGCCGCCCGGCTTAATACGGGATGCTAAAAGCTCGACAAACTGCTGTTGTATCAAGCGGCGCTTATGGTGGCGTTTTTTATGCCATGGATCTGCAAAATAAATATGGATTCCATCTAATGAATTTTCCGCAATCATATGCTCGAGCACTTCGACCGCATCGTGCCGAATTAAACGCAAATTGGTGAGGTCTAATTCGCCAATGCGCTTGAGTAATGCGCCCACTCCTGGCAAATGCACCTCAATCGCCAAAAAGTCATCTTCTGGGCGCAGCTGCGCAATGGTAGCAGTGGTCTCGCCCATACCAAAACCAATCTCCAAAATACAGGGGCGGGTCGTGCCTGAACTGCTCGGACTGGATTGCGCAAATGCGCTCGCCCAATCGAATGGCTGATTCTGAAAGGGCACTAAAAACTGAGGGCCTAAGTCATCAATCGCGCGCTGCTGGCCAGCGGTTAGGCGCCCTGCACGCAGCACAAAAGACCGAATGCGATCGGTGCGATCGGCTTGCCCTACACTGCCTCTATTCTCGGGAGGGTCTGGGCGATACCCTGCCTGCTTATGCAAAATGGTGCTCATTTAAATGGAGTGGCAGCAATTGGAAAAGAGGGAGTACCAGCATTACTGCGGCATATCCCAGCTCGCCGAGCGATAGGCATACATTACCTCTGCCAACACAATCAGCAAGGAAGTCATAAACGATATTAAACCCAATACAAAGGTAGCAACAACATATCCAGTCTGCAGAAGCGCTACCGAGCCAGTCTGAAAGAAAAATAACTCCAATACCGTTAATGAAATCAATACGCCACTGAGCACATTGAAGAAGATAGCGACGGTGCATAGGCGGCCACGCATCTTAAACTCACGCAGCTCGATCTCATAATGCATACGTAACTTGTCTGAAAGGTCCTGGCTGCCATATAAGGCATTCTGGACAAAGCGCATCCGGTCCACTGTTCTTGCCAACCGTGTTGAAATCGCACTTACCAAGGTAGCCACTGCGGTGAGCAAGAACACCGGCGCCAGAGCCAATTGAATGTTACTGGTTAAGGCATCAATGGAAATATTCATAGGGACATTCGGTGTTTCAATATCAAGATGTCAGCGTTTGTGCGGGCTGGGGTTGTGGAAGTCATCCTGGTTGTGGATGCTAGAGACGGATTGTGCTCTTTTCTAAGGCTTATTCAGTCGTATTTTAAACCCGCCCAACTAATATGTTCTTTGACAGCGAATCAGAGGCAGATCGCTATTTAAATCGAATTAGTCACTTGAGGATATTAAAAATACTCTGTATAGTATTATTAATAGCATTAATAAGGAGACCTTCATGGGTACTGTTGTTGCCAACGATTTAAAAACAAAAGGCATCAAAGCCATTGAGGATGCCCTACTTACTGAGCCAGAGGTATCTCTCTCCGTGCGCGGCCAAATTAAGTACGTCGTGATGAGTCAAGATCATTATCACTATCTACGGGAATGCGAGTTGGAAGCTGCTTTGGCTGAGTCGAAGACCAATTTGGCATCTGGGAATTTTGTAAAAGAAACCGTTTCTGAGCACCTCAAACGCCTCAAACAACTCAATAAAGCATTTAAATGACTTGGCAGTTCATTTTTACAGAACAATACAACCGACGGGCCGCTAAATTTCTAAAACGCAACCCCGCCATTGAGAGTCAATACACCAAAACACTTGAGCTCTTAGCGTACAACCCCCATCATCCCTCGCTACGCCTTCACGCCTTAAGCGGCAAACTAGAAGGACTGCATAGCGTTTCGATTAATCTGAAATACCGTATCACCATGGAACTGATCATTACAGAACGAGAGATCATTCCAATTAATGTGGGTGGTCATGATGTGGTTTATTAAGAGTTGGGCTATTCCAAATGATGGCGCCGTTGACGGAATTTACTCTGCGAGCGAAAACCGACCGGCCGTTGTTTTACAACGCTCTTTTATCAATGAACAAATTTGGGCGATGATGGGATGGCCCCAACCCTTAGTCTCAAATTGCGTTTGCAGTCCGATTGCCAAACGAGGCAATTTTCCCGCAATCTCCAGAACCCTTCTTTTTAACTGGGGTGCCCCCAACTGAGCCGCTTGGGCCATTTGTACCCAATGGCGCGCATGCAATTCATGAAAGCGGTATTTACTGCCAATTTTCATAGCCATCCTATCGGTAAGATCTGAGTAGACTGCCGTAGATAGCACGTCGTACAGTGGCGCCAATTGAGCTCCATTTTGACCATACAGCAATGAGAAGTTCTTAGCATGGGCATCGTTATTACCGACCAGGCAATTGAAGATGATGTAATCCAACAGTCGCAATACATTCGGGGCACTGGGGCTAGTTACTTTACGCACTAATGCAAATCCATCGCTAATCGTTGGCCCGCCCTCATTTTGGTATTTAAGCTCATGCGGCACGCCCAATGCTTGGCAAAAATCCTCTTGGTGCAATCGCCTTAACTGCCCGTCATCCAAAAAGCGGTCATAGCGCTCTACGAGTAAATAGGTTTTATCTTTTGCGTGGCCAATGTGGGCAGTAGCTGCATCTAGCTTTAACTCCCTAGCCAGGGCTAGGCAGAATGCTTCGTTATAGACGCTACCCTCAATGCCGGATATCGCTGGCTTGAGTATGTACGAGCTTGGAATATTGTTTTTCGGCAGACCAATTTCTATATGATTTAGATCGCCTTTGCCTGGCACTTCTTTAAGTACCACCGGCAACTTCTCTTGAGCCCCAGCAAGTGAGAGCCTTAAGCCAGACTCTCCGGCCAGTAATGGCCGCTTAGGCAACTGCTCGAGCACGGCAAGCAATTGATTTTCATCCAACCACTCTATGGATTCACTGGCGCGCGCCTCTGCCGGAGGCATTTGACCGGGCCCTAAAAAAATCAGTGCGCCTGCGCACTCGCCTCCAATGCCGTCCAATAGTGCGAAATCATTTTTGCTCGATACCTTTAGGATATTCGCTACTGCAGTGCGTTTATCGCCCTCTGGCAAAAGACCAGCAAAGAAAGATTTCGCCATTCGGTCATCAAATGACTCGGTACGTAAGGGCAGGGATTGTGAGAGCGGCTGAGCATTTTTTGACGCCAGCCACTCTGGTAAATATTGAAAAGAAAGATAGCCTTTATCTTGCGTCAACACGCCCACGCACTCACCAAAAAACCAGACGTTTAATTCGCGAACCATTAGCGCCGTCCTTCTGGTTTATTGCTAATAAAGGAATCCATACCCTCCACACTTAGTACGCCGCCCAAAGCCTGAAGCACCCTGAGAATATGTTCCAAGCGGAGGGTCGATTTGCCAGCTTCCAGCTCGACAATGAACCGAACCCCCACATTGGCAGCGAGCGCTAACTGCGGCTGCGTTAATTTCAGGCGCTTGCGTGTCTCTCGCACCATGCGGCCGAGATCTTGAGGGGTTTGTATGGGTGTGCTCATCATTATTTCCTGATCGGGAAATTTTACATTAATTTACCTGTTTTTTCTACATAATTTCCCGATAAGGAAATTTATCGCTTAAATGCATCATTATTATGCATATAATCCCGATCGGGAAATATTTAAAAAGCACTAGCAATTGCGCCTGGCAAATACCTAAGGCATTACTAATAATTCAGGATCCGGTTTATTAGGGCTTGGGTTTGCCTAAACGGGACATGTCTTTGGCGGCCTTGTTCATGGCCAGCAATTCTTTATACAACTCTTGCGGCAATACTTCCTTTGCAGGCTTAAATAATTTCATATCGACGGAAGATAAAGTTCTAATTTCTCCATCTGCTTGAATGATCGATGCGCTTAGTTTCATATTCTTTTTACTCCGAGACTTCTTGCACCGCAATGTGTGGCACCTTTAAAAAAAATTATCCAAATTGATAGGCACTCAGATTGCCAGCCTTTGCTTCTTCCATGCTGACAAGCATATCTTGCAGCATAGGTATTGGTAAATCCGGATTTTCTTCGGCAACCTTGCCTAAGCGAGCCCAATACTCAATCTGTTGTGCAACAGATCGATGCATTGCCTGAGCAACGGGCTTTGCCACCTCAATCAGTTGTTCTGATAAATTAATTGCAGTGGGCATCAACTAAGACCACGCCACCAAACCCGTATAGGCCGTAATAAGTACTACCACCCCAAAGATGATGCGGTACCAAGCAAACGGTACAAAGGTATGGGAAGCCACATACTGAATTAACCAGCGCACACAAATAAAGGCGGAGATAAAGGCAGCAATAAAACCAACCAGAATCGCCCAGCCAAAATGCATGGTCTCATTACCGCTTGTTTGAATGGGGTTGATCCAGAGCTTTAAAAGCTCATATGCCGTCGCACCACCAATGACTGGAATGGCCAAGAAAAAAGAGAACTCAGTCGCAACTGCTCTGGGTAAACCAAAGAGCATGCCGCCAATGATGGTGGCGCCCGAACGCGAGGTTCCGGGTATCAAGGCAGCGCACTGCGCTAAGCCGACCTTCAGGGCGTCCAGAGGCCTGAGATCATCGACCGATGCAATCACCCTCTTATTTTCTTTGGCTGCTTTAGCCGCTGTATTTGCACTACTGCTGGCGTTTGCCATTTGCTTTTGGCGACTCTCCGCCCAGAAAATAATTAGAGCGCCACCAATAAATGCCATAGCAACCGGTACGGGCGAGAATAAAAATTGCTTAATGTATTTGCCAAAGAGCAGCGCTAAAGTCATCGCCGGAATGGAGGCAATCAGCACATTGACTACAAAGCGCTGAGAGGCGCTGCTGGTCTTGATGGTAGAGGTGACGGACCACAGCTTGCTCCGAAACTCCCAGCAAACCGCCAAAATAGCGCCAAACTGAATAATCACCTCAAAGGCTTTGCCGCGCTCATCATTAAAGCCCAGCAAGTCACCCACCAAAATGAGGTGCCCCGTACTGGAAATCGGCAGAAACTCCGTCAGCCCTTCCACAATTCCGAGAATGAGGGCCTTGCCCAGTAGTAACAGATCCATCGCCTGATTTTAAGGCCTGCAGGCAATCCCAAGCCCATATTGCAGCACCGGTAAATAAGGCTTCAGCTTAAGGCCGCTAGTCTTAGGCACTGGCAGGCGGTTTAGCCTTAAACTGAAGGCTATCGAGTACTTATTTTTTATCCTTTTAGCCATTTATCCTTTTAGCCTTTTATCCCTTTATCCATTTGAATGACCTTGCCGTTTTTTTTAGCTCCCACCTCCGTTAAGCGCCGCATTCTAGTGCGCGTGATGGGCGCCGGCATTTGGGGCGCTCTTGCCTTGGCGCCTCCTACAAGCGTTTTGGCGCAAGCAGTCAATCCAATGCAAGGCCGTAATGCATCTGCAGCCGGTCAAGTAACGGTACTACCCGATGCATCGGCTAAAACATCCAGCGCAGCGCAAGGTAATCAAAACCTCTCCTTGCCGCCGGCATTAACTGCCCCTGTATCCAGCGGCGTTCCCGCATTTAGTAATTTCAGTAGCCCGCCTAGGGAAGTTAACTTTGGCCCCAATATGGATTTAATGCGCCTCTATCAAGAAGCGGCGTTTAATGATCCGGTACTCAATAGCGCGCGCTTTAATTACGCTGCAAATAAAGAGATTTATTGGCAAGGCTTATCCACCTTACTTCCCCAGGTATCCGCCAATCCAACCGGCACGCGCTTTTTTCAGCACGGCGAAGGAAATAACCGCATCTTTGATCAACGGAGCTATACCGTAACACTGACCCAGCCAGTATTTAATGCCGCTGCTATCGAAGTATTTAAGCAAGGCGACTTGGTAACCAAAGTTGCAGATTTGCAGTTTTTGCAAGCCCAGCAAGATTTAGTCATTCGGGTATCGCAAGCCTACTTTGATGTACTTACAGCACAAGACAACGTCGAGCTCTTCCAGAATAAAAAAGCATTGATTAAGCAGCAGCTCCAAGCAGCTCAATCGAAGTTTGAGGTGGGCTCTGCAACCATTGTCGATGCCAATGACGCCCAGGCGCGCTTTGATCTAGCCAATGCCCAAGAGACGGCCGCCCAAGCAGAACTAATCATCCGGCGCGGGGTACTCGAGCAGATTGTTGGGCACCCAGTACCACCACTCAAGCCACTAGCAAAAGACGCCAAAATTGAAGGGGTAGTTACCGACCCGAGAGCCAAAGTAAAGGATGCGAAAGGTATACCGATTGCAGACAGCGTCAACCCCAAACTACCACCCGGTCAAGAATTGGGCGATTGGATTAAGCAGGCGGAAGCAGCCAATTATGGGGTACTTGCCAGTCAGCTCAATGTGGACATTGCCCAAAGCTCGTATCGGGGCTCCTTGGCGGCCAACTACCCCACAGTGAACTTTGTGGGCACTACCGGTATGAACCAAGCTAATGGCTCGCCTACCAACTTTAATCCGTCCACTACGCAAAGTATTTATAACAATACGGTTGCGCTGCAGATGAGCATTCCAATACTCTCGGGCGGTTTTAATAACTCCGTGATTCGGCAACGGGCGGCGCTACTCGATAAGGCTAAATCGGATTACGACAATCTCAGAAGAACTGCTGCTCAGGCAACGCGCCAAGCCTTTACCGGGTTTTATGGTGGCTTAGCAACGGTGAAAGCATTTGAGGCTGCAGAAAAATCCTCTGCTTCCGCTTTAGCATCGAGTCAGTTGGGCTTTGATGTGGGCACCTTAATTAATTTGGATGTACTCATTGCACTGGATGCCCTCTTTACTACCAGAGCAACGCTGTACAAAGCAAGGTATGACACCATTCTCAATGCCTTGAGACTCAAAGCCCAAGCAGCAGCGCTCACAGATCAGGATTTATTGGCAGTCAATGCACTGCTTAAATAAAGTACTCATTACACAAATGTAATAAAGCGCTTTATTTAAAGAGGCGCAGTGCGCCTATTAGCTGCCGCAAAGGCATACGTGCGAACAAGGAGGCAACCGTTACCAAGCTAAGTTCAATCTAAAAGAGGTAAGGCTGTCTGTGAACGTCTTTGGAGGAAAATATGCTGAACCTTTTTTACCAACAAAAACCGGCGTATCCAATGAGTCTAGCGAAATTAAATTAAGAATACATATTTTTTTACGTAAAAAACCTGATTAAAAGCCTTTCATACGCATCCAAAGTGGCGCCTTAAAGCGCACAATGGCCCAATATAGCCAAACGTAAGTCAATACGAATAGCACTGCAAACCCCTTTAGGACCATGTGATATTGCCAAAAAAGAATTGCCGGTATTACTGCCAGGGAAGCCAATAGCCATAGGTAAGGGGAGGTCAATGCATTGCACTGGGCTTTCGAAAATCCTGCATCACCTCCTAGGGATGGGCGCACAATACGCGTGTAAATTAACTGATGCAAATGCAATGCATCCGGCATACCCGGATGCTTATGCTTTAAAGCCATGCGGCGATAGATCGTAAACACCGTCTCAAAGATCGGGTAGAGGCACAAGAGTAATGGAAACCACTTGGGTACTTCGGGATGACGAGAAGTTAACAGCACCGACAACTCCGCAATCCAAAATCCTACAAAATACGCCCCGCCATCTCCCAAAAAAATTAGGCCCCGTGGGTAATTAAAGACTAAGAATCCAAATAAAGCACCAATCATAGCCAAGGCAGCAATCATGATGGGAAAGTCACCCACCTGAAAGGCTACATATGCAATACCCGAAAGGATAATCACAGCCACCATAGAGGACAAGCCGTTATAACCGTCAATAATATTGAATGCATTAGCAACGCCGCCTACCGCAAAGCAGGTAATCGGAATGGCAAGAATCGGGTAAGTCAGCATCAGGTTATCAATCCCCAGTACCTGAACACTACCTAACCAAGCGTTTAAAAAATAACCCGCAAGTCCAGCCGATACCATCGTCGCCAATAAGCGAACTTTAACGCCAACTCGTTTAGTGAGGTCTTCGGTTAAACCAGCGATAAAAGCCGGCAAAGAGGCGGCTATTAAAAGGAGGCCAAACAAGCCAACCTCGGCATTTTCAAAGAAACGCACGCCCAGAGCCAGCGCCATACCCAAGAAAATCCCCAAACCACCAATGCGCGGTACGGCAACCGTATGGAACTTCTGAATGCCTGATAAGTCAGAGTCGGCAGTAAAGCGCGCATGCCAATGGCCGTAGCGCAGTACCCACAAGGTAAAGAGGAACGAAACGAGAAAGGAAATTGCTAAAACCGACATGGAAACTTATCCAGGATGCAATGGAGATAGCGCTTATTTTAAGGCTGAATATGGGCTAAACGGGCGGCAATCGCCCTAGATAGCGTAAGAAATACCGCAATAAACTAGCAATATGCCAGCGTAAATGCTCCCAGCTACGGCGACTGGCTCGCCTCGCTTCATGAATCACTACCGCACTTGGGCACACTACGACCCTAATCCCCGCCTTCCATAGCCGAGTACACACATCAACGTCCTCGACGTACATAAAGTAGCGCTCATCAAATCCGGTAATTTGGGCGTAAGCCGGTGACCTAAAAAGCATGCACATTCCACCAACCCACTCTGTCGTAAAGTTTGCATCGCCTTCTAAAAACACATACGCGTCCTTAAAACCAAATAAGCGGCGAGCCAGGATTACAAAAGGCGTTGGAAAATGCCGTGCACTATCCTCAATGCCGCCATCCGTATTTCTAATCATGGGCGCAACTAAACCAATGTCCTTATCAGAAAACGACTCTAGTAACTTGGGGAAAGGATTGGCAGCAAAAGCAATATCTGGATTCAGTACACAAAAATAAGGGCTCGTTGCAATCGCAAACGCTTGGTTATGGTTAGCCCCAAACCCCAATGGAGCTTGATTATGAACAAGTTGCACTCGGCTATCCGAAGGGAGCGATACTGATTCTGGGATATTGAGGGTCACAATTACTTGCGTTACTTGCGGAAAATCCAATAGCTGCAAAAGCAAGGCAGGCAGCATCGAACCATGCCCATGACTGATGATGGAGACTGAAATCATGCTGTTAAATAAAAAATAACTTCTGACAAAAATTAGACATCATATTTTGGCGCATATTAATTCAATAAAATCAACTTCAACTGGCGATGGACTTCCTAATGCTTGCTTTACCGTTGATGCATTCTTCTGCGAATCACGCAGGGAGGCAGCTGCCTCAGCTTCGAAATCAAGGGACTGCTTTAAACTTGGAAATCCATTGAATACATTTTGCTCCACCTGAAAACCGATTTTCTCTAGAAATCCCCGCAGAAAATGAGCCGATGGAATTGCGATGTGCCGTGGCGCCTCGAGTCCTCGCCAATGCGCGCCAAAATACTGGCCAGCCCTACTCATTGCGTTAGGACAAGAGAGGAGCAATATGCCGCCAGGCTTAAGTGCGAACTTCATTTTTTCAAGTGCTGCCATTGGGTCATGCACGTGTTCGAGCACATGTGAGCAGATAATGCAGTCAAAAAGAGAAGGATAGTCATCAAGTTTTTCATAGCTACCTTCAATCACAGTTAAGCCGTTTTTTCTACAAGCAGAAATGGCTTGCTTATCTAGCTCTATGCCAATGCCATCCCATCCCATCTGAATTGAAAACTGAAGCATATCGCCATTGCCGCAACCCACATCTACTACTTTTCCTTTTGGCAGCTGGGCTAGGGTACTTAAGCCAAATGGCATAACAATCATCGAATTTAAGGGCAATAATATCCAACCGAGGAATTTTGGGAATCTCAATCGCGGATGCAATGAAATGCCCAATATATGAGAAAAATATTCATTTCTGAGGCGATTCTTAAAACGCAACCAAAAGGACTTTGATTCACGATCATGCGTGTAATAGGTGGAGTACGCCCTTCCAATCGATTCAGCAGTAGGGCGTGGACTGAGGTACAGGGCATCACAATCGCGGCATCGCCAATACGACCACTTCCCGGGAGCATTATGAAATGCCCAATCTTGCACATCGCCGAACTCGAGGACCTTTTTGCTGGATGAGCAATACGGACAAAGGCTGACCTCCTCAAGATCATTTGCGGGCCAAGAATCATGAATCCGACTTTTTGCAGGCAAATCTAATGTACTCAAGTGCGCATTACCTTTTTAACTGCCCATTGCAGCAATACTAAATCCAAAGTAATGCGCAGAACCCATGCAAGCGCAGCACCTACTAAACCCCAAATCTGAACGAAGTAGTACAAAACCAAAATATATAAAGCAAGCTCAATCAAATGAAAGATGGCCGTTAATTTGGTTGCGCCATTAGCATGTAAAAAAGTAAAAGGCACTAAAGCCATTGAGTTAATCCAAATGCCGATCACTAAAATACATACTATTACTAATGATTGACTGGCAAAATCGGGATTAATCCAAATCGCCAAAAAGGGATACGCAAGTAACGCACTACCCAAGCAAACCCCGAACATAATAATTGCAATATGCTTAAAGCTTCTTGCATATAAACTTCTTTTTTCCAATGCTGATTCACCCGCTAATCGAGGTAGTAAAGCGCTGCAAAAGGAACCTGGAATTAAAAGCAAACGCTGCAATCCTTCCTGAGGAATAGCATATAAGGGCAATAAACTAGCGCCAACAGCGACGCTTACAAAAAACCGATCTCCATACACCATTAAGGGACCAACAATCCCTGAAATAGTAACCCAGATACCAAAAGAATAAAGTGACTGAATGTGAGTCTGCATTACTGGTACTCGCCTAATAAACCAAAAGCCCCTCAATTGATATAGATTAATCAGGAGCATGAACGCTCTAGCAGCAACCAAATACATCACCACAAAATATAAGCTTGACCCATGCAGGTAAATCGATAAAGCTGGCAAGGAAAAGGTGGCAGCCCCTAGAGTGGCCTTGTTGACATTTACGATTTTGAATTGCTCCAATCCCTCTTGGGCACCACGTAACCCACTCCCGACCGTAGTTAAAAGTACGCCCCATGCAGCTAGCTCAAAAGCTTGCTGCGCATCTGGTGCAAGCTGAGAGCTGATCTTAAGCCAGTCATTGGCTAGGCTCGGCGCAATCAAATACATAACGACAGCACCAACGAGCCCCGCCAGGAATGTTAGCAATAAACCAGCACGAAGTACTGCTGAAATTTGCTCCCTTTGATCGTTTGCTTGCAATCGACTGATTTCATAGGTCAGCGCCCTTCCCACGCCGAGATCAAATAAGCTGAAGTATCCGATCAGAGCCCAAATGAGCGTTAATACTCCAAATGCTTCACTACCCAAATGGTTTAGGCAATAGGGAATGAACAGAATTGCAACGACAAGTGGCAATCCGCTGCCGAGCAAATTCAAGATGGTATTTTTGCGTAGACTCATGTCGACTTAACTTAGATACCTTTATTTGTAGTGGCCCAGTTGACCAACTTATTAAGAAAATTTACCTCTGAGTGTGAGCAGCCTGCAGGATAAATTACTCTGTCACCAAAACGCTTCTCTACGCCTCTCGCTGTGATGGTGCGAAAGAGAGGCAGCACTACCAATAAACTAGCTATGACCTAGATAAGATAGGCTCTTATAATCCCTACGTAGTTTTGCTCGCGACGAAAATTCTGAGCTTTTAACTTTGCCTCCAATTAGCACAACAACAACAGCAATCTTTTACTCAATAGAGACTAATTTGATTCAATTATGTCAAAAGCTCTCTTTGATAGGATTAGTTTCTTCTATGATAACTCTGTATTAATTCTTTTTATATATTCTGCTTCCGAAATCAATGTTTTAATGAAATACGCCGAGTATCATTCATCGGGGTTGAGCATATTGATCATTCCATAATATTTTGATGTTACATTTGTAGGTGATAATTTAGTTATTTTAAGCACCAGTACCATGAGATACGACTTACAAGACCTTAAAAAAGACATAAACTACAATAAAATCTATAATTAAAAGGCGCAGAATCAATAATGATATTAGAAGTTATTAAACCCAAACTTAGATCCTTAATTAATTTATGGAGGAATAAGGGCAATAATTTTCAAGAACTGTCACCCCCTATTCCTCATTTATCGCGCGAAGAGATCATCCTTAAATACGTTACTTTAGACGCCAAAGGTATCGAAATAGCTCCTTGGTGCCATCCCCTAGCACCAAAAAGAAATGGTTTTAAAATTAAAACAGTAGATGTTTTCGATACTGAAACCTTGCGAAATAGATGTCGTAATGACGAGCTCACGAAACAGTACATAGATGCTATCGAAGAAGTGGATATTGTTTCATCGGCCACTGATCTTGATACTGCAATTGAATCTTTAGGAGAGCTGGGTTCGTACGATTACATAATTTCATCACATAATTTCGAACACCTACCTAACCCCATCCGATTTTTACACGCCTGCTCTAGAGTTCTTAAACCAGGAGGCGTTCTGAGCATGGCAATACCTGACAAACGGGGCACGTTTGATCGTCTTGGTCGTCCAACTAGGACCGTCGATTTTTTAGAAAATTATTTAACAGGAAGTAACCAACCTACCCCATATCAGATTTTCGAATTTTCAGCTCACTTTGTTGATGGAGTCGACCCAACTATCAACACTGTTAATCTAGATAAGATGAGTTTTCGTAATGACCTTATGGACTGCTATAAGAGTTTAGTTGAGCGGATCACTAAGCCAGGCTCTTACCAAGATACGCACGTCTCTTTATTCACGCCAAAATCTTTCAATTTATTGATGTCTGAGTTAACCATATTAGACTTAAATCCATTTAAAACGCTTGAAATAATTGAAACAAATATGGTTGAATTCTACGTACATTTAAAAAATGTTGGTATAGAGAGCGCAGAAAATTTAAAGATTGATAGTAGTCAAAGATTGAATATGCACAAATCTTTGACCTATTAAGATCAAAAATAATATGTTTTCAGTTTATCAATAAGCAAATGTGAGCATCTGACTTTAGTATGTCAAGTAGTTTTTAGTGTAATCACTACTTATAAAAAGCTTCTCTAAGGCCCACTTAACCCGCCCCTCAATTAATAAACAAGTATCCATGAGTGCCTGCGCTATCTTGGGTAGCCCCGACTAAGAAGTTGGAGTTAGTGCCGGCATTGATTTGATTATTGAGCTCGGTTAAGGAAGAAGCTCCAAACTCTTGCAGGGTTCTGCCGGACAAGGTAATGGAGTTGAGGTTGGCATTCGTGCCACTGGTTTGACCACTGGGGAGCAAGTTCTTAAAGTGCAGGGTCAGGCCTTCATACCCCCCTGCCCCAGCGCCATTAAAGTTCGTAAAGGAGGCATCGACGGAGCTCACACCCTTCACAAAGCCCCAGATGGTGGCTTTATCAATGTCGAGTTTAAAGTCCGTAATCGTTGACCAGGAGGTACCAGGGGCTCTGCCATCCAAGAAGTAGGTGCTGGAGTTGGCAGTAGTACCGCCGCCCGTAACAAAGGTAGAGCCTACCCCGCCATCGATTACGTCATTACCACCACCGCCATTAACGGCTTTACCCAAGGAGTTAGCGCTGGAGACCTTAATAAAGTCATTGTCACTGGAGCCATATACCACTGCATTGTCTGCCGCCTCAATCAGCTGGTACTTTAGGCCTAAAGAGGCTGGACCAGTAAAGAGCTCGGGAAGCGTAAAGCCACCGACGCCACCAGAGGATTTAAAAACTGTTACTGGGGTGATCGATGCCGTAAGGTCACTGGTGGAGATGGCTTGACCATTAAAGTTCATGGTTGAGCCAGTCGCCACCGATTGCACTACTCCGCCCATCTTAATCAGGAGGAACTGCCCATCGGGAGACAGGCCAATCGATTGGATCGAGGAGACGGGGATTTGGTAGGTGGCGGCGAAGGTGGTTTCTGGGGTTGGGGTTGGGTTGGCCGAAACAGCAGGTGACGAATTAACCAGGATGTAATAAGCATTACCAGCAGAATATTCCTCATAGCCAAGCAAGTCAGTATAGTAAGCATGAACAGAAATCCGATAGTTGCCAGGCGCTTGATTCAGGGTGTACTGACTTGATGTTGCACCATCAATCAAATTATTATCAACATACCACCGATAACTAAGGGGTCCCAGTCCATCCACGTCAGATAAATTATTTACCGCAGACAACACCTGACCACGCTGAACAGTAGTGAAGTAATTAGTTCCGTTTGTTTCAATTAGCCCAAGTATTGACACATCGCCTGAGTGGTAACTATTTCTCGCTTTGATCAAGGAGCTTTGTGAGCTAGTAACCTGCTCAGCTGTCTGCCAGTAATCGGTATAAGTTGCGACTGCACTTATTCTTTTACCAATATCCTGATCTCTAATTTCATAATACCTCCAAGATGGAGCCCCCACCACATCAACCCCATCAGATTGCCATCTATATGAAATATCCTCTAGTCCAAAACCATCCAAATCTTCTAAGGAACTTCGAGCAATTAAGAATCCGCCTGGACTAAAACCGCCTGTGTAGCTATCAATTGCAATACCTCCTGTCGGCAAACGATTCACATGAAGGACCATTGATCCGTAAATAGATGGTGACTCATTACCAGCCGTATCCAATAGACTTACGCCAACTCCAATCCGGGTAGTTCCGTATTCACTTAATTGACTACTGAGACCATTTGGCTCTGATAGCAAATCAACTGACCATGATCCCGTTGCCATATCTACTGCAGGATAGAAGAGTGCTCCCATCGCAGATACTTTCAAAATACTATTGCTTGGGGCGTATCCGGAGATTACGGTTCCAATAAAATTGTTACCTTGATCGATTGACAGACCTTGATTGCTCGGCGCGATCGAATCCAAAACAAAATTAAGCGTACTTGTATTTGATACATTGCCGCTAATATCCGTTTGCTTGACGCGCAAGGAATGAGCTCCTTGCTGGGTAATAAAAAGCGCATTGCCCGCGCCGGCCGTCCAATTGCCATCATTTAGTGAGTAGGACCAGCTGTTGTCTGTCTCAAGGCCAGCAATTATAATGGTCCCATCATTGGTAATTAAATCCGTTGCATTGCCAGAATCACTTAGCAATCTAAGGGCGGGCGTTTGAATTACCGTGTCTAGGGTGAATGTAAGTCTTGAGCTGCTTGAGATATTGCTGGCTGCGTCGACTTGCTTAACATAAAGTGACTTATGGCCATCACCAGACAATACAACAGAGTTACCAACGCCAACCGTCCAACTGCTGCCATCTAATGAGTATATCCAAGTAGCTCCGACCTCAAGACCAGCAATATTCACTTGTCCATTATTAGTAATTCGATCGAGGTTGCCAGAATCATTTTGCAAGCTAAGAATTGGTCTTAGAACGTCTGTATCGAGCGTAAATTCAAGAGTAGAGATGCCAGAAGTATTGCCAGCACCGTCCACTTGCTTAACATAAAGAGTTTTGAGCCCATCTCCAGACAATGAGACAGAACTGCCGACGCCCTCAATCCAGCTCACACCATCTAATGCGTAGTACCAAATGGAACCACTCTCAAGGCCGGCGATATTGACTAGCCCATTGTTGGTAATAAGATTTGATGTATTGCCTGAGTTGCTTTGCAGAGTAAGAGTAGGTGTAGCTGTATCTAATACAAATGAGAAATTAGAAATACTAGATGTATTGCCGGCCGCATCTACTTGCTTCACATAGAGGGATTTGGCCCCATCCCCAGACAATTCAACAGAGCTACCAACGCCAACCGTCCAATTGCTGCCATCCAAAGAATATGACCAAGTAGCTCCGCTCTCGAGCCCGGTGACATTGACTTGGCCATTACTGGTAATGAGATCCAAAGGATCGCCTGTGTTAGCTTGGAGGCTGAGCGCAAGAGTCTGTATGTCAGTATCTAAAGTAAATGCTAAATAAGAGATATTGGAAGTATTGCCAGCAGCATCCAATTGCTTAACGTAAAGTGACTTGGCTCCATCACCTGACAAGTTTATTGAGCTGCCAACGCCGGTCGTCCATGAGCCACTAGCAAATTTATAGAGCCAGGTGGCTCCAGCCTCTAGGCCAGTAATATCGACATAGCCATTATTGGTAATAAGGTCGGATGCAATGCCTGAGTCGCTTTGCAAACTAAGCGTCAGTGACATGGGACCAGTTTGGTCCACCGTATGCGCACGCTGAATACCGCTTGGTGTCGAAACTAATGCAATACCGCCGGCATCTACCGTTCGGACAAGAATCGCATCCTGATCATAATTACCATCTGGAACTGCAATCACACACAGTCCAGAGCCGCCAGTACCCGCAATCCAACTAGAGCCATAATCAAGGGAATATGACCATGTCATTCCATGCCCAAGAGTCGGGATATTAAAAATTACATTAGGGTTGGTGATTAAATTTTGATAGGCGCCTGAATCCGCCTGAAAGACCGGAGAGCTGGGTGCCGATGCAGTGACATTTAAAATATTAAGCGCATAGGAAGTAAAGCCATCTATGTTTAAATACAATGTTTCTGCATCTGCCAAATTATCTAATATGGGACTTATATCTAAATACGCTGAGGTATTTGAAAAAATTAAAGATCCCGCAATGGGTGATGATAAATCTACAGAATTAATGCCAGTAATGGAGTAATTTCTGATTGTCCCAGTGCTAGCAGATGGGTCAACAATATGAAACCTGGCGATCGTTCCTTCAATAGCATAATTTACGCCATACTGATAGATTCCCTTGAGGGCCGTATTGGCTTGCAGTAAAACAGAGCCAGCATTATTAGCTGCAGTATAAGTAACATTATCAGAAAAACTACGACCGTAAGTGCCATACGTATCCCAGCGAAAATTTTGTAAATAATAGGTGCCAATATTTTCGGACCCATCTAAATATAAAACACTAGGGTTGCGAATGGAGACTTCGGGGCCTGTGCCATCATTCGACACAAGAGTCCATCTATAGGTAAACGAATCAGAGGGATCTAAAAAAGATACAAAGGTTGCATATGCATTGCCAGCTGCAAGATCCCATGGGGCGCCCCACTGCCCCCAAACTATTGCAGAATATGATCCAACAGTTGAGCCGAGAGTTAAGCTATCTCCAATGACGCTGAAATTAATATAGTCATCAGGAACAGGGCGAACAATGTTTGACATATTTACTACTTACCTCTAATTAATAAACAAATACCCATGAGTGCCTGCGCTATCTTGGGTAGCCCCGACTAAGAAGTTGGAGTTAGTGCCGGCATTGATTTGATTATTGAGCTCGGTTAAGGAAGAAGCTCCAAACTCTTGCAG
>JBIJAM010000013.1:0-41060 GCA_044345755.1 Polynucleobacter sp. | reverse complement strand
TAATACAACGACTTCACGACTCATAGTAATCCCCTTAAATTAAGCATTTCATCTTTACAGCTTTCGTTCTCTAGAGCTATTTTTACCCGATTGCTTACAATTGAGCAATCAGGTCATGCCCCCGCGCTTCCACAATCGTTCCGCGCACAAAATCCCCTACCCGATAGCGCTTGGATGGCTTGCTCACCGGCAAAATACGGACAACTCCATCAATTTCTGGGGCATCGCCGGCGGTACGGCCAATACCGCCCGCCTCGCTGACCTGATCAACCAAAATGGAAATGCGTTTACCCACCCGGCTTTTGAGCCGATCTACGGATATTGTTTCTGCTTTTGCCATGAAGCGAGCCTGGCGCTCATCCCGAATCGATTGATCCAGTGCGCCTTCAAGTGCATTGGCTGTTGCACCTGCCACCGGCGAATAAGCAAAGCACCCAGCCCGATCAATTTGCGCTTGATCTAGAAAATCCAATAAATAGCTAAATTCTTCTTCAGATTCCCCCGGGAATCCAGCAATGAAGGTACTGCGAATCACCAGATTAGGGCAGATGGCGCGCCACGCCTCGATGCGATCTAAATTACGCTCACCGCTGGCGGGACGCTTCATGCGTTTAAGCACATCGGGATGCGCATGTTGCAATGGAATATCAAGGTAAGGCACAAGTCCGAAACCGTGCTCTTTAAACTCAGCCATGATGGGTAGTACGTCATCAACGTGCGGATAAGGGTAGACGTAATGCAAACGTACCCATGCTTGATGTTCGCGTGCAATTTGATTCAGGGCGCTGACTAAATCGAACATCTTTGTTTTGATTGGCTTGCCGTCCCAAAAGCCCGTACGGTATTGCACATCAACGCCATAGGCGCTGGTATCTTGAGATACTACGAGTAGTTCCTTGACGCCGGATTCAAACAGGCGCTTTGCCTCCATCAAGACTTCGCCGATTGGCCGAGAGACTAAATCGCCTCGCATGCTAGGAATAATGCAAAAGGTGCAGCGGTGGTTGCAGCCTTCCGATATTTTTAAATAGGCGTAATGTTTTGGCGTTAGCTTCACGCCAATGGGCGGCAGTAAATCGGTAAACGGGTCATGGGGCTTGGGTAAATGCAAATGAATGGCTTGCATTACTTCAGCAGTGGCATGGGGGCCGGTCACTGCAAGTACTTTGGGATGAATGCTTTTGATTAAATCAGAGCCATCCTCATTTTTACGCGCGCCAAGGCAGCCCGTCACAATCACTTTGCCGTTTTCAGAAAGGGCTTCGCCAATGGCAGCAAGTGACTCTTCGACAGCAGAATCAATAAAGCCGCAAGTATTGACTACGACTAGATCAGCGCCCGAATAGTCTTTTGCGGTCTCGTACCCCTCCGCACTCAATTGCGTGAGGATGAGCTCTGAATCAACCAGCGCCTTAGGGCAACCTAAGGAAACAAAACCAACCTTACCCGCCACAACTAATCGTTTTCTTTTTTAGGCGTTGGCGGTGTAAAAGGAAATCCCTTAAACAAACTTTGAGAGCCTTGCATTTGCTCTTGCATCTTCATAAACAGATCTTTGCTCTGCTCCATGTAGTTGCCCATCAATCCCTGCATCATCGGATTCTGCATATTCATGGCTTGTGCCCACGCATCGGCGCCGCCGGTAACGCCTTTGGATTGATCGCTTAATGTGCCATGGATATCAACAAAGGATTGCATGGTTTTTTCCAGGTAGTTACCCATCAGGCCTTGCATGGAATTGCCATAAAAACGAATAATTTGCGATAGCATCTGCGAAGAAAAGACCGGGGAACCGCAGGCCTCTTCTTCCAGGATGATCTGCATCAAAATATTGCGCGTGAGATCGTCTTCGGTTTTAGCATCTACTACCTTAAATGCCTCGTTCGCCATCACCAAGCCTTTGATGTCAACCAAGGTCACATAGGTACTGGTTTGCGTGTCATAAAGACGGCGATTCGGATACTTCTTAATCAGCCGCTCTTCACCCGCTCGTTTTGTTCTGGTTGCCATATCCCAATCCTCCGCACTACATAAATGCCATAACCGACAGTTTAGCTCCGGAATTATCCCGTATGGATGCCGCCGTTGAGCGAAAAGTCAGCCCCAGTAGCAAATGCAGCGTCATCCGAGGCAATGTAGGCACACATCGAGGCGATTTCATCGGGGGTTCCCAGGCGTTTTACCGGGATGGCAGCAACAATCTTTTCGAGCACATCGGGCCGAATGGCCTTCACCATATCGGTTGCAATATAGCCAGGGGAAACCGTATTGATCGTGACCCCTTTTCCAGCCACTTCTTGCGCTAGGGCCATCGTAAAGCCATGCAAGCCGGCTTTGGCTGTCGAGTAGTTGGTTTGCCCAAACTGCCCTTTTTGACCATTGACTGAGGAAATATTAATGACGCGACCCCAGTTATTGTCGATCATGCCTTCGATGACCTGCTTTGTGACGTTGAATAAGGAGTTCAGATTGGTGTCGATTACCGCCTTCCAATCCTCTGGCGTCATCTTACGAAAGACGCTATCGCGCGTAATACCTGCATTGTTAACTAGAATATCGACGCGGCCTACTTCGGCCTTTACTTTTTCAAACGCGGCTACGGTCGATGCCCAATCTGACACATTACCTTCCGAGGCAATAAAGTTATAGCCTAAGTCTTTTTGCTCACCAAGCCAACGATCGCGGCGTGGGGAATTCGGTCCGCAGCCGGCAATCACTAGATGCCCTTTTTTAGAGAGCCGTTGGCAAATCGCGGTACCAATTCCGCCCATACCGCCTGTTACATACGCAATTCGTTGTGACATCGTATTACCCTCTTTTCTCTATGTGTGCTGCGTCTTTAAGGTGTTGCATTGATTAATACACAAACTTACTTTGCTTCGTCTGCTTTTTCTTTGACATACTTGCCGGGGGCGGCCACCCCTTTTTTATACTTTGCATTTCCAAAGCTAGCGTTAGCCTTCACTTGCTTACCGCCAAATTGGGCGAGCCATTCAGCATAGTCTGGCCACCAACTGCCGCGAACGTCCTTGGCACTAGCAAGCCAATCCTCTGCCTTTGCTGGCAAATTGGAATTGACCCAGTAGTGGCGTTTGTTTTTTGCGGGTGGATTAATTACCCCAGCGATGTGACCGGATGCGCCCAGAACAAAACGGTTCTTGCCTTTGAGAATTTGAGTCGAGCGATAGCCGCTATGCCACGGAACAATATGGTCATCGTGCGATGCATAAATGTAGGCGGGGCAATCAATTAATGAAAGGTCGACTTTTTGGCCGCACACCTTGAGCTTGCCTGGCTTCACTAATTCATTTTGCAGATAGAGGTGGCGCAAATACCAGCAATACATGGCGCCAGGTAAATTGGTCGAATCGCCATTCCAATACAGCAAATCAAATGGCGGTGGCGAATTCCCTTTGAGGTAATTCTCCACAACGTAGTTCCAGACTAAATCATTGGGGCGCAAAAAGGAGAAAGTGTTGCCCAGGTCTAGACCAGACATCAAACCAAACTGGCCCTGCTCGCCGCCGATGGTATTTTCGCGAAGCTTAACTGTGTCTTCATCAACAAAAATATCTAAGATCCCGGTGTCACTAAAGTCAAGTAAGGTAGTGAGCAAGGTCAAGCTTGCAACTGGCTTTTGTTTGCGTGCTGCGAGTACCGCCAAGGCATTACTGACTAAGGTGCCGCCAACGCAGAAGCCCAGCAAATTAATTTGATCCAGACCGCCGATCTCTTTGGTTACTTCAATGGCTTTAATCACGCCATCGCCAATGTAATCATCCCAGGTCACTTTGGCCATCGATTTGTCGGGGTTCTTCCATGACACCAAGAAGACCGTATGGCCCTGGCTCACCATGTAGCGCACTACCGAGTTATCCGGCTGTAAATCGAGGATGTAGTATTTATTAATGCAAGGTGGCACCATCAAAAACGGCCGCTCAAATACGGTTTCAGTGAGTGGCTTGTATTGAATCAGTTCAAACAAATGATTGCGAAAGACCACCGCACCTTCGGTAGTGGCTAAATTGGTGCCAATCTCAAAAGCCGTTTCATCGGTTTGCGAAACTTTGCCTTTTTTGAGATCGCCCAGTAAATTCAGAATGCCGTTTTGAATCGATTGCCCCTGCGAGCTAATGATGTGCTCGAGCACTTCTGGATTCGTTGCCATGAAATTCGATGGCGAAAGCGCATCGACCATTTGCAGAGTGCTGAACAAAATGCGCTGCTTACTTTTTGGATCGGTCTCTACTGCCTCAGCTAATTCCATTAAATGCTTGGAGTTCAGCAAATACATTCCTGCAATCGCTTTGCTCCACGGCGATTGCCATGCATTGCCAGAAAAACGCCGATCTTTAATCTCAAGGGCGCCCGGATTGCTAACGTAGGCGGCCAATTCTGTCATGTAATGCTGCTGAATTTCGGACAAGCGCTCGGGCGGTATTAATGCCATATGTTGCGGTGCCAAACTTGGCGACTTCCCAGACGGTATTCCAGTAAACATGCTTTTCTCTATTCTTAACGTGGCAGGCCGTACAGGCTTGCTGCATCTGCCCATTCTCGGCTGAATGGGTCACAAGGGTTATAAGCACTAACCCTAGCCCTAAGGCTTACGCTCTATCTTAGCCTCGCCAGATAAAAGCGGCAAATCGTCCGGATAGGCCATCGCGGCGGTGGGAAAAAAAGTCGGCTTGGTCGCGAACCGTACAAAATTCCCCGCCATCAATATGGGTCAGGCCCTTGTTCTGAAGGCGCTGCCGCGCCAGTTGGTAGAGATTGGCCCAATACTTGCCCGGCTTTCCGTCGATCGCCATAAATGCCTCGGCAGCCACTGGAAGGCCGTGTTCTTTGCCATAGGCCTCAAACGCGACCCGTACCTCCTCGCCCACTTCAAATGCCCTAGGACCAATGGCTGGACCAAGCCAGGCAAGGTATTGACTTGCATTGCCAAGCCCCGTTTTGGCTTGCATCGCATCCACGGTATTTTCGAGAACACCCCCCAATAAACCCCGCCAACCAGCATGAGCTGCGCCAATGACATTGCCTTCCGGGTCGCTGATTAAGACCGGCAAGCAATCGGCTGCCATCACCGTGAGGACGGTATTGATTTTGGTGGTCACGGCCGCATCGGCCTCAATGACCTCCGCAGCATGAGCCAAATCAGCATCCCAAACCCGGGTACCATGGACCTGCTTGAGCCATACCGGCTCATCTGGGAGCAAAGTCCGGACACGGGCGCGATTTTCGCTCACGGCCAAGGGCTCATCGTTGACATAACGACCTAAGTTGAGGCTATCAAAGGGTGCTTTGCTGATGCCCCCAGCTCGGGTAGTACAGAATGCCCCGATCTGAGGTAAAGCTGGCCAATTCGGAACAAGCACCCGCAAGCCATTGATGGTTTGAAATTGACTGCCTTGCACGCTCATGATGAAAGGGGTGCCTCTAACTTTGGCTCACCGGGTAAATCGGCAGCAGTCATGCCGACCTCTAGCAATAAAGCCAGTAAATCTTCTGGCGGCAAACGGTACCACTGAACCAGTTGATTGCTTTCGGGGTGAATTAAGCTTAAGGCATAGGCATGCAAGGCCTGCCGATGCAATGGCAAGTCTTTGGCTACGTTCGGCGCCTTCTTGCGATATACCGGATCGCCCAAGAGGGGAAATCCCAGGGACTCCAAATGCACACGAATTTGATGGGTGCGCCCTGTTTCAAGACGGCACTCCAAAAGCGATACTGGCAGTTGTGCAAAGTGACCATTGGCCAATCGACGGTAGAGCGTAACTGCAGGTTTACCTTGAATCGAATGCACTGCCATTTTGAGCCGGTCGCGTTGATCACGTGCCACCATGGCTTGTATTTTTCCCTGTGCTGCTGGCGTTCCCCAGACCCAAGCCAAATAGCGGCGGCCGACTGTGCGCTCTTGTAATTGGCGTACTAATGCCGTTTGTGCAATATCAGTCCGCGCCACTACCATGAGGCCCGATGTTTCTTTATCGAGGCGATGCACAATGCCAGCACGGGGCAATTGTTTAAGCTCGGGGTAGCGAAATAACAACCCATTTAAGAGTGTGCCGGACCAATTGCCGGCAGCCGGATGCACTACTAAGCCGGCGGGTTTATTAATCACAATCAAACTACTGTCCTCGTGGACAACATCGAGGGGAATATCTTCTGCCTCAAAGGCAAATTGTTCGGGCATTTCTTGTGGATATACTTTGACGCTCTCGCCGCCCCGCAAAAGGTAGCGTGCCCGCATCACCTTGCCATCAACCGTGACGGCCCCTGCTTCAACCCAGGTTTTTAAGCGATTTCGAGAATAATCCGGTAATGCGCCAGCCAAAACCTTATCTAGACGCTCGCCAGATGCATCCCATGGAATTTCTAGGGCAATGAAATCCTCTTCATCGATATAATCAATTGGATTCGAATCAGGAGTTTTCGGCAATGCCACGCTTGAAGTACCCATATGTAGTCACAGCCGACAGTGTAAGGCCTACAAACGTAAGCCCAAATGGTTTGCCGTTCTCATCCCGCATCAGCACCCTGCTGCTGGGATTTGCCTTAGTTGCTACCTTACTCACGAGTGGTTGCGCGAGCGATGGCAATAAAGATGAGACCGATGGCTGGTCGGAGACAAAGCTTTATAGCGAGGCCACTGAAAAACTCAAAGACAATGATTTTGCAAAATGCGGCACGTATTTTGAAAAGCTCGAGGCCCGCTTTCCATTTGGTCCTTATTCGCAGCAAGCACAAATCAATGCCGCCTACTGTTACTGGAAAGCCAGTGAACAGGCGCAAGCCTTGGTTGCGGTCGATCGCTTCATCAAACTCCACCAAGGCAGTCCTAATTTGGATTACGCTTTCTACCTCAAAGGCTTGATTACCTTTAACGATGATCTGGGATTTTTAGGCAAGTTCACTGGACAAGATTTAAGCGAGCGCGATCCCAAAGCAGCACGTGAAGCATTTGAAGCATTTAAGGTGGTGGTGGATCGTTTTCCAAATAGCAAATACGCACCCGATGCGCTTGACCGGATGCGCTACATTGTTAACTCCCTTGCGGAAGCCGATGTCATCGTAGCGCGCTACTACTTTCAGCGTGGCGCTTACCTTGCAGCCGCAAACCGTGCGCAACTCGTACTCAAAGACTATGACCGGGCGCCCGCAGTAGAGGAAGCGCTTTACATCTTGATTAAGTCGTACGAACGCTTGGGCATGACGGATTTAAGTGCCGATGCGGTTCGCGTCTTTAAGCTCAATTTTCCCGATAGCCAAATGCTTGCTACTGGACAGCGCGTCAAAAAAGAGCGCTCGTGGTGGCAAATCTGGAATAGATAAGGCTCGGTTATTGTTTTAGGGTTTCCGAATCAATTCGACAGGTACTCGCGGTGCGAGCGCACAGATGAGCTCGTAACCAATCGTACCGGCGCCAGCGGCAACGGTGTCTGCAGGAACCTTCTGCCCCCATAACTCAACCTTACTTCCGGTTTGCGCATTCGGCGCATTGCGTAAATCAACGGTAATCATGTCCATTGAGACGCGTCCCGCAATCGGACAGATCGCACCAGCGCCACCGTTCTCAACCCATACCGGGGTGCCATCCGGCGCATGGCGTGGATAGCCATCCGCATAACCACAAGCAATCACCCCAATTCGCATTGCTTCAGGTGCTGTGAAACGACCACCGTAACCTACATGGTCGCCACGAGCTAAATACTGAATATCAATGATTTCACTGGTCAGGGACATTACGGGCTCAAGGTGCGCATGTTCAATATCCGCGTGCATTCCAGTTGGAGAGAGTCCGTACAGCATGATCCCAGGACGAACCCAGTCGCCCAAAGCAGTTCGGTGCCACAAGATAGCAGCTGAATTAGCCAAGCAGGTTTCACCAGCCAGACCATCGCTGACTATAGAAAAGCACTCCATCTGCTCACCCACTGTTGGCTTCTGGTCTATTGCATCGGCATTGGCAAAGTGGGTCATGTGGCTTACTTGATGCCCCAATGAATGGAGCCGGTGGTACATATCCCGATAAGTCGTAGGGGAAAAGCCCAGCCGATTCATTCCGGAGTTGAGCTTTAGAAAAACCGGAAAGGTGTGACTGGAGTGCTGTGCTAGGCGCTCAAGCAACTCCACTTGTTCCTGGCAGTGGACGACTAAATCGCAGTCCAGCGAAATTGCTTGCGCAAGCTCTTCTGCCTCAAATAAGCCCTCCAGCAATAGGATGCGGCCTTGCCAGCCTTGATTTCGCAGCCACTGTGCATCCCGCAGATCAAGCAAGGCAAATCCATCGGTCTCGTTTAAGCCCTCCAGGATCGACTCTAGGCGATGACCATACGCGGCGGCTTTAACAACCGACCAAATCTTTGCCTTAGGAGCAAGTGCACGTACCCTAGCCAAATTATGGCGAAAGGCCTCAATGTGAATGGATGCCAAAATAGGCCGATTCATATCTGAAACCCCTTTCATGTTTTAATGCTGTAAATGACTCGATTGTACGAATGAACCGTAGTTTTTACACCATTATGGCGGCGCAATTTTTTTCGTCGCTGGCTGATAACGCACTCCTCATTGCGGCTATTGCACTCCTAGTCCAGCTTGACGCTCCGGATTGGATGACCCCATTGCTCAAGCTATTTTTTGTACTGTCTTACGTCCTTCTGGCCGCCTTTGTGGGTGCATTTGCAGACTCCAGGCCCAAGGGCAACGTCATGTTCATCACCAACACCATTAAGTTTGTGGGCTGTGCCGTTATGTTATTTGGCAGCCATCCATTGCTATCGTACGCCATTGTGGGCCTCGGTGCTGCTGCATATTCCCCTGCTAAATACGGCATCCTTACCGAATTACTCCCCCCAGAACGTCTGGTAGCAGCTAATGGCTGGATCGAAGGCTTGACCGTTGGTTCGATTATCTTGGGTACGGTTTTAGGCGGCGTGCTGATCAGCGTTGGCGTCTCTTCGCGTTTACTGGGCTTTGATCTGCCCCTGATTGAAACAGGCATCGATACCCCGGCCGAAGCCGCTATTTTGGTCATCATGGTGATTTACATCATCGCCGCACTGATTAACCTCAAAATCCCCGATACCGGAGCACGCTACGTCGCCCAAAAAACCAATCCGATTGAGTTAGTGCAAGACTTTGCCCACTGCTTTAGAACTCTCTGGAATGACCGTTTGGGTCAGATCTCTTTAGCGGTAACCACCCTCTTTTGGGGCGCTGGTGCTACCTTGCAATTTATTGTGCTCAAGTGGGCTGAAGTTGCCCTCAACATGAGTCTTTCGCAGGGCGCAATTTTGCAAGCCATCTCTGCTGTTGGCGTTGCCGGAGGTGCAGTCTGGGCCGCCAGCCGCATTCCCCTGAAGCAGTCCTTGAAAGTCTTGCCCTACGGAGTGGTGATGGGTATCGGAGTTTGCTTCATGGCCATTTACAACATCGATATGATCCCGCCGATTGTGCTCGTCGAGTTTGGCAAAATGAAACTCACACTCAATATGATTCCGCCGTATGCGCTACTGATTATGGTCGGCTGGCTCGCAGGCTACTTTGTAGTGCCAATGAATGCTCTCTTACAACATCGTGGTCACGTCTTGCTTTCGGCAGGCCACTCGATTGCGGTGCAAAACTTTAATGAAAATCTGTCTGTCCTTAGCATGCTGATGCTGTATGCCTTGCTAATCTGGCTTGATGTTCCAATCGCCTATGTTATTACTGGTTTTGGTTTGTCGGTCAGTATCATCATGATCCTCATCATGCGCCGGCATGCACGCAACCAAGCGGAGTATGACTCACTGCACCTCATCGGTGAAAGCAAGCACTAGCCAGTCAATGTATTGGTTTGGTATTTAAAGGCTTTGCAGCACCGAGCGGGCGAGCAGTAAATCTTCCCAAAGTAAGGCCTTTTCTTGCGGCCTAGCCAAGACTTGGGCTAGTTCGAGCGTTGCGATCAACGGCACATCTGCTTCGCCGTGCATCAAAGAATGGATAGCGCCACGCAACTCAGTTAAGGGAGCGCGCTCACCCGTCAAGCGCTGCGCGCTCGCCGCGCCAAATGCAATCGCTACCAGCGGTACTGTGCTTGATTCGATCAGTGCGTCAATGTTCGCTTTTTGGTCTTGCCAGACCCAGGCACCATTGGGCAAGCCCAGCGCCCGTATGATGTTTTGGAACAAGGTTAAGGCATCACCTTGGGGTTTGGTGCCTATAAAAATCCAACGGGCGCTAATGTCAGCTGCGCATTCCGATGTATTTGCTGTGGGCTCAGGGGATGCTGACGGATTGCCTTGCGGTGCTGCTGACGCATTCAGGGGTACGGCGGGATTCGATCGATCGACCCATTCTGTAATGCCCATTTCTTTTAAAAAAGAGGAGCGCATGCTGGAGTTGTTGGGGAGAATCGTATTCATTGTGCTTCTAGGGTAATCGATTTTGCCATTACCCCCGCATCTTCACGCTCGCCAGTCGCCTCATCTGCTGGGTAATAGGCCCTGCGCACACCAATGATGGCGTAGCCCATGTGTTCATATAATTTCACTGCGGGGATATTAGAGGGGCGCACCTCGAGAATGATGCGGCTCATTTTCTGCTGAATCGCAATGCCCTCAATGGCCTGCATCACACGACTACCAACCCCATTGCGACGTAATACCGGATCAATCGTGATATTGAGTAAATGCAATTCATCAACGGCAGGATACAAAATGCAATAGCCCCACAATGCAGGAAAATTGGAGGGCAACTCTGCCTTTGCCGTCATCTCCGGCCGAATGCAATAGGCCCAATGTCCTGCAGTAAGGGAGTCCAAAAAATTACCTTGTGTCCAGGGGTGGCTGTGTGAGATTGCCTCCAAGGACATCACAGCTCGCATATCCGACGGCTGCATCGGCATGAAGGTCAACTGGGTATCGAGGGCGCTAGTCATATAAGGCGTGAATGAGAAAGGGTTCTATTTTGCACCACGTTCAGCGCTCGTCAGCGCTACTTTATTGCGGACATACAAAGGCTCTAATTGATCCACTGCAATGAGTTGCTGATTGCTCATCATTGCCTGTCCACAGTGCAGCACACCGCGAGCACTAACGCCAAGAGCGCCATCCATCTGACTGGAAGGCATAGATCGCTCAAAATAGGCCGGGTATTGAGCAACCGCACTACCAAACACGCATTGACTCATGCCAAGCTGAACATCTTCTGGCTTGCTCAGTTGAATCTCACCGATGCGCTCAGGCAATACAGCCATGTCGCCGACTGCTTGCGCCGTTTTCTTAAAGCTGTAATTAGCCCAATACACCTCACCCATGCGGGCATCAATCGCCACAGTGAATTGGTGTTTGCTAGTATCCATGGCTTGCATCAATGGGTGGTCGATTGCACTGGCTGCGATGGCATCGAGACTCGTAACCGGCGCTAGCGGCAAATGGGTTACGTAGGCAAGGCCTTGGACCACCGCAATGCTCAAGCGCACACCTGTAAATGCACCTGGACCAACGCCTACGGCAATCGCATCCAGATCGCGCAACCGTATTCCCTCTTGTTTCAGCAGGTCTGTAATCCATGGCAGTAGGTGCTGGCTTGCGCCGGGCCCTAGTAATTCATGGCGCTCTACTAGATGTTCATGTGTAGACCCAACCGAAAGTGCAACAGAGCACCAAGCAGATGAAGTATCGATCGCTAGAATGCGCTTCAAAGACAGACCTTACGACGACAGCGCTTGAATGATGTCAGGAGGCGCCTGAACCAACTCAATCAAAACGCCCTCACCGCCAAATGGAAATTCATCATTGCCTTTGGGGTGAATAAAAATAATATCGTGGCCTGCGGCACCTTTACGAATTCCGCCAGGGGCAAAGCGCAGGCCTTTACTACTGAGCCAGTCATGGGCTAGCTGTAAATCATCTACCCATAGACCAATGTGATTCAGCGGAGTTTGGTGCACTGCTGGTTTTTTTGCAATATCCACTGGCTGCATTAGATCAACTTCGATCTCATGTGCGCCTTGGCCGATTGCGCAGATGTCTTCGTTGACGTTTTCACGCTCCGATACATACGTATCTTTAAAGGTGAAGCCAAGCAAATCGACCCACAGTGAACGCAAGCGTTGCTTATCCTCGCCACCAATGGCAATTTGCTGAATCCCTAAAATACGAAATGGCCTTGCATCAGTCATGCTCATCCTTTACTCAAAGCGAATAATGATTTGATCGACCGCCAGGCTCTCGCCCTCTTTGGCCAGGATTTCAGAGACAACACCATCCTGCAATGCCGAGAGGGTGTTCTCCATTTTCATGGCTTCAATTGAGGCTAACTTCTGACCTGCAGTTACACTTTCGCCCGCACGCACCAATATTTTGGTTAAGAGGCCTGGCATCGGCGATAAGACCATTTTGGAGGTGTCTGGTGGTAACTTAATCGGCATGCGCGCTTGCAACTGAGCGCCAAGGGGACTTAATACCATACATTCATATTGAGCACCATCCAATACCAAGTAATACCGAATGCCGCGGCGCTCCACTTGTGCCGATATGGACTGCGTACCATTAATGGTGGCATTGAGCACAATTTGCCCTGGACGCCACTCGCTTACAATGTCGTAGCGACTGGTGCCTTCTACGGTTTCCACATAAACCGAGTAGATGCGGTCTTTATGCTCAACTCGGGTTGGTATGTCGATGGGATCATTCATCGAACCCACCCGCTTGCCGGTTACCAATGCAAATTTTTTGGTAATTTGCATTTCATGGCCTGGCAACTGACCGTCTATCACTTGGATGTATTCCAGGTAGCGCGTGCGCATGAAGGTAGCGAGCGCAGCCAATCGGTTAGGATCGGCCGGCTGTACTGAATCGCGCTGAAAGCCATTGGGGTACTCTTCGGGAATAAAACCCGTCGTAAAGTCACCCGAAACAAAGCGCGGGTGCTGTAAGAGCGCCGCCTGAAATGAAATATTGGAATGAATCCCGCGAATCACAAATTGATTGAGTGCGTGGCGCATTTTATGAATTGCATCCATGCGATCGCTGCCATGCACAATCAGCTTGGCAATCATCGAGTCATAGTACATCGGGATTTCACCGCCCTCATACACCCCCGTATCGACGCGAACGCCATTTTCTTCTACTGGAGGACGGTATTTCACGAGGCGGCCCGTCGATGGTAGAAAGTTACGGAAGGGATCGTCGGCATTAATCCGGCACTCCATCGACCACCCATTTAGCTTGAGCTGATCTTGCGTAAAGGATAGCTTTTCGCCTGCGGCAACGCGAATCATTTGCTCGACTAAATCCAGTCCCGTGATCGATTCGGTCACAGGATGTTCCACTTGCAGGCGGGTATTCATCTCCAGAAAGTAAAAGGATTTGTCTTTTCCAACGACAAACTCGACCGTGCCAGCCGATTGGTAATTGACGGCGCGTGCCAAGGCAACGGCTTGCTCGCCCATGGCCTTGCGAGTGGCTGGGTCAATAAAAGGCGATGGCGCTTCTTCGATTACCTTTTGGTGACGCCGCTGAATCGAGCAGTCACGTTCCCACAGGTAGACGATATTGCCGTGCGCATCGCCAAGTATCTGAATCTCAATGTGCCGCGGACCTTCGACAAACTTCTCAATAAATACGCGGTCATCGCCAAAGCTGTTCATGGCCTCGGTACGGCAGGCTGCGAAGCCTTCGAATGCCTCTTGATCGTTGTACGCAACCCGTAAGCCTTTGCCGCCGCCGCCCGCAGATGCTTTGATCATCACCGGATAACCAATGTCCTTGGCAATCTTGACTGCGACGTCTGCACTATCAATCGCTTCGTTAAAGCCCGGAATCGTGTTGACCTTGGCTTCCATCGCTAATTTTTTGGAGGCGATCTTATCGCCCATAGCGGCAATCGATGCAAACTTAGGGCCGATAAACACGATGCCCTCTTCTTCGCAGCGCCGGGCAAATTGCTCGTTCTCGGATAAAAATCCGTAGCCCGGATGCACTGCTTGAGCGCCAGTATCTTTACAGGCCTGAATGATGCGGTCCATCACCAAATAGGACTCACGCGATGGCGCAGGCCCAATGCAGACGGCCTCATCGGCGAGCTGAACATGCCTTGCTTCCCGATCGGCCTCAGAAAATACAGCAACCGTCTGAATGCCCATGCGTTTGGCTGTTTTAATCACGCGGCACGCAATCTCGCCGCGATTGGCAATCAGGATCTTTTTAAATAAAGTGGTTTTCATGTGATCTTGCCTATCCATTACAGGGGAATATTGCCGTGTTTACGCTCTGGATTTTTGAGATCCTTGTCTTTGAGCATGGCCAGTGAGCGTGCAATGCGTTTACGCGATTCATGCGGCAAAATCACATCATCAATATAACCGCGTCGACCCGCCACAAAGGGGTTGGCGAACTTGGCTTTGTATTCTGCTTCGCGTGCAGCGATTTTTTCTGGATCGCCCTTCTCTTCGCGAAAGATAATTTCGACAGCGCCTTTCGGGCCCATCACCGCAATCTCCGCCGATGGCCATGCAAAATTAACATCGCCCCGCAGGTGCTTCGATGCCATCACGTCATAGGCACCGCCATAGGCTTTACGGGTGATCAAGGTTACCTTCGGCACCGTGCAATCAGCATAGGCATAGAGTAATTTCGCGCCATGCTTAATAATGCCGCCGTATTCCTGCGCAGTGCCGGGCATAAAGCCAGGTACATCGACCAGGGTGACAACGGGAATATTGAAGGCATCGCAAAACCGCACAAAACGGGCAGCCTTAATCGATGCTTTGATATCCAAACAGCCGGCCAGCACTAAAGGTTGATTGGCGACGATACCAATGGTTTGCCCTTCCATGCGACCAAAACCAATGAGGATATTTTTGGCGTAATCAGGCTGCAACTCAAAGAACTCCCCATCGTCTGCAATCTTACGAATCAACTCATGCATGTCGTAGGGCTGATTGGGATTGGCGGGTACCAAGGTATCCAGCGAATAATCGGGTGCCTCATCGCGCCGCGCCGAGCGCAATATCGGCGGCTTTTCTTTGTTGGATAAAGGTAAGTAATTAAAGAATCGGCGCAAGACCATGATTGCCTCAACGTCATTCTCAAACGCTAAGTCACACACGCCTGAAACCGTTGAGTGGGTTACCGCACCGCCCAGCTCTTCTGCGGTCACGTCTTCATGGGTTACGGTTTTAACAACCTCAGGGCCAGTAACAAACATGTACGAGCTGTCTTTGACCATAAAAATAAAGTCAGTCAATGCTGGTGAATAGACTGCACCGCCAGCAGACGGGCCCATGATTAAGGAGATTTGTGGGATGACACCGGAAGCTGTCACATTGCGCTGAAAGATATCGGCATAGCCGCCTAAGGATGCAACCCCCTCCTGAATGCGGGCACCGCCTGAATCATTTAAGCCAATTACAGGTGCACCGACTTTCATGGCCTGATCCATGATTTTGCAAATCTTCTCGGCATGGGCTTCGGATAGGGAGCCTCCGAGCACCGTAAAGTCTTGTGAAAAGACAAACACCAGTCGACCATTGATCGTGCCGTAGCCGGTCACTACACCATCGCCCGGAACAGTTTGATCTGCCATACCAAAATCGGTACAGCGGTGCTCAACAAACATATCCCACTCTTCAAAGCTACCTGCATCCAAGAGCAATTCGATGCGCTCACGGGCGGTTAACTTGCCTTTGGCATGCTGTGCCTGAATCCGTTTTTGCCCGCCACCAAGGCGGGCTAACTCACGTTTGGCTTCCAGTTGTTGGATGATGTCTTGCATGCTAACTCCTTAGAAAGAGGTATGGCCCAAGGCCTCAAGTAAGCGCCTTGCAGCAACCGAAGGGGCTATGGTTCCGAGATTAACGGCATTGCTCAGTTCGGGAAGTAGAGCCTGAACCGCAGGATTATTTTTAAATGCACTTTTCAGTCCGGCATCGATGCGTTCCCACATCCACGAGCCTGCCTGAACTTGACGCCGCGCAGCCAATCGGCCGTTGGCGGTTTGCAATTTCTGAAACCGAAGAATGTGCTCCCATAAATCAGTGATGCCAGTCCCTTGCAATGCAGATAAAGACATCACAATCGGATGCCAATACTCGGCATCGTGCGTTGCGTGGTCTGGATTTCCCTGAAACCCCAATAATCGCAACGAGCTGGTGATAAAGGCTTGTGCGCGCATTGCGGCATTGGGATCAATGTCGGATTTATTGATCACAATTAAGTCGGCTAACTCCATCACCCCTTTTTTAATCGCCTGCAGGTCATCGCCTGCATTGGGCAATTGCAGTAACAAAAATAAATCCGTCATGCCCGCTACGGCAATTTCACTTTGACCGACACCGACGGTTTCTACAATCACGACATCGTGGCCAGCGGCTTCGGCAACCAGCAGCGCCTCACGGGTTTTTTCTGCAACGCCGCCCAGCGTTCCGGAAGATGGGCTGGGCCGAATGAAGGCACTTTCATGGACTGACAGACGCTCCATGCGGGTCTTATCGCCCAAGATTGAACCGCCTGATAGGCTCGACGATGGATCGATTGCGAGCACAGCAACGCGGTGACCGCGCTCAATTAAATAGAGTCCCAAGGTTTCGATTAAGGTTGACTTACCTACTCCTGGAACCCCTGAGATGCCCAAACGAAAGGACTTACCGGTCTTTGGTAGTAAGGCATTGAGTAATTCATCTGCACGCTTGCGATGATCCAGGCGAGTCGACTCGAGCAAGGTAATCGCCTTGGCTAAGGCGCGGCGTTGCACTGGTCCTGATGGACCCGTGATCGCATCAAACAAAGCTTGGTCAGCGGCAGGCAGCATAGCTGTTATAGCGGCTTGGTTTGTTTGCGAATTTGCTCGAGGACGTCTTTGGCAGAAGCGGGAATTGGCGTGCCTGGGCCATAGATGCCTTTTACTCCTGCCTCATACAAGAAGTCATAATCCTGCCTTGGTATAACGCCGCCAACAAACACAATGATGTCATCAGCACCCTGCTTACGCAGTTCATTGATGATCGCCGGCACCAAGGTTTTATGGCCTGCCGCTAAGGTAGAAATACCCAGCGCATGCACATCATTCTCAATCGCTTGGCGCGCACACTCCTCTGGAGTCTGAAACAGTGGCCCAATATCCACATCAAAGCCCAAATCAGCAAAGGCAGTAGCAACAACCTTTGCACCGCGGTCATGGCCATCTTGACCGAGCTTGGCAATCATCACCCGCGGCCTGCGTCCAAAATCGCTCGCGAATTGTGCGAGCTCCCCTTTGAGTTTTTCCCAGCCCTCGGCTGAGTCATAAGCAGCTGCATACACACCGGTCACCTTTTGCGTATCGGCGCGATGGCGCCCGTAGACTTGTTCTAAAGCGTCAGACACTTCACCGACGGTAGCGCGCAAGCGCATTGCCGCTACCGCTAACTCCAATAAATTGCCGGTTTGGTCTTCCGCCGCCTTGGTCAGCGCCCCCAATGCAGTCGCTACCTTTTTACTATCGCGTGATGCCTTAATCGAATTTAAGCGCTCGATTTGGTTATCGCGCACTTTGTCGTTATCAATCACCAAGACATCGACTAATTCTTCTTTATCCAACTTGTATTTATTGACGCCCACAATCACATCGGCACCTGAATCAATCTTGGCTTGCTTTTCAGCAGCAGCGGCTTCAATTTTGAGCTTAGCCCAACCGCTTTCAACGGCTTTGGTCATGCCGCCCATCGCGTCGACTTCCAGCACGATCTCCCAGGCTTTATCGGCCATCTCTTGCGTTAGGTTTTCCATCATGTAGGAGCCAGCCCAAGGATCGATCACGCTGGTGATGTGGGTCTCTTCTTGGAGAATGAGCTGGGTGTTGCGCGCAATGCGACTGGACGTTTCGGATGGCAAGGCAATGGCCTCATCAAACGAGTTGGTGTGCAGGGATTGCGTGCCACCAAACACGGCTGCCATAGCTTCTACTGTGGTACGCACCACATTGTTATAGGGATCCTGTTCGGTCAAGGACCAACCCGAAGTCTGGCAATGGGTTCGCAACATCAGTGACTTTGGATTTTGCGGATTGAACTCTTTCATGATGCGCCACCACAGCAAACGGGCAGCGCGGAGTTTTGCAACCTCCAAGTAGAAGTTCATGCCAATCGCAAAGAAGAAAGATAGGCGCCCAGCAAATCCATCGACATCCAAGCCTTTTGCTAAAGCAGTTTTGACGTACTCTTTGCCATCGGCCAAGGTGAACGCAAGTTCCAATACTTGATTGGCGCCCGCTTCTTGCATGTGGTAACCCGAGATTGAGATCGAGTTGAACTTGGGCATGTGCTTTGCGGTGTATTCAATGATGTCGCCAATGATGCGCATCGATGGCTCGGGCGGATAAATGTAAGTATTGCGAACCATGAACTCCTTCAGAATGTCATTCTGAATCGTCCCCGAAAGCTGAGCCTGGCTTACGCCCTGTTCTTCGCCGGCAACGATGTAGCCTGCTAACACAGGCAACACAGCACCATTCATGGTCATGGATACCGAAACGGTATCGAGCGGAATGCCATTAAAGAGGATTTTCATATCCTCAACCGAGTCAATTGCAACCCCAGCTTTACCTACATCGCCGGTTACACGGGGATGATCGGAGTCGTAACCCCGATGCGTTGCTAAATCGAATGCCACAGAAACGCCTTGGCCTCCAGCAGCGAGTGCTTTGCGGTAAAACGCGTTTGATTCTTCTGCGGTGGAGAAACCCGCATACTGACGGATAGTCCAAGGCCGTACCGAATACATAGTGGCTTGCGGCCCACGCACAAATGGTTCAAATCCGGGCAAGGTATTGGCATACGGCAGTGCGGCTGAATCGGCTGCGGTATATAGGGCTTTAAGGTGGATGCCATCAGGCGTATTCCAGCCCAGCGCATCGGTATTGCCATTGGGGGCTGACTTTTGCGCTGCTTTTTCCCAATCGCTCAATTCCACTTTTTTGGAATCAGGCCACGAATTGGACTTAGCACTGGGTGAACTCATTCAACTTACTCCTGTTGGCTTAGTGACAACATTACATTTAATTATTGGTATTTTGCTTGACAAATCGACTTCTGTCTAGATATTGTATACATAATTATGAATACAATTTCAGTAATCAAGCCATGAATTTAAGCAACAGACCCCTGTACCATGACGTTGCAGAACGCCTTCGTGCACAGATTTTTGCCCACACCTTGCCGCCAGGCAGCTGGCTGGATGAACAAAGCTTAGCCGTCACCTTTGGCATTAGCCGAACGCCCATGCGGGAAGCAATCAAGGTACTCGCCTCCGAAGGCTTAGTCACCATGAAGCCCAGGCGCGGCGCTTACGTTACCGAGGTAGAACGAGGCGATTTAGAGCAGATTTTTGCGGTTTTGGCCCAATTAGAGGGCTTTGCGGCCAAGGAAGTTGCAGTTAAAGCCAGCGAAGCACAGCTCAACCAATTGGATGATTTGCACCTCAAGCTTGAAAAAGCCGCTGCAGACCGGGATGTGGAGCAGTTTTTCGAAATCAACGTACGCTTTCATGAGCTAATCATGGAAATTGCAGGCAATCGATGGATGAATGGGGTTATTGGCGACCTGAGGAAGATCTTAAAACTGCAACGCAGGGACTCTTTGGGGCGGTCTGGACGATTACAGAGCGCCTTAAATGAGCACCGTAACATACTGAAAGCGTTAATTAAAAGAGATGGAGCTGCTGCCGAAGAAGCGATGCATGCCCACCTCGCGCGTGGGCTCGAGGCCACGCGCTAGCTCACTCGATTACTTCTTAATCACCATCGTGCCTGGCAATGAGGCAATGTAGGCGGCCATATTGCGTAAATCAGCCTCGCTGTACTGGGCTACTTGAGAAACCATCACGGCATTTTTACGGCCAAATTGGGGGTTCGTTGATACCTGGTAGGAGCGTAAAGCGTAAAACAAATAATCAGCATACTGGCCAGCAATCTTCGGGTACGCCGGCGCTACTGGCTCATTCAAATTAGCGCCATGGCAGGCAGCGCAATTGTTCTTTTCAACTAGCTCTTTTCCTTTAGCAAGATTGCCAGCCTGAGCAATACCAATGCTTGAAAGTAAGAAGGAAATAAGGAGTGCGACTTTCATGAATAGCCTCTAAATCAAAATTACTTTAAGGGGTTTGGACGGGTGTTCGAATTTTGTGCGGCGTAATACGCGCTCACATCGGCCATATCTTGGGGAGACATGCTGCCCGCAATCGAGCGCATCGTGGGATGCTTACGCTCCCCTGACTTGTACGCTTCTAAGGCAGCGTAAATATAGGCGGCATTTTGTCCGCCAATTTTCGGTACGCGATAAACCAGAGGATAGTCAGCGCGGTATTCAGGAATGGCGTGGCAGCCAGTGCAAAGCCAAACTTTGGCCTGGCCAGCCTCGGCAGAGCCTTTAACGTCCTGTGCCTGTGCATTCACAGAGAGGACAGAAAATCCAGCGCCGATAGTGAATATCAGGGTAGACAGTAAACGGGACACGGCAAGTTTTTTCATGGAAATCATCAATATATAAAAAACAGACTAATTTGCTTGCAAGAGTATAGCGGACAGCGCTCAATTACTCATTTTTACCGCATTTAGCGGTAAGATTCTACCCTTCCCTTTATCCCTAAAAAGCACCTATCTATATGCCTAGTAAACCCATCAGCGATCGTCTTAAAGAGCTTGGAATTGAGCTTCCCTCCACAGCAAGTCCTGCTGCAGCCTACGTCATGGCCGTCACTAGCGGGTCTACCGTCTTTGTTTCTGGGCATATCGCTAAGCAAGCGGGCAAGCCTTGGGTTGGTAAATTGGGTCTGGATATGGATACCGCTAGCGGCAAAGTCGCGGCACGATCGATTGCCATCGATTTAATGGCCACCCTGCAATCGCATTTAGGGTCACTCGATCGCGTTAAACGCATCGTTAAAGTAATGGGGCTAGTCAACTCGACCGACCTTTTTACTGAGCAGCATTTGGTGGTGAATGGCTGCTCCGAGCTTTTTTTTGAGGTCTTTGGTGAAGCCGGTAAACATGCTCGTAGCGCCTTTGGTGTGGTACAAATTCCACTGGGTGCCTGTGTTGAAATTGAACTCATTGCCGAGATTGAGTAAAGCCTAGTAAAAAAGCCATGCTGACAATCGCGCAGCATGGCCCTCTCTTTACCAAAGCAGTGACTTAATTCGGACTCAGCCTTCCATCTTTTAAACGTGGGTCTAAATAATGGCCCTTACGCGCGCGGTTGCCTGCAAATGACTTCAAGGTCTTGCTATCCAGGCTCAATTGCGTTGGCTTTCCTGCACGGCCTGCACCAGAATAGGTAGCGCCATCTGGGCCCACGGCAATGGCTGACGCAAGGCGCTCTTTGTCATCAAGGCCCATCAAGATAACGCCCTTCCCGCCCGTTGGTAGGCGTTTTAGCTCATTCAGCGGGAACACTAAAAGCCGTGCGCTTTCCGATAAACAGGCAACCTGTTTCATGCCAGGGCGTACCTTGCTTGCACCCAGTGGCGCATCACCGGGGCTGAACTTGCTGTCAACGCCAATAAACGATTTACCTGCTTTGTTGCGGGTGAGCATATCGGCCACATTCGCCAAGAAGCCATTACCCGCCCGCGTTGAAATCAACACCAAATCATCCAATTGACCAGCGTAATAGGCCACCATTTGCGAGCCCGCTGCTAAGTTAATGAAGCTAGTTAAGGGCGCCCCATCGCCGCGCGCTCCAGGTAATTCGCTCACGGGAACGGTGTAAACGCGACCATCACTACCAAAACCCTGCATCACATCAACGGTACGGCACTCATATGTAGCGTACAGGGCATCACCCGACTTAAACGAAAACTGCTGTGCGTCGTGCTCGTGGCCTTGGCGAACGCGAATCCAACCCTTTTGCGACACGATTACCGTTACCGGCTCATCAATCACTTTCGCTTCTGCGATTGCACGCTTATCTTCCTGAATTAACGTACGGCGCTCGTCGCCAAACTCTTTGGCATCGGCTTCAATTTCTTTTACGATGCGTTTGCGCAGGGTGCTATCACTTTGCAACAGGCCGTCCAAATCAGCTTTCTCGGTTTGCAGCTCTTTGAGCTCTTGCTCAATCTTAATTGCCTCGAGCCTTGCCAATTGGCGCAAGCGAATTTCTAAAATATCTTCTGCTTGACGATCGCTTAATGCAAAAGCCTTGATCAGATCGACTTTGGGATCATCGCTATTGCGAATAATTTTGATGACCTTATCAATATTGAGCAAAATAATCTGGCGGCCTTCCAGAATATGAATGCGCGCATTGACTTTGCCAAGGCGGTGTTCAGTACGGCGCGTTACGGTTGCAACGCGGAACGCAATCCACTCGGAAATAATGTCTTTTAAATTCTTTTGGCGTGGCCGGCCATCATTGCCAATCATCACCAGATTGATCGGTGCATTGGATTCAAGTGAAGTATGTGCCAGCAGTAAATTGACGAAGTCATTGACTTCCACATTCTTGCTCTTGGGCTCGAACACTAAACGTACCGCAGCGTCTTTACTCGATTCATCACGAACGCAGTCGAGTACATTCAAGATGGCTGCTTTGGTGTTGCTTTGATCGGGCGTTAATGATTTTTTACCCAATTTGATTTTGGGGTTCGTAAGCTCTTCAATCTCCTGCAGCACGCGCTGAGTCGAGGTTGCAGGCGGCAACTCGTTCACCACAATTTGCCATTGACCGCGTGCCAACTCTTCTACCGACCAGCGTGCCCGCACTTTTAAACTGCCGCGACCGCCCTCGTAAATCTGGGCAATATCACTCGCCGACGAGATAATTTGACCGCCACCTGGAAAGTCGGGCCCTGGAAGAATCTCCAGCAAATCCGCACAACTCATATTCGGTGACTTCATTAAGGCGATTGCAGCTGTAGCCACCTCGCGCAAATTATGCGATGGAATTTCTGTGGCCATGCCAACCGCGATACCAGATGCGCCATTGAGCAATACAAAGGGCAAACGTGCAGGCAGTAATTTAGGCTCCTGAAAAGAGCCATCGTAGTTTGGCGCGAACGCAACTGTACCCTCATCGATTTCACTGAGCAGTAAGTGTGTCGCAATCTTGGTCAGACGCGCTTCGGTGTAGCGCATGGCTGCCGCCCCATCGCCGTCGCGTGAACCAAAATTGCCTTGGCCATCGATTAGGGGATAACGCAATGAGAAGCTTTGGGCCAAGCGAACCAAGGCATCGTAAGCTGATTGATCGCCATGCGGATGGAATTTGCCCAGTACATCACCAACCACCCGAGCACTTTTGACTGGCTTTGCGTCGGAGCGCAATCCCATCTCGCTCATCGAAAACAGAATCCGCCGCTGCACTGGCTTTTGGCCATCCGCTACCTCAGGCAAGGCGCGGCCCTTAACCACGCTAATGGCGTAGTCTAGATACGCCCGCTCTGCATAGACCGCCAGCGTTAATCCTTCGCTGCCATCGCCATCCATACCGCCCGATGAGGCGCGTGGCGGAGTCGGAGGTGAATTTGAGCTAGCAGCATCGATCGTAAATAAATCAGCCTGCTCTTGCATGCTGGACGATGAATTGGGTTTGCGCGTTGCCATTAAATGTCTGCCTCTACTTCATTGCCACGCTCTTCCAGCCAATCTCGCCTTGCACCAGATTCGGATTTACCCATCAGCATGTCCATGGTTTTAAATGTATCTTGCTCGCTGAGTGCCCCCAAGGTAACCGGCAGTAAGCGGCGCGTATCCGGATTGAGTGTGGTATCCCACAATTGCTCCGCACTCATTTCGCCAAGGCCCTTAAAGCGGGAAATCTGCCAAGCAGTATCGCGAACGCCGTCTTTGCGTAATTTATCTTCTATTGCATTGAGCTCACTTGCATCCAGGGCGTAGATCTTTTGGGCTGGTTTTTTACCCCGCGCAGGCGCGTCCACCCGAAAGAGGGGTGGCCTAGCGATATAGACATGCCCAGCATCGAGTAACTTCGGAAAGTGTTTATAGAATAAGGTGAGCAATAAAACCTGAATATGCGAACCATCCACATCGGCATCCGACAGAATGCAGATCTTGCCGTAACGCAAATTGGATAGGTCGGGGGTGTCATTTAGGCCGTGTGGATCGACTCCAATCGCCACCGCAATATCGTGCACTTCGTTGTTGGCAAACAAGCGATCGCGCTCTGCCTCCCAGGTATTAAGCACCTTACCGCGCAAGGGCAAGATGGCCTGGTACTCTTTGTTGCGCCCCATTTTGGCCGAACCACCGGCAGAGTCACCCTCAACCAAAAAGATCTCGTTCAGTGCAATGTCTTGGCTCTCGCAATCCGTTAACTTGCCTGGCAGCACAGCAACGCCAGAGGATTTTTTCTTTTCGACTTTTTGTCCAGCGCGGGTACGGGCTTGCGCTTGCTTGATCACTAGCTCCGCTAATTTGCGGCCATAGTCCACGTGCTGATTTAACCAAAGTTCGAGCGCGGATTTAGAAAAGCCAGATACCAAACGCACGGCATCGCGTGAGTTGAGGCGCTCTTTAATTTGCCCCTGGAACTGGGGATCGAGTACTTTGGCAGACAAAATAAAAGAGGCGCGTGCAAACACATCCTCGGGCATTAACTTCACCCCCTTGGGTTGCAAGGCGTGCATTTCGATAAACCCTTTCACCGCATTAAAGAGGCCTTCTCGCAGGCCGCTTTCATGGGTGCCGCCGGCGGGTGTCGGAATTAAATTCACATAACTCTCACGAACCGGTGGGCCATCTTCGGTCCAGGTGACTACCCAGGCAGCGCCCTCGCCTTCAGCAAAGGTATCCTCATCGGCATTGCCGGTGGCGTATTGCTCTGCCTCAAAGGAGGGAATCACTTCAGCGCTGTGGCCTGCCTGAGCCAAGGCTTCATTGAGATAGCCACGCAAACCCTGCGCGTATTGCCAGGACTGCGTCTCGCCGCTTTTTTCTTGAATTAAGGTGACTTTGACACCAGGCAACAATACCGCTTTGGAACGTAGCAAACGAATCAGATCCGCCATCGGAATGGCGGCGCTATCAAAATACTTGCCATCGGGCCAGGCCCGCACGCGCGTGCCATGGGCTTTATCGCCTTTATCGGCAGGCTTGGTTTTGAGTTTCTCGATGACATTGCCATCGGCAAAGCTCAAGGTAGACATTTGCCCTTCGCGCCATACCGTGACATCCAGGCGCTTAGAAAGAGCGTTCGTTACCGACACCCCAACGCCGTGCAAGCCACCCGAGAAGGCATACGCCCCGCCGCTGCCTTTTTCAAACTTGCCACCCGCGTGCAGCTGGGTAAAGACAATTTGCACCACGGGTAACTTTTCTGTGGGGTGCATGCCTACCGGAATGCCACGGCCATCGTCCTCAATACTGACGCTGCTATCGGCATGCAAGGTCACCATGATTTGCTTCCCAAAGCCGCCCAGCGCCTCATCGGATGCGTTATCCAGTACTTCTTGGATGATGTGAAGGGGATTATCGGTCCTGGTGTACATTCCAGGGCGCTGACGAACAGGTTCAAGTCCTTTGAGAACTTGAATCGACGATTCGCTGTATTCGGAGGTTTTACGGGTTGCCATGCGCAGAAATTGTAGCCATGTCTGGGATTGGCTTCTTTTTTTACCGTTGCACGGGCTTTGCTTGCGCATTTTGGGGCGATCTTTGGCCTCTGCGCACGATTATTTGCCCATTCATGCCAAAATTGGGCCATGGGTGCACTTAGTCATATTCGGGTTTTAGACCTTAGCCGGGTTCTTGCGGGCCCGTGGTGCGCCCAAAACTTAGCCGATTTAGGCGCTGACGTGATCAAAGTCGAACGCCCCAATGTTGGTGACGATACCCGCCACTGGGGACCTCCCTTCGCGCAAAACCCACAAGGTGAAGATACGGCAGAGGCTGCTTACTTCATCTCAATCAATCGCAACAAACGCTCGATTACCGTCGACATTAGCACGCCTGAAGGTCAAGACATCATTCGCAAACTCGCCTCTGAATCCGATGTCGTGATTGAAAACTACAAGGTTGGCCAGTTAAAAAAATATGGGCTTGATTACGATAGCCTCGCCTTCCTAAAACCCGATCTGATTTATTGCTCCGTCACTGGCTTTGGTCAAACTGGCCCCTACGCGCAGCGCCCTGGCTATGACTTCATTATTCAAGGTTTAGGTGGCTTTATGAGCGTGACGGGTGAATCCGACGATTTACCCGGCGGCGGACCGCAAAAAGCGGGGGTTGCGATTGTCGATTTATTTACCGGCATGTATGCCAGCTCAGCCATTCTGGCTGCGGTGATTCACCGCGACCGCACTGGTCTGGGCCAATACATCGATATGGCTTTACTCGATACCCAAATTGCGGTCATGGCCAACATCTCGAGTAATTATTTGTGTACCGGAACTGCGCCACGACGCTGGGGTAATGCCCACCCCAATATCGTTCCGTATCAAACCTTTCCGACCTCCGATGGCTGGATGATTATTGCCGTTGGCAATGACAGTCAGTTTCGTCAGTTTGTAAAAGCTGGCGGGCAAGAACAACTTGCAGACGATGCGCGCTTTGCCGATAACCCATCTCGCGTTGCCCACCGCGCTATTTTGGTTCCATTGCTCACAGAGATGACGAAGACCAAAACCAAGAACGATTGGATTGCCACTTTAGAAAAAGCCAACGTGCCCTGCGGACCAATCAATGATTTGAAAGAGGTATTTGCAAATGAGCAAGTGGTCTCGCGTCAGGTTGAATTGCAAGTACCGCACCCCACTGCCGGCACCATGAAATTGGTTGCAAGCCCCATGAAGTTATCGGCAACGCCAGTGGAAGTTCGCATGGCACCACCAACATTGGGTCAGCATACCGACGAGGTATTGCGCGAACGGCTTGGTCTCAGTGCTGAAGCGATTTCAGTACTGCGCCAAAAGCAGGTAATCTAAGCGTCCTGTCCCATGCCGAGCACGCAATCGAGAGCATCTATCCCGCTCAAACAAGTCCTCATATATGGCGGCCTGCTTGTCACCCTATCGATGGGCATTCGCCATGGCTTTGGTTTATTTAACCTCCCCATCACTGCCGCCAATGGCTGGGATCGCGAAACCTTCGCTCTGACGATTGCCCTCCAGAATTTAGTATGGGGCGCACTGCAGCCGGTGACCGGCGCCCTCGCCGATCGCTTTGGCGCCTTTCGCATCATCTTGGCTGGCGGTGTCTTATACGCCTTGGGTCTGGCTGGCATGGGTCTCTCTACCGACGCCCTCAACTTCACTTTGGCCGGCGGTCTCTTGATTGGTTTAGCCCAAACTGCCACTACCTATAGCGTGGTCTATGGCATTTTGGGTCGTAATGTGGCTGCTGAAAAGCGAGTTTGGGCAATGGGGATTGCGGCGGCGGCAGGGTCCTTTGGCCAATTCCTGCTGATTCCGGTCGAGCAAGGTTTGATTGCCCACTTTGGCGCATCAGACGCACTCTTACTGCTCGGCTTGATGGCTACCTTTATGTTGCCCATTGCCTTTAAGTTGCGAGAGCCGGCAGGATCGGCGCATTTACAACTCGGCAATCAAACCATTCCAGAGTCGCTGAGCGAAGCCATTCATAACCGCAGCTTTCAGTTGCTCACATTGGGTTATTTTGTCTGTGGCTTTCAGGTGGTTTTTATATCGGTGCACTTGGCGCCCTACTTAAGCGATCTCTCCAAGACAGTCCCATCGGTTGGCTCACCAGCAATCGCCAGTACTGCACTGGCCTTGATCGGTCTCTTCAATGTATTTGGCACCTTTTATGCGGGCGTTTTAGGTCAGCGCTTCCCAAAACGGTATTTACTCTCTGCCATCTATGCGAGCCGCGCTGTTGCCATTGCCCTCTTCGTATTTTTGCCCATCACTCCGATGTCAACCTATGTGTTTGCAGCTGTGATGGGATTTCTTTGGCTCTCGACCGTGCCTCTTACGAACGGAATCGTGGCGCAGATTTTTGGCGTGAAGTACTTAAGCATGCTATCTGGCTTGGTATTCTTTTCGCACCAACTGGGGAGTTTTTGTGGCGCCTATTTTGGCGGCTTTTTGTATGATCGCAGCGGTACCTATGATTTGGTGTGGATGATTGCGATTGCGCTGGGCATTTTTGCCGCACTCATTAACCTACCGATACAAGAACGTGCCTTAGGTCGACTGCAGTCGACCTAAATCAGCTTACGTGTCGATACAACCTGTCTGAGTACAATCGAAGTATGCGCACCCTTTTTAGCATGCCAGTCCGTAAGCCAGTATGGCAACGTTTTGCCATATGGCTGTTATGCGGCCTTGTTTTAAGCTTGACTTTTATGGCTTACTTTGCACCCGACCTCATGATTGCATTAAGCAATACCGTTTGGGCGCTGTGCGGCTTTTAAATACAAACGATTCAATCGCATTACTCGCCGTAGCACAATGGATAGTGCACATGCCTCCTAAGCGTGGGATACAGGTTCGATTCCTGTCGGCGGGACCACAACTTTGATACTTCATCACAAGCACCACGCTTTTTATTTCTCAAATGATTTGAAAAGTCAATCGGATTATTTACTCAAAAAGTTATCCACAGCGAGTGTGGATAAATTGCAGAAAGTGTTGCTAAGTATTGAATTTTTATAGGCTGATCTAGATTGCTTAAAAAATAAGCAGTATTTGTTTGGCAGTTTTTTGTTTTGTTTCACTATTGACTTTTGTTTTTTTAATCCATTCCTTCCTGGTTGTTGATGAGTGCAATACCAATCGATGAGATATTTAAGGGAACATATTTCAACTCTGAGTTGCTCGCAGATTGCTTTCTCGTACACTTAAACAGATGAATACACTCACGCCGAGCACCCTCGCTGCCCTCGAAGAATTACTGCAAAATACGGCGCGCTCGATTCCATCGGAATACGTGCCCATTTTTCTTGCCATTCCATCCGGCAATCAGCTAGGCCAAACCGTAGGCCATCTGCACTCGGATTTTTTCACTTTTTTAAAGCACTCCCTAGCCGCGAGTCCAATTGCTGGGGTGCGTATTGAACCGCATCGCATGCTACTCGATGGTCGCCGCCCTAATTTACTGAGCCAAACCATGCGGGCCTTGGCCGATCGCATGCGCCAAGGGGGGTTTATTCCAGGCTGGCGCAACGAAGAATTTGCCTTTATCGATGCGCAGGGGCATGCCTTGTTCCAGGTGGAACGGGCTGCTTTTCGTACCTTTGGGCTAAAAAGCATGGCTAGCCACATCAATGGTTTCACTGAAAGCGGTCAAATCTGGCTGGGTCGCCGCAGTGAAAACAAGCAAATTGACCCTGGAAAATTGGACAACCTAAGCGCTGGAGGCGTTTCAGCCGATGAAACCCCCTGGGTTTGTGCCTCCCGTGAACTTTGGGAGGAGGCCGGCATCCCCAAAGCCATTGCCAGCGAGATTCAGCCTGCGGGCCGCATGGAGATGCGCAGACCCACTCCGCCCTTGGGATTCCATGTGGAATCGCTGTTTATCTACGATTTAGTGCTCCCAAGCAATTTGCTGCCCACCAACCGCGATGGCGAGGTGGCTGGTTTTATTGCGGTTACCTTCGGCGAAGCGGCTGCCCGCATCTTGGCCGATGAATTCACTGCAGATGCCGCCCTGGTCACTGCTGATTTTATTTTGCGGCGCAGCATTACCTAAGTTTGATTCAGGTCACGGCACTAGCGATCAAATCATGGTTAAATGCAGTTAAGGATGAAACAGGGGTGCCCTCCGTAACTGGTGGCGCTGAGAAAGACCCTATTACCCGATCCAGATAATGCTGGCGTGGGGAGTGTCATCAAAACCGGTACCCGGTTTCGTCCATCGAATAATCAGTTAGGAGATGGATATGAGCACAGCAGACGTTAAAACAAAACCCGCAAAACCAGAGATCCCCACCCTCAAAAGTCTAGAGCGTGACTTTGGGCAAAAGTTTGCGTATCCCGCTTCAACGAAGACCTACTTAGCGGGCTCGCGTCCGGATATCAAGGCGCCGATTCGTATGATTGAGCAATTGCCTACTGCGGTGGGCAAGGAGATGGTTCCCAATCCACCTGTTCCTGTCTATGACACTTCAGGCCCTTACAGTGATCCCGATATTGTGATTAACCTGGAAAAAGGTTTACCTAAACTGCGCGCCGACTGGATTGCGCAGCGCGGCGATACCGAGCAGCTGGCTGGCCCCACTTCCGAGTATGGAGTGGCACGATCCATCGATGCAGCAACCCAGCACCTGCGCTTTGCCCACATTGGAGCGCCCCGCGTTGCCAAGTCTGGGGCCAATGTCAGTCAAATGCATTACGCCCGCCAAGGGATCATTACGCCCGAGATGGAATACGTTGCCCTGCGTGAGTCCATGGGCATCGAGCAGTTACGTAAAGATCCCCGTTACACCCAATTGCTCAAGCAGCATCCGGGTAAAAGCTATGGTGCGAACTTACCCGAGATCGTGACCCCTGAATTTGTCCGCCAAGAAATTGCTGCGGGCCGCGCCATTATTCCAGCCAACATCAATCACCCTGAATTAGAGCCAATGATTATTGGCCGCAACTTCCGAGTCAAGATTAACGGTAACTTAGGTAACTCGGCGGTAACCTCATCCATCAATGAAGAAGTCGAAAAAATGGTGTGGTCGATTCGTTGGGGTGCTGACACCATCATGGATCTTTCTACCGGCAAACACATCCACGAAACCCGCGAATGGATTATTCGCAATTCGCCAGTGCCGATCGGCACCGTACCCATTTACCAAGCACTGGATAAAACGGGCGGCATCGCCGAAGACCTCACCTGGGAAATGTTCCGTGACACTTTAGTAGAGCAAGCCGAGCAAGGTGTGGATTACTTCACCATTCATGCAGGCGTATTGCTTCGTTACGTTCCGCTCACGGCCGATCGCATCACCGGCATTGTGTCGCGCGGCGGCTCGATCATGGCGAAGTGGTGCTTAGCCCACCACAAAGAGAATTTCCTCTACACCAAGTTCGATGAAATTTGCGAAATCATGAAGGCGTATGACGTGTCCTTTAGCTTAGGCGATGGATTACGGCCAGGTTGTATTGCTGATTCCAATGACGCAGCGCAGTTTGGTGAATTGCACACCTTGGGCGAGCTGACTGCCAAGGCCTGGAAGCACGACGTTCAGGTCATGATTGAAGGTCCTGGCCACGTTCCAATGCAGCGCATTGAAGAGAACATGACCGAAGAGCTCAAGCATTGCTTAGAGGCCCCCTTCTACACATTGGGACCACTGATTACGGATATCGCTCCAGGCTATGACCACATTACGAGTGGTATTGGCGCAGCGCAAATTGGTTGGTATGGCACCGCTATGCTGTGCTACGTCACACCCAAAGAGCATTTGGGTTTGCCAGACAAAGAAGATGTGCGCGAAGGCATCATCACCTACAAAATTGCTGCCCACGGCGCCGACTTGGCGAAAGGCTTACCGGGTGCGCAAGTGCGCGACAACGCGCTATCGAAAGCGCGCTTTGAGTTCCGCTGGGAAGATCAGTTCAATTTAGGCCTCGATCCGGAGCGTGCGCGTGAGTATCACGACGCCACCTTGCCTGCGGAAGGTGCCAAGATTGCCCACTTCTGCTCGATGTGCGGTCCGAAGTTCTGCTCAATGAAGATTACCCAAGAAGTGCGTGACTACGCCGCCACCTTAGATGCCGATGGCAATCCAAAAGTAGTGGAGGCAGTCAAAGGTATGGAAGAGAAGTCGATTGAGTTCCGCAAACGCGGTAGCGAGATTTACCAATAAGGTATTGGCTTTAGATACCATGCTCGTTGACCAGAGTCCTTCTTTTGCTGGCAAGCGAATAGCCATCGTCGGGGCTGGCCTCATGGGCCGGATGATGGCTTACGCCCTAGCAAAAGGAGGCGCAGAGGTATCGCTCTATGATCGCGGCGGGGTGGATGGGGAACATGCCGCTGCAACGATTGCAGCAGCGATGCTAGCTCCACTTGCAGAGTCAGCCATTACCGAAGCCAATGTGGTGCAAATGGGCATGTACAGCTTGCCCCGCTGGCAAACCTTCACGGCTGAACTTAGTCTTCCGGTTTTTTTTCAGCAAGAAGGTACGGTGTTTGTTTGGCATCAACAAGATGACATTGAAGCCAAACGCCTTAGCTCTCAACTCATCCGCAATTGCCGCGAAAGTCAACAGCCGGGCGTTTCCGCCTTTCCGCTAGAGCAACCACAGCAACTTGATCGCCATTCCTTAGAGGGACTTGAGCCCAGCTTAGCCGACCGCTTTCATCAGGGCTTGTTTTTGCCGCACGAAGGTCAATTGGATAATCGGCAATTGCTAATTTCCTTATTGCATGCGCTGGGTGCCATGCAAGTGGAACTGCATTGGAATCACGCAATTGACCCAGATGATTTGCATCGCCAAGGAAAGCATGACTGGGTGATTGATTGCCGCGGTCTAGGTGCAAAAGAGGCATGGGAGTCCAATCCCTTGCGCGGCATCCGGGGCGAGGTCATTCGACTGCATGCACCTGAAGTCAAACTCAAACGCCCTACTAGGCTGATTCATCCGCGTTACCCGATTTACATTGCTCCGAAAGAGGATGACGTGTACGTGGTCGGTGCGACTGAAATTGAATCCGAAGATTTATCGCCCACCAGCGTTCGCTCTGCGATGGAGTTACTCAGTGCGGTCTATACCGTGCACAGCGGTTTTGCTGAGGCCCGTATTCTGGAAATGAGTACGCAATGCCGCCCTACCCTCAAAGACAATTTACCCGAGATCCGAATTGCCAAGCCTGGACTGATGTTGATCAATGGTTTGTATCGGCACGGCTTCTTAATTGCGCCTGCAGTAATGGATTGTGCAGTCGAGCTTTTGCGCCATTCGACATCAGACCAGTCGCCTGCCAGTAGTGCATTGGCCAAGCAAATCAATTTACGTGTGACGCATGACCCCCAAAGTGAGCTAATTGCATGCGCATCCTAGCCAATCAAATTCCGCGCGATCTACCAAGCAATAGTCGCATCACCGATCTCTTAAAAATGATTGGGGCGAAGCCACCCTACGCCGTTGCGGTTAATTTGCAATTTGTACCCAAGACGCGCCATGCAGAACATGTGCTGCATGAAAACGATCAGGTTGAAATCATCGCTCCGGTAACCGGCGGTTAATCGGCTCTCGCTAACAAAACAGTTTTTATGACAACTTCACTTCCCCTTTCCACCAGCGATGCATTGGTTCTGTATGGCGAGACCTTTGCAAGTCGCCTACTGCTCGGCACCTCGCGCTATCCATCGCCGCAAATTCTAGAAAATGCGGTTGCACTGGCAAAGCCAGGGATGATCACCGTAAGCATGCGGCGTCAAGGTACATCAACTAGTGAGTCGCACAGTGGCTTTTGGGATTTACTCAAAAAAATGGCTGTGCCGGTATTGCCAAACACCGCTGGCTGCCACAGTCCGCAAGAAGCCATTACGACAGCCCAAATGGCCCGCGAAGTATTTGAAACCGACTGGATTAAGCTTGAGTTAATTGGCGACGATTACACCCTACAGCCCGATACCTTGCGTCTGGTACAAACTGCAGAGACGCTGATTAAGGATGGCTTTAAGGTCTTGCCTTACTGCACCGAGGATTTAATCCTGTGTCAGCGCTTAGTGGACGTTGGTTGCCAAGCGGTCATGCCCTGGGCGGCGCCGATTGGTACGGGTCAGGGGCCGCTCAACCCGTTTGCCATGAAGCTTTTGCGTGAACGCCTACAAGTCCCCCTCTTGGTGGATGCTGGCCTTGGTTTGCCATCGCATGCCTGCATGGTCATGGAATGGGGCTTTGATGGTGTTCTACTCAATACGGCTGTCGCCTTGGCCGACAATCCAGTAGCAATGGCTACGGCATTTGCCAAAGCCGTTGAAGCTGGTCGGGCAGCCTACTTATCGGGTGCGATGCAGGCGCAAAGTTCGGCGCAAGCCAGTACTCCCTTGGTTGGTACGCCGTTTTGGCATCAGACTTCATGAGTTTAATTCGGGATCTAGCAGAGCAAATCATCATTTGCCATCAGCAAGATGATCTAGCCATTCCCGTTCCTGAATCCAACATTCATCAACTGCCACCCGCATTAGACAATACGCATGCTGGCGATCATTACGAACTGGCTGGCGCGTTGGCTGCAATCCAGATGGGCTTTATTGAAACCGATGCGCAGGTTTTAGGAAAGGCGTGGTCGCGCATGGCGCATCACGCAGGCGGCTTTAAGCCGGCGAGCTGGCCAAACCTGCCAGACTACTTTGACTTAATGCCAACACCGCACCAGTCGCATGCCAGCGCCTTCCCTTCCTGCCCCCATACACTTGGGCTGTATGCAGTATTGCCGAGTGCCGAGTGGGTTAAGCGTATGGTCGATGCCGAAGTGCCTACCGTTCAGTTGCGCTATAAAGCCGAAGGCGCTCTTGATCACAAACGCCTCATTGCAGAAATCAATGCTGCCGTTGCTGCTGTTCAAGGTAGCAAGACTCTTCTGTTTATTAACGATTATTGGCGTGAAGCAATCGATGCAGGCGCCTATGGTGTTCACTTGGGTCAAGAAGATCTAGCACTGGCTGATTTAGATGCCATTCGCCAAGCGGGTTTGCGATTAGGCTTGAGTACCCACGGCTATGCAGAAATGGTGTATGCCGACTCATTCCTGCCCAGTTATATTGCAATGGGCGCTGTCTTTCCAACGCAGTTGAAGCGTATGCCAACTGCACCTCAGGGACTCGGGCGGCTACGCAAGTATGCGCAGCTGATGAGCCACTATCCCCTCGTTGGGATTGGCGGTATCGATGAAAGCACAATTCAAGCAGTTGCGCAAACCGGCGTGGGTTCGGTGGCGGTGGTGCGGGCAATTACAGGGTCTGATAATCCAGAGGCTGCAGTCAAGCACCTGACCCAACTCATGATGCAAGCAAAATCCAAATAAAGCAGTGAACTAAGGGGTGGATGACTCGATGTCATCCGGTAATACGGTGGGATAAAACGCATGCATATGCCACAGCGGCCCCGAGCCTTGACCAATGCTGAGATAAACGCCCGCCTCCAATCCCGCCTCAACATAAGCAATCCCTTTTGCAACGGCATGACTCAGATCATGGCCGTCCGCTAAATAGGTCGCAATCGCTGAAGATAAGGAGCAGCCAGTGCCGTGCGTGTTGGCTGTATTGACACGGTAATGCAGGAGTTTTTTCTGTTCTAGGATTTTTTTACCATCCTCATCTGCTGCTTTCCACATCAAAAAATCCATCAGCTGCGTATGCTTTGCATTGAGGTGTCCGCCCTTAATCAATACTGCGGCTGGGCCCATAGTGATCAAGTCCCGTGCAGCCTGCTCGAAGTCATCGGGCTCTAGGATGGGCCTGCCCAGCAAAATAGAGGCCTCTTCCATATTGGGCGTAATTACGGTTGCCAGCGGAAACAAAGCTTCGCGTATGGCATGCGCGGTTTCGTCGCCTCCCAAACTTGCGCCCGACGTCGCTCGTAGAACTGGATCAACGACGATAATCTTGATCGCGTGCCGACGCAATGCCGCAGCAACACAATGCACAATCTCGGGACTAGCTAGCATGCCAATCTTCACCGCATCTACGCCAATGTCGCTGACCACCGCATCAATTTGCGCTTCAATCACATCCAGATCAATCCCCTGAATTTTCGTCACGCCAAGGGTGTTTTGCGCGGTGATTGCAGTCACTACTGTCATGCCGTATCCACCCAAGGCGGTAATCACCTTGAGGTCAGCTTGCAGACCTGCTCCACCACCGCTATCCGAGCCGGCAATCGTCAATATTTTAGGAATGCGTACCGCGGTTTTTTTACTGGTTTTCATACTGCTATATTAGTTCGAAAGACGCTCTTTTGGTTTTAATGTTGCCGACAAACCAATTCCGATCACAATCAATGCAAAAGCAAGCCCATGAAAGCCCTGCGGCGATTCACCCAGAATCACAGTGGAGAGAATTGCCGTAAAAAGCGGTATGAAATTGGCAAAGAAAGCCGCTACCGTTGGCCCTGCTTTGGCAACGCCCAGACCCCAACAGCGGTATGCAATTAAGGATGGTCCAATGGCTACATACAGAATCAGCAGGCAGACCAAAATACTGGGCTCAAAATGCATGTAACCGCCCTGCCACTCCATTACGGTAAATCCAGTAGACCAAATTAAGCCGAATACAACTTGGGCAAGTAAGAAGGCATGCCAAGGCCAACTGCGCTCCGAACTGCTTCCCGGTTTTGTTAGCATCCAACTATAAAATGCCCAAAGAATGGTAGCTAACACCATCAGTAAGTCACCGTATACAAACTGGACCTGCAGTATGGCTAGCCAATCCCCTCTCGAGAGAACGACGCATACCCCCAAAATAGAAATGAGGGCTCCAATGACTTGGTAACCATTCGGCCGATTACCAAAAAATAAGGCGCCGATTAACAACATCCAAATGGGCATACTTGCCCCGATCAAGGTCACATTAATGGGGGTTGATGTTTGAATCGCTAAGTAGAGCAGCATGTTGTATCCGCCCACCCCACATAAGCCGAGCAAGAGAAAGCGCTTTTTGTTTTTCCAAAGATCACTATTGGCCCTCAAAATCGATAGCCCAAATGGCAATAACACTGCTATGGCCACCATGCACCGCACGGTGCTCAGCAACAAGGGGGATATCTCCCCAACCAGCAATCGACCAACCACGGCATTGCCTGCCCACAGCAAGGCAGCTAGCATCAGGTACAGCATTACACGTGGGTCGATATGGCTCATATTTAAGGCAAAAATGGAAGATGTTGTATGATATTGGCTTACGCAATTCCTCGATAGCTCAGTCGGTAGAGCGCCGGACTGTTAATCCGTAGGTCCCTGGTTCGAGCCCAGGTCGAGGAGCCAAATAAGTAAAGGGTCTAGAGAAATCTAGACCCTTTTTCTTTTGTGTTGGGGTTACACAAAGAGAAGTGACTGTAACCCCTATAAAATAATAGGGAGCAGCCACTCTCCATCCCTTAGCAAGTTTTCAAGCTGGCAGGTATCCTCCTTGTCATTAAAGTAACTTTTGGGAAAGCCAAACCATGAGCTCGGCTTTCTCATAAAACACTCGACAACTCACCTTAACTGCCTTTGACCAGCAACTACTTTAGCCCTTTAACAAAAGATAAGATTGCCTGGTTAGTTTGATCCGGCTTTTCCATCATGGCGAAATGCCCCGAACCAGTAATGATTCGAACCGTTGTTTTGGGAGCTTCTTTTTTAACCATATCGACCCAAGGAGTCGACATTCCGTCTTCAATTGGTGCGCGTTTAAATTGAGGATTGATATAAGTAGCCTGAAGGACCAGGACTGGAACTTTAATGCTTGATAGCGCGCTAATGGCCTGGGAGGCGTCCCAGCGAGTTATATTAACGAATAGATCGCCTGCATATTGTTGATTTAGCGTCGGTAAACGATTCATTACTTTACTGCGTAAATCAGCAGGGCTTGTTTGTACAAACATACTTGTAAACAGCTTATCCATAAATGGTCCAAACCCAGCATCGTCTATAGCCTTTTTAGTCTTGTTCGCAACCGCATCTGGGTCGCCTACGCCAAGCCAGCTTCCATCGATTAATATAATCCCGGCTAGTCGCTCTGGAGAGCGACGAGCAGCCTCAGCAACAACTCGGCACCCCATTGAATGACCGATTAACACTACAGGCCCAGCAATATTTTTTCTTGCTTCATTGACTGCATCAGCAAGTGATTCAATAGTAGGCATCCGAGCCTGGGATTTACCAAATCCAGGCAAATCAATCGCTATGCAAGAATATTGACTTGACAAGGCAGCAACCTGTGCGTCCCAGTCATGTAAATTGCAGCCAAATCCATGGACAAAAAGTAAGGTTAAGGGACCATTTCCTTTGGATTCAGAATTTAAATTTGCCGCGAAAACATAAGGTGTGATACTGGCAGTAATTGCTGCAGCACTAGCACCCAGAATTAAAGTTCTACGAACTAAATGAACGCTTTTTTTAGACATATTTTCTCCTAAATCATTTTATTATTAAAGGTGGTTAGAAAGCACTTCATGACTACGTGTAAAAACATATAAGGTTTAAAGTTGCTCATAAGTTCTAATGGGGTCGTTAATAAATCATATTTTCTCCTAAATCATTTTATTATTAAAGGTGGTTAGAAAGCACTTCATGACTACGTGTAAAAACATATAAGGTTTAAAGTTGCTCATAAGTTCTAATGGGGTCGTTAATAAATACTCTTTACTAGTGCAAATTATTGGTAAATTTTTCGATTAATGAGCAGGCCTGCCTAAGAGACTGATCATCAAGGGCGTAGGCAAGCCGTAAATATGGGCCAAGGCCAAAAGCACTACCGTGAACAGTGGCAACACCTTGCTCAGCCAGTAATGAAAGTGCTACATCCTCATCATTCCGAAGCACCGTACCAGCAGTAGTTGTTTTGCCGATAAGCTCCTCGCATGAAACGAAAGCATAGAAAGCGCCTGAGGGTATTGCACAGCGTAACCCTGGAATTTCATTTAAACGAGTAACTACCTCATTGCGCCGACTTTGAAAAACTTTACAGGTCTCATGAACAAAATTCTGCGGTCCTCTCAGAGCAGCAAGTGCTGCATATTGCGAGATAGAACATGCACCAGAAGTTTGTTGACCCTGCAAGGTTTCCATTGCCTCTAAGAGCCAGCGTGGACCCGTTGCAAAACCAATGCGCCACCCAGTCATAGCATAAGCCTTTGACACGCCATTCATAGTCAATGTACGTTCGCGCAAACGAGGCTCTACCTGCGCAATAGTATGAAAGCACTGATCATCAAATATTAGATGCTCATAAATGTCATCTGAAAGAATGAGTACCTGTGGATGAGCCAATAAAACCTCGGCTAATGCTAGTAACTCAAGTTTGGTATAGACAGCACCAGTGGGATTGGAGGGCGAGTTAAGTATTAGCCAGCGAGTCTTGGGCGTGATAGATCTTGCAAGCAATTCTGGCGTGAGTTTAAATCCGTCAGCTTCACTGCAAGGCACAATAACTGGATGAGCACCACTGATCTGCACCATGTCTGGATAACTTACCCAATAGGGCGCTGGAATAATGACCTGATCGCCAATATTCAATGTCGCAGCTAGAGCGTTGAATAACGCCTGCTTACCACCATTACAGATGATTGTGTCCTGCCATGTCACTTCAATTTCATTTTCACGATGAAACTTAATCGCTACCGCTTCCCGTAACTCTCGTAATCCAGAAACCTGGGTATAACGTGTCTTCCCAGAATGAATTGCGGCAATGGCAGCATCCCTAATATGAACAGGAGTATCAAAATCAGGTTCGCCTGCAGTAAGTGAGATCACCTGCTTACCTGCTGCGCGCCGTTCTGCGACACAATCAATCATCTTATAAGTCGCTGATGGCTTAGAACTTGCAAGATATCTATTTAAACGTTCAAGCTCTACTGTCACAGACTTTCTCCAAGTTCATTTGAAATCTGCCTATTCATTCTGCAGTAGCCCCAGACTGCTTAACCAGCAACTCCCAGTAAGGAATCTCCTTTTTGACAAACGCCGCAAATTGCTCAGGAGTTTGTACGCTATTTAAAGAACCCATCTTCGATAAGCTCTCCGCGACCTCACTCGATAACAGCGTTTTATCAATCTCTTTATTTAACCAGTTGACTAGTGCTGTTGGCGTTTTGGCTGGAACAAAGATGCCATACCAATTTTCTACAACGAACTTAGGGAATCCAAGCTCCTTCATAGTAGGCACATCTGGCAAAATTTTTTCTCGCACCGCTCCAGTAGTTGCAAGCGCCCTAACCTTACCGCTATTTAAGTGGGGAACGATTGCACTAGTAGCCTCGAACGCCATCGGAACTTGACCAGCCAAGACATCAATAATTGCGGGCCCTGAACCTTTGTATGGGATATGCGTCATATCCAGCTTTTGTTCTAGCTTGAGCAGCTCGCCAAGTAGATGGTGGGTACTTCCGCTTCCAGGGGAGGCAAAACTGTATTTTCCTGGCTCTTTTTTAATTAAAGCAATTAACTCAGCGACAGAGTTTGCAGGAACCGATGAATTAACATAGAGCACCATAGGGACGGAAGCTATCTCAGCCACAGGCCTTAGACTTGTAATAGGGTCATTACGGAGTTTGTACAGATTGCGATTAATAACAATGCCTGTGCTATTGCCGAGCAATAAAGTACAACCATCACCAGCGGCACTACTCACAAAGTCAGTTCCAATATTGCCGCTGGCACCTGCCTTATTTTCAACAATCACACTCACGTTTAATTGCTTAGAAAGGCCTGGCACTAACATTCTTGCGAGAGCATCACTGGCGCCACCTGGCGGATAAGGGGAGATGATTTTGATAACAGAGCATGGGTACTGGGCGTATGCCAACTGAGTGCACAATCCAAAACAGATCAAGCAAAACATTTTTGAAATTATTCTCGATATATAAATTGAATTCATATCAGCACCTAACTTTTCAACATTTGTTCGTAGTTAAATTGCTTATCCACATCCAGAATTGACTGCCCTGCTCTTAACGCTTCAACCATTGCTAACTCTTTGGTAGCAATAGATTCGGCTGCATCTAATACCTCTTTAATCTTGCCAGCAGGAATTGCTACCAGTCCATTCACGTCAGCAACAATCACATCGCCAGGCAATACGGGAATGTTTCCAATCCTAACGGGGATATTCCAAGCCTCTTGAACTATTCGTCCACGAGCGGTAATGGGAACCGTGCCTCTTGCATGAACAGGAAAGCCAAATTCTTCGCAGGTATCTACATCACGAACAGCACCATCGACAACAACGCCAGAAATTTTCTTCTGTAATGCTCCCATCGAGAGAATCTCGCCCCAACAGTTATTATTCAGATCCCCGCGGTTATCAATCACAATCACATCACCGGGAGAGGCAGAAAAAATGGCATCGACACCGAGATGAGCTTTACTTTGCACAGCGCCTGCAGCAATCATGCGGATCGTAATTGCCCTGCCAATCACCTTAGTCTTGCCCCATTGCGGAACAATGCCGATTACCGCAGCGGCTATTCCTAATTTAT
>JBIJAM010000075.1:0-3956 GCA_044345755.1 Polynucleobacter sp. | reverse complement strand
ATTTGCTCCACCGATATAATGAAGTTTCGCCATTTAGGGCTAAAACCCCTTAACAATCTGATAGTTATCTAAAAAGCATGAGCCAATCACCACAAAGCGTTATCGAACAAGCCTGGGACAACCGAGCAAACCTATCCGCAGGGGACATTTCCACCGAAATCCGCAATGCCGTCAGCGCTGTCATAGACGGCCTCAATCGGGGACGTATTCGCGTTGCTGAGCGCCGTTCTGTTGGGCAATGGGAAGTCAACCAGTGGGTTAAAAAGGCAGTCTTATTGTCCTTCCGCCTGGAAGACAATAAAGTCATGCCAGCCGGCGGCTTTACCCAGTTTTACGACAAAGTACCCAGCAAGTTTGAGAACTGGACTGAGGCCGATTTCATTGAAGGTGGCTTTCGGGTAGTGCCTCCTGCCATCGCTCGCCGCGGCTCCTTTATTGGCAAGAATGCCGTTTTGATGCCCTCGTACGTCAATATTGGCGCATACGTCGGCGAAGGTACCATGGTCGACACATGGGCCACCGTTGGCTCTTGCGCACAAATTGGTAAGAACGTGCACTTATCCGGCGGTGTTGGTATTGGCGGTGTTTTAGAGCCAATTCAGGCCGGCCCCGTCATCATTGAAGACAACTGCTTTATTGGCGCACGCTCCGAGGTAGTTGAGGGCGTTGTGATTGAAGAGAACAGTGTCTTGTCGATGGGCGTCTTTATTGGCCAAAGTACCAAGATTTATGATCGGGAAACTGGTCAAATTCATTATGGTCGTGTGCCTGCCGGTTCAGTGGTGGTTCCTGGGTCACTGCCTTCAGCAGATGGGAAATACAGCCTCTACGCTGCCATCATCGTAAAGAAAGTCGATGCTCAAACCCGAGCAAAAACTGCCATTAACGAGCTCTTACGCGATTAATCATGAGCGCAGCGATTGAATTAACCAAAGCCCTGATTGCCTGCCGTTCGGTTACGCCAGCCGATGGTGGCTGTCAGGATTTAATCGCTGATCGCTTAAAGGATTTAGGTTTTCATATAGAAAGCGTGGTCGGCGGTCCGAGTGACTTTCAGGTGACCAATCTATGGGCCATCAAAAAAGGAACGCAGGGTGATACCGGCAAAGTATTGATGTTTGCAGGCCATACCGATGTGGTTCCTACCGGCCCTTTAGAAAAGTGGGAGAGCGATCCATTTACCCCCACCATCCGCGGTGATTATTTATATGGTCGCGGCGCAGCCGACATGAAAACCTCGCTTGCGGGTTTTGTGGTGGCAACCGAAGAGTTCATTACCGCCAATCCGGAGCATGCTGGCACGATTGCTTTTTTAATCACCAGCGACGAAGAAGGCCCAGCCAACGATGGCACGGTAGTGATGTGCGAGCGCCTCAAGGAGCGAGGTCAGCGGCTCGATTACTGTGTGATTGGGGAGCCTACATCGGTGAATCAATTGGGCGACATGATTAAGAATGGCAGACGTGGCTCCCTGTCGGGTAAGTTACACATCAAGGGCATCCAAGCGCACATTGCCTACCCTCACCTTGGTGAAAACCCCATTCATTTAGCTGCACCTGCCATTCAGGCGCTGGTGAGCACCGAATGGGATCAAGGCAATCGCTACTTTCAGCCCACGAGTTTTCAGATTTCCAATATTCACGCAGGTACTGGCGCCAATAACGTCATTCCAGGCGAACTCACCATCGACTTTAACTTCCGCTTTTCGACTGAGAGTACGCCCGAGCAATTGCGTCAGCGGGTTGATGCCATTCTGACTGCGGCTGGCTTGACGTTTTCGATTGATTGGGTTTTGGGGGGCAGCCCCTTCATCACCGGAGACGAAGCTTTAGCGAGCGCGCTGCGCAAAGCCATTCACGATGAAACTGGTGTTGTCACTGAACTCTCGACTACCGGCGGTACGAGCGATGGCCGCTTTATTGCCAAGATTTGTTCTCAAGTCGTGGAGTTTGGGCCCATCAATGCCACGAGCCATAAGGTGAATGAGTCCGTTAATGCCGAAGACATTGTGCCGCTGAAGAACATTTACAAGCGCGTGCTTGAGCAGTTGATCGCCTAAACCCATGGATCCAGAGCCTCAGTCGCAGGGCATCACCATCGCCACCGTAGAACAATCGATTGATCGGCTTGCCGATCACCTGAATCAAGCCAAACTGAGTTACGGGCACGGCGCAATCGATGCGCAGAGTGAAGCGCTGTGGATTATTAGCAAACAACTCCAGATCAGTCCAAGCGATGCCTTAGAGCAACTGCATGCACCATTGGATCACGGTCTTTATGATGCTGCGCTTGCGATTGCTAATCAGCGTATCCATACGCGCAAACCATTGGCGTATATCTTGGAAGAGGCATGGCTGATGGGCGTGCCTTTCTATTGCAATGAGCAGAGTATTGTTCCCCGCTCGTGGATTGCTGAACTCATTACCGAAGGAGCGCTCGAACCATGGCTGCCTGCCGATGGCCGCGCCCTTGATTTATGCACCGGCAATGGCTCGCTTGCTGTCCTACTGGCACTATCTTGTCCGGATATTCATGTGAGTGCTTGCGATATCAGTGCGCCCGCATTGGCGGTGGCTGCTCGTAACTTGGATCGCCATGGTTTGAGCACTCAGATTGAATTGTTCCATGGGGATCTTTGGAATCCGTTACCCGACCCCATTGATGAGAACCGCTTTGACTTAATTATCTGCAATCCGCCCTATGTCAATGCAGCCAGCATGCGTGCCCTTCCCGCCGAATACCACGCTGAACCAGCCCTCGCTCTGGCTGGTGGTGAAGATGGCATGGACTTGATTCGCAAGATCATTGCGAATGCACCGGACTACCTTAGTGAGCGTGGTGCGCTCGTACTAGAGATTGGCAATGAAGTGGAGCACTTTCACAAGGCCTTCCCGCAGATTCCGGTGATTTGGATGGATGTCTCTGCAGGCAACGAACAGGTCTTACTAATTCAGGCTGAAGACTTGCGCTAAAGAGCGCTAACTGAGTTCGTTCGCGGCAGAAATAGCCTCATCAATACGCTCTACCGGTATCACCCGCAAGCCGGGGATTTTGCTCTTGGGTAAATTGGCTTTCGGAATGATGGCAATCGTAAAGCCGAGTTTGGCCGCTTCTTTGAGACGCTCTTGACCCCGCGGGCAGGGGCGGATTTCTCCAGCCAAACCCACCTCACCAAATACGATTAGTTCTTTCGGCAGAGCGCGATTCCGAATCGACGATTGAATTGCCAGCAGCACAGCTAAGTCAGCAGCTGGCTCAGAGATCTTTACACCGCCAACCGCATTGAGAAACACATCCTGATCAAAGCAGGCAATGCCAGCGTGGCGATGCAATACCGCCAGTAGCATAGCGAGGCGATGCTGCTCGAGGCCAACTGCTAAGCGCCTGGGATTGGGAATGTGGGCGGTATCTACTAAAGCTTGAATTTCAACCAATAGAGGGCGACTGCCTTCTTGGGTAACGAGCACACAAGCACCTGGCACCATCTCCGCATGCTGCGATAGAAAGATGGCCGATGGATTAGAGACACCCTTAAGACCTTTTTCGGTCATGGCAAATACGCCAAGCTCGTTGACTGCGCCAAAGCGATTTTTTATCGAGCGCACTAAACGAAATGAAGAATGGGTGTCGCCTTCAAAATACAGGACGGTATCGACAATGTGCTCCAGCACCCGAGGGCCAGCAAGATGACCGTCTTTAGTGACATGTCCTACCATCAGCATGCAAATGCCAGTGGATTTAGCGTAGCGGGTGAGCTGCGCAGCACACTCACGTACTTGTGCAACCGAGCCCGGCGCCGAAGTTAAGGCATCGGAGTAGACCGTCTGAATCGAATCTACTACAACCACTTGGGGGCGCGCAGCATCAATGGTAGTTAATAACTTTTCGAGTTGGATCTCAGCAAGAACCTCGAGCTGCGGCGCAGCCAAAGCAATGCGTTTTGCTCGCAGCGCAAT
>JBIJAM010000074.1:0-4000 GCA_044345755.1 Polynucleobacter sp. | reverse complement strand
ATAAGCCCAACCGCTAAAGTCAGGAGATCACAATGGCACGAATGAAATTTATCTGCGACGCGGAACGGTGTATTGAATGCAACGGCTGCGTTACTGCTTGTAAAAACGACAACGAAGTACCTTGGGGCGTTAATCGCCGCCGAGTAGTTACCATCAATGACGGCGTCATTGGGGCGGAGAAATCCATCTCGGTAGCCTGTATGCACTGCGCTGATGCGCCTTGCATGGCAGTTTGCCCAGTGGATTGTTTCTACCGCACAGATGAAGGCGTTGTGTTGCACGATAAGGACACTTGCATCGGTTGCGCGTATTGCTCCTATGCCTGCCCATTTGGCGCACCACAGTTCCCAAGCGCCGGTACATTCGGCTTGCGCGGCAAGATGGACAAATGCACATTCTGTGCTGGTGGTCCAGAAGCCAATGGTAGCGTTGCTGAGTTTGAAAAATATGGCCGAAATCGCCTAGCTGAAGGTAAGTTACCTTTATGCGCTGAGATGTGCTCTACCAAAGCCTTGATTGGCGGCGATGGTGATGTAATTGCAGACATCTTCCGTGCGCGGGTAGTCAAGCGTCAAACCGCAGGCAAAAATGCAGGCGCCGATGTATTCGGTTGGACTACCGCATACGGCCAGCCTGATAAAGCTGGCGCCAAAGCTGCTCCAAGTGGAGGCAAATTATGAGAACCTTTCGCACCGTAACTGCCGCCCTCTTAGCCTTTGGTTTTTTAAGCGCCTGCAATAACGAGCCGGGAACATTGGCTCTGAATTCCAAGCGGCCGGACATCGCCCCATTTATGGGTGCTGATAATGGCTTTATGGTCAAAGGCTGGAAGCCAGGTGATGCCAAAAGCTGGCAAGAAGAGATTAATAAGCGCAACCAACAGCAATCTGAGTACAGCAAAATCAAGTAATGGACTTTTGACCGTTTATTCGGAACATTAAATAACAGAATTGCTGTTGAGGAAATCGTATGAATCAATCTATTCGCGCAACACTCCGTCCTTGGGCTTTGGCCACAGGGCTGTTTTGCTCCGTTTTTGCAGGCACTAGCCTAGCTCAGCAGGCTCCTGCCAGTCAGCCAGCACCCGCTGCCTTGCCACAGGTCCAATCGGCCAACATTATGGATGTGGGCCGTGCACCTGATGCAACCATTGAGGCGCAACGTAAAGCGGCGCAAAATCAGCCGGGAAACAGCGCTCCAATTTGGCGTACTGTTAACAGCGATGATGTTAACTTTGTTAGCATCCCTGATAAGCAGGCTGGCGTATTGATTCAAAAATCAGGTCAGCAGTGGCGTTTGATCCGTAACGGCGTTATCACCGTGTATGGCGCTTGGTTACTCGCACTCGCATCCGGCGGAATTTTGGCGGTCTTCGTCCTCAAAGGAAAAATTAAACTGCATGAGCCAATGACAGGCAAAAAAATCAAGCGCTTCACCACCCTTGAGCGCGTGAATCATTGGACGATGGCATTTAGCTTTATTGCACTTGCCATCACTGGCTTATTGATTCTGTACGGTAAGTACTTTGCGATCGATCTCTTGGGAGCTAGTGCATTTAGCCTGCTATTGCTTGTCAGCAAAAACATTCATAATTTTGTTGGCCCACTGTTTACGATCAGTTTGATTGCGTTTTTCCTCCAATTTGTCAAACGCAATATGCCTGAAAAAGGCGACTGGGAATGGATCAAAACATTTGGGGGCATGTTCGGCGGCAAGCATGTGCCAGCGAACTTCTTCAATCCAGGCGAAAAGTTTTGGTTTTGGTTTGGTATGGTCGTCCTCGGTGGATTGGTTTCGGCGTCCGGTTGGGTGTTAGACATGATTGTTCCAGTTCCTGGCCTTGAGTACTGGCGTGGGACCATGCAGATCTCGCACATTATTCACTCGGTAGGCGCATTACTTATTACCGCAATGGCTTTTGGGCATATGTATATCGGTAGTATTGGAATGCAAGGCTCAATCGACGGCATGAAAACCGGCTACGTCGATGAGACCTGGGCAAAAGAACACCATGAAGCGTGGTATCACAAAGTTAAATAAGGAATTGGCTATGAAAAAGACCATCGCACTTCTCGCTTGCTCATTGGCTGCAAGTGGGGCATTTGCAAAATTACCTGCACCAACACCAGAACAGGCTGCCGCAGCACAGTTAGCAGCTGCGAAAACAGCTTACGCTGGCAGGGTCGGTGCCTATCAGTTATGTATGTCTGAAAATGCCGTTGCGAATCGCTACAAAACTGCTGGAACACCTGCGCCCGCTGCTTGTGTAGCACCGCCTCCATTTGAAGCTCCGGTTGCTGCAGCACCAGCTGCCGCTCCTGCAGCAGCTCCAGCGGCAGCTCCTGCAGCTGCTAAAAAGTAAAGTGATTTAATCCGCAGTGCGTTCGCGCTGCATGTACCGCTGCGCCGCTTCAGTTTGAGGCTGTGCAAAGAAGGGGGCGCAAGCCCCTTTTTCTATGATTTGCCCGCCATCGATAAAGAGGATCGAGTCAGCTAAGCGCCTTACTTGAGCAAGTTGATGCGAGCAAATTAGGACGTCGCAACCGGATGCGGCAAATTCCCGAATCATTGCCTCTACTTGAGCTGTTGTCGTTGGATCCAAATTGGCGGTTGGCTCATCAAGTAGCAGCACATTGGGATTCTGCAGGCGAGCTCTGCCTAAGGATAGCTTCTGCTTTTCCCCGGCAGAGAGCTGGTGCGCTGGTTGATGTTGCAAGTGACTTATGCCTACCTCTTGCAATACACGATCGATTTCAAGATCGCTCGGCGTACGCAAACCATTGAGACCAATGTTTGTACGCACGCTGGCCTTGATCATGGGCGTGTGGTGTAACACTAATGCGCTGCGTATGCCATCAGCGTAGCTGACACTTCCGCCTGCATTGGGTTTAATCAGCCCATGCAGTAACTTTAAAAACGTCGTCTTGCCAGCGCCATTCGGGCCGATGCATGCAGTGATTCCGCCCAGCTGAATGTCGGTATTCGGTATATCTAAAATAGTACGTTCATCGCGCACGATTTGAATTGCTCGCAACTCAATCCGCTTCACTGAATTTGTTATTGGATTAACCATAACGCTTCTCTGCAATCGATCGCACTGCGAAGGTGAGTAAATTCGCCAATAGCACGATGGCCAGCAGCACGATGCCGAGCGCAAGAGCAAATGGTAAATCGCCTTTACTGGTTTCCAGGGCGATGGCAGTCGTCATGGTACGGGTGGAGTTGAGAATATTGCCACCCACAATCATCACCGCACCTACTTCAGAGATTGCTCTAGCCAGGCCTGCCAAGACGGCAATCGTGAGCGAGAAACGGCAATCCCAAATCAACCATTTCATATAGCCAAGCCGTGTGAAATGCAGGGATAAAAAGGTTTCTCGGTGAATCTGCCAGGCGTCTTCTAAGACCTGCCTACTAAGGGCAGCCACTAGCGGTGTGGTGAGCAGAAATTGCGCTACCACCATGCCTTTTACGGTAAAGAGCCAGCCTAATTCACCCAATGGACCACTGCGCGATAGGATTAAATACACCAGCACCCCAATAATGACCGTGGGGACGCCCATGAGGGTATTGATCGTAATAATGAGCGCGCGCTTACCCCGAAATTGCTCGGTTGCCAGCCAAGCCCCAAGGGGAAGGCCAACCAGCGTACCCAATACCAAGGCCGCTAGGCTGACCTGCAGGGAGACCAGCACAATGCTGATGACCCCCCGATCAAATTGGGTCAGCAGGGCAAAGGCGTCTTGAAAAGCAATCAGCATGTCCCATTCTAGCAAGCCTCGCCGGCAGCGGTGGCACAATCAAGTTATAGGGATTTTAGTAATGAATTACAACCGATAGCACGATTAGGTAAGCGCAATGGCAGAGGTAGTTTGTGTATGCAATGGCATAGTCGACCTGGATTTACGGGAGTATCTGGATACGCACCCGATTAACTCCATCGAAGAATTGCGAGAGCAAGCATCGATCTGCAATAAATGCATGCAGTGCCAAGAGCTTG
>JBIJAM010000073.1:0-4020 GCA_044345755.1 Polynucleobacter sp. | reverse complement strand
ATGGAGCGGTTTGAGAGGAGGCCGGTGATTAAAATCCGTTTGCCCGATAAAAAGCCCATGATGAGATCCTTTGCTTCAAATGTGATTTGCTATCTACAATTGTTGCATATGGTTCACTTGCCCCCCTTACTCACGCCTTTTGCTCGGACTTATGTTGGCCCAATGGCAGTCCTACTGTTATTAGGAGCAATTGGCTTAGGGGATAAGGCGCATGCTGCCCAAGGCATCGCCCAATACGGCAAGCCCAAGTACGCCGACGGCTTTGCCCATTTTGATTACGTCAATCCCAATGCGCCCCGGGGTGGCACTTTAACCCTGCCCAATCCGGACCGCCGCACCAGTTTTGATAAGTTCAACCCGTTTACTTTGCGGGGCGTCACGGCCCCTGGGGTTTCCCAGTTGATGTTTGAGTCCTTAGCAGTGGGGAGCGCCGATGAGGTATCGAGTGCGTATGGATTGATAGCCGAAGACATTGCCGTTGCAGCCGACAAGATGTCAGTGACCTTTCGGATTCGGCCTGAAGCCCGTTTTTCCGATGACACGCCCATTTTGGCGGCAGACGTCAAGCACAGCTTTGACACCTTGATGAGTAAATTGGCCAATCCGCAATTTAGAACGGTGTATGCCGATGTAAAGCAGGCCGTCGTGGTATCGGAGCGCGTGATTCGCTTTGACTTTAAAGAGCCTAATAGCGAGCTGCCGGTGATGGTGGGCGGCCTGCCGATCTTCTCGCGTGCCTGGGGTAAAAAGCCCGATGGCACCGTCACCCCATTTGATAAGTTGGCATTTGAACATCCGATTGGCAGCGGCCCCTATGTGATTGAGTCCTATCGTGCTGGTAAGACGATGGTGTACAAGCGCAATCCAAACTATTGGGGCGATCGGGACGGTAAAACCGTCAATGTCCGGGTCGGCTTTTTCAATTTTGATCGCATTCATTACAAACTCTATGCCGACGATGCGGTGCGCTTAGAGGCATTCAAAGCGGGTGAATTTGATGCCTTGGTCGAGTACCGTGCTAAAAATTGGGCCAAGAGTTATGTTGGGCCCAAATTCAATAACGGTACCTTATTGAAAAAGGCCTTTATTAATCACAATGGCGCTGGCATGCAAGGCTTTGCCGTCAATATTCGCAGACCCTTGTTTCAGGATGAGCGCGTGCGCCAGGCGCTGGGTTATGCGCTCGATTTTCAGTGGCTCAATCGCCAACTGTTTTACGAGCAATATGGTCGCATCAGCAGTTACTTTATGAATAGCGATCTCAGTGCTAATTTTGATGGACCAGCCAAACCCGAAGGGGATGAGTTAAAGCTATTGCAAAAACTCAAAGCGCAGTACCCACAATTCGTTCCCGATGCCGTGTTTATCCCGATGCCACCACCTCCTACAACTGTCGAGCCAAGTAGCCTGCGTCAAAATTTACTCAAAGCACGCGACTTATTAGCGCAAGCTGGCTGGACTTACCGCGATGGCGCCCTGCGCAATGCCAAAGGCGAGCCATTTCGCTTTGAGATGGTTGAAGATGGCCCCTTCTTTTTACGGGTGATCTCATCGTATGTGCGTAACTTAGAAAAATTAGGCATCAAGGTAGATGTGCGGACCAGTGATTTCGCCTTGCATCAAAAGCGCATGAATGAATACGACTTTGACATGACCACGATTCGCTTTCCGGATTCGCAAAGCCCTGGCAACGAGTTATACGATCGCTTTGGCAGTAAAGCCGCTGAAGAAAAGGGATCGGATAATGTGATTGGCGTTCGCTCGCCGGCAGTCGATGCCTTGATCGATGCTATTGTTCGTGCAGAGACGCGCGCGCAACTGCAAACTGCGACGCGCGCACTCGATCGGGTGCTGTGGAATAGTTACTATGTGATTCCGCAGTGGTACAACCCAACGCACCGTGTCGCCTTTCGGAAAGAGATGCGTTACCCTGAGCCACCTCTTTACTACACCGCCGAATCTTGGATCTTATTGAACTGGTGGAAGGCGGTTAAATCCCAATGAACGGTCAACTACTCTCCTACATTATTAAACGCATTTTGCTGATGATTCCAACCTTGCTTGGCGTCCTCACCTTGACCTTTGCAGTGGTGCAGTTTGTTCCGGGCGGTCCAGTAGAGCAATTAATGCTCGAGCTCAAAGGCAAGGGCGATGCTGCCGTTAGCGGCGCTGAGTCCTCGGGCGGCGGCAGCACCTACCGTGGCCGCCAGGGAATTGATGCGGAACGTCTGGCCGAGGTAAAGGCCTTATACGGTTTTGATAAGCCACCATTGGAACGCTACTTTGCCATGCTCAAACGCTTTGCGCAATTTGATTTGGGGCAGAGCTACTACCAGCATCAAAGCGTCTGGCAGTTGATCGTATCGAAGTTGCCAGTCTCAATCAGTATTGGTCTGTGGACCTTCTTTATTAGTTACTTGATATCCATTCCCTTGGGTATTGCTAAAGCAGTACGCGAGGGCAGTCGCTTTGATGCGGTGACTAGCACCATGATCTTGGTGGGTTATGCCATTCCGGGATTTGTACTGGGTGTTTTGCTCTTAGTCATTTTTGGCGGCGGCAGCTTTCTGCAAATCTTTCCATTGCGGGGCCTAACATCCGACAACTGGAATGATCTCACCATGATGGGCAAGGTTCTCGATTACCTCTGGCATTTGGTCTTGCCGATTACGGCATCGGTACTCGGTAGCTTTGCTGTTATCACGATGCTGACTAAAAACTCCTTTTTGGAAGAGATTCGTAAGCAGTATGTGCTGACAGCGCGTGCCAAAGGCTTAAGTGAAAAGCAGGTACTCTGGAAGCACGTTTTCCGTAATGCCTTGTTGCCTTTGGTGACGGGATTTCCAGCCGCTTTTGTGGGCGCGTTTTTTACTGGCTCACTGCTGATCGAAACCCTATTCACACTCGATGGGCTCGGTTTGTTGGCCTATGAGTCGGTGATGCGCCGCGACTACCCGGTGGTCTTTGGCACCCTGTACCTCTTTACTTTGATTGGACTTTTTACCAAACTCATTTCTGATGTTTGCTATGTCTTGGTCGATCCACGCATTCAGTTTGGCGCAGGAGGCGGTTCATGAATCGGTGGCAGCGCTTCAAAGCCAATCGCTTGGGCTACACCAGCTTGTGGATCTTTCTGATTCTATTTGGTCTTAGCGTATGCGCTGAGTTGATCGCCAATGACAAACCGCTGGTCGTGCGCTATCAAGGCCAGTTTTATTTCCCTATCCTGCAGAGCCAGCCGGAAACCGTTTTTGGCGGTGACTTTGCGACACCAACGGATTTCTTGGATCCGGATATTCGGCGCAGCATCACGAGTAAAGGGAACTGGGCAGTGTATCCACCGATTCCCTATAGTTTTGAAACCCTCAACTACTTTGCGAAGTCGCCCAATCCAGCAGCACCGTCCATGGATAACTGGCTCGGCACCGATGACCGCGGGCGCGATGTGTTGGCGCGTTTAATCTACGGCTTTCGTTTATCCATCCTGTTTGGTCTTGCTTTGACTATCGTAGGCGTTACGGTCGGCATTATTACGGGCGCGCTAATGGGATTTTTTGGTGGCAAGTTCGATTTAGTTACCCAGCGCGCCATCGAGATTTGGTCCGCTATGCCGGAATTGTATTTGCTGATTATTTTTGCTTCGATTTTTACCCCGAGCATTTGGCTCTTGGTGGTGTTGTTGGCTGCATTTAGTTGGATGGGTTTGTCCGATTACGTACGCGCCGAATTTTTCCGCAATCGCGCTTTGGAATACGTTCGCGCAGCGCGTGGCTTGGGTTTAACGAATATGCAAATCATGCGGCGCCATATTTTGCCCAATAGCTTAACGCCAGTCATTACCTTTTTGCCATTTCGCATGAGTGCGGCGATCCTGTCCTTAACTAGCCTCGACTTTCTCGGTCTGGGCGTGCCTCCGGGTACGCCGAGTTTGGGTGAGTTGTTGGCGCAAGGGAAAGGCAATCTGGATGCGTGGTGGATCTCTTTATCCACCTTTGTGGTGTTGGTTTCAACCCTGCTCTT
>JBIJAM010000072.1:0-4146 GCA_044345755.1 Polynucleobacter sp. | reverse complement strand
GGCTTCCCATCGAACTTGGAGCGGGAAAGGAGGTTCGAACTCCCGACCTATACCTTGGCAAGGTATCGCTCTACCAGCTGAGCTATTCCCGCATAACAGGGCAACAGTTTAGCAAACTATTGGACTCTGCGCCCTATTTATTGCCCATTGTGAAATTTACACCCCTTGCGTCCAATGCAATCAAGGCTTAATCCGACTTGCCAAGCAATTGGGGTAGTGCTTTTTGCAGGTAATAGAACATGGACCATAGGGTTAAAAATGAGGCCACCCAAATGAGCCATGTACCCATTAAAGCGGCATTCAACCAACCAAACAGCGTGCCGTCAAACAACAGGAATGGAATTGCAACGAGTTGCGCTGTGGTTTTTAATTTACCAACCATGTGCACGGCGACACTTTTGCTGGCGCCCACCTGCGCCATCCACTCGCGCAATGCGGAGATCGTAATTTCGCGACCAATGATGACCAAGGCTACCCACACTTGTACTCGGTCCATATTTAAAAGTACGAGTAAGGCCGCAGCCACTATCAATTTATCGGCGACCGGATCTAAAAATTGCCCAAAAGCCGATTCTTGTTTCATACGGCGGGCCAAATAGCCATCAAGCCAATCGGTCAACGCAGCAAAGATAAATAAGCTGGTAGCCAATGCATTTTTTTCCGGCATGCTGAGCCAGCTAGCAGGCAGATAAAAAATGGTGACCAAGAGCGGTATGGCTGCAACGCGCAACCACGTTAAGGCGATTGGAAGATTAAACGGCATGGCGTAAGGATAACCGAAGGCGCCGGTATTGCTTAATGTAATTGTTTGTAAATCTGCTCCGCCAAGGTCAAAGAAATGCCATCCACCGTGGCCAGTTCTTCCATGCTGGCATTCGAGACACCGCGCAACCCCCCAAAACGGGCGAGCAAGGCTTGTCGTCGTTTTGCGCCAATCCCTTCAATTTCTTCTAGGCGTGAGACGGTTCGTGCCTTTGCCCGCTTTGCCCGCATTCCGGTAATGGCGAAACGATGTGCTTCATCCCGTATTTGTGCGATCAGCATCAGTGCCGCACTCTCCAGCCCAAGCTCAAGTGATGGCCGACCATCGGCGAAGATCAGTGATTCAAGTCCAACTTTACGGGCTTCGCCTTTGGCAACGCCCACGATTAATCCCAGGTCCATACCTAGCTCTGCAAACACTTGACGGGCCATTTCTACTTGGCCCTTGCCGCCATCAATGAGGACGAGCTGCGGCATTTTATCGGGCGGACTTTCTTGGTAACTGGCATAACGGCGTTGCAATACCTGCCGCATCGCTGCGTAATCATCCCCCGGTGTAATGCCGTTGATATTAAAGCGGCGGTACTCACTCGATTGCATTTCATTTTTTGCGTACACCACGCACGAAGCTTGCGTTGCTTCACCTGAGGTGTGGCTGATATCAAAGCACTCCACGCGCAACTGTTCCACGCTTTCTACATCCAAACCAAGAACATCCATTAATGAACGCGCCTTAGCAAGCTGGCCGCCGGTCTCCACCAAGCGCTTAGCCAACGCTATCTTGGCATTGCCCTCTGCCATACCAAGCCAATGCCGGCGTTGGCCTTGTGGCTGATGCAAAAAGCTGATCTTTTTTCCTGCTTGTGCATTTAGGCTGTCTTGCAAAAGTGACTGCTCTTCGCCAGACGAAATGGCATGGCTTAAAACAAGGACGCTGGGTATTAGCTTGGCATCACTCGCCTCGCCATCTAAATAATGTTGCTGAATAAATGCTTCCAAGATTTCAACGGGGCTGGGTAGCTCACCTGCTGCCGAGCGCAGATTTTTTGGAAAGTAAGTGCGATCGCCTAAATGCCGGCCACCTCGAACCATTGCTAAATTGACGCAAATCATGCCTTCCAGTTCAGCTGTCGCCAAGATATCCACGTCGCCCTCGCCATCGGCCACAGTATCCATCGATTGCTGCTGCAGCACACTCGATAGATCGGCAATCCGATCACGCATCACTGCAGCCATCTCAAAATCCAATGCATCGCTGTGGACCAGCATTTCACGTTCGAGCTCAGATAAAACTTGGCCGTGATCCCCTTCTAAAAATCGGGTTGCTTGATTGACATCGCTGGCATATTGTCCGGCAGTCAGCATGCCGACACATGGCGCGCTGCAACGGTGAATTTGATGCAACAGACAAGGACGTGTACGGTTTTTAAAAACAGTGTCTTCACAGGTGCGCAAGCGAAATACTTTTTGCAAAATCTGAACACTATTGCGTACTGCGGATGAATTGGGGAAGGGTCCGAAATAGCGGTTACGCCGATCCACTTTGCCACGGTAGGAGGATAAGCGCGGAAATGCATGCCCTGTCAGCATCACATAGGGATAAGACTTATCGTCGCGAAACAGAATATTGAAAGGTGGCGTCAACTCCTTGATGAGGTTGTTCTCCAGAATCAATGCCTCGGATTCAGTACGCGTCACTGTGGTTTCATAGCGCGCAATTCGGCTCACCATGCGCTCAATGCGCGGCGATAATGCAGTTCGTTGAAAATAGCTGGATACTCGCTTTTTTAGGTCGCGGGCTTTACCCACGTAAAGTATCTGATCCGCTTCGTCAAAAAAGCGATATACCCCCGGCAATCCGGGAAGCCGTTTAATGTCTTGCTTGAGGGTTTCAAAAAGCGAATTACGCATGCGTTGGGATATATTCTGCCAAATCGTTGATAACTACGGTGATGCCGGCGTCTGTTGGCGCCTTGCCCGCAGCTTAGCGACACATCATCAGCAACAGGTTCGCCTGTTTTGCGATGACCTACCGACCCTTAATTTACTCGCATCCGACTCCCCTCGTACGCCCCAGGTGGAGATTCTGCCGTGGGAGGCTAGTTTTGCTAATGCGCGCCACCCGATTGATTCGCCGGATGTGGTGATTGAGGCCTTTGGCTGCCACCTGCCAGAGCGGTATCAAACCGGCCTATTGGTTGCCGCCCAAAAACCCATCATTCTCAATTTAGAGTACCTCAGCGCAGAACCCTGGATTGATGATTTCCATGCTAAGGCCTCTCCTCAGTCTAGCGGCTTATTGAAGTATTTTTTCTTTCCCGGGTTCGGGCCTAATACGGGCGGACTATCGCTCGATCCTATTCCAGCGCAAGGCAGCAAATCTAGCTCCAATATCCCCGCCAGCCTTGCGCCGAGCTGGGGCCAACTCCGCCCCGAAGCAGAGCGCATCAGCCTCTTTTGTTATCCCGGAGCGCCACTGCGGCAATGGCTTGAGGATCTCGGCAATATAGAGGCCAACATTGATGTGCTCCTGACCTTTGGCCACGCTGAAATGATTGGGCATAGCATTGGCAGGCCCTTAGACCTGCCCCCATCGATTCAGCTGATCTCCCTCCCCTTTGTGCCACAAGATGACTACGATTGGCTCTTATCCCAATGCGACTTCAATATTGTTCGGGGCGAAGATTCTTTTGTACGCGCACAACTCGCTGAAAAGCCATTTATTTGGCATATTTACCCGCAAGACGATATGGCCCACACGGTGAAATTACAGGCCTTTTTGGATCTCTACCTTGAAAAAGCAAGCCCATCAACCCAAGAATCCTGCCGACTGGCCATGGATTGGCAGATGCCGTCGCGCTGGTGGACTCAGCGAACCGAGTGGCAGGCCCATGCCCGTAATTGGCGCAAAACGATATTGGAGGCCAATCAAGACGGGGGTCTTCCAGCCAGAATGCTGCGTTTTGTAGCCTAAGCGCCCTCAGTTGGAGTCCCGCCGGGGCGGTTACAATGTCACCTTTATTAAATACAGCAGAATTCAGTTCTGCCTCCAGGAATACCACAGATGAAAACAGCACAAGAACTCCGCGTAGGCAACGTAGTGATGATTGGCGCCGATGCCATGGTCGTACTCAAGGCGGAATACAGCCGCTCTGGCCGGAACTCCTCGGTCGTGAAAATGAAATTTAAGAATCTGTTAACCGGCGCACCAAACGAGGGTGTTTATAAAGCCGACGACAAATTTGATATTGTCATTTTGGACAAAAAAGAATGTACCTATTCCTATTTTGCTGACCCAATGTATTGCTTCATGGATGGCGACTACAACCAATATGAAGTAGAGGCCGAGTTTATGGGCGATGCCCTTAACTACCTCGAAGAGGC